>CAKKRE010000014.1 GCA_919902505.1 Nitrospiraceae bacterium
GCTTGCAGGCATCGATGACATGGCGCATCACACGAGGCCATTGGTCTTGCCAGACAGACGTGTTGTATTTCAAACCTGCTACCAGATAGACCACTTCGCTACCGGCCACTGCATTGACGGTTGCCCGACCGTCCAAGAGATCGGCAACCAATGTCTCGTCGGTCGGGTTTACCTTCCGAGGATTCCGACTCACCTGCCGGATGTCTGACGTATATGCGGCCAGTGCTCGCGAAAGCTCCCGAGCAATGATGCCATTGGCGCCCAGTATCGTATGCATCATCTTCTATAGGCTCCTGTCATCTATCCACGCAACGGTCTGCGCGACGCACCGGCAGGCGCGGAGCAACCGGCGGTTGTGCAGCAGCGGGGCGAGCGCGCAGCGCGAGAACCGTCTGCTGGAACCCGTTGTTGGACGACACTCGCGTGTCCACCGTTTACGACCGAGATCCGCTTAACACGTGCGCTGATATCTGAAACACAGTTCGGCCGCTTCCATCCACATAGGCACGCAGCTCCCGATCAGCTTCCCCCAGAACTCTTTGGATGGTTTCCTCCTCGAGCATCACGCCCATGACCGGAAGCCAGCCACGTAAGTCGGCCTCGACCAGAGACCGAATGCTGGGAAAGCGCGCCGTTCCGGTGTGCGTGTTCACCGTGGGCGCCGAAATCCCAGCATCACGACCTAACCGCTCCAGATCAGCTTTGTTTCCAAGCACGAATGGCGCGCGAAGCGCATCCGCTGCTGCTCGCCCTGCTACCCGCTCCAAAAGAACAACCTCAGCGGCGATTGCAGGGATATTGTCCAGGGAATCCCAGACCGCCACGGCCAAGTGACCCCTGGGGCTCAGGACACGAAGCATTTCTCGGAGTGATTTCGTGCGATCGGGGAAAAACATCAGCCCGAACTGGCTCACAACGACATCGAAGGATTGATCCGGGAACGGCAACTCCTCTGCGGTTCCCTGCTTCCACTCGATATTCGGCGCGATTTGCTTTGCTACTTCCACCATTCCGGGCATGAGGTCCAATCCAGCTACAGTTCCGGAGGTGCCGACCTGTGCCGCCAATTCGCGAGCAAGGATTCCGGTGCCACAGGCGACATCTAGCACGCGCTTTCCCGGCACCACATAGGCGACCTTGGCGAGAAGCGGGGCCCATTGCCGAAAAAGGGCGGGCACGAAAAGATCCTCATATGCCCGCGCCGCAGCGATCTGTTCCTGCAGTTGCGGAGTAATCATCGTCACCTCCCTTGTGTCGTCCAACGCCGTCCGCTGCATGCCGTTGTTGGGCGGCACGGGCTGGAGCAGCCGCTCGAGCGTGCGGCTCACCGCCGCCGGCCTACATAGTCCTGCGCCTCCTGCAGGGCGGGCTTCCTCGTTCCCCCGCCAGCAACTGCCAACAGCTCGCGGTAGAAGGTCCGGGCCCGGGATTCGTCACCGGTCGCACGTGCAGCTCGGGCTGCGCCCAGCAGGCTATTGAAGCGCCGCGGATAGAGAGCCAGCGAACGCTCGTACGCCGCGAGCGCCTCTGCCGGCTTCCCCTGCTCCATGAGAAGGTCGCCCAGGAGTTCGTGGCTTGGGAGAGTGGGCCCGGGAGTTACCGCGTGCTTCGGCGTCGCCGCCTCCAGGTCTACCGCCTGGCGCATCAGCGTCACGCTGGTTTCCGCGTCGCGCGCGACCTGAGCAAGCCACGCGTCCAACCCGAGGCGAAGGATGCGGATGTTGCGGGCGAAGAGCTCTTCGCCCGCGTTGCTGGCGGCGGCCTCGAGCTCCTCCAGACGCTGCCTCGCCCGCCGAGCCTCCTCGACTCTGCCTTCGCGAGCGGCCCCGAGGCCCCGGGCAAACCATATCACGGCCTCGGGCCACGGGAACCGGTCCCATGCGAGCGTCGGCGGGTCGCGCGGGACCAGCGACATCGCCTCCGGCCAGGCGCGCCGTTCGAGGGCGTACCGCGCTCGCGTAGACGCCAGGTGAAAGGCTGTCTTGAACGTGGGTTGCAGTCGGGCCGTTGCGTACAGGCGCCTCAACTGCGCCGCGGCTTCGTCATCGGCGCCCTTTTGGATGTCGGCGTAAATCAGGTATTCGATCGCGTGGGGAAATTCGTCCCACACGAATTGCCCGCTCTCGCCCGCGGGATGCTCGAGCGCTGCCTCCGCGGCGCGTAGGTTCCCGCGGATCACCGCATCCCAGTCGCCCAGCCGCGTGTAGATGTGGGTCGGCATGTGGAGCGCGTGGGGGTTGCGCGGAGCGGTCGTCTCGTACTTCCGGATGATCTCCAGCAATTCGCTCTCGCGGCCCGGCGTGTCGTTCGCGTGCACGAGATAGTGCATCGCCCCCGGGTGGTCCGGGTTGCGCTCGTACACGTCGAGCAGGATCGTGGCGGCGCGATCCGAGTGGGCGCGCGAGATCTGGTCGGCGGGTGCGATGGCCAGATGGGCGAGGGCGTAGAAGGCGGCCACTTCCGGGTCCTGCGGGAAGGCGACATACGCCCGTTGCATCGCCTGCTCCCAGCGGCGAATGCGCGGCCAGTAGCCCTGCGACTCCGGTTCGCGGAAAAATTCCGCCGCGGCATCGACAAGCAGGCGCTCGCGCTCCGTCGGCGCCCCGAGGGTCCTCGCCGTCTGCACCGCCTCCCATCCGCGCCGTAGCTCGGCGCGCCCGGGCCGAGTGGGCCAGAGGGGCTGGAAGAGGGTCATCGCGATCCCCCAGTGCGCCATCGCACACTGGGGATCGGTCGCCGCTACTCGGTCGAATGCCTCCCGTGCTTGTGGATACGTCATGTGATGCAGGAGGGCGATCGCTCGATTGAACTCCACTTGAGCTTGTTTTGAGCAGCTGATGGGCAAGTCAACCGTGCCCAAGCGGTGGCCGGCATGTTGCTGGACCTGACCTCTCGCTTCGTCTGCCCAAGCCCCAAGCAGGACGAACATCAAACCGATTCCGACGCACGGGAAGACACGATGCAGTGTGCGCTCTACTAGATTACCTGGCCCCTGGCCCGGGAATCTGCTGCTTGTCATACTCGGTTCTCCCATTCGCTGCCTCGCGGCTTATTCTGAATCCTCGGGGTTTCGTGTCCGCCTAACGCCATAGCTCACCGGCGGCTTTGGAGCGCAGCGGAAAAGCCGTCCGGTGCAGCGCCTTGTTCGGCGTGCCATCTGTTTCAAGCCGGTTTGACGTTCTGGTTAAGGCGGAAGAAATTCGTTGGGTCATACTTTTGCTTGATCGCCGCGAGCCGCTCATAATTGGCACCGTAGGCAGCCATGACCCTGGATTCGCCCTCGTCACCCAGATAGTTGACGTACACCCCACCTTTCAAGAACGGCTCTGCGGTCCGGTAGCACCGGCGTGCCCAGTCAATATTGGCTTCGGATTCGGCAGGATCCTGCCACATCCGCAGCACAAGGAGGCTGTGTTGTGCGTCGCGGTGACTGAACGCGGTGTCCTGTGGGCCAACGCGACCGACGGCCCCGCCCAAGTGCTCAATCGCGATTGCGGCGAAAAACCCGGGAACAGCGCCTGTAAAGAAGTCCACGATCGCTTCGATGGCGTCATCGCTGAGCGCATGGACGACCCCGGCCTTCCAGTAGTGCAGCCGACCGGGCTGGAATACCTCGGTGAGGAGGTTTTGGACCGTCGCGTACGGAACCGGGGCGACAGTGTCAACCATGGGAGACCCGCACGACCGCAGGGGCCGCAACACTCTCTCGCCCTCTTCGAGCGCCCCGCTGTAGCAAACGATGACGTCCAGTGCCGGGCCCTCGGGTCCTGAGAGCAGCGTTGCATCTGCCCGAACCTCGTCCGGAGCTGCCGTGGACCAGTCTCGGTAGAAACGCAGCACCTTCTTTGCCTGGTCCAAGGGATAGACAATTTCACCTCCCAGCACGGGTCCCACCAAGTGAAGACGGTACTGGAAAGAGGTGACCACGCCAAAGTTGCCACCCCCGCCGCGCAAACCCCAGAAGAGGTCCTCGTGTTCCTCGGCGCTCGCCCGCAGCAATCGTCCGTCGGCGGTCACAACATCTGCAGATAACAAGTTGTCGCAAGTCAGACCACACTTTCGGTTGAGATAGCCGATGCCGCCGCCCAAGGTGAGGCCCGCGATGCCGGTGGTGGGGACAATGCCCCCGGTGGTGGCCAGGCCAAACGCTTGGGTCTCGTGATCAAAGTCGCCCCAGGTGGCTCCGCCTTCGGCTCGAGCCGTCTGATTCTTAGGATCGACGTGAACACTCCTCATCGCGGACAGATCAATCACAAGACCCTCGTCGCACACGGCGTTGCCCACCACACCGTGGCCACCACCGCGAATCGCCGTCAACAGATGAGTCTCACGAGCGAAATTGACGGCCGCGATTACATCCGCGACGCCCGCGCACCGCACGATCAGGGCGGGTCGCTTGTCGATCATCCCGTTGAAGACCTTTCGCGCCTCCTCGTACCTTGGGTCGCCTCGTTGGATCAGTTCGCCGCGCACTCGCGCCTTGAACTTCTCGATATCGGTTTCGTTGAACATGGCGTTTCTCCTTTCCCGTGCTTGCGCCCAACGGCCCCGCGGCTCACCGGCAGGCGCGGTGCAGCCACTGGTTCGGGTGACACGAAGCGGAGCACGGTTACCTGCACAAGCGTGTGCGCCCGCTCACCCCGCTTCGACGAATGGGAGCGGTTGCACACCTGAATGCGCCATCCAGCCGCGCGTGCCAACTGAAGTTAAGAGGAAGAACTCGGAATCCCCGTTCCCGTAAACTCTGCTGTAAGTGAACGTGTCGTGACTGAACGATGATGGTCCTGGCATCTAGAGCCAAGACATTCGTTCCCAGTTCTTGGCGAGTGCGTGCATCAACTTCGATGAATTCATACGTATCAAGAGGCGGCGGCAACGGGTTTGCCAGCGACTCGCGATGAAGGATTCCCAGTCGAGGGCCAATCAGCGTCAGGCAACAATCCAGATGGAGAATCCCTGAAACAGCCAGCGGTACGGGTACGACCGTGACTGCCGCTCCCAATTGGCGTTGTAACCACTCCACGCCCTTCAAGTTGCTACCGTACTTGCCCACGCCCACGTAAAGGTACGGCAAATCTACGATCACATCGCCCCCTTCAAGAAAGATGTCGTCGGAGGAAACAGCAACGACGCGCGTGTGGTTGCCGGTCAAGGCGCTCAATAGCGCGTCGAGTCCGCGACGCTCTTTGCGGCGCATTCCGATTTGGAGCTGCCCGACAATCAGCGTGTCGCCGACCGCCATAATCGGGTCACGGGCAAACATTTGACCAAGCCCCGGCGGCTCTTCGGCCAATGGCGTGATGGGAACCGGGCGATGCACGGTGCACCCATGCTCAAGAAGAATCTTTCGTAACGATTCCAGTTCGGCAACATACTTCTGGGTAATCCATGCAGGGACACGACGGCCCTTGGCAAGCGTAGAGAGCATGGCTGCCGAAGCCCGTCGCCACCATGGGTGTACGGGTTCCAGTTCAATGGGGTGCCTTGCTGGAAAATACAACTCGGGCGCGATGCCGAGCACAACTTCTTCCAGGCAAGACCACTCGTTGTGAACAGATATCTGCGTCATTTTCTCCTGAAAACTTGCGGCGTGTTGCGTAAGAAGTAGGCGAACGGCCCAGCAGTTTGCCGGAAAGCGTGGGGGCCATTGAAGGTTGTGCCGCCGCCCTCTAGTCACACGGGCCAATGGCACAGCGGCCTCCATCCGCGTGTCAGCCATCCGTCAGTTCAGCGCGGCGAATCCGCAACATCTGGTTGCCGCCCCGCTGAAACTCGTACGCTACCTGCGCAAGCACAACAGCAAACCCTGTATCGAGGTCGCAGTGAGACTACGTGGTAGCTATGCCTTCCATCGGTACGGATAGTCCATTTGGGCGGCGATCCGCGAGCGGGCCTCCGCACCCGCAAGTTTCTGCACAAGGTGGAGACCCACGTCAATCGCGGACGAGACCCCACCCGCCGTAACGAGATCCCCGTCATCGACGACTCGCTCTCGAACGACCACCCCACAGTATCCCTGGAGCTCCGCATAGGCGTTCGGGTGGGTGGTCGCGCGACGGCCCCGAAGAAAACCCGCCGCCCCAAGAAGGAGGGCCCCGGTGCAGACCGACACCTTCAACCGCACCGAGTGCCCGGTCTTCAGCCAGTCGATGAAGGCAGGGTCATGTTGGAGAGTTCTCGTCCCAATCCCGCCTGGTACAAACAGCAGGTCAAACGCATCGAGCGGCTGTGCGACGGTATCCGCCACGATCCGGAGCCCTCGATCATCGACGACGTTATGGGTCATTGAGCAGATGCGCCACGTGAAATCATCCATGATCTTCATGGACTTGAGACGCGTGACGGGATCGTACAACCCGATGAAATCCAGCGAGGTCATGCGATCGAAAACGACGAATGCGGCTTTCATCGCTCCCCTAATCTTTTACTGGCGTGATCTAATGTTGCAAAAGAGCCACGCACCTCAGCGACATGATTGCACGGGCCAATGGCACAGCGGCCTCCATCCGCGTGTCAGCCATCCGTCAGTTCAGCGCGGCGAATCCGCAACATCTGGTTGCCGCCCCGCTGAAACTCGTACGACACTCGCTCAAGCGTAACCGCGAAGCCTGCGCCGCAGAACTCGGCAACGCCGGTTTCGACATACGGAGACCGCTGTCCACCCAATGTCAGTAACGGAAAGATTCGAACTTCTGAGGCGACGCGGCACATCTCTCGAATGGCCGCACGATGGAACGCCTCGCCGAGCTGACCGGTGTACAGAAACAGCAAGTGGGAGCAGACCGCCAAGTCGAACGCCCCATCTGGGAATGGGAGCGTCGGGAGTTCGGCCTCAACATAGCGTCCGGCAGCCTTGCCTGCTTCAAAGTCCTCCAAGAACGCGTCCATCGCCTGCCTGCGGATTTGTCCCAACTTCTCGACGGACCCGATCTCGTCACCCCAGACGAACTCCGCGGCGTTCTTCCGCGTCTGCGCCAGGATCGTCTCGGAGGTAGCAGCAATCCGCTCCCGGATCTGCATCGGCCCCCACCGGTAGATCGGATCGCACGAGACGACCCGAGTACCACGAGCCGTCGCCTCAGCGTTGAATGATGCAGGACCATCGCCGCAGCCGACGATGGTGCGCGCGAGGTCGGCATCGGTGAGCCCGAACATCCGTCGATATTCGTCGAACGACCGGCCCCAGGGCACGATGTGATCCAGGGTAAACATCACTTCAGTCGATCAGCAAGACCAACATACAGCCAAGCAGCGGGGGCGACAACGCCCATCCCGCTTGAGCGACATATTAGACTGTGCCGCCAACGATCGCCTTAAAAAAAGCCGTCACCAATGGATGTGGCCTCTCAGGTGTGGAGCGTGTCTGTGGCACGAAGAGCGTCCCAATGAAAAACGCGTGGCCGGGATACTCAATGACACGGACTTCGCCCTCACTATCTGACCCGGAGATGTTCAGTGGTCCTCGCTTCAACTCATGAATGCAGTCCGGACTCACGCCGAAATTGCAGAAGTAGTGTTCCGTTGCGGATACACTCCCGTATATTGCCGCAACCTGAGACCCTGACACAAAACGCAGCCACATCTCGCGTCCAGCGAGCGAACAAGCCAATGGCGAAATAAAGAGCTTTGAGGCGTATGGATTGTACTCGGCATGGTGCGCGTCCTTGAACCCCAGGACGTTGCGTGCGTATTCGAGAACGATATGCTGGAATCCGCCACAAGTGCCAAAACACGGGATATTGTGTTCCCTCGCGTAACGAATCGCCCAGAGCGTGTTCTCCATGTTCTTGTATGGGCTTCCCGGCACAACCCAGAGGCCGGCGTACTGCTCAAACAGGTTTGGCTCGACCGCTGCCGTTGAAATCCAGTCCGCTGAGATATCCGCCTGCAGAAATGTTCGAGAATGCTCTATCGCGGCTTCAGTTGAAGCGTGAGGTGGATATGTTGGAGTGTATTCGCCAAGCAGAGCCACGCATTTACGCATGCTGTTCAATTCCGCTACACGGCCTCACGCACCGCGAACCGGCGCGCGGCTGGTGGCGCGTCCGTGTTGAGCGCAGTGTTAGGCCGCTCTCTTGGCATTGGCTTGATGGAATAGCTTGGCCAGCACTCCCGCAGCGACAGGAAAGAGAACAGCATAGCCAATGATACCAATAGTTCGAACCTGCATGTTTTCGATAGGCACACCGACAACCCCCACGAACGCAAGCATGGCACTCGTGAACATGAGGGCACGAGCCACGCGCGCGGACCCAGCACCAGACATGGCGATAGCGAGGAACAGCGCTCCCAGGGCAAAGAAGATGTCCCAGGCGAGAATATCCAACGCATATGCGACAGACGGCCAAGAGAAGGAGAAGACCAAGGGAGCCCACGACTCCCTTGCGAATGTGGGGTGTGTGCTCAGGGTCAGGGTGGCAAAGTGAACGACGCACGTAACGGTGGCGGACATGCTGATGAAAACCACCCCGGCCAAGGCGAATGCCTTACGGTCCGGCACCGCCCAAGCATGAAGCGCAATAGACAGAACCACAAGAGCTGGAGCGATACCAAGAATCAGCAACTCCATCAGAAAGAACCATGGTTGCTGGATCTGGTGAACCGGCGATGGGAGCGTAAGGAGACCAACCGCTAGGACGCAGACGTAGGCGAGGCAAAGGACCGCAACGGCTGCGCCAGAGACGATGCCGAGGCGCCGCAGGGTAAAAGGTACAGCATCGTGCATGTCAGCTGCCGACGGGCGCGTTTGTGCGGCCTCACGCACAGCTAACCGGCACGTCCGAGTTGAGCGTGAAGTGAGAGCTCGCACATGATGCTCCGTATAGGCATCGAGAAGCCGCGGATCATTCGCTGGTACTGCGTGTGATGTTTTCGCGCCTCACTCTTGAAGAACTCGACGCTTCTCTTGCTCAACGCGATGGTGACCTTGACGCCTTCGTCTCGAAAGATGAGTTCCTCTGGGCGAGGAAGGACGTCAGGAACGACCCTGAGGTCTCCGAGAGGTTCGTCGGTATACTTGATTTTCTCGCTCATAGACTCTCCTGCCTTTCCGCCAATAGCCGGCGCCGAAAATCCGAATGACATCATGGCGAAACGTAAATCGAACAGTCAGGACTCCGCCATCGATCCAGCCGAAACAGTAATGTCGCGTCTCACTTGAGCTATGAGACAGATCTCCCGCGATCACGCGGCGGGGATCAGCCGTTGACTTCACGCAATCTCTGAGACCCCTCGGAGAGGTTTATTCGGTTGATGTTCGCTTCAGCCGATACCCGGAATAGCGATACCCCTCTTCTCCTGCTTCCTGGAGGACGTCAAACGTTTCACCGCCGCCCAAGCCCAGGCCCATCACAATGGCTTCCGTGTCGGAGAGCGGTTCCAAGGCATGGATGAACTCAAACGGCGTGGGTTTGGTGAAGCGGCCGGTCAGCACCAGGAATCCATCCTGAATCGACAATCGCAGACGGTCGAGCAATGCCTCTTCTTCACCGAGGTCGATAATCTCATAGCTGCCCACTCGATGGTGCCACGCGGAGGGGATGGGCACCGGATGGATGCGCTCTCCCACGACCATGCGCGACGTCTGATTCGTCCGACCGATCAACAGGTCGTGGCCGGCCATCATGGCATGCGAAAAGGTCATCTTTCCCAATTGCCCGAGATCAATCGGAAACAATCCCAACCGTCTGTTGAAACAGCCTGGTCAGTGCATCTGGAACACGCACGGGCCGGTGGGTCTTCATGTTGATGAAGAGGCCGTGCTGAGTCGCCTCTGCCGCGATCCGATTGTGCCCCACGATGACGAACGTAGCCGACAACTCCCAGCTCGTCCGGCCTAAACTCTTCAACCACGCGGTGCCCGACACAACATCAAACAGCCGAATCGGGCTCTTATACTGAATCTCGGTTCTCGCGATCATCGGAACCGTATCCTGCTGCATGAGAGCCGGCAGCGGCAGGTATTGACTCAACATGGCCAGCCGCAAATCCTCCAGCCACTTCACATGCACCAGATTGCTGAGCACGCCGCTGAAATCAATCTCGTAGGTTTTGGGTGTCAACGTCAGATGCGTCAGCAACGGCTGCCCATTCGCAGGGGATCCACTCATCGCGTCACCTCCCGAGGCCAAGACATCTCACGAACGACCATAGTCCGTAGTTCTCTCCCAATAGGAATGGTTACTCTCCTCGATGAACCAGGAACTAGCCACTCCATCGTACTGATCTCAAGTCGAGCGATCAAAGTCAAAGGGTCAACCGACATTCCAATGTATCGAGATTGAACATGCCGGCACCCAATGAGCCTCATCAAGGCCCGGTTCCTCGTTGACCCGGCGTGGTTCTCACAGTAGTCTGCGAGACGATTGGGAACTCTACTTTCTCAGCCGCGGATAACTCCGACAACCGTGACGCCCTCGCGCCTACGAGCCATGAACACATTTGCGCGAATCCCCACGGCCTGCGTGATCATCGTGCTATGGGCGACGTCGCTCTGAAGCTGCCGAACCAGGCGCAGGCGGATATCAAATATTTCCCCATCCCTGCTGTCAGTACCAGCAAGAACGACGGCCATGAGATCACCGTCAAAAGAGGCGCTGAGCCGCTATATTCGAAGGACCGGCTTGAAGTGAACAAGATGTTTGCGAGTGAATCCAAGCGGGCGATTCTGGTGATTCGTGGCGACCTGCAAGCCACCATCGGTGCAGATGTTCCATTTTATAAACAGAGCGCCTTGGGCGGACAGAACAATCTGCGCGGTTTCGGGGTCGATCCGTACATCGATCAGCAGCTGATTGCCTGTAGCCCGCGTGCTGGCACGTGGACGATTCCCGCCTGCTGGTGGAGCAGATTCGTTCCGCCGTGCCATCAGACGATTCTGTCGTTCTTTCCCAGGCCGCCCACCGCTTGAAGTCCAGCAGCGCCCAGCTCGGCGTCCTGGCCACCGCCGCCCACGGCAAAGAATTGGAGACACTTGGACGGCTTGCTCGGATCGACGAGGCCGCTCACGTTCTGTCGCAACTCATCGAAGCCCATCAGTTCGCCTGCATCGCGATCACCTCGGAACTGCAACAGCGCGCCGCCCGATCAACCAACCGTTCGACCGGCTCTCGCGACTTGCGAATGGACGTCGTCCGCGCTAGTCTGCACGCACCCATGTCTACCTATGCAATCGGCGATGTGCAAGGCTGCTTTGCCTCGCTCAGACACCTCACACAGACGATTGGATTCCATCCGGCGCAGGATCGTCTCTGGTTCGTAGGGGATCTCGTCAATCGCGGGCCGGATTCCCTCGCCGTTCTGCGTTATATTCGTGGGCTCGGACCGGCAGCGGTCACCGTACTCGGCAATCACGACCTGTTCCTGCTTGCCGTTGCGGCCGGCCTGGCGACCCTTCGGCGCGACGATACGCTGACCCAAGTCCTGGACGCCCCGGACTGCGACGAACTCACGACCTGGCTCAGACAGCAACCGTTGCTCTATCGGGAGGGGTCCTATGTCCTAGTCCATGCCGGACTTTTGCCGCACTGGACACTTGAGGAGGCCCAGCGATTGGCCATGGAGGCCGAAACGGCACTGCGGGGAGAACAGTTCAACGCCACGCTCCGCGCCCTCCACCCCAGCGGCCATTTGCAATGGTCGCCCGATCTGAAAGGCCCAGTGCGACTTGCCACCGTCACCAAGGTGTTGACCCGGCTACGAACCTGCTCCGACGACGGTATCATGGACTCAACCTTCTCCGGCCCGCCGAAACTCACCCCCCATGGATTTCACCCCTGGTTCGATGTCCCAAACCGACGAAGTGCGACCGCCACGATTGTGTTCGGGCATTGGGCGGCGATGGGTCTTCATCTCACACCGAACCTGCTCGGACTGGACAGCGGCTGCGTATACGGGCGACAGCTCACCGCGGTGCGACTGGAGGACCGGAAGGTCTTCCAAGTGCGTTGCGAGGAGACGCGTGGTGGCAAGTGAGCCGCCGGTCACGGTCGAGTGGCCCCGCTACAGTAGCACGGCGCTGCCTACCTACCGATTCCTCCCGGGCCTGACCCCGCATCCACGCCGCGATCTACTGGGGCATTCCTTCGCAGAGCCGGAGCCGCGCCCGTGCCCGCGCCCGTTTGAACACCACCAATGGTCGAACTCGGAGGACTATCTGTATGCGATCGATCTCTACAACTTTTTCTATTGGTGGGAAGCGCACGAAGTGTTCGAGGGTTTATGGCACGCGTGCGGACGCAAGACGACGGCGGGCAACTTCTTCCAAGCCCTCATTCAGTTCGCCGCCGCCCATCTCAAACGCGCGCTCGGCAATGAAATAGCCGCGCACAATCTTGCCCGTAGCGGGCTTCTGCGCCTGCAGAACAGTCCCGTTCACTATATGGGGCTTGATACCGTCACAGTCGCCGATGACGCCACATTGTGGATGGGGAACAACAGCCGGCCAAGCGTGCGTATTCGATTGGGAAGCTGTGGCGAGGGGTTATCGGTGAGCAAGGCCCCGTGAGCATCCATGGTTCCTACTCGGGACGGCAGCCGGCTAGTGATAACTTTCAGAATCGGATGGGAAGGTGCCCTGCTCAACCTCATCCTTGTATCGGCGGAGAGCCTGCAGAGCATCGACCTTGAGATGCGCGTAGGGTTTTACGAACTTCGGCACAAACTCATCGAAGAGGCCCAGCAGGTCATACAGCACCAGCACCTGACCGTCACAATGCGGGCCGGCCCCGATGCCGATCGTCGGAATCGAGAGCGCCTCCGTCACGGTCTTCGCCACCCCCGCGGGAATCGCTTCCAGCACGATCCCCACAGCCCCGGCGGCTTCCAACGCCTGGGCGTCTTCGAGCAATTGCTGCGCCCGGTCCTTGCCCTTCCCCTGCACCTTATACCCACCGTATTGATGGACAGATTGCGGCGTCATACCGAGATGCCCCATCACAGGGATGCCGACCTTCACAATCGCCGAGACACGGTCCGCAACCGCAGCCCCTCCTTCCAGCTTCACGGCATGGGCTCCGGCCTGAATGAACCGACCGGCGTTTCGAAGCGCATCTTCCTGGCTGACCTGGTAGGACAGGAACGGCATATCGCCGATGACCACAGACCGCTGAACCGCTCCGGCCACCAGCTTGGTATGGTACAGCATCTCCTCCATCGTGACTGAGAGGGTATTCGATTTACCCTGTACCACCACGCCCAGCGAATCGCCCACCAGAATCACGTCGATCCCCGCCTCTTCGACGATACGCGCAAACAGCGCATCGTACGCGGTGACGACCGTGATCTTCCGCCTGTCACGCTTGCACTTCTGCAAGTCCGGGACGGTCATCACCCGAGCTCTGCTTTCGTGAGAATTTCCGGCAGCCGTTCCGTCGACTTGATCGCCATGATGTGCACGCCGTCGCAGTAGGGACGCACGGCCTTGATGGTGCGGACGGCAATCTCCACGCCTGCATCGAGTGCCCGCTTGTCCCCCGCAGCGCGCATTTCGTCGATCATACCCTGCGGCACACAGACGCCGGGAATGTTGGCGTTCATGAATTCCGCCATCTTCGCGCTGCGCAGCAACAGGATTCCGGCGAGCACCTTCACCTTGAACGGACGCACTGCCTGCATGAAAGTCTTGAACTGCTCAGGCTGATAAATCGCCTGGGTCTGAAAGAACTCCGCGCCCGCCCGCACCTTGACCTCGAACTTCACCAACATCGGGCCGAGCGGATCGGCTTCAGGAGTCACGGCGCCGCCGATCGTAAAGGCGGTGGACCCGTCGAGCTTATTCCCCGCATAGTCCTTCCCGTTATTCAAGCCCGTCACCAACTGCATGACTTGAACAGAATCCAGGTCGTACACCGGCTTCGCTTCTTTATGGTCGCCTACGGTGGGATAGTCCCCGGTCAGACAGAGGATATTCCGGATGCCTAGAATGTGCGCACCCATGAGATCGGATTGCATCGCGATACGATTGCGATCCCGACAGGTCAGCTGCATCACCGGGTCATGCCCCAACTCATACAACACGCGGCAGACCGGCAACGACCCGGCCCGCACGATCGCCGCCGTATTGTCGGTGACGTTCACCCCATGCACACGGCCGACGAGCGCCTTGGCACTCTCAACCACATGGGTCAGGTTCGTGCCCTTCGGCGGATTATATTCCACCGTCACGGCAAATTGTCCCTGGGCCAATACGTCTTTGAGTCGCCGCGGCTCCCGGCTCATGTAAATCTCCTATCCATTTCCGTCCTTTCCAGGACTATCCCCGTCTCACAGCAGATAGGCCGCGGACTCCTTCGTGCGCGCGTCCAACGAGGGCCTTCTAAGGCCGCGCGTTGCGCGAGCATAGGAGTCTGCGGCCTGGCTGCTGCTATTTCATCCCTGCCATTCTCTTAGCAGATTCAACCGTATTGTCGAGCAACATCGCAATCGTCATCGGCCCGACTCCGCCGGGAACCGGGCTGATCCACCCGGCCTTTTGGCTGACCGACTCGAAATCCACATCCCCCACCACCTTCCCATCCGGCAAGCGGTTGGTGCCTACATCGATCACGACCGCGCCTTCGCGCACCATATCGGCTGTCACGAATTTGGCTTTTCCGATCGCGACCAGCAGCAATTCCGCCTCCCGACAAACGTCCGGCAGGTCTTTGGTCTTCGAATGGCAGATCGTGACGGTAGCATTGCGATGAAGTAGCATGAGCGCGAGTGGCTTGCCGACAATGTTGCTGCGGCCGAGCACCACCGCCCGTTTGCCCTCGATCGAGACCCCGGTCGATTCGATCATCTTAATGACCCCCTTCGGCGTGCAGGCCTCAAAAATGGGGCTCCCCTCGACGAGCCGACCGAAGTTGTATGGGTGGAACCCGTCGGCATCCTTCTGAGCGGACACCGCGTCGAGCACGACCTTGCTGTCGATATGTTTGGGCAACGGCAGTTGCACCAGAATGCCGTGAATTTTCGGATCGGCATTCTTTTGGGCGATCAAGGCCAACAAGTCGGCCTGAGTGGTGCTGGCAGGCAACTTCGAATCGTCGATGTAGATCCCCGCTGCGTCGCAGGCCTTCTGTTTGCTTTTGACATAGAGATGCGAGGCGGGATCGTCACCCACCAAGATCGTGGCCAAACCCGGTTTCATCCCTGTTTTGGCCAGTACCGCCGCGGATTCTTTCGCGAGTCCTTCACGAACCTGTTGCGCCAACGCCTTCCCATCGATAATTCGAGCTGCCACGATATCCTCCCTGGCCTGAATAGAAACAAAAAGTGTCGGCACCATAGCAGGCAATTTTTCAACAAGTCAACGCTGGAGGCACCGGTGAGGCCTTCGACAGATCCCCTTGCTGAACGCAATCTCCGGAAGAATCTCCGCTGCCTCACGCGCTCCACCCTCCGGCCCTTCGCCATGGGTGATTCTGCGGCTTCCTTGACAGTCTCTGAGGCCCTTGGCTACGATGCATCTACAGAATCCTCTGTGCGACACCTTCGTTGATGATTTCCACGACCATCCGCCACAGCTCTTTCAACCGGCCACTGCGCCGCCGCGGTCTTGGACTGGCTCTCGCGCTGGCCATTGGAATCCTGTTCCATAGCCCATGGGCCCGGGCTCTTCAAGTGAGCGGACTGGAATCCCCGCACAGTTTTCTGGCCGACCCGGTGACGAGGTCCTATTTCATTTCCAACATCAACGGGGAAGCCGATGCCCGGGATAACAATGGATTCATTACCAAGCTGAGCGACGACGGCCGGATTACCGCCTTCAAGTTCATTGAGGGCGGCCGCGGAGACGTCACGCTCCATGCACCCAAGGGCATGGTGGCGGTCGATGACGTCCTCTACGTCACCGACTTGGATACCCTGCGCGCCTTCGACAAGACGACGGGGAAACCCCTCGCCACTCTGGCTCTCCCACGCCCCGCAGCCGGCACCGCTGCCCAGTCCCTCGTGGATGTGGCCTCCGACGGCCAAGGCCATCTCTACCTGGCCGACCAGGGCGGCAACGCGATCTACCGCGTGGATCTCGCACCGACATTGACGTTGTCGTTGTATGTATCCGGTGCGCACCTGGCCGGTCCCTCCGGAGTCGCCGTGCATCCCAAGACCGGACATGTGGTGGTGGTGAGTTATGACTCCGGAAAGATTTTTGACATCACCCCGGAGGGCACGCTCACAGAACTGGCTTCGAACGGATTTTTCACCGCCCGATTCCAGAATCTCAGCGGCGTGGATTTCGACCGGTGGGGAAGCATGTACGTCTCGGATGGGGCGAAGGGCAAGATCTGGCGCATGCTCCCGAACGGGAAGTTTCAGGTGATCGCGGAATACCTGCCGGGTCCATCCGATGTGGGCATCGACCGGGTGAACCACCTGATTCTCGTCCCCTACCAGGACTCGAACGCCGCCGAGGTCAACGGCCTCGAATCGCCGACCGCTTCATCAGGCGACCGGGCCAAACGCACACTCGCAGACTATGGATTCGTCGAACCCAAGAAATCCGACAAGGAAGGATCTCCTCGCAAATGAGCCGATGTGTCTACTGCAAGCAACGCAAGGGCAAACGTTCCTGTCCCGCCCTCACCGGGTTGATCTGCAGCCAATGCTGCGGGGAACATCGACTGACGAGAATCTCCTGTCCTCCTGACTGCGACTATCTCGACACCGGAAGCGACTACCAGCAGAAGCGACTCGGCGAACAGTTTGCCCCGGTCCGGCGGGAGCTCTACCGGCAACTGAGTGTGGCGGGAGGCGAAAAGGCGGCCGCGCTGTTCAACCTCATCGAGGTCGTCACCTTCGGCTATTTCCACGACCGGCGAGACGGCCAGGATGCCGAAGTCTTTGCCGCCATCCAAGCCCTTCGTCGGACCTTGAGTCCCCTTCATGTGCCGTCGGCCCCGATGCCGGTGTTTGCGGAACGACTCAAAAAGGAATACGACACGTTCGTCAAACAACAGCCTCAACAGGTGAGTGACGCCGGATCAGCCCCGGAAATTCTCGATCGTGCGGTCGCGATCCTCACAGAATTTTCAGGCCAGGACTTTCAATCACGCCGCTTCCTGAACGGCATGATCGGCTACGTCAAAACCTTCCACCCCGAGATTGCAGAGCATCTGACCAAACAGCACGAAGCCGGCCGGATCGTGCTCCCGGGCCAACTGACCCCGCCTCCCCAGGAGCCGACCCATGTTCACGGCCCAGAGTGCCATCACCACCACCACTAAACCCGCGTCCCGTCGGGCCGGCATCCGTCACTGCCCCGTCATACCCGTAACCATCCACTCCTGTTAATTCCTGTACCTCCCTACGCTCATTTTTTCTTTAGTTTCGGCTGATTTGTACCGATACAGGCGTGCCAAGACCTACGACTGCGCGAAAGAGCGCGGCCAGGCGAATCGCCACAACTAACTGAAACGAATGGGCTCTTTCGTGATGGATCTTCTGGCAAGTCTGCCGAAGGGAAACCGATACGGGCATCGGCATTCCGCTGCAGGCTCAGGAAAAGATTTTCGACGCCTTCTCGCAGGCGGACGGATCGATGACGAGAAAATACGGCGGCACCGGACTCGGGCTCGCCATCGTGAAGCAACTGGTCGGCATGATGGGCGGACAACTCGGCCTCCGCAGTACGCCCGGACGAGGTACGACCTTTTAGTTCACGATCTTCGTAGACAGGAACACCTCACCCGATGCGGAGTCGCAGCAACACAGGTCCGATGAGACTCCCCTCACGATGACCACACGACAGCAACCAGGCAACTAGAAGGAGCGCCCTCGCATGCATGTCGCCACCGCCTCCATCAAAACCGGCAGTGCCTTCTCTCCTGCGTCGCTCTCCACACTGGATTCTGAGGAGACCCTCGTCCTCCTCTTCGGAGCCCCGGACTTGATCGATGCTCCGCATCGCATCCGCGAGGTCGTCGACGCCTGTCCCCGGAGTCACGTGATGGGCTGTTCGACGGCAGGCGAAATTCACGGATGCGAAATTTCCGATGACAGCATGGCCGTTGCCGTCCTGCGCTTCGACAACACCCCGATCCGCACCGCACAAGCGGCAGTGCAGTCCCCGAAAGATTCCTACGCCGCCGGACGCGCGATCGCGGATCACCTCAAACAGCCATCGCTACGGGGAGTGTTGGTGCTGTCCGACGGTCTGAATGTCAACGGCAGCGAACTCGTCAAAGCACTCAATGATACGCTGGGAGGCACCGTCGTCGTCACCGGCGGACTGGCGGGCGATGGAACTCACTTCAAACGGACCTGGGTATTGAAAGACCGCATGCCTCAGAGTGGCTACGTGACCGCCGTCGGATTCTATGGGGACCATATCCGGCTTGGACATGGCTCGAAGGGGGGCTGGGATAAATTCGGCCCGGAACGTCAGGTCACCAAATCGATCGGCAACGTGCTCTATGAGCTGGACGGCCGCCCCGCACTGGGACTCTACAAAGAATATCTGGGGGATCGCGCCGCAGGCCTGCCCGCCACCGGGCTCCTATTCCCGCTTGCAATCAGAGCCTCGCAGGCAGAGGGAAAAGTCCTGGTCCGCACCATCCTGGCCGTGGACGAAGCCACCCAATCCATGACCTTTGCCGGCGATATTCCGGAAGGGGTCTTCGCGCAATTGATGCGCGCGAATTTCGACCGCCTGATTCAAGGCGCATCCGAAGCGGCCGCACTCACGGCCAATAATCACAACGGTTCGCACTCGACTTCGCCGACTCTCTCCATCGCGATCAGTTGCGTCGGTCGACGCTTGGTGCTGGGCGAACGGACAGAAGAAGAAATCGAAGCCACCCTGAATATTTTACCCAAAGACAGCCGGCAGGTCGGCTTCTACTCGTATGGTGAAATCTCCCCGTACACCAGCGGCACCTGCGACCTTCACAATCAGACCATGACGCTCACGACCATTACCGAACACTGACGTCCATGCATCCGCTGCTGAAAAGACAACTGAACCGCATCGGGCTGGAGGAGGCCACCGCGCCCCTATCGGTCGACAGCTGGCAACAGCTCCTCGAACGGGTGAGCCAGAGCTATCTGGAGTCCGATCAGGGGCGCGAACTCCTGGAGCGCTCCATCGCCCTATCCTCGCATGAAATGCAGGAGTTGAACGAGCAACTCCGCCGCACGTCGGAAAGCCAACTTGCCGGGGAACGGGACAAGTTGCAGACGGTCCTCCGCTCCATCGGCGACGGGCTCTGCGTAGTCGATGGACAGTGGAACATCGTGCTGCTGAATCCCGAGGGCGAACGTCTGTGGGGTCTGACCGAAAAAGAGGTCGTCGGTCGCCGGCTTCACGAGATGATTTCCTTGTCCTACGGCACGAAGCTTACGGAACCGATCTTCACCCAGATGCTGCTGGACGATACCGCGCAGGGAGGCTCGTTCCGGACCGATGACGGGTTGCTGACCTCGATCACCGGGCGCTCGTTTCCTGTGTCGTGTGTCCTGGCACCCATCCTCCAGGAGAGCCACACGGCCGGAGCCGTTCTCGTGTTTCGCGACATTACGGACCGCAAACAGACGGAGGACATCCGTCGTCGCACGGAAAGTTTGCTGCGGCGACAACAGACCACCCTCCTTGAGCTGACACGCAACAGCGTCATCCAAAGCGGCCTCCTGGAACCGGCTTTGCAGGAAATTACCCGCGCGACGGCAGTGACCCTCGGAGTGAGCCGAACCAGCATCTGGATCTTGAGTGAAGACCACGGCTCAATCCGATGCAAAGATCTCTACGAGTCTTCCCCGAACACCCATTCATCGGGGGGTGAACTCCAGGCAGCCAGTTTTCCGGGATACTTCCGCGAACTGCTCTCCGAACGTGTAATCGACGCCTTCGATGCGAGAAGCGACCCTCGGACCTGCGAGTTCACCTCCAGCTATCTCGAACCCCTCGGGGTCACGTCCATGCTGGATATCCCCATTCGTTTCAAAGGCAAACTCGTCGGGGTGCTCTGCATCGAACAGATCGGCCTCCCTCGCCACTGGATGCTGGAGGAACAGCAGTTCGGCCATGCGATCGCGTCTCTGGTATCGCTAGCCCTCGAAGCCGTCGAACGTCTCCACGCGGAAGGAGAGCTGCGCAAGAGCGAAGGCCGGACCAGATTGATCATCGATACCGCACTGAGCGCGGTGATTGGGATGGACGAGCGAGGCCTTATCATCGGCTGGAATTCGCAGGCCGAGCAGATCTTTGGCTGGACCCGCCAGGAAGCCCTCGGCCGTGCGATGACAGACACCATCATTCCGCATGCGCACCGCGAGGCGCACCAACGCGGGCTTGAGCGGTTCCTCAAGACCGGTGACGGCCCGGTCTTGAACAAACGGATCGAAATCACGGCGCTGCGACGCGACGGCAGAGAATTTCCGATCGAGCTGGCCATCACCCCGCTCCGTATCGAGAATGCCTATACCTTCACCGCCTTCGTGGTGGATATTTCAGAACGAAAAGAGGCGGAAGAGGCTTTGCGCACGAGCGAAGCACGGCTGACGATGACCGTGCAGGGCTCGCACATCGGGATCTGGGACTGGAACCTCACCTCAGGCGCAGTCTATTTCTCTCCACAATGGAAGAACCAACTCGGCTACGACGACACCACGCTCTCGAATAACTTCGACGAATGGCGGACGCGGATCCATCCTGAAGACCAGCCGTTCGTTCAGGAAGTCGTCCAAACCTGTCTGGACGGCCAACGATCCCAGTTCGAACTTGAACATCGCCTTCGACATCGAGACGGCTCCTATCGATGGATCCTGTCCCGCGGCAGTCTGATTCGAGATATCTATGGCGTGACCGCGCGCATGGTCGGCATCCACATCGATACCACCGACCGGAAGCAGACCGAGCAGGAACTCCGTGCCGCGAAGGAAGCCGCAGAAGCCGCCAGCAAAGCGAAGAGCGAGTTTCTGGCCAATATGAGTCACGAAATCCGCACTCCCATGAACGGAGTATTGGGCACAACCGAACTGCTGCTCAACAGTGCGCTGACGGACAAACAGCGACATCTCGCGTCGACCGTGCATCGTTCCGGAAGAACGCTGCTGGCCATCATCAACGACATTCTGGACTATTCAAAAATCGAAGCCGGGAAACTCGATTTGGAATGCGTCGACTTCGACCTGCTCCCGGTGCTCGAAGAATCGCTCGAGCTGTTCGGCGAAGCGGCCCGTCGGAAACAGCTTCGTCTTTCTCAACACATCGACGACGCGGTCCCGCGCTACCTCAAGGGCGACCCGGTCCGGTTCCGCCAGATCCTCATGAATCTGCTGAGCAACGCGATCAAGTTTACCGAAACAGGGGGCGTCTCCTTGAGCGCCGAGTATGTGGAAGGAACCACCACCCAGGCCCTGTTGCGCTTCGCCGTGACCGACACCGGCATCGGCATTTCCCCGGCGGCCAAGTCACGCATCTTCGACGCATTCTCTCAGGCGGACGGGTCGACCACCAGACGATACGGCGGGACCGGTCTCGGCCTTTCCATTGCCAAGCAGTTGGTTGGACTCATGGGTGGTACCATCACCGTGGACAGCACACCGGGAAGCGGCTCCACCTTCGCGTTTACGACGCGGTTCGATCTGCAACCCCTAGGGTCGGGCCTCTCAACGAAGCTCGCACCGTATGTGCAATGGGCAGAGCCCCTTGTCTCGTCCGGACAGACGGGCGACACCCCACGCCCCCACGTACCTGAAGCGGGCGCAGCAGCGCCGAGCCCCAAACAGAGCGGGCGAATTCTGCTGGCCGAAGACAGTCCCGTGAATCGCGAAGTGGCCGTCGGCATGTTGGAGCAACTGGGCTATGAAGTCGAGGTGGCGGAAAACGGCCGGCAGGCCCTCGCGGCCGCCGAGCGCGACCGTTTCGACATCGTGCTGATGGACTGTCAGATGCCTGAAATGGACGGGCTCACGGCCACCGGAGAAATTCGCCGTCGAGAAACAGCCTCCGGTCGGCGTCGGCTGCCCATCATTGCCTTGACGGCGCATGCCATGCAGGGAGACCGTGAACAATGCCTCACCGCCGGCATGGACGATTATCTGAGCAAACCCTTCACCCAGATGCAGTTGCAGGGAATCGTCCGCAAATGGCTGAGTCAGCATGAGCCTCCCGCGCAGGCCGCACAGCTGAACGCGGCAGCTCCTGGAACTCAATCCGTGCCACACCGAACCACGATTGAACCGGCAGCGGACACCCCATCTACAGCGCCCGGCATGGACCTCAAGGCCCTGGAGGGCATCCGTGCGTTGCAACGTCCCAACCGGCCGAACGTGCTGACCTCCGTGCTTCGCAAGTATCTCGACAATTCGCGAGAAAGCGTGGATGCACTGCGTGACGCCATCCGCGCCAACGACCCGATGGCCCTGGAAGCAATCGCGCATCGCCTCAAATCAAGCAGCGCACAACTCGGCGCCATTGCTGTGGCTGCCAGCTGCAAAGCGCTCGAAGCCATGGGGAACCGAAAACATCTCGTCGATGCCGACCAGATGTTTGCTCAATTGCAATCCGACTATCTTGCAGCCTGTACCGTCTTTCGAAATGAGATCGCCAAGGAGAAACAGACATGAACCCGCTGATACCAGGACGAGCACCCTATGCGCTGATTACGGACGACGATATCATCATCCGTATGTTCGCTCGAGAGGCACTGGAGCAAGCCGGGTGGGTGGTCGAGGAGGCTCAAAACGGAATTGAGGCCTGCGAACTTTTTCAGAAGTGTCCGCCGGACGTGGTGCTGCTCGACGTCATGATGCCCGGGATGGATGGGTTCGCCACCTGCGCAGCATTACGCCGGCTGCCGGGCGGCGAACATACCCCCATTCTTATCATGACCGGACTGGACGACTTTGAGTCGATTACAAAGGCCTACGATGCCGGCGCGACCGATTTTATCCTCAAACCGCTGAATGCGATGCTGCTGACCCACAGGATTCGTTATATGGTGCGCGCCGACCAGGTGCTCCAGGAACTCCGGGAGAGTCAGGCTACGCTCACGCAAGCCCGCGATGCCGCGATTGAGGGCGCCCGACTCAAATCCGAATTCCTCGCCACCATGAGTCACGAAATCCGTACCCCCATGAACGGCGTCCTGGGCATGACAGATTGGTTGCTGGACACGCCCCTCACCGCCGAACAGCTTGACTGCGCCCAGACGATCCGCTCATCGGGCGATGCCTTGATGGTCATCATCAACGACATTCTGGACTTCTCCAAAATCGAATCCGGGAAACTGTCCCTTGAACTGCTGGACTTCGACTTGCCCACATTTCTCGACCGTGTTCTGGCACTCTTTGGAGAACGAGCACAACGGAAGGGTTTGTTGCTGACTTCGCGGATCGCCGAGGACGTGCCAAGCGGCTTGTGTGGTGACCCGGCGAGACTGCAACAGATCCTCAGCAATTTGCTCGCGAACGCCATCAAGTTCAGTGAGCACGGATCCGTCTCCGTCCTGGTGGAACTCGATCAGCGACCAGCCGAACAAGGCCTTGAGTTTCCTGCGACTAGGTATGGCGACCTGTCGGCGCAGCAGGAGCGGGTGACGCATATCCGATTTTCCGTCTCGGACAATGGAATCGGAATTGAACCCAGCGCCTTTTCAAAATTATTCCAGCCGTTTGTGCAGGCTGACGGGTCCACCACCAGGAAATATGGCGGAACCGGGTTGGGACTGGCCATCTGCAAACAGCTTGTTGAATTGATGGGTGGGCATATCGGAGCGGAAAGCGAACCAGGGTCCGGTTCCGTCTTTCGATTCACCGTACCGCTTCAGCAACAATTGCCGAACAGCCTCTCCACTCGACAGGCGGCCTGAGCACCAAGGCTCAAGGCTCCCATAGCACCCTCACTTCCCCTCAGCCTATCAGCGCGCCAATCATGCATCGCCACGCAGGAGTGTATCTATTAAGATACTCGATGCGTGAATTCTATGATACAGTCGCGCGAAGTATGCCCGCTTATAATTGCTATCAGATTGAAATACTTAGCGAAAGTGTATGGCTTAAACTTTGCTTTACTTCGTCCTGCACACATAGTATACAAAGCGGTCGAAAAGATCTTCTTGGTGGCCTTCTTCAGCATGCGTATGGCAGCTCTTACTTTTCTCGCTTAGTAGGAAAAACCCTACACCCAAGGATCACACCAGTGCATTGCCTGACATTCGACATCGAAGAACATTTTCAAGTTTCCCGTTTCGATTCGCCAATTCGTCGACGGCACTGGGGATCATTTGAAAGTCGAGTCACTCCAAACACCTGCAAGGTGCTGGATCTCCTCGCCCGCTACCAGACCAGGGCAACCTTCTTCGTCTTGGGATGGGTTGCGGAGCGTCATCCCGGGCTCATTAAGCAGATCGCCGAATGCGGCCATGAAATTGCCTCACATGGGTACGGCCATGAGCTGGTCACAGCCCAGACGCCTGAATTGTTTCGCGCGGATGTGAGAAAAGCCAAACAGATTCTCGAGGACCTCACCGGCTCACCGGTGCAAGGCTATCGCGCACCGGGCTTCACCATTACACGTGAAACGCTGTGGGCCTTGCCGATTCTGGCAGAGGAAGGTCATACCTACGACTCCAGCATCGTCCCGATCCGGCACGACCATTGCGGCCTACCGGGGTCCGATCCCTGGCACCATCTGAGACAGACCTCTTCCGGCCCCATTTGGGAAGTCCCCCCATCCACGGTCAACCTCGGCGGAGTGCGGCTTCCCATTGCCGGTGGCAGCTACTTCCGGCTTCTCCCCTTTCCAGCCATCTGCGGGCTGTTGCGACAAATTGAACGTAAGAGTCGGCCCCTCGTCATGTATTTCCATCCGTGGGAACTCGATCCTCTGCAGCCGCACATGGAAGGACCGATGCTCTCGCAATTCCTCCACTATCTCAACCTCGACAAGATGGAGTTCCGGATCTCTACCTTGATGAATACATTCCGATTCGGCCCCATCGCCGAACAGATCGACCTTTCGCCGATCATGCCTCTCGATCCGGCTATCTTCCCGACTCTTCCTCCTGCCGAAATCGCGCAAGACGTAGCCTAGCCACGTCGATACTTCCCACGCAGGCATTGACCGGACCACCGGCAGTGCGCCATTGCTCACGCTGCGTCAAAGTAGTGATTGCAGTGCGTATCCGGTTTCAGTACGGTAGGGGGCGCCTTAACGAATCCAGCACAAAACTCTCACGGAGACTGACCATGCATCACGGGAGTAGGAACCGGCGACAGCAGTCGCCCAACACAACGGGCCTGGCATGGGCACTAGCCTGCATGATTTGTTTACCCGCAGCGGCCGCCGGACAGAGCCTGGATGACACTGTACAGTTCATCAGCGACATGGCCAATACACACGGCTTTGTCAGGAGCCTGAGTTGCAGAAATCCGAAGGCGGGAAAACCGACGAAAATTACCGAGATCTACAGTGTCATTCCAACCGGAACCAAACTCGGCACGGTCGAACTCAATCACGGACATGATGAGGTCAATACCGGCTTCACGCACTTCGATCTGCACGATATCGACACGATCGAGTATCAGGGCCAAGACACGAAAGAGAACAACCTGGTCCTGTATGGCGTCCGCATCACGTGCAAAAGCAGCGGCCCCTGCATCATGAAGACCAGTTTCTGTACCGGAGCCGTCACCGAACTCGAAGCGCAGTTCCCTGAAGATACCTTGCTGTTTCGCTCCGCCTCTCATGCCGAGCGAATGACCAAGGCGCTCGCTCACTTCTTAGGGTTGGTCCGCGCCCAACAGCAGAACCAACCCTTCTGACCGATATCGGTCTGCTCCGGGCCGACACTCGTGAAGAGATCGGCCCGGACACACCGCTGTCTCACCTACTCAATAATCGTCACAGTCATTTCAACCCGATCGATCGGGTTATCGCATGGCCCCTTGTCCGCAGGACTCGGTGCGCCGGTCTGGCACATGACTCGCGGCAACGCCACGATCTTGTCCGCCACCCCGATGCCTTTGACGACCTCGCCGAAGATCGTATATTTGCGATCTAAGAACCGGGACTCCTCGACGACGACAAAAAACTGGGATCCTGCGCTGTCCGGATCCTGCGCCCGCGCCATAGACACCACGCCGCGCTTGTGAGGCAGGTCGCTGAACTCGGCTTTCACATTGTGCCCTGGCCCACCCTGGCCATACGCATCCTTCTTCAGCGAGTCCTTCGTATTGGGGTCACCGCCCTGGATCATGAATCCCGGAATCGCCCGATGGAAAATTGTGCCGTTGTAGAACCCCGACTTGGCTAACGTGATGAAATTCTCAACATGCTTCGGCGCGACTTCCGAAAGAAACTTGATTTCGATATCGCCGAACTTCGTCTTGATGACCGCCCGCGCGTGACTCGCACTCACAGCCTCACTTCCGGCTGGAGCAGCACTAGCGGCCTGGCCGATTCCCGCCATGCCGACTGCCATGAGCAGACCCACTACTCCCGCAATTCTAAACCGATTGCTCCATCGCTGCTGCGCCATCATCGTGCCTCCTTCTAGTCGGTCCGCGACCTCTTGCTCACGCCAACTGCGTCAACGCTTCCTTCGCCGCCATTTGCTCCGCTTCTTTCTTACTGCGACCGCGCCCGATCCCTCGCATGACTCCCTGAATGGTCAACTCGACCTCAAAGACTTTCTCATGATCGGGACCCGATTCCCGAACCGTCTCATACTGCGGCAAGCTTTCATACCGTTTCTGACAGACCTCCTGCAGCTGCGTTTTGTAATCCTCCATCCCCGGCCGAGCCTGCTCAGCACGCGTCGCCAACAATTCCTCCTCCAACACCTGCAAGGTGAACTTCCGGCTGGCCTCAAGCCCACCGTCCAGGTAAATGGCGGCAATCAACGCTTCAAGGGCGTCGGCCAACAGAGAATGCTTCTCACGCCCTTTCGAGAGTTCTTCGCCTTTCCCCAGTCGCAAGAGCCGACCCAGCTTCATGCGTCTGGCCGCCTTCGCGAGCGACGCCTCGCTGACCAGATGCGCTTTGAGCTTGGACAGCCCGCCCTCGTTGCTGCCTGGAAACTCGGCAGCGAGATACTCGCTCATGACAAGCGAGAGCACCGCGTCGCCAAGAAACTCCAGGCGTTCGTTCTGGGTTCGATCTCTGCTGCGCCGTTCGTTTGAGTAGGACTTGTGAGTCAGAGCTTCCTCCAGCAGACGAGGCTGATGGAAGCGGTAGCCGAGAAGGCGCTGGACCGCCTCAATTGACGTTGCCGGCGTCATACGACCTGACTCGCGCCCTGAAGTGGATTACTGATCACACCTGCGAAAGAGCAGGCAGGCGTTCACCCCGCCAAAGCCGAAGGAATTTGAAAGGACCACCTGAGTCTGGACGGGACGCGCCGTATTGGGCACGTAGTCAAGATCGCAGGCGGGATCGGGATGATCAAGGTTGATCGTGGGAGGCAAAATGCCATGATGCAGCGCCAAAATGCTAAACACCGCCTCAATACCGCCGGCCGCACCCAGGAGGTGCCCTGTCATGGATTTCGTGGAACTGACAGGAATCCGGTAGGCTTGCTCCCCAAACACGTGTTTGATGGCCTTGGTCTCGATGGCATCCGCCATGGTAGACGTACCGTGGGCGTTGATGTAGCCGACGTCCGTCTTGGCCACACCCGCATCCTTCAATGCCATTTCCATACAACGGACCGCCCCCTCCCCTTCTTCAGGCGGGGCGGTAATGTGGTACGCGTCACTGTTCATGGCGTACCCGATCACTTCGGCATAGATGCGGGCGCCACGCGCGCGGGCATGCTCAAGTTCTTCAAGCACCACCACGCCGGCCCCTTCGCCCAATACGAACCCGTCTCGATCCTTGTCGAACGGACGGCTGGCCTTCGCCGGGTCGTCATTCCTGAAAGAAAGGGCTTTCGCCGAGGCAAACCCTGCCACCCCGAGCGGCGTAATCGCCGCCTCAGCACCGCCGGCGATCATCACATCCGCATCGTCGCGCTGAATGAGCCGATAGGCATCGCCGATACAGTGATTACCGGTGGCACAGGCCGTCACGGCGCAGGAGTTCGGCCCTTTGGCGCCGACTCGAATCGCCACCTGCCCGGAGGCGAGGTTGATGATCGTCATCGGGATGAAAAACGGAGAGACCCGCCCGGGTCCCTTCTCCCTGAGTACGTCGTGGTAATGTTCGATCGACCCTAGCCCGCCGATACCGGACCCGATGTAGACCCCGACCCTCGTGGCTTCTTCAGGCGCCACCTTGAGCTTCGCGTCGTCCACCGCCAGCTGACTCGCCCCCACCGCATAGTGGATGAAGGTGTCCATCTTCTTGATTTCTTTTTTCTCGATGAACTGAGCTGGGTCGAAATCCTTCACCTCTCCGGCAATCTGCGCATCATAGCCGGTCGGATCGAATCGCGTGATTCGGCCGATCCCCGACTCTCCGGCGCACAGCGCTTTCCAGGTCTTCTCTACCCCGGTTCCAAGCGGCGTCACCAGTCCGAGACCGGTCACCACCACACGTCTGGCAGGTCGATCGTGCATCCCTACGGTTCCGTTATGCCTTCTCTTTAATATAATCCAGCGCTTTGCCGACGGTGAGGATCTTTTCGGCATCCTCATCGGGGATCTCGATCTCGAACTCTTCTTCCAGAGCCATCACCAATTCGACCGTGTCGAGCGAATCGGCGCCCAAATCCTCGACGAAATGGGCCTCGAGCGTCACTTCTTCTTCCTCGACCCCCAACTGCTCGGCAATAATTTTCTTCACCCGTTCATCTACTGTTGCCATGGACTTGCCCACCTCCTTCCCCATCTTACTTGACCTCCACATTCCTCACCGGGAGATTCCGGATCGAGGACACCAACCCGGACACCCGACCTGACTCACTTATACCATGAGCATGCCACCGTTCACGTGCAACACTTGCCCCGTGATATACGACGCTGCATCCGACACCAGAAACCGAACCGCCGCCGCAATGTCGGAGGGAAGCCCCAGGCGTCCCAGCGGAATCTGCTTCTGCAACGCGTCCTTGACCTCCGGCGACAGCCCCTGGGTCATCGCCGTATCGATAAAGCCCGGCGCCACCGCATTCACCGTCACCGCCCGGCTCGCATACTCGCGCGCGACCGTCTTGGTAAAACCGATCACCGCCGCTTTGGACGCCGCATAATTCGCCTGTCCCACATTCCCCATCGCCCCGACGATCGAGGCAATGTTGACGATCCGCCCGTACCGCTGTTTCGTCATCGGGAGCAGGACCGCTTTCGTGCAATGAAAGGTTCCATTCAAATTGACCTGCAAGACCAGGTTCCAATCTTCTTCTTTCATCCTCAGCAACAATCCGTCGCGAGTAATGCCGGCGTTGTTCACCAGAATATCAATCTTGCCCCACTCCTGCATCACTTGATCGGCCATGGCCTTGGCATCGTTCCAATCGGCCACGTTCACCTTCACGCTGAGCGCCCGCCGCCCCAGCTTCTGGATCGCCGCCACGGCATCCTGCGAGCGCGCCGGATCGAGGTCTGCAACCGCAATGTCTGCTCCGTCTTCAGCCAACGCTTCCGCAATGGCCCGTCCGATTCCCTGCGCCCCACCGGTGACAATTGCTACTTTTCCCTGTAATGACATCAGCCTGCTCCCCGCAATCTCAATTCGTCTTATGCCTGACTCTTCACGCCCAGCGTCGTGAGTGTCGCCTCCAGCGACTTCGGATCATTGACGTTCGCCGTGACGGCGCCCGGAAGAATCCGCTTCACCAACCCCGTCAGCACGGTTCCCGGCCCGATCTCGACGAAAGTCGTGACGCCCAGTTTGGCCATCGTCTGCACCGACTCTTCCCACCGCACCGATGACGGCAACTGCCGAACCAGGGAGGCCCGGATGTCTTCGGATCGTTGGAGGGCCGTTGCTTCGGCATTATTCACCAACGGCACGGTCAAATCACGCCAGGCCACTCCACCGAACTCTGCTGCGAGCCGGTCTGCCGCCTTCTGCATGAGCGGCGTATGGACCGGGACACTGACCGGGAGTGGAATCGCTTTCTTACATCCCTTGGATTTGGCAATCTCTATGGCCCGTTCGACAGCGGCCTTCTCTCCGGCGATCACGACTTGGCCGGGAGAATTAAAATTCGCGGCCGCCACCACGCCGACCGAAGCGGCCTCCTGGCAGACGGCCTTGACCACGTCGGCCGTAAGCCCCAATAACGCCGCGACGAGTCCGGTTCCAGGTGGAACCGCTTCCGACATGTAGCGCCCTCGCTTCTGCACGAGGGCCACTGCATCCCGAAACGACACCCCGCCGGCCGCATAGACCGCCGAATATTCACCGAGACTATGCCCTGCCACAGCCAGCGGCTTCAACCCGGCTGGCTCCAATGCCTTGAGCGCCGCCGCGCTACTCACCAGCAACGCCGGCTGGGTATTCTCCGTCAAATTCAACCGTTCAGCCGGACCTTCAAAACAGAGCTGCGCGACGTCATATCCAAGAATCGAGGAGGCCTCATCGTAGACCGCCTTGACCGCTGGAGACGCCTCATAAAAAGCGCGCCCCATTCCTACAGATTGCGACCCCTGTCCGGGGAACAAAAATCCAATTTGTGACGCCATCATAGCCGCGTAAGGTATCGTAGAAACCACGTTCAATGTCAACGGGAAAAAGCTGAACGAGCCCCGCGCGTCAGTAGCGACCGACCGACCCCGACCAGGCGTTTCCTGACTACCAGCGGACCAGTGCGGAGGCCCAGGTCAGTCCCGCCCCGAAGGCGCCGAACATCACCAACTGCCCCTCCTTGACCCGTCCATCCCGCACCGCTTCATCCAAGGCGATGGGAATCGACGCGGCAGAGGTGTTGCCGTATCGATCCATATTCAACACCACTTTTTCCAGCGGCAGATTCAGGCGGTCGGCAACCGCTTTAATGATCCGTAGATTTGCCTGATGGGGGATATAGACATCGAGTTCATCGACCGACAGGTGATGCGCCGCAAGTGTCTCCCGCGCCACTTCCTCAAGCGTCCGCACCGCCACCTTGAACGTTTCATTGCCCTTCATCTTAATGTACTGCGAGCGCTCGCTCACCATGGCCTCTGACGGGGGAATGCGCGTTCCACCACCGGGCACCACGATCAAATCAGAAAGGCTTCCATCCGAGTGCAAGTGAGTGGACAGGACCCCGCGTTCACCCTCCGATGCACTCACGACCGCCGCACCGGCGCCGTCCCCGAACAGAATACAGGTGTTGCGATCCGTCCAATCCGTGATCGTCGACATCACTTCCGACCCTACGACCAGAATATGCCGCATACCGGTTCGAATATAGGCATCGGCCACACCGAGCGCGTAGACGAATCCGCAGCAGGCGGCAGACACATCACAAGCCGCTGCGCGGGTTGCGCCCAACCGGTGCTGGAGCAGGCAGGCGGTGGAGGGTAAGGGCATGTCCCCCGTGCAGGTGGCCAGGAGGATCATGTCAAGTTCATCGGCGGAAATGCCTGCGGCCTTCAAGGCGCGTTCCGCGGCAATCAGGCCCAAGTCGGAACAGGCCTGCCCCTCGGCGGCAATGCGACGTTCACGAATGCCCGTGCGCTCGCGAATCCACTCATCGGACGTCGCGACCAGCTTCTCCAAATCGGCATTGGTCATCACCCGTTCCGGGGCATACGACCCGGTTCCGGTGATTCGCGCTCGTATCACGCCTGCTTCCCTTCCGGCCGTTCGTCCTGGTGCCGTCTCAGGCTTTCTTCAATGTCGCGCTGGATCAATTCGTCCAGTCGGGTCTCAGCTAAGCCCTTCGCGCGGCGAATCGCATTCTTGATCGCTTTGGCGGATGAACGGCCATGGCAGATCATAGTGGTCCCATTCACTCCGAGCAGAGGCGCCCCCCCGAACTCGGCATAATCGATCTTCCGTTTCAGATTCAGCAAGGGCTTCGCCATCAGCGGATAGGCTAATCGCCCAAGCCAAGAACCGGAGATTTCCTTCATCAACAATTTTTTGATGACGTCCGCGACCCCTTCGGAGATCTTGAGTGCCACATTGCCGATGAATCCGTCGCAGACCACCACATCGGCGCTGCCGCTGTACACTTCCCGCCCCTCGATGTTGCCGATGAAATTCAGCGGACTGGCCTTCAGCAGTTTAAAGGCTTCTTTGGTAACCTCGTTGCCCTTGCTGTCTTCCTCGCCGATGCTCAAGAGCCCTACGCGCGGATTCGGCTTGGCGTACACGTGCTTGGCGAACTCGTTCCCCATCAGGGCGAATTGCTCAAGATGCTGTGCCGTGCAATCGACATTCGCGCCGACATCGAGCATCACCGCGCTGCCCGTCAAGGTGGGTAGCATGGTGGCGATCGCCGGGCGTTCCACACCTTTGATCAATCCGAGCACAAAAAACGAGGCCACCATGCTCGCGCCGGTATTCCCCGGACTCACCACCGCATCGGCTTCACCGGATTTCACCAACTCCGTTGCCACCCAGATGGACGAGTCACGCTTCTTCCGTGCCACGGTCGCCGGCGACTCGTGCATCTCCACCACCTGCGGGGCATGGTGGATCGTGATCCGCGTATCGGTGCAATTGAGCTTTTGACATGCGGCGGCCAGCTCATCCTGCTTGCCGACCAGAATGATCCCGACATCCAGTTCCTGCGCGGCTTGCATCGCGCCTTCAATGACCGGGGCCGGTCCGTGGTCTCCGCCCATCGCATCGACGGCAATCTTCATGTGCGGTTAGCGGTCCACGGATAGAGATGTGAAGAATCGTGTAGAGACGCCTTGCCGGCTAGGACCTGAACGGCCTCACGCATGACATAGCGTCGGATCGTGATCACGGTGCGCAATTGTACCCGAATCACGTCTGGAAAATAAAACTCGACTAGCTTTCCTCGACGACGATGACGGCCTTCCCTTTGTAGGTCCCGCAATTCATGCACGTATAGTGCGGCAGCTTTAATTCGTGACATTGCGGGCACAGCGAAAACCCAGGGGGAACCAGCCTGGTCTTGGCCGTTCGCCGCATATCTCGCCGGGACCGTGAATGTTTGTGTTTTGGATTTGCCATGACGACTCCTTACAACGGGTACATGCCCGGTTAACAGACTATGCGTGTCCACCCTTGGATAGGGGCGACCGCAACACACGAAAGGGACTCGGCCCTTGCTCCGGCGGGCAGCCGCAGCGACGCTCATTGAGATTCTGGCCGCACTGCGGACAGAGACCACGGCAATCTTCCCGACATAACGGCTGCATCGGAGCAGCCAGGATCACCTGCTCGCGCACCATTGGCACCAGGGCGAGGTGCTCGCCCTGATACAGATAGACTTCGTCCGCCTCGTCCGCCTCGTCCGCCTCTTCAACAGGCTCAACCGGCTGGGGACCGCGTCTCGGCCCTCTCCGGCCCTGTTCCGCCGGAGCCGGCTTGGTCGCCAGGCCCGCCTGCGAAAGATACTCGGCATAGAGATTCACAAAGAGCGGATCGGAATATTCCGTGAGGCAGCGGACACACTGACGGATCGCCGTCCCTTCCAACGTGCCGGTCACCGTGATCGGACCGTCGTGTTGGACAAGTTCCAGTTGAATCGTAAGCGGTCCCTCAAACTTCTCTTCCGGCTCATCCAAGCCGAGTTCAGGCCCCGTGGCCGTGCACGACAAGGACAGTCCTTCTGGGTCGATATCGACAATCGCTGGCTTGAGCGTATCCATCAGCACCGTCATGACGGGAAGAGCCGCCCCCGAACTGAGCGGGAGACAGACTGCCCGACTACTTGATCCAAGACTCACCAAAACCTATCCCTCGCCCTATCGCTCTTCAGCGAAACTCACCAAGGCGATCTGGCGCGCCCGCTTTACCGCCACCGTCAACACACGCTGGTGCTGCAGGCAATTTCCAGAAATGCGGCGTGGGACGATTCGTCCGCGCTCAGTCAGAAAATTCCGCAACAGACCGACATCCTTGAAGTCAATCGGCGCCTTATCGACACAAAACCGGCACGGCTTGCGGCGCTGAAAAAACCGACCGCCTCCGCCCCCGCTATTCCCGCGATCTCCTCGTTCCATACTCGCCTCCGTCTGCTACGACTGTTCGTCTTCGAAAGAAGGTTCTTCGTGTAGGCCGCCGCTCTCGCCTCCCGCCTCGCCCCGCTTCGGCAGGAAGGTCACGCCTTGGGCCACGACTTCGTGTTTGCTGCGTTTCTGTCCGTCTTCGGTCTCCCAACGGCGCTGCTGGAGCCGGCCATCGATAATGACGCCGTTGCCCTTGCTGAGATACTGCCCGCAATGTTCCGCCTGTTTCCCGAACACCACGATGTCGATGAAACAGACTTCTTCCTTGAGTTCATCCCCCTGCTTAAACCGCCGGCTTGTCGCCAACCCGAAGCTGGCAACCGGCGTTCCGCTGGGCGTATAACGCAACTCGGGATTGCGGGTCAGGTTCCCGACCAGGATGACTTTATTGAACCCCGCCAACGGTGGCTCCTTGTGGTGCGACCACGGGGGCACCTCTCGGTGGAGCAGGCTCCTGCTCCAACTTCACGGTCAGAAACTTAATGATCGAATCTTCAAGTCGGTAGGCGCGTTCGAGTTCGGCGATGACCGTTCCCGGCCCCTTGAAGTAGAAATAGACGTAGGTACCCTTGCGCTCACGCTTGATCTCGTAGGCGAGCTTCTTTCGGCCCCAATTTTCAGCCCGCTCGAGCGAGGCGCCGTTCTTGGTCACGGTGCCCTTCATCTTTTCAATCAACGCAGTGGTTTCTTCGTCGCTTAAGGTCGGACGAATAATAAACAGGGACTCGTAGAGTTCCATGCAGAATCCTCCTGGGCATCGGCCCCCGTTCACAGACGGGAGCGAGGTGTAGGTACGCCGGACAAGCCGGGACGAGCTGGCGAAGGTAGCACAGCGTCAAAGAATGTGTCAAACAGGGGAGCAGCTTTTTCAGGACATCACGCCCGGCACGACACAAAGATCAGGGCCTCACAACTTCTTCCTGAACTGCGGAGGGGCGTGGGACGGCGGTGCCGGACGAGGTCCCGGCGTGCCGGATGGCGGGCGAACCGCACCGAATCCGCCATATCCACCGTACCAACCAAAACCCAGCGGGCCGTATGGGCCGCCATAGTACCCGAGTGGAGGCCCCCAATAGCCGTAGCCATAACCGATCCCATATCCAGGGCCATAGCCGGGTCCGGGCCAATAGGAATAGGACTGGGCGCCGGCATAGCCGGGATCCACCAGGAAGTCACTCTGCGCCAACCGCTCCGTCTGGTGGACCGATTGCGCACAGCCGGCAGAAAAGAGGGCTGCGCAAAGGACCACAAATCGTAGAGCGAATCGAGTCATGGCTGTTTCCTCAGTGAGATCACGATGTGCCTGGCTGTATTTCGGCACAATCGACCGCATCGAATCAATATTTCTTCTGAAACTGTGGCGGCGCATTGGCCGGTGGGGTCGGACGTGGAGCGGGTGCATTCGGCTGCTGACTGCCGATGCCATAGCCGCCCCCATACCACCCATAGCCGGAACCATAGTAGCCGAACGGATTCCACCAGAATCCAGGGCCGCTCCAATAGGACGGCGATTCTGGATAACCGGGATTCATGTGGGCGCCCACAGATCCAAGACGCTCTCCCTGGTGAAACGATTGCGCACAGGCCGTCAGGAGCAACAGAGCGCTTGCGACGTAGAGGGAACCGATCGATCGTCTCATGCCCGCACCTCCTAAAAATGATAGGACAGGCCCACAAATAGTTGATGGGCACGATAGGTCGCATCAAAGCCGCCGACCGGCCCGAACGCTCCGCCGAAACGAAACGTAGAGTCCGTATATTTGTATTCGGTGAACAACGCCACCTTCGGCGTGACGAATGCTCGAATTCCGACGAGGACATTCCCGCCGACCGACACTTGCGTATCACTCTCCGTGGTCGAAGATCGGCCGAGATGCGCCACAAGCAACGCCGGCCCCCCGCCGATATAGGGTTGCCAGGTCACGCCGGGATACCGCAACACCACATGGGCGCCGATGTTGGTTACGGAGAGATGGATCCCCGGCACATCGTCGAGGTTCTTGATATGCGGGGTACTGTGCGAGACGTCCAGCTCAATCCCGAACAATCCATGGCCGGGAAAGACACCCACCTTGCCTCCGAAGGCAGGGCTCGTTTTTAGATTGAAGTTCGGAGCATCCAGACCAGCCAACGTCCCGCTCCCTCGGACATTCCGGAGGGGATCGGCAAAGTTTGCACCAAGCTGGCCGGCCACGTACCATTCAGCCTGGATTGGTGAGGGAGCACAAAGGAGAAACCAACAGCCCAACAACCCGGCACTCAACCTGCTGCACACGAACCTGGTCCACACCATGATGCATACTCCATGGGCGAGGCGTATCTGGATCTTATCAGGCAATCTGCGCGGCAGACTGGACAACTTTGGCTTGATCGATTGAGGGATGTCGAATGTGTCACGGACGGAACGCTATTCGCTCGAGGGCTGGCGGAATGTTGAGAGGGTGATTCGACGTCCTGCTACGGCTCATTGCGGGCGGAGGAATTATAGAGCAGGTACAATGCGATCCCGCCGGCCACGGCAATGCCCAACCCCGCCAGAGCACGTGTACCGAAACTCAGCGGCCCCACGACAAACTCCGCTACGCGCGGCAATGCCACCGTCGCGACAATGACCAGCAGTAACGCAAGCAGATGAATCCAGAGGTAGATGGGTTCGCCGGGTTTTCGCATACATCAGCGTGACGCTTCACGCAGTGTACGAACTCTGGCCCCATTATTCCACTGTAGAGCACGGGGCGTCAGGAGCGCAGGCCTGAGGCTCAATCGAGTATGAACCGTTTCGTTTCTTCGAGGTGTTTGCTCAAATAGGGCATGAAGGGCGTGCCGCCGGTGCCGACCGCGGTGGGATTGCTGGCGTGCGACTGGTGTTGCCGGAAGATATACCGCTCGGCATACCCGATGTGAATGTCTCGAAACTGCGCGAGCAAATCCACACAGGCACAGAAGGCCTTCCATAGATCAGGCCGCGTCGTTTTGCGATCGCGCGCATAGCCGTAGAGCAACGGGCGATGCTGCTCATCCGTGCGTGCTTCGAGCGCCGCCAGAAACGCCCGGTGGCGCGGAGGCATGTAGTCACGCATCTCCACAAGGTACTGCGTCAGCGGATCGTCCGCATGAGGAATACCAAGGCCGGCATCCAGCGCCGGCACAATCGAGCTTTGCGAGCCGGTTTCACCGCGGAATTGTTGAGGTCGCTGCGCGTAGTCCGCGACCCCTTGGTAGACGATTCCCTGAGGCAATGACGGGCTGTTCTTCCAGCCATGGATATAGGGCCGCACGCGGCTGTAATAGATGTACGGATCACAACGCTCGGGCATGCGAAGCAACGTCTCCCGCATCGCCTCCTGCGCAGCTGCCAGTCCACGGAGTCCTTGCAGCACATCGTCCGGCTTATTGTCTCGCGCAGCATTGTGAGCTTGAACCAATCCCACCAACCCCGGTCCTGCCTTCGCCTCAATATCGATATGGATCAGGACAAACCATTCTTCATCGAGGCCCCCAAGAAAGTTCTGCAGGAGCACCACGTTGCCTAACTCGATGGGCTTCTGCGGATCGAGACGCCGCCAGTTGTGCAGGGCATAGGAGGCATAAGAAAGCACAGGCGGCCGGCCGAGCTGTTGCGCGACGGTACACCACGGCAGTGCCAGACTGGCCGGAAGGAGTGACGCGGGATGGTCGGGATCTTCCCAGACAAAGGCATGACCGGCAAAGGAAAGGGTGCGCATCGCGCAGCGAAAGACATCGAGGCCCCAGTCATCCGCGACCGGGCCCATGAGCTGCTGATGGTCCTGGATAATAGATCGAAATTGTCGCGCCGTCAGGAATTTCGGAAGCTCCGCGCCGATCTGATTCAAGATCGGCTCATCCGGCAGCTGCACCAACGGATCCTCAGCCGGAAGGAACCCGCGGTCAGCTGAAAGGTCGAACTGTGCAAGCGAGAGAGGCTGGTGGCTAGATGTCGTCATGGTCGCTTCCACGGGTCGATGCTACAACTATTTTTACTGTATCACAGTGATCCCACTCACTGCGGAACCATTCATATCATACGGCTGCTTCGAAAAAATCCCGCACAGTTTACGTGAAAGCATCCGTCCATTCTTCATCGCCCAAACGGTGTAGACAAAATCACTCTCAACGGGAATGGCACACACCTTGTCCCACTCGTACAATTACTCCGTCCCAGGCAGACGTCTCAGAAGAGATCCCTACCATGGTCAACGCGTCCGATTCAGATGCCAGATCACCGCCGTTTCCATTCGCGCACGCAAGCACTGTTCACCCTTGGCGAGCCGATGAAACGGGCCGCTGAAATCAAACGGTTCCCATCGACCCGCAAACTCCGAAAGGAGTACTGCCATGAACTGGAACAACCTACAACACAGCATGCGAGTGATCCTAGCGGCAAGCTGTGCCCTCGCACTCTTGTGCGGCGGCACGGCACTCGCGAGCGAGACGTGGATCGACGATGTGTGGAACATGGTCACGTTCGAGAAAACGAACTACCCCACCTCTGACTTCGCCCCCTACTTCCAGAAGCTCGACCGCATCAAAACAGGCCTGGACCGGGGAGATCAGCAAGCCGCCAAGATGGAAACCGACCGCTTCCTCAAGATGTTGATGGATCGACGGCACGGCATCAATGACGTGGCGGCAGACGAAATCTATAATTTCGTCGTGGGCATCAGGCCCAACGGATCGAACGATTCAACCGCGTTGAGCGCACCCATCGAGCTGGGGATCGACACCGAACGCCCCATCAGCGTCCCGGACTTCACGGTGAACACGCCCTATGAAGGGGGACCTCTCTGCGGGTCAGGCGGGTGCGATTACTGGAACAATGATGTGTGGGACCCGGGCGCTTCGTAACAGAGCCGACTGCTAGGACAATGTGCATTTCTTTTGTGGAAAAAGTGGTGGCCTCTGGCTGCTGCAGAGGCCACCATCTGTTGATCCTGCGGATCGGGCTTTCACCTTCCAGTCGCCATTCACCAGAGAGAGTCCATTGCCACGCTGAACCGCACAGGCCCCGAAGGGTTTCTCGCACGAGACACTTCGTGGCGTACTCAACGATGGCTTACTTGCTTGAGGCCTGCCACTTCGGCGCAGCGCCTCGAATAATGCAGGCCGCGCCATTGCCGGCCAGCCGCAATGGCCGCAACTTACAGCAAGTTGTGCCTCATGCCCTGCGATGATGTGCGACCCAACCTCTCCGCCCAACCCTTCGCCACATTCAAATACATTCCCGAGTTCCGCTGAAACGTTTTGAATACCTGGAAACATCGGGCTATGCTTCGCATACTTTGTCTTCCAGGGAGGCAATTATGCGGATTCAATTCATAATAGTTTCTGTACTGTTGAGCTTCTGCGCGTTTGTTTTGGGTTGTGCTAGCAGTGGCAATCCTGAAATTCAACGTGATGATTTAACCTCCCAGATCAAAATCGGTGAGTCAACTAAGGATGACGTGCGGCGATTGTTTGGACATCCTAATGGCACATCGCGTTACACCGGAACGGTGCCCCAGTTGCCAGGCCATCCGACAACGCCCCCAGGCGCATTCTCAGAGATTTGGACCTATGCCCACGTCAACACGGAGATAGCTCCGGTCACATTCATTCCGATAGTGGGATTGTTCGCAGGCAGCGCCACATCCGAAGTAAGTCAGCTGGCGATTACCTTCGATGACAAGGGAATCGTCCGAGGGGTTCGGACAGGGCACACTAGGGCAACGGGCGGGCCTGGATCAAGCACACCAGAGCAGTAGTTTTTCAAATGGAACGGACAACAGCGAGATGGCCGGCCAAGTTGGGCATGAGCCCGATGCAGGTACCGGGGCTAACTCGCCTGCTCTCCACCTTCGGTTTTTTCCCGCACGTTGAATTGATTCATCGCCGTGGCGACATCGCGGTTGAGGAGCAATTCGAGGGCATCGACGGCTCGCTCCAGGCAGGGGGCATAGATCGCCCGCTCTTCAGGTGAAACCTGTTCCAGCACGTAGTCGGCCGTATCCTGCCTCGGTGCTGGACGGCCGACGCCGATCTTCAGCCGCACGAACTGCGGCGTGCCCAATGCTTCAATGACAGACTTGATGCCGTTGTGGCCGCCGCTGCCGCCGTCTTGCCTGATCCGCACACGACCCGGTTCTAAATCCAGATCGTCGTGCACGACCACCAGGGCTTCCGGGGTCAGACCAAGCTCGCGGAGGAGCCCCTTGAGGGGAGGGCCACTGAGATTCATCCAGTCGAGGGTACTGGCGAGTTCGACTAGTTTGGAACCGGCGCGACCCGAGCCTCGCTGGGCCGCGCCTTTCCTGGTGAGACGTATCGACCACCGCGCAGCGGCCCGTTCGATCACCCAACAACCGATATTATGCCGTGTGTCGGCATAGTCGGCTCCGGGATTGCCCAATCCAACGAGCAGGCGCAACGCAACTACTTCTTCTTTTCCGCTTCCTTCTTCGCAGGCGCTGCCCCGGCCTTGGGCGCGGCAGCCCCAGCCTTCGCGTCTCCCGCCTTGCCGGCCTCCGCACCGGCCGCCCCTTCAGCCACCGCCTTGCCCTTCGCCGCCACTTCAGGCTCCTTGGCCCCTTCAGCGCCAGGCGCCCCGGCCGTGAGCAATGCTTCGAGCTTGGCATCGGTCATCGGCGCGGCCACACTCACGACCATGTGCTCAAGGTCGTCCAAAAACCGCAACCCCTCGGTCTTCGGAATGTCCTTCAGATGGATACCCTGGTTGATTTGGAGCTGCGATGCGTCGACTTCGATGAAATCGGGCAGGACAGACGGGAGACATTCGATGTGCAGCTGACGCAACACATGATGCAACACCCCGCCCTCTTTCAGCCCAAGCGGCTGACCGCCGGTCAAGTGCACCGGAACTTTGACGCGAATCGGCTTATCCATCGCCACTTCAAAGAAATCCGCGTGCAGGACGCTGCCCGTAATCGGATCGACCTGGAACTCCCGCAGTAACGCGGTACGCTTGGCCTTGCTCTTCGCGCCGTTGATGGCGAGGGAAATGAGCGCGGTGGATCCGGCTTGAGAGCGCAGAATTTTCACCAACTCATCGGGCTTGACTGAGAGCAGGAGACATTCCCCCTGCCCGTACAACACGGCCGGGACCCGACCGGCACGACGAAGTTGACGCGCGGGCCCCTTGCCCCCACCCTCTCTGCTTTCAACGGTTAAATCGAATTTCATGATACTCCTCCTCGACCAGTCGCTCGACGCGGACGGCCTACACGAATAACGAACTTACTGATTCATCTTCATGGATACGCCGAATGGCTTCTCCGAAGAGCGGCGCCACCGACAACACCTTGAGTTTCGGACACTTCTGTTCTTTGCCCCGCAGGGGAATCGAATCGGTCACCAGCACTTCCGTCAAACCGGACTGTTGGAGCCGTTCCAATGCCGGTCCCGACAAGACCCCGTGGCTACACCCGGCCCACACCTCACGCGCCCCTTTATCCAGGCAGGCCTGGGCGCCCTGCACAATCGTCCCTGCGGTATCGATCATATCGTCGAGGAGCAAGGCGCTCTTTCCCTGCACATCGCCGATGATATTCATCACCTGCGCCTGATTCGGTCCCTCGCGGCGCTTGTCGATAATGGCGAGGTTGGTCTGCAACCGTTTGGCAAACGCTCGGGCGCGCTCCACCCCTCCGGCATCCGGCGACACGACGACCACATCTGCAATCTTCCGTTTCGTAATGTAATCCATCAGGACCGGCAAGGCGTAGAGGTTGTCGACCGGAATATTGAAAAAACCTTGGATCTGGCTCGCATGGAGATCCATCGTCAACACCCGGTCGGCGCCGGCGGTGGTAACGATGTCCGCGACCAGTTTCGCGGAGATCGGCACACGCGGCTGATCCTTGCGGTCTTGCCTGGCGTAACCGAAATAGGGAATCACCGCCGTGATGCGGTTGGCGGACGAGCGTTTCAAAGCATCGATCATGATGAGCATTTCCATGATCGAGTCGTTCACCGGAGCACAGCAGGATTGGACGAGAAACACGTCCGCCCCACGGACATTCTCTTCTACACGAACCCGGATTTCCCCGTCACTGAACGAGGCTACCGTAGCCGCGCCGAGGGGCAGATCGAGATACGAGCAAATCGCCCGCGCAAGCGCAGGATTGGCGCCGCCCGAAAAGAGCTTGAGTTCCCTGTTCATTCCACCCCTTCGATGCCGTACGAGGCGATGCCGATGCTGTCACGGTGCTTGTCGAATCGTAAAAACGGTGGGCACGGACAGGACCCGCTGTGAGTCCCGCTGACCTCGCACACTGTCAGGACAAGAGGACGCCTACCGAAGCACAGCACAATAGCGAAAACACTGGGAAGTTGTCAACCAATCTGCGGTAAACGAAGACCTCACGTCCCGAGGTGTGGCGTGTCTGGCCGCCTTGCAGTGGGTGGCCCCTTGAAGCCTGGATGCGCTGCCAAAGAGCCCTCAGAGTTCATTGCTCAGACGACACTCGTGACCGGAGTACCCGCCGCCGGTACGGCGTAGGCCTTCATCTTCGGGTCAAGGGCAAACACAGAGGCAGCCCGCTCCGCATCGGCCTGCCCGGGAAATACCCCGAACATCGTGGCACCGCTCCCAGACAACAGGGCCACTTCAGCTCCCTGACTCAGCAATTGGCTCTTAATCTGGGCCAATACCGGATGCTGCGAAAAGACCGGCGCCTCAAAATCATTCTCTACCAGGGGAATGATCTCGGACCAATCCACTACAGTACGGCTGCCCAGTTGCTGCAATGCCGGAGAGAGAGGACGCACCCCCGCCCTGGTGGCAGACAGCTGCTGATAGGCCCACTTGGTTTCGACAGGAAAGCCGGGATTCACCAGCACGATCCAGCGAGTGCCCGTCATCTGCATTGATCGCACCTGTTCACCTCGACCGGTGACACAGGCGGCTGGCCCCACAAAAAAGAACGGCACGTCACTTCCCAACTGTTGCCCCAACTCCGCCATCTGTGCAATCGGCCAGTTCAATCCCAACAGGCGGGTCAGACCGAGGATGGTCGCCGCCGCGTCACTGCTGCCGCCCCCCAAGCCGGCCCCCAGCGGGATGCGTTTTGTCAGGCTGATCGACAGATCGACGGCTCGATCGATTCGCTCCAACACGAGCTGCGCGGCTCGATAGACCAGATTGCTCTGATCGGCCGCCAGTGCGACATGGTCGCAGCGCAAGGCGATACGGGAGGTCGTGCCGGGCTGGACAGTCAGAGTCAGTTCATCGTCGAGTCCGACCGTGTGCATCAGCGACCAGATGACATGAAAACCGTCAGGACGCCGTTCGAGCACGCGGAGGATCAGATTCACTTTCGCAGGGGTCAGAACCCGCAGGCTGGTAGAGTTCACTCGCAGATTACTGGGCGGCGCTAATCCCGGCCTCCTTTGATTTCGTATTTTTCGAGACGGTACCGGAACGACCGAGTATTCAACCGCAACAACCGCGCGGCTCGCTTCTTGACCCACTGACTCCGTTCGAGCGCTTTCAACAGCAGATCCTTCTCGATCGTGTTGATGAGCCCTTCCAGGTCCAGGCCATCTTCAGGCAACTCAGACGGCAGGGCCTGCTGGTTGCTCACCGGCTTGTGGAGCCATCCGCGAATATCCGCATCCGTCACCGACGATCCCGTTGTGAAGGCCACGACACGTTCGACGACGTTCTCCAATTCCCGAACGTTGCCTCGCCACTCATGCGCCAACAGCACGCGCATGGCCTCCTGGCTCATCGTCGGCACTGGTTTACCACTTTCTTTGGCAAATTTCTCCAGGAAATGTTGGCTCAACAACGGAATGTCGCCGGTCCGCATACGCAACGGGGGAAGCTTGATCGGGATCACATCCAGCCGGTAGTACAGATCTTCCCGGAAGGCGCCTTCCGCCACCGCCTTCTCCAAATCCCGGTTCGTGGCCGCAACGATGCGGACATCCACCTTCACGTCCTGGGTCCCGCCCACCCGCCGGAACTCACGCTCCTGAATCACTCGCAGCAACTTCACCTGGATGGCCGGTGTCGTATCGCCGATCTCATCGAGGAAAATCGTCCCGCCGTTCGCGACTTCGAACAGACCGGCTTTGTTGGAGATCGCCCCGGTGAACGAACCCTTCATGTGACCGAACAGTTCACTTTCAAGCAGCGTTTCCGGCACCGCGCTGCAGTTCACTGCCACGAACGGCATGGAGGCGCGCACACTGTTGAAGTGGATCGCCCGAGCGACCAACTCTTTGCCGGTCCCGCTTTCCCCGCCGATCAACACATTGCTCTTCGAATCGGCTACTTTCTTGATGACGTCATAGACCTTCTGCATCGCCTCGCTCTGGCCGATGATCTGTGAGAACGACGACTGGCTGGCCAGCTCCCGCTTCAGGAGCATATTCTCCGTCGACAACCGGCGCCGCTCGATCGCGTTGCGGATAATCAGCTGCACCTCATCGACCTGGAACGGCTTGGTGAGATAGTCGTAGGCCCCGTGCTTCATCGCCTCGACCGCCGAGTCGGCGGAGGCGAAGGCCGTGATCATCAAGACGACTGTATCCGGTGACGAGGCCTTGACGGCTTTCAGCACCTCAAGCCCGCCCACTCTGGGCATCTTGAGGTCGGTGATAACGAGATCGAAAATCTCCTTCTGCACTTGCGCGATCGCTTCATCGCCGTCCGAGGCCAGGGTGACGGCATACCCGGCCCGCTTGAGCATGATGCTCAACACATCGCGCAAGCCCTGCTCGTCATCCACGACTAAAATCTTTTCCACGGTTCCCTTCCTTCGTGCCGTAGCTGGACACCCGTCTCTGCGGACTGCGGAAGATACACGACGAACCGTGCCCCCTGTCCGACCTCGCTTTCGACCTTGATCCACCCATCGTGCAACTCCACAATGCGGTGAACTTGAGCCAGCCCCAGCCCGGAGCCCTCTTTTTTCGTGGTAAAAAACGGCAGAAAGATCTTGTCGAAATTCTGTTTGGGAATGCCTTCTCCGTTATCCTGAAACCCGATTTCGATCACATCGGATCGGTGCCCACCGACGTCCACTCGCCGCACCCCGGTGGCGATCGTCAAGGTTCCTCCCCCGGGCATTGCATCAAAGGCATTGGCGGCTAGATTCCAGAACACCTGCTTCAGCTGGTCCTGATCGACCTGGGCCACAAGTGTGTTCGGCGACATGCGGGAAACGATCATGATACCGGCTCGAGATCGAGCTTCATGTTGGATCAGATCCAACGTATCGGCAAGGACTTTGTTCAAATCGTGCTCCACCAGATTCAGCGCAGGCGGACGGGCGTACTGCAGAAACTCGGTGATGATATTGTCGAGCCGCCGGGCCTCACGAATGGCAATATCCATCAAGCGCTGACTGGTGTCGTCTGACCCGACATCTTGCCGCAGCATCTGCATCGCCCCCGCGAGCGCGCCGAGCGGATTGCGGATTTCATGCGCCATCCCCGCCGACATCTCGCCCAAGTTCGCCAGCCATTCCCGCCGGCGCATCTCCTCCTCCAAATATCGAATTTGCGTCAAATCCTTAAAGACACCGACCAAGCCACGCTGCGTGCCCTGTGCATGCAACGGAGACACCGTCATTCCCAGCACCAGCCGACTCCCGTCCGCATGGAGACATTCCACCTCAAATCGCAAGGGAGACAGCGACCTCAGCGCAGTTTCCTCGGATGGGTCGCCGGGATGCCAATTGAAGACATCCCGCCAAAGACGCCCTTGCACATCAGCAAAGGCATAGCCGGTGACTTCATGCGCCGCCGGGTTGAAAGACGTGAGGCGTCCCTCTTCATCCGTTGTAAACACGCCGCTGCTGATACTTCGCACGATACTTTCGTGAAAGACTTGCAACCGATTGAGCCCTTGCTCTTTTTCACGCAACGACTGATCCGCATGGCGAAGCTGGTCGGCTAACACACCGCTCAGGAACCCCACGACCAGAAAGGCCAGGCCATAGACTCCGAACGTTTGCAACGTTTCGCCGGGTGCCAGCCGACTCGGGGGCAGCCAGCCGGAGGCATGGAGAAGCCCGACATGTTGCACCCACGTGACCAAACCGAACAGGAGTGTGCAACCCGCTCCGGTCACCAATCCCACACGGCGATGCGGCACGAGACTGGCGACAGTCACCGTAATGACATACAGCACCGCAAAGGGACTTTCGATCCCGCCTGTCCTCGCCACCAGGACAGTCTCCAACACAAAATCAAAGCCAACCTGTAGCCACGTGAACGCCGTGAGCGCAGCGGGAGCGGTCAGCCGTCGCAGCAAGAGGGCGTAGGCGATCGTCGTGGCATAGGTGAGGATGATCAGAGCGGAGAACGTCGGCACTAGTTCGCCACGGGTGGACTGAAACGCCAGTGACAGCCCCAACAGGAGCGTGACGACTGCCACGCGGAGCCCCATGAGCCAGTGAAGCCTCGCCTTCAACTCAGGCATCGCACGCTCGCCAGGCGGCAATTGGGGCAGGTCCGCTACTAGCGACTTGCGAGGAGTCGAGTTGAGAGGTGGCTCAGGGCCGGCAGCGTCAACTGGAAGTGTCGATGAGAGCATGCGGGGCGCGTTGCCCTGATGGATGTGCGGCGCATGGCCTGACGGTCTCATCGGGCCATGCGCCGGAGAAAAGACGCAACTGCGCGACGGCGCTATTGAATGGCCGACGCCATCGTAAAGATCGGGAGATACATCGCGATGACGATAAACCCGATGATGGTACCCAACACCACCATCATGATCGGTTCGAGCAAGGAGGTCAGCGTCTCGACTGCCTGGTCGACCTCGTCTTCATAAAAGTCAGCGATCTTGCCCAACATGGCATCCAATGCCCCGGTCGATTCTCCGACGGCGATCATGTGGGTGACCATCTTGGGAAACACATTACACTTCGCCAGCGGTTCGGAGATCGTTTTGCCGCCGCTGATGCTCACCCGTGCATTCATCAGCGCTTCCTCGATGACCTTGTTGCCGGAGGTCTTGGCGCAGATGCTCAACCCCTCGAGCAACGGCACACCGCTGGTGATCAAGGTTCCCAGGGTGCGAGTGAACTTCGCGACAGAGGCTTTTCTGATCAGATCTCCGACAATCGGAACCTTGAGCAACAACCGGTCGATCACCATACGCCCGTTCACGGTGGCGTAGTACCGCTTGATCGCAATGGCCGTGGCCACCATGGCTCCGCCCATGGCATACCAGTAACTCTGGAAAAAATTACTCACGTTGATCACGATCTGCGTCGGACCAGGCAATCCGACTTTTCCGCCCGACATTTCCAAAAACATCTGGGCGAACACGGGAATGACCCACACCATCAAGACACTGATGATGATGACGGCCACCCCGACGATCGCGGTGGGATAGACCATGGCCGACTTGATCTGCCCCTTCAGCTTCATCGCCTTTTCGATGTGCTTGGCCAGACGAGTCAGAATCGTATCGAGCAGACCGCCGACCTCACCGGCATGGATCATATTCACATAGAGGTCGTCGAACACTTTCGGGTGTCGCTTCAACGCATCGGAGAATGTGGATCCTGCTTCCACGCTGTTTTTCACATCGCCGACCGTTTCCCGCAGCACTTTATTTTCGGACTGAGTGGAGAGAATATCGAGACATTGGATCAGGGGCAATCCGGCATTGATCATCGTGCCGAATTGGCGGGTGAAGACCACGAGATCCTTGTCGGTCAGGCCGCTCCCCAGGCTAAACTTGAACTTTCCGCCCATGCCTGACTTTTCTTCCAGCCTGGTCACGACGACCTGCTGCTTGCGGAGCTGGTCCACCGCCTCATCTCGGGTCTTGGCGGTGAGCTCCCCCTTTTTCACAGCACCCTGGCGGTTCCGTCCGACATAGGCGAATGTACTCATAACGCGGTTTCCACTCCTTTGAACACCAGGCAGGATACGTATGGATGCAGCGGAAAACTATGATCGAAGTCTATAAGACGACCGAAAAACTGTCAAACGAATGCACGAAAGCGGACCCAGCGGCAGAGGCTGAAAAACGCCGCCACCAAGGCGGCTGTGCGCTAGATCTGGCTGGAGGTAATGCGGCAATAGCCGCGGGAGAGATAGTGCAGGCCGGACATCAGGGTCACCCCGCCCATGAGATACAGGAGGGGGTCGAGCGTGGCGAGATCGAGCCGGCGAGAGGCAAAGAAAATGATGGAGACCAGCGTCGCGAGTTGAACCAATGTGGTACCCTTCCCCAGCACGGTCGGCGATATATCGACCTGGGTATGGGTGAAATGGGCGACGGCCGCCCCCAGCATCAACATGAGATCGCGGCTGACCACAAGAATCGTCAACCAGAGCGGGACCAGATGCATCACAGAGAGCGTGATGAACCCCGTCGTCAGCATGAGTTTATCCGCCAGGGGATCCAGGACTTCTCCGAGTCTTGTGCGCTGGTTGGCGACACGGGCGATGATTCCGTCGAGCGCATCCGTCAACCCGGCAATGAAAAGCGTCGCCAACGCATAGTCGAATTGCTCATAGTTGAGTAATCCGACATACACCGGGATCAACAGGATGCGCAGCATCGTCAGACTGTTGGGAACGTTCATGTTCATCGAACCAACTGGTGTTTGAATCGGCCCCTCGACTAGCGAACGATGCCACGCGAATCGCGCATCATAGAAACCCCCGGAGAACCTTGTCAACGACGGTTGCACTCCGGAAAGGAGGTCCCTATAATCTGGACCCGTAAGACGCTCCCAGCGGATGATGGACGGAGGTTTGTATGAGTGGACTCCCCCTCCTCTTTAAGAAAGAGGGCTTAATCGAACGGCATCAAGTCGAGGGGATCGACCCGAGCGACCGGTATTTTAATCGAGCGGTGCTCGTCAGTCGTGTGGCCGCGGGCTATACGGGAAAAGTGACCTACGAATCGTACGCCGTCGAAGGTGCCGCGCACTCCACCACAAGTGCTGCCGTCAAGGCCGTTGTTGAAAAGCTCCTGGGAGTCGGATTTACCCGGTTGCGCACCCGCCTGAACTTCAAAGGCACCCGCTACCTGGCCGAAAAAGAAACCTGGACCGACTATCCGGACCTGCCAGCCTAATCCCCTAGAAACTCGCGGCAAATCAGATCGTGAATGAGCGGACGGAATGTCTTGATCCGTTCATTTTTCCTCGTCGGATGTACCCGGTTGGACAGCAGCACCACCTCCAATTCCTTGACCGGATCAATCCATAGCGAAGTCCCGGTATAGCCGAGATGCCCGAATGATTCGGGCGTGAAGCGCGTTCCGGAAGAAGACGGGGCTGACGGCGTATCCCACCCCAAGGCCCAGCTGGCATTCGGTACTCCCTGCTGCCGGGTCGTAAACAACGTGACGAGCTCAGGACGTAACAATCCCGTCTTCCCGCGCCGGCCATCCATCCACGCCTTCGCCACCGCGAGGACCGCGCGCGCACCGCCGAACAACCCGGCATGGCCGGCCACGCCGCCCAGCGCAAAGGCATTTTCATCGTGCACTTCGCCGCACAACGTGCGTCCCCTCCAAGGATCGTCTTCGGTCGGAGCGATCGCATGTGATTCCAATGAGGCGGCAGGCATGGCCTGCGACCCGCGCGGGATGTACGCAAGCGGCTGCGCCTCAAGCGAACGATAGATCTGGCTGTTGCAAAATTGGTCCAGCGACTCACCGGCCAGTCGCTCCACCGCCCATCCCAGCAACATGAAACCCAGGTCGCTATAGAGACTGCGTGAGCCCCGCTCGTAGATCAACTCCTCCTGCGCGATGTAGCCCAGCACCGCCTCGCGCGCCGATGACGCTCCCTGGAATCCGGACCAGACCGCGTCAAGCAAAACCAGCCGCTCGTAATAAGGTCGCCACCCGGGAAGCCCCGAGCTGTGAGTGAGCAACTGCCGTAGAGTCGCAGAACCGACCGCGCTTCCCTGGAGCTCAATCAGGATGCGATCGATCCGATCATCCAGCGTCAGCTTGCCGCGCTGCATCAGCAACAGCAACGCGGTAGTAGTCGCCAGCACCTTGGTCAGAGAGGCCAGGTCGTAGCAGGTGTGGATCGTCACCCCCTCGCCCGGAATCTGCGGGGACAGGCGGCCGACGGCACCTTCATAGACCAACGTTCCTCGCAATCGGACAGCCAACACCGCGCCGGGAAAGGTGCCGTCATCGACCGCGGCCTGCAATGCGGCCTGAATGGGATGAGGTGTTACCATGGATGCGCGCCTATATGAGATTCACGGAGAGAGGACAGGGGAATGGAAGAGTGGAGCCCCCCGGCAACCCCGCCGAAGGCGGAATCGAAGTCCCAAGGGGCGCAAGATGCTCAACGCGCCGTGCTTGATTCGCCGGCCAGCTTTCCTTCGACCGAAGCCGCATCCGACTGGTAGGCATCGCTTTCTTCCACTTCCAACATACGCTCGAACGAGCGCAGGGTTGAACGGAATCGCTCCACCATCATCAGACGCTGTTTCTGGAGATCCGCGAGACCACGTTGCATGTCGGAGAGACTCACCCGGGCCTGCCGGATGATCTCACTCGCCTTCAGCTCCGCTTCCTTCACAATCAGGTCGGACTCGCGCTGCGCAGACCGTTTCACATCCTCGGCCAACGTCTGGGCTGAGACCAAGGTATTCGAGAGCGTCGTCTCCGTGCGTCGCAAGTCGGTGACCTGCTGCTCGGTCGCGGTCAGCTTTTCACGAAGCGCACTGTTCTCTCGATTCAAGTTCTCGACGGTCAATGCCAGCTCCTCGAGGAACCGGTTCACTTCGTCCCGGTCATAACCCCGGAACTTGACCTGAAAGACCATCTGCTGAATGTCGATGGGAGTGATTTTCATACGACACCTCTTCCCCGACGGTTAATGCATCCGCACGGCGATATCCCGTAACGATTGAACCACGGCATATTGCAAAAAGACAAGAATCAGAATCGCGATCATCGGCGACAGATCCATGCCCATGCGCCATCCTACCAGCCGACGGATCGGCGTCAGCACCGGCTCCGTCGCGCGCTCCAAAAATTGCACGATCGGATTCCACGGATCCGGATTGACCCACGAAATCAACGCGCGGGCGATGATGACCCACATGTACAGCCACAACACCGTATCCAACACCGTGGCAGTCCCCTGCAGCACATTGCTCATCACAAACATCAGCGTCCCAACTCCTGTGAACGTTTTGTGGCCGCCTCGACGGCCGCCATCAGGCAGCTCCGCAGCCCGCCGGCCTCCAACTGATACAACCCGGCGATCGTGGTGCCTCCCGGCGACGCCACCTGATCCTTCAACTTGGCCGGATGTTCACCCCGCTCCAAGACCATTTTCGCGGCGCCCAGAACCGTCTGCGCGGCCAGGAGTTCCGCAGTTGCCCGCGGCAATCCCATCCGGACCCCGCCGTCTGCCAATGCTTCAATCGCGACGAATACATAGGCGGGTCCGCTTCCGCTCAGACCGGTCACCGCATCCATGAGTCGTTCCTCGACCGACACGACCGAGCCGACCGCAGCAAATAATGTCCGCACTGCACCCAGATCGTCAGATTGGAGATCGGGCTGATAGGTCAATGCCGTCACCCCTTCACGCACCAAGGCGGGGGTATTGGGCATCGCCCGGACGATGCCTCTGGGCGTCACGATCCGCTCGCGAATCCAGGCGGTCGTCACACCGGCGGCGATGGAGACGACCAGTTTCCCGGCGCAGGCCTGCCCCGCATCACTGAGCACCGCCGGCATCGCCTGCGGTTTCACCGCGAGAACCACCAGATCGGCCCCGAGGACCGCCTTCGCATTCTCATCGCCGACGCGAATGCCGAAGCGCGATTTCAACACATCGCGACGCGCGGCAACCGGGTCCGTCGCGCAAATGGATGCAGGCTCACAGGCCCCCGCGGCCAGCAGCCCGCCGATCAGGGCCTCCGCCATTTGCCCGCCTCCGAGGAATGCAATCGGTTTTGTCAGCATCGATTTACTCACCTCGCGCTCCGAAAATCGCCGTTCCGACTCGCACGTACGTCGCCCCTTCCTCAATCGCAACGGGATAGTCGTGCGACATGCCCATCGAGAGTTCCTGCATATTAATGTTCCTGTACCCCCGCGCTGTCAATGTCTGAGCGAGGGTCCGGAGTTGTCGAAAGTAGGGCCGCGCGTCGTCCGCCGTCGGAGTGGGTGGGGGAATGGCCATGAGGCCGCGAATATCCAGCTGCTCGAGCCCGTTCAGGGATTCCAGTGCCGCCACCAGTGTCGTTGGCTCAAATCCTCCCTTGCTGACTTCTCCAGCAAGATTCACTTCCAGCAGGACACGTTGCCGCAGCCCCGCGGCCTTCGCCTGACGGTCGATCTCTTCCGCCAGTGCGAGACTATCGACGGAATGAATCGTCTCAAATCGCCCGATGACCGATTTCACCTTGCGCCGTTGCAGGCTGCCGATAAAGTGCCACACGACCCCTTCGCGCCCTAACGTGTCGATTTTCGGCAAGGCTTCCTGGAGACGGTTTTCTCCAAGATATCGGATGCCGGCGTCCACTGCCTGACGCAGCCGTTCAACGGATACGGTTTTGGACGCGGCAATGAGACGAACAGACTCCGGCGGGCGCCCCGCACGGGCGGCCGCACGTTGCATTTCGTCGAGCACCGCTCGAACCCGACCCGCAATCGTCCCCAGCTCTACATCCATCCTGCCGCCTTGCGGATTGCTCCATGTGCAGCGTCACCCTATGCCATCCCCGAGCAGGTGATTCGAGCGGTGCCGGACATCACACCGACCGGGAACCGATCTCAAGCCGACCGGCGAGGCACGAGTGCAATCCCGCTGACCATCGTGGCCTTCACCACACCGTCGCGGCGATAACTATAAAATCGCTCGGGCTGGCAAATCGTGCAGGCATCGATCGTGGCGACTCGTTCCGCAGCCAGCCCGTCAGCCAACGCTTGCCGACGCACAAATGCGCGCAAGTCGAGATGCACCTTCTGACTGTTCACCGGCTTCACGACAGATCGCCACTCGGGGAACACCTCCCGCAGTCGCGCAAGCACCGGCTCATCCACTTCGTAACAGCAGGGACCGGCGGAAGGACCGATCGCCATCTGTAGCCGATCCACGGTCGTCCCGAACCGGCTCACCATCAAGGCCACCGTCTTCGGCACAATACCGGCCACCGCACCCCGCCAGCCTGCATGGATCGCCGCAACCACCCGTCGCTCCGGATCGTGCAGAAGCACCGGCACGCAATCCGCGGTTCGCACGGTCACCATCACTCCCGGCTGATCGGTCACCAACGCGTCCCAGCCACCTTCGAAAACATCGCCCGGCTTGACCGGCTGATCGACGATCAGCGCATCCGTCCCGTGAACCTGTTTGACGGACAAGATCACGCTCGCCCCTCGCTCGCGATGCGGGGTCCCTGGCGCAGCGGCACGACCCGGTGTCACCGAGACGGACGACAACCGGGTGCCGAAAAAATGTTCCACCCCATCCGCGGCCGTCGCAAACGACGGCGCGGTGATCACATCTGACACCATCCCGGTTCCAAGCCTCGCAGCTACCGCTATCGCTTCATGCTCAGTCTGCCTGCTTGCGCAGGAAGGTCGGCACATCCCATTCGTCGTCGCCGACGACCGCGATCCGCTCCACGGCTTCCCGGGTCTCGCTCATGCGGCGTAGGAAGGTCGGCCGATCCAAGTCTTTATGGGGCCGGTCCGATCCCGTGGCATGCACGCCGGTCAGCACCTGTTGCGCCGGGCGCCCATTGGGGGTCCGCACCGCAGGGCGTTCCGCCGTCACGGCCGGTCGCGCAGCCGGTTGTTCTTCGCGCTCGAACCCGGTCGCAATCACGGTCACGATCAGGTCATCGCCGATCTCAGGGTTGATGACCTGTCCGACGATGATGTTCGCTTCGGCATCCGCCGCATGCTGAACGATCGACGCCGCTTCTTCCACTTCGTGCAACGACATGTTCGGGCCGCCTGTGATATTCAGCAGGACGCCGCGAGCGCCTTCGACGCTGCCCTCTTCCAACAAGGGACTGCAGATCGCTTTCTGCGCCGCTTCCTGCGCCCGGTTGGCGCCACGGCCGATGCCCATCCCCATCACCGCGCGACCCGTGTGTGCCATGATGGTCCGCACATCGGCAAAGTCCACATTGACCAACCCGATGGTCGTGATCACGTCCGCAATGCCTTGAATAGCCTGGCGCAACACATCGTCCGCCACCTTGAACGCATCCAGCAACGGGGTCGCCTTGTCCACGATTCCCAGCAACCGTTGGTTCGGGATAATCAGCAACGTATCCACGTGCCGACCGAGATCGCGAATGCCTTCCTCGGCATGGCTCATCCGCCGATGTCCTTCATACTGGAAGGGCTTGGTCACGACCGCGACGGTCAGGATCCCCAGTTCACGCGCAATACTGGCCACGATCGGAGCCGCGCCCGTCCCGGTGCCGCCGCCCATGCCGGCGGTGACGAACACCATATCGGCGCCCACCAGACTCTCGCGAATCTCATCTTTGCTTTCCAACGCGGCGTCGCGTCCCACTTCGGGCTTGGCGCCGGCGCCGAGACCGCGCGTCCGTTCCGGACCGATCTGAATCTTATAGGATGCCTGGGATCGTTCGAGTGCCTGCACATCCGTATTTGCCGCCACGAAATCGACCCGGCACAATCCGCCGGTGATCATCGTATTGACGGCGTTGCACCCCGCTCCTCCGACCCCGATCACTTTGATGCGAACGGGTGATTGCGGCTCCTCTTGAAATGAAAACATCGTGGCACCTCCCTTGACGATGGTGCGGACGTGGTCTGAAGCCGTCCGCAAAAGTTAGAAAAACTCGAACATCCACGATCGCATCCGATCGAACACTTTCCCCAACCCTTTGCCGTGACGGATGCCGGCAGCCTCCAAGTTGTCGGCATGTTGACGTGCATGCAACAACAGCCCGACACCGGTCGCGTGCATCGGGTTGCTGACGATATCGCGCAACCCACCGATGCCCGTCGGCATGCCGCGGCGAGCCGGCAGATTCAGCCCTCGCTCCGCAGCATCCGGCATCCCTTCCAATAGTGAGGTCCCGCCCGTGATCACCACGCCGGCGCCCAGCATGCCTTCATAGCCGGCGCGCACGATTTCGCGCTTGACCAGATCGAACATTTCTTCGACGCGCGGTTCGAGAATCTCGGCGATATCTCGGCGCGTGAATTGCCGCGGCGGCCGATCGCCCACGGACGGCACTTCCACCATTTGATGCCCGTGCACCAGCTCGGTGCGGGCGATGCCATGCTGCACTTTGATTTTTTCCGCGTCGGTTTGCGAGGTCAGTAGCCCAATGGCCAGATCCTTCGTCAGATTCTGTCCGCCGATCGGGAGCACCGCCGTGTGACGGATGCTGCCGTCGAGGAAGATCGCCAAATCGGTCGTGCCGCCGCCCAGGTCCACCATGGCGACTCCCAACTCCCGTTCTTCGGCGCTCAGCACGGCCTCGCTCGAGGCGAGGGGCTGCAGAATAATGTCCACGACATCGAGCCCGGCCCGATTGACACTCTTGATGATGTTCTGCGCCGACGTCACCGCGCCGGTAATGACATGGACGTTGACCTCCAGCCGGTTGCCGGACATGCCCAACGGCTCGCGCACGCCTTCCTGATCGTCGACCATGAATTCGCGCGGCAACACGTGCAAGATGCGACGCTCGTGAGGAATGACGGCGAGAGTGCGCGCACTTTCCACCGCACGACTGATGTCGTCGCGCGTCACTTCCTGTTTTTTGAGGGCCACGACGCCCTTGAGGTTTTCCCCGGAAATATGGCTCCCCGCGATGCCCGTATAGACCGAATTGATCTGCACGGCCGCCATGAGCTCTGCTTCCTCAACCGCCTTCTTGATCGACTCCACCGTACTCTCGATATTGACCACCACACCCTTGCGAAGCCCGCGCGAGGGGCAGGAGCCGACACCGATGATATTCAGCGGGCCCTCCTCCGGCACTTCGGCGACAATCGCACAGATCTTGGTGGTCCCGATGTCGAGTCCGACCAGGATATGATCCCGCTTAGACACTCGGCTCACCCCCTTCCCCGAACAATGACGCGGTCGGCAAAGCGAAGATCGATTTCATTCGCCCTGGCGCCCTCGCCGTCAAAAGCCACATCACGCAGTGCGGGCCGCATTTTGAGAAACCGATACCATTGTTGATTCATCGACGACTCACTGAATTGAAACGTGACGCCCTGAACCTCGACCACCAAGTTATTGAGATTCCCCACGTTGATGTCCGGCCGTCCTCCGGTCGTCTGCCCGACCATGCGGGCCAGGGCCGCACCGACTTGCACCGGGCGGCGATCGTCTGGTTTCCCCTGCACGAGCCGCTTGCCGTCGACACCGGACAACATCGGCAGGGTCGGGTCATCCGCCGACCCGAGATGAGCCAGCAGGAACCCGTCCGAATCGGCCAGGAGGTTCTCCGCCAACGTGCGCACCACCACCGCTGGTTCCCGCTCGACGATGTCGATGTGAATCTCGTGTAAGGGCTTCAGCACCACCGTCGCATCCTTGATCCATGGATGGATCTTGATCCGGTCGGCCAGCCAGGACGGGTTAATGGAGTAGAGGGCGGTATCGGGCTTCAACGCCAGTCTCCCGATCACTTCTTTCCTCGTCACATGGTGCAGTCCGCTTACCGACACGGAGCGCACCAGAAACCATTCCCGCGTCAGAGGCCCCACTTCCCGTGCCAGGACGAACAGACCAGAACAACCACCGACCAGAACGGTCACCGTGGCGACCACCCGCAAGGTAATCAACAGGCCCCGCCCCAGCCTGGACCAATACCCGCCCGTCTCACCGCTCCGATGGCGACCCAGCGCGGATTCCGAACGGGCATTCGCCCGCGGATTCACTTTAGCCGGGCGTACCTTGCGCCATCGCAACGACATCGCTACCTCACAGCCCGAAATGAACCGACTCCGGCCCGCCGGAGCGCGGACTGGAGAATCCGCTCCGTCAATGCATCGTAGGACAGTCCGGCCTTCCCCGCCGCCATCGGCAGCAGACTCGTCTCCGTCATTCCCGGCACCGTGTTGATCTCGAGCACAAACGGCTTCCCCTTGGGCGTAATGCGGAAATCGACCCGGGCCGCCCCGCTGCATCCCAAGGCCTCATAGGTCCGGATGGCCAGTTGTTTGATCTGCCGCGTGACCGCAGCCGGGAGCGGCGCCGGGCACAGATACTGGGTTCGACCTTTCTCATACTTCGCTGAGAAGTCATAAAATCCGTCTGGCGCCACGATCTCCACGGCCGGCAAGCCGGTTACGACTCCGTCGGAATCCCCCAACAACGACAGGGTCACCTCATGCCCGGGGATAAACGCCTCGACCATCGCTTCTTCGTCGTATCGGTGCGCCACACGAAGGGCTTCCTTCCAGTGCGACGGCTTCCGGACAATGGTCACCCCGATCGTGGAGCCCTGACTCGCCGGCTTGACGACCACAGGCAACTTCAACTTACAGGTGCTCAGCACTCGATTCAGACTGGGCGCTGTGCCGCGTAGCACCACCGTTCCGCGCGGGACCGGAATGCCCTGAGCCGCCAATTCCGTCTTGGTCACCACCTTATGCATCCCGATGGCGCTGGCCCGGACACCGGAACCCGTATAGGGAATGCCGAGGGTCTCCAAAAATCCCTGTATCGCCCCGTCCTCGCCTCCCGGTCCGTGCAGCGCCAGAAACCCGATCTCAACCGCCTGATCCTGCAGCGTCTTGCAGAGATCCGGACCGACATCGATGGCCACCGCGTTGTAGCCGCTTCGCGCCAACGAGCGATACACAGCCTCGCCGGTTTTCAGCGACACTTCCCGTTCAGACGAGTGACCGCCCATCAGGACCCCGATTTTTGAACGCGTCAGCGGCTTCCGTTCCGTCACATCCACTCCCTTCATCGATCCGCATCAGGCCTCACCGACCACCTTCAGTTCCAATTCCAGCTTCACGCCCGACACCTTTTTCACAGCCGCGCGGACCTTCTTGATCAACGCCAGCACATCGGCCGCGCGCGCATGGCCGAGGTTCACCATGAAATTCGCGTGCTTCTCCGACACCTGTGCGTCTCCGATGCGAGCCCCCTTCAGGCCCGCCGCGTCCACCAGGCGACCGGCGGAGTCCTGCGGAGGGTTCTTAAACACGCACCCGGCGCTCGGCAAGGTGAGCGGCTGGGTCTGCTTGCGATACTGCAGATAGTCCTTCACCGTCTTTTCAATTTGATCATGATCGCCGGGTCTCAACTGCACCCAGACTCCCGCCACGATGCCGCGCGGCACATGCGCCCGTCGATAGCTGAACGGAATATCCGCGGCGGGAATATCCACCAGCCGGCCGCGTGGATCCACCATCCGGACGGCTTTGACGGAATCCTTCATTTCACCCAGGCGCGTTCCTGCATTCATCACGACGCACCCCGCCACGGTCCCGGGAATTCCGGCACCCCATTCCAAACCGGCGAGCGACCGACGGATGGTATAGCCGATCAACGTCGGCATGCCCACGCCCCCTTCTGCATAGAGCACATGGTCCGGCTCCTGGCGGATGGCTTTGAATCGCCGCAGACTGACCACAATTCCCCGGATGCCCCCGTCGCGAACGAGCAGATTGGTCCCGCCCACCACGAAGATCGGAACGTGTTCCGCACGAGCCTGTGCCACCACCCGGCAAAGGTCCTCCACATCGGACGGCTCCACCAGGACTTCCGCCGGTCCGCCGATGCGGAACGAGGTATAGGCCTGCAGCGAGGCCTCGTACGTGACCGCTCCACGGACCCCCTCAAGAATACGCGCCCAGTCTTTCCTGGTTCTTGCCGCATGATCTTTGCCCGCCGCACGTGACACTCTTGTTCGCCTCGTCGCCCCCTAGGCCGGCAATCGCTCCAGGATCGCCAACCCTGTCTTCCAGATATCCCCTGCGCCGAGCGTAATCACGAGATCCCCGGATTTCAGCGTCGGCAGCACCTGCTCCGCCATGGTGTCTTTGCGCTCCACGAAGGTGGCCGATGGATGCCCGGCCGCCTGCACCGCCTCCACCAGCTTCGCACCGGACACGCCGGGAATCGGCTGTTCGCCCGCCGCATAAATTTCCGTCATGAAGAGCGCATCCGCCTGGTCGAACGCATGGGCAAATTCCTGCATCAAATCGCGTGAACGGCTGTAGCGATGCGGCTGGAACAGCACGACCACGCGTCGATCCCACCCCTGCTTCGCGGCGGCGATCGTGGCCCGCACCTCGGTCGGATGATGCCCGTAGTCGTCCACCACCATGATGCCGGCCTTTTCCCCGCGCAGGTGGAACCGTCGCTCCACCCCGCTGAACGCCGCGAGGCCTTTCCGGATCAGATCGACCGGAATGTCCAACTCCATGCCGATGGCGATCGCCACCAATGCATTCGACACATTGTGAATGCCAGGAATGGACAACCGGAACGGACCGAGGTTGCGCCCGCGGAAGAACACCCGGAACTCAGCGCCCCATTGCCGCAGGCTGATATCGGTGGCGCGAAAGTCGGGCACATAGCCGGGGTGTTCGTGCAGGCCGTACGTCTGATAGCGCTTCACCACGCGGGGCAGCAGATTGCGCAACCGCTCGTCGTCGGAACACAACACGGCCAGGCCGTAGAACGGCACCTTGTTTACAAACTCCAGGAAGCTGTCGTTCAACTTCTCCATACTGCCATAATGGTCCAGGTGCTCACGGTCGATATTCGTGACTGCAGCGATGGTCGGGGCGAGTCGCAGAAACGACCCGTCACTTTCATCCGCTTCCGCAATGAGCAGATCGCCGCGCCCCAGTCGGGCATGGCTCCCGAGGGCATTCACCTTGCCGCCGATCACCATCGTGGGATCCAATCCGCCTTGCGCGAGCACATTCGCCACCATCGAAGTCGTCGTCGTCTTCCCATGGGCGCCGGCGATCGCCACGCCGAACTTCAGCCGCATCAGCTCCGCCAACATCTCCGCACGCGGGATGACCGGAATCTGCCGCGCTTTTGCCGCAACCACTTCAGGATTGGTGGCGGCCACCGCGGACGAGATCACCACCACCTGCGCTTCGCCGATGTTGGACTCATGGTGGCCGATGGCGATGCGCCCCCCCAGTTCCTCAAGCCGGCGCGTCGTTTCCGATTGGCTGAGATCCGAACCGCTGACCTTATACCCGAGCGTCAACAACACCTCGGCGATCCCGCTCATCCCGGATCCGCCGATGCCCACCAGATGAATATGTTGTGTCTTTCTAAACATTGCCGGCCGCCTTAGTCCCTGTTCGCGAAATGGTCTGTGACTCCCGTTCCTGTCATGTCGCTGTGGCTCCCATTCTCGTGGTTCATAGGGCGCGAGCGCTCCCGCTGGTCTCATGGCGCCTCCTTATGACGTCGTAACATTCATGAACGATGGCTTCCGCCGCATCACTGCGCCGCATACTCCAACTCTGTTCACTCATGGTCTGAAGCCGATGAGGCTCTTTCAAAATCTGTGTGACGGCTTGCGCCAGTCCGGCTCCGGTCAATTCCGCTTGCGGCAGGAGCACCGCACCACCGGCCTGAGCCATCACTTCGGCATTCCGCAGTTGATGGTTGTAGATCGCCGTCGGCAGCGGAATCAGAATCGCCGCCTTGCCACAGACCGTCAGTTCGGCAATCGTCATGGCTCCGGCCCTCGCCACCACGAGATCGGCGCTTCGCAGCACCGTCGGCATGTCGTAGAGGAAGGGGACCACCTGGGCGGGCATGCCGGCTTCTTCATACGCGGCTACCACCCTGGCGTGATCCGCCTCACCGGTTTGATGGGTGATGGTCAGCAGGCCCTGCATGGCACGAAGCCACGGCAAGGCCTCGATCATCGCCGAATTGATGGCCTTCGCTCCCTGACTGCCGCCGAAGATCAACAGATGTCGAGTGGTGCGTTCCTCTGCCCGGCTCGCCGCCGGAGCGGCAGAGCCCAGAAACGCCTGTCGGACCGGTGTGCCCACCACGCTGGCCTTGCATCGATCGAAGCATTTCACCGTCGACTCGAAAGCCAGAAACACCCGCTGCACGAACGGCGCGACCGCCTTGTTCGCCATGCCGGGATAGGCGTTCGGCTCGAGAATCACACCGGGGATCCGTCGTAGAAACGCGGCGAGAAGCATCGCCGGACTGGTGTATCCGCCGACGCCGAACACGAGATCGGCACTCTGCTTTTTGAGGATCCCCATCGACTGCCACAGACTCTTCGGCAAGGTGACCAGGGCCTTCACGATCTCAAGCGGACTCTTACCCATCAAGGGATTGGCATCGATGCACTGCAAGGGAAAGCCTTCATGGGCCAGCACTTTGCGTTCGATTCCACGCGTGGTGCCGACAAACAGAATCCGAGTGGATGGATCGCGCCGTAAAAATTCCCGCGCGACGGCGATCGCCGGATACAGATGGCCTCCCGTTCCACCGGCAGCGATGACCACGTTCACTCCGTCACCCCCCGCGCTTGCGCACCACCCGCGGCCCACTGCTGTCCTGCCCGCCCTGCCGGTCGCGTGAAATGTTCAACAGAATCCCGACGCCGAACAAATTGGCCATCAATGAGGAGCCGCCATAGCTGACAAACGGCAGGGTCAAGCCTTTGGTCGGCAGCAGTCCGGTGACCACCCCAGTATTGACCAGGGCCTGCATACCGACGAGAAGCGTGATGCCCATGGCCAGGTGCCGACCGAACGGATTGCGCGCCCGCCCCGCGATCTGAAAGCCCTTGATGACGAACAGCCCAAACAGCAGCACGATGGTCACGGTGCCCATCAGCCCCAACTCTTCGCCGACCAGGGCCAGCACAAAGTCGGTATGCGCCTCCGGCAGAAAAAACAACTTCTGTTTTCCTTCGCCCAGGCCCACACCGAACGGGCCGCCGCTGCCGAACGCCAGAAAGGATTGATGGATTTGATATCCGGAACCGGTCGGATCCTTGGCCCCGTACAGATATTCGATCACTCGTCGACGCCGATAAGGGGACCCCAGAATCAAGGCCGCCACCGTCGGCAGCGCACAGAGCGCCAGGAGGCCGAGATGTTTGATGCGCGCCCCTGCCAGAAACAGCATCGTCACGACCACCAGGCCCATCACCACGACCGTTCCCAGGTCCGGCTCCAGCAAAACCAGGCCGCTCAGTAGCCCCAGCACGATCAGCGGCGGCAACAGGCCGCGAGAAAAGTGGGCGAGCTGGTCCTGCTTCTTCGTCAGGTAGGCCGCGATGTATATGACCACCGCGTACTTCGCCAACTCGGCCGGCTGAATGTTGATCGGACCGAGATGCAGCCACCGGCGCGCCCCTTTGGCCACACTGCCGAGCGACGGAAGGAGCACCAACACCAGCAGCACCGTCGTCCCGAACAGCAGCGGAATCGCCAATTTCTTCCAAATCGTGTAGTCGATCTTCGAAATGAGATGCATCACCAGGAGACCGGCGCCCAACCAGGCCAACTGGCGCTTCAGGAAGTACCAGGGGTCGTGAAACCGATTCCCCGCTACTACCGCGCTGGCGCTGAACACCATGACCAGCCCCACCAGGGCAAGAATGAGCGTCACGGCCAGGAGGGCCGGATCGACCGGCACGCGTTTGGTCGCCCGCTGGGTCGAGGTCGACCAGGGCAACATCAGTGTTCCGAGCGCATGCTGTGCCATCGATCAGCTGTTGTTCCTCCCACACGGCTTCCGCCTTACGCCGGCAGCCCTTGGACCAGGGTCTTAAACTGCCGGCCCCGGTCCTGATAATCCGCAAACATGTCGAAACTGGCGCAGGCCGGCGAGAGTAAGACCACCTCACCGGGCTGCGCCTCGCGAGCAGCAAGCTCCACGGCATCGCGGAGGGTCGCTGCAGGACGACACCGGTCAAAATCACCCATCGCCGCCTGAATACGCCCGGCGGCCTCCCCGATCAAAATTAATCCCTTCACCCGTTCCCGAATCGCCCCTTCGAGACGAGAAAAGTCGCCGCCCTTGTCGCGGCCACCGGCGATCAACCAGATCGGCTGGTCGATTCCTTCGAGCGCCTTCAACACCGCATCGACATTGGTGCCTTTAGAGTCGTTCACGAAGCGAACCCCGCGGCGCTCGCGTACCACCTCCAGGGCATGTTCCAGTCCGGGGAAGGATCGCAACACGGCGCGAATGGCCTCGATTGAACAGCCACAGAGCAGACCATACGTCACCGCCGCCATCACATTTTCGACGTTATGGGGGCCGATAAGCCGCATGTCGCTCCGGCGACAGATTTCCTCCCGCCGCCCTCGAACCGTCGTCACGATCAGGTCGCCGTCAATCACGGTGGCCCCCGCTACCCCCGACACCGTGGCGCCGCTGCGGCTGAATCCCAGCACGGTACCCTTGGTGCGTCCGCGAAGCGCGGCCACGCGCGCATCATCGAGATTGAACAGCGAATAGTCGCCGGCCGTTTGGTTGGCAAAGATGTTCGCCTTCGCCGCCACATAGTCGTCCACCGAGGCGTAGCGGTCCATATGGTCCAAGGTCACATTCAAAATCGCAGCAATCCAGGGGTGGAACTGCTCCGTCGTCTCAAGTTGGAAACTGGAGACTTCCAGCACCACATACTCATAGGGTACGGGACTCCCAGCCTTCGCCTGGACGGAGGCCAAAGCCGCCTCGCTGGCGGCAATTCCCAGATTGCCCCCGACGAAGGCCCGTTTTCCGCTTTCTTGTAAAAACTTGCCGATCAAGGTCACCGTCGTGCTCTTCCCGTTGGTCCCGGTCACGGCCACCACCGGCGCCGTCCAAAAGCGGGAGGCCAGCTCCAGTTCCCCGATGACCCGGACCCCGCGGGCACGCACACGATTGAGCGCAGCGAGTTGAGTCGGCACACCCGGGCTGATCACGACCAGGTCGGCCCCTTCGAGTGCGGACTCGTACTGCGCCCCCACCTTCACCGCGATGCTCGACCGGTCCACCTGCGACAGGATGGCGGTCAGTTCCTGCGCCTCCTTCCGGTCGGCCAAGGTGACCCGGGCCCCGAGGTGGTTCAACAGGCGTGCCGCGCCCACTCCGCTTCGAGCTAATCCGACCACCGTGACTTGGAGATCTTTCACGTTCACTGCTGTTCGCCTACCGTAATTTGAGCGTGCTCAAGCTGAGCAACGCCAGCAAAATGGCAATGATCCACAGACGCACCACCACTTTCGGCTCGTCCCACCCCTTCATTTCAAAGTGGTGGTGAATGGGCGCCATATTGAAGATACGTTTCCCCCGGAGCTTATAGGATCCCACTTGTAGGATGACCGACAACGCTTCGATGACGAATACGCCGCCGACCAGGAGCAACAGCAGTTCGTGCTTGCTGATCACGGCCACGGTGCCGAGTGCCGCCCCCAGTGGGAGTGAGCCCACGTCGCCCATGAAGACGGAGGCCGGATAGGTGTTGAACCACAAAAAGCCCAGACTCGATCCCAAGATGGCTCCGGTAAAAATAGCGATCTCTCCCGCACCTTCGATGTAGGGAATAAGCAAATATTCGGCCATCACACGGTTCCCGGTCACATAGGCCACGATCGTATACGCCAGAGAGGCGATCATGACCGGACCGATCGCCAGCCCGTCGAGCCCGTCCGTCAAATTGACGGCGTTCGAGCTGCCGACAATGACAAGAATGACGAACACGATGTAGAACCAGCCGAGGTCAGGCGTGAAAAATTTGAAGAACGGCACGCTGAGTTTCGTCGTATAGCTGGGCAACGTGTAGAGAAAGACGCCGATGGTCAGCGCGACCAGAATCTGACAGGTGAATTTTTGTGCCGCCGAGAGGCCCTTCGATTGGCGCTTGATGAACTTGAGATAGTCATCCGCAAACCCGACCGCGCCGAAGCCCACCGTCGCCACCACGACCAGCCACACGTACCGGTTGGTCATGTCGGCCCACAGCAACGTGGACAACACCACCGCGAAGATAATAAGTATCCCGCCCATGGTCGGGGTGCCGCTTTTGGCCAAATGCCGCTTCGGCCCATCGTCTCGAATTTGCTGGCCGAGCTTAATCTCCTGCAATTTGCGGATGACCCAAGGGGCCATCACAAAGGCGATCAAAAACGCCGTGACCGCCGCATAGATAATCCGGAAGCTCTGGTATCGAAAGACGTTCAGGAATGAAAACTGTGTGTGAAGGGGGTACAGCCAGTTGTATAACATCCTACGGCATCTTTGCCCGCCATGGATCAGCGGGCCCTAAAGTTCCTCTGTATGTGCCTGCCGACTAGCAGGCCTTTCGCGCGACCCGTCGCATTCCCGTCACGGCTTCCACGACCTGCTCCATGCGCATCCCCCGCGACGCCTTGACCAGCACCACGTCGCCTTGCCGGACCATCCGTGCCAGGACAACGGCTGCTGCCGCCGCATCGGACAACTCCGTGATGCGATCGGACGCCATCCCGGCCTGCCGGGCTCCTTCGGCCAACTCTCGTCCCAATACACCGCAGGCCAGCAGATGTCCGATCCCTTGCGCGGCCAGAAACGCCCCGACTTCCCGGTGCATCCGCTTGCTGTCCGTGCCCAGCTCCAGCATGTCGCCCAGCGCCGCGATCGACCGTTTTCCCCGGCCGAGCTCCGCCAGCAGTTGAACGGCTGCTTTCATCGAGGCCGGATTGGCGTTGTAGCAATCGTTGATCACCTGCACCCCATGAGAACTGCTGATCTGCGATCGCATCGCAGCCGGCCGAAATCTGGCCAAACCTTCGGCGATGGCCGTTCCCGATAACCCCAATGCATACCCGACCGCAGCTGCCGCGAGGGCATTGCTCACATTGTGTTGCCCCTGCGTCCGGATGCGAATTTCCGTCTGACGGCTCTTTCCCGGCACTACCAGGCCGAACACCGTTCCGCCCTTTTCATCGACTCGAATATTGGCCGCGCGGATTGCGGCTTTGGGAGACACCCCGAATGCCACCACCCGACACTGCGCCCGGGCCGCGAGATAATCGAAATATTCATCGTCGGCGTTCAACACCACCACGCCGTCCTGCGGCAAATGGTCGAGCAACTCGGCTTTGGCTTGCGCGGACCCTTCCATACTGCCGAAAAACTCCAAATGGTCCGGGCCGATGTTGGTAATCACGCCGATAGTCGGTCTCGCAATTTCGCAGAGCCTGGTGGTCTGCCCCTGCTGATCTACACCCATTTCTATGACGGCAGCCTGATGGCGCGGCGCCAACTGAAACAGGGTCTGCGGGACGCCGATCCGATTATTGAGATTGCCCTCGGTCTTGAGGGTTTTCCAGCGCTGCGCAACCACCTGGGCGACCATTTCCTTCGTCGTGGTCTTGCCGTTGCTACCCGTAATGGCAATGACCGGAATGGGAAACCGGTTTCGATAGTGCGTGGCCAGCCGTTGATAGGCCTCGAGCGTATCTCTCACCTCGAGCAGCATGGGCACGCCGGTACGTTTCGGCGCCGGCGGCAGGCGATAGTCCTCCTGCACGATGGCACAGACCGCCCCCTGGGCCAACACCTTCGGCACGAAGGTATGCGCGTCAAACCGCTCGCCCTGGAAGGCGATGAAGAGATCGCCTTTGCGCACCAACCGCGAGTCGGTCACCACACGACGAATGCGTTGTTTCAAGTCCTGAGGCGTGACGCCGGCCGGCGGCCTGACACTCAAGACCTCACATATTTCCTCAACCGTAAACAGCGCCATCACGCCACGATTCCCATGCTCCCGCATGCGTTCCCTCGCTCAGGCTCCGGATCGGAGCGCGCCGATCGTGTCGCGCGCGACTTCCCGATCGTCGAAGTGATGTTTCGTGGTGCCCACGATCTGATAATCTTCGTGACCTTTCCCCGCGATCAACACCATATCCCCCGGCTTCGCCTCACGAATAGCCGCCTCGAGGGCCTCCCGACGGTCTGCGACCATGCGATACCGAACATGACCCCGGTCCGCCAGCGCCTCTTTGACCCCGACCTCGACCTCGCGCAGGATCTCAGCAGGATCTTCGGTACGCGGGTTATCCGATGTCAGAATCACCACATCACTATACTGCACGGCAGCCCGTCCCATTTTGGGGCGTTTGGTCCGGTCACGGTCCCCGCCACACCCGAAGACAGTGATGATGCGCCCCGTGCGAAGCGCCTGGGCTGTGGTCAACAAACGAACCAGCGCGTCTTCGGTATGCGCATAGTCCACCACAACAGAAAAGGCCTGACCGGCTTCGACCAGTTCGAACCGCCCCGGCACGTTCGTGACCGTCTCGACGGCAGATCGGACTTGATCGAGCGTCAGCCCTTCATGCAACACCACCCCGATGGCCGCGAGGAGGTTCGACACATTATGCTCCCCGACCAGACGGCTCTTGATCGGGCAGGTCCCGACGGGACTGCGCAACGTAAAACTGGTGCCGGCCGGCGAGAGCCTCACGCCTTCGGCGTAAATATCGGCCTGCTGATGCAGGCCGTAGGTCCAAACCGGAACGGTGCAGGCCGCACGAATCCGCGCGCCCCATGGATCATCCGCATTGATGATCGCGCGCTTCCGCGGCTTCACCGCGCCCGCCCTTCCCAACTCGACAAAGAGTTTCAGCTTCGCCTGGAAATAACACTCCATATCGAGATGAAAATCGAGGTGATCCTGCGTGAGATTCGTAAAGACGGCGACATCGAATTCGGAACCAGCGGTCCGATCCAAGGCCAACGCATGCGACGAAACCTCCATCACCACCGTATCCAACCTCGCCTCGCGCATTCGTGCAAATAATTTCTGCAACTCCAACGCACCCGGCGTCGTATGCGATGCGGGAATCGATTCCTTTCCGACGAGATAGGCGACCGTCCCGATGAGTCCGACCTGGTGCCGCGCGGCTTCCAGCATGGTCTTGACGACGTAGGTCGTCGTGGTCTTTCCATTGGTGCCCGTGACACCGATCATCCGCAGCAAGGATGACGGATCTCCGTAGAATCGGCTGCCGAGAACCCCAAGTGCTGCGCGCGAGTCCTGCACACGGACGCAGGGAATCGCACCGAATTCGTCGCTTCGCTGCACCACGACGGCCGCCGCGCCCGCGGCAAGAACACGGTCCAGAAACTGGTGGCCATCGACGCGCTCTCCCGGCACAGCCACAAAGAGCGACCCGGGCCCCACCTTTCGAGAATCGTCAGTCAGGTCGGCAATGGTCACCCGCTGGTCTCCGTTCCGTTCCAGCACTCCGAGGCGCCCATGTATCGGACCGATCAATTCATCGAGTGTCATATCAGGACTCAAGGCCGGCCATTGCCAGCTTAACCGGTTCGTCCACCGCCACACCGAGGTAGTTGAGCACCTGCTCACCGACCCGACGGAATACCGGCGCCGCCACCACACCGCCCCAGCCTTCGCCGCGCGGCTCATCGATCACGACGATCATCGCCAGCCGCGGATCTTCCGCCGGCACATACCCGAGAAACGACCCGACCAGCAACGTGGAGGAATAGGCGCCGGTGCGGGGATCGACCTTTTGAGCCGTACCGGTCTTGCCGGCCACCCGGAAGCCGGGGATCCCCGCTTTCCCGCCGGTGCCGCTCGTCACCACGCCTTCCAGCAAGGTCGTCAGCGTCCTCGCCGTATCGGCAGAAATGACACGCCGCTTCGCTTGCGGCATGGTTTGCGCCACCAATTGCCCTTTGGCGTTACGGATCTCGGAGACCACGAAGGGCTTCATCAATACGCCCCCGTTCGCAATGGCTGAGACGGCCGTGACCATCTGGAGGGGTGTTACGCCGACCTCCTGCCCCATCGAAATCGAAGCCAGGGAACGCTTGCCCCACTGGCGCGGTCCCCGGAGCAACCCCACTGTCTCTCCGGGCAAATCGATGCCGGTTTTGTCGCCGAACCCGAAATCTTTGAGATAATCGAATACCCGCCATTCCCCCAAGGCCATGCCGACCTTCGCCGCACCGATATTGCTCGACTTTTGAATCATCTGCGAAAACGTCATCCAGCCCGTTTTTTCATGATCGTGAATCACGGTGTTGGCGATCGAGAATTGCCCGTTCTCCCCATAAATCATACTTCCGGGCGTCATCACCTTCTCTTCCAGGGCCGCGGCCGCAATCACCGTCTTCATGGTCGACCCCGGCTCATAGGTATCCGTCAACGCGCGGTTGCGCCACCGGTCCGGAGCCAGCGCACCGACCGTGTTGGGGTCGAATCGTGGACTGACGGCCATGGCCAGCACGGCCCCGGTTTTCGGATCCATGACGATGATCGTGCCGGACTTGGCATTCGATCGACTCACAGCCTCGTCCAGCTCTTTTTCAGCGATGTACTGAATCACTTCATCCACCGTGAGGGTGAGACTGTGCCCGCCGGCCGCGCCCTCCTCATTGAGCCCTTTCGGAAATACGGCGCGTCCCAACGCATCGCGCTGCAACACTACCGCCCGCTTTTCACCACGCAGATATTGCTCGTAACGCAGCTCCACGCCCTCCAACCCGCGATCATCCATACCGGCAAAGCCCAGCACGTGCGACAACAGCGGCCCCTTGGGATAGAAGCGGCGCCCCTCCATCACAACCCCGACGCCATCGAGAGCAAGTCGTTCAAGCCGCCGCCCCTGCTCCGGCTCAAGCTTTCTCGCCAGCCACACGAAATGTTTTTCCTGCTTCAGCTTCTTTTCAAGCTCCGTCGCCTTGACGTGCAAAATCGGCGAGAGATTGCGTGCCGTCACGCCCGGATTCCCGAGGGAAGCCGGAACGCCGAATACGGACGGCACGTCCATGTTCATCGCCAACACTTTGCTGTTTCGATCGTAGATCGTCCCGCGCGCGCCTTCCAGCATGACATTTTTCTGATGCTGCCGATCGGCCTTCACGGTCAGCGCCGCCGACTGCATCACCTGGAGATTCACGAGACGGGCAATGACCAGCATGAACGCGACCACCAGCCCGCAGGCCACCACAATACGGCGACTGCGAAAAGGGGTCGAAGCCACTATCGCGCCCTCCGCGTTACGATGTTTTTAGCGATCCGCACCTCACCCTCCGCAACGACCGGATTGGCCGGCGCTTCCGGCTCGATGTTGATGACGACGACCTGGCCCTTCTCCGGCTGCATCATCCCCAACTTGTCGCTGGCCAGACGCGCAATCCGCTCAGGTGCCGTGAGGCCGGAAAGCTTCACGCGCAATTCATCGCGCTCCCGCTCAAGGAGGACCTTCTGCGCCTTCAGCCGTTCGATGTGGTAGCCGATCCGAACGATGTCCACCCGCTCCCACACAAAGAGCAACACCAGCGACGTGACCGCGGCAAACGCGACGGCTTTCATTTCACATACTCCTTGGAGATCCGCTCCACGACTCGCAACTTTGCGCTCCGTGACCGCGGGTTTCGGCTACGCTCGCTTTCCGAGGCGATGACCGGTTTTTTCGTCAACACCCTCACCGACGCTTCGGGGCCGTTCGCCAGCGACCGAAACGTATGCTTCACGATCCTGTCTTCAAGCGAATGAAACGAGACGGCACAGACACGCCCGCCCGGCGCCAGACTGTCCACCGCATCACGGAGCGCCGGCTCCAACACGTCCAACTCACGATTCACGGCAATTCGCAACGCCTGAAAGGTGCGCGTGGCACAATGAATCCGTCCGTGCCGATACGAAGCCGGCACCGCGCGTTCCACCACTGCCGCCAACTGCCAGGTTGTTCCGATCACCCCCTGCATCCGGGCCTGCCCGATCGCGCGGGCAATTCTGCGCGAGTACCGTTCCTCACCGAGTTGATAGATCAGATCGGCCAACTCGGTCTCAGGCAGATCGCGAACCAGGTCCGCAGCCGTGCGTCCCTCGCGCTGATCCATGCGCATATCCAGCGGGCCGTCTTCCCGAAAACTGAAACCGCGCTCCGCACGATCGAGCTGAGGCGAGGACACACCCAGATCGAAAATCACGCCATCCACCCGCGACACCCCGCTCCCGATGATCAACGCTTTCAGGTCGCAAAAATTTCCATGCCGGAAATGCACCCGATGCGCGACCTCTCGCAGCCGCACTCGTGACTCCGCGAGTGCCGCCGCATCGCGATCAATCCCCACAAGAATGCCATCTGGAGCGGTGCGATCGAGGAGGCGAGTAGCCAGCCCTGCATATCCAAGAGTGCAGTCCACGTAAACACCACCCGGTTTACACTGCAGCCAGAATAAGATCTCTTCGACTAAAACCGGCTCATGGGAATCGCGAGCAGAATCTATTTCCATTTCCACCCACTTCACCCCACTCGTTGGGTGGAGTATACACCCAACCAAATGGCTGTCAACAGAATTAACCCCTATTTATCAAGAATATTGTTCGGTTTAGACACATGTCTAATTTGGCTGGAATTTGCGGGAAAGTTATCCACATTTGTGGACAAACCTGTGGGAAACTCACCCACCTGACGATTATTTTCGAGCAAGTTTCTGTCAGGAAAACGTGGGGATCATCAAAAAATCAGATGGATGAAATACCTGCATTTCGGTGGTCGCTGTCGCCGAAACGCAGGCAGAAACGGAGAGACTCGCTGCTATGGATACAGTCGATACAACATCCGGGGAAAGGGAATCGTTTCCCGCACGTGATCGAGCCCAC
>CAKKRE010000015.1 GCA_919902505.1 Nitrospiraceae bacterium
TCGCCTGATTGGCCGCGATCATAAAATCTTCGATCAGTTCCTTGGCGCGATTCTTTTGCTCCACCTTGATGGCTGTCAGCACATCACCCTCAAAGACGGCGCGCGGCTCGATCGTTTCGAGACTCAGTGCGCCCTGCTGATGGCGTCGCGCTTTGAGACGTTGCGCGACCTGGTCCTGAAGGCGGAGTTGCGCATCGAGTCCGGGCACGGCGGTGACGCCATCGGGCGCAGGCGCCGTATCGGAGAGCCAAGCGGCCACGCTGTTATATGCGAGCTTCGCATGATTGCGAACCAGCGCGCGGTAGTGCGAGGCACCGGTGACCTCCCCGGTTGCTGCGACGACGAATTCGACCACCACCGCAAGACGGTCCTGCCCCTCGCCGAGCGAGGTGAGATCGGTGGAGAGTTTTTCCGGCAGCATGGGGAAGATCTCCCCGGATGTATAGACCGAGGTGGTGTTGTGTCGGGCATGCGCATCCAGGGCAGAGTCCTTGAGCACCAGCGCATCCACATCGGCAATTGCGACCTGAATGGTCACCGACCGGTCAGGATGTGCTGCCGCGACCGTGAGTTGGTCCAGGTCCCGCGAATCATCATTGTCGATCGAGGCCCAGAGCAGTTTCCTCAGGTCGCGCGCCTGGGAGGTCTGGCCGGTGGCGGCGGTCTCGATGTGGGCCAACTCGGCCATCGCCTTTGCTGAAAACTCCGGCCACAATCCGCGCTCGATCATGGCACGACGGGCAATATTCTTGAGATCGGTACGATGATTCGTCATGGGGCCCTCAGTATGAACTGTGCGTGCACAACATCATGCAATACATGGAATGCATGAGGGCTAGCTATACCATGAACAGAGCTGGAATGGTGGATGCGTTACAGTAGGGTGGGAGCACTGTGGAAGGGGTGGAGGGGACCTCCACCCGACTCCTCGGTAAGTCGCACTAACCCATGGCGGCCCAGATCTTTTGCGCATTCTCGCCGGTAAATGTCATGTCATCCTGTGCGGAGGAACTGCGCTCGAAATAGAGATGCAGCAGCCCGCCTCCGAAATGTGCTTCCCGGACGAGATCAAGATTGATCGCCACCTCGCCGGTACGTTCTTCGTCTTTGACTTGTACGAATCCCATAACACCTGCCTCCGGGGTTGATAGGTTTGGCGGTCTATCTTGAAAGTACTGGCCTTTGCCTCTTCAAGGGTGAGCATAACGCACAGGGGAAAAAAGTGTGAGCCAAGGTGTGAAAACTGATGGCAAGGTAGTGAAGCTCAATCGCTGTCGGTAATCCAGAGTAGAGGAAGACAGGGAATCGGCAAGGCCAATCATGATGGAGGGTGTCCAGCTGAGAAGCGACGGGCGGTCAACGAAGGTGACGTTCGGATCCGGGTGGGGGACGTGGGAATCGTAGGCCGGGAAACCAGTGCCTCTGCGAGAAATTGGAGAAAGATTGTCACAATGCGCCACTACGATTAACGCATCACCTGACAGTCTTGTGCCCTTTACCATCCACATCGTGAGGTGCTCGCATGGCTAGCCCGCATTATTCATGAGCGCTTCTACTGCAACCGCTGATCCGCTGCTGCGACGAGCCTTCGGCCGGCGGGCTCGCCCATCGGACCCTCCACGTACTGCACGAGTACGCGTCGGGGCCTCCGGACTCCGCGCGCCGGTCTCGCGACGCGCCTCAGCGATTTCGTGACGAACCGTCATGAATAATGCGGGCTAGTCTCTTTCCAAAACATCCCAATACGGTGAAGGACGTCGTGGTTGCCGAGACCATCTGCCCGTTGCTCAATGCGCCGGTGAAAGTCAGTTTCGAGATGAACGGCGTGCGCGGGAAGCTGACGGTGCTCGAGAAATGTTCGATCAAACATTCGGGAGAGCAGTGCGATGAAGGCTGCAGAAAAAACCCGGAACTTCTGACTGCCATCCATCAGAAGATGGAAGAGATCAGGGCGGAGTCGGCGCGAGAGATTCCGATTATTTCGACACCGTAGCGGCTTCGACTTGGGACGGCCTATTGAATTGTTTCAAGAGGCATCCGCTGGACGTGCCGTCGCGATGCGTCGAATATTCCTGGGACTCTTTGCAGTCCCACAGGTGCCCCGAAGCGCCAGGACATTCGACGTTCCCGACGACAGTGCATTGCCAGTCTATCTCGACCCTTCCCATTCTGCCGGCCGGCAGATACATTTCTCATGAAAATCCCGCAAAGGCGGCCATTCGCAGACAACCTGACTGCATTCCAGCGCGATCCCAGACCATCCTCTATACAAATTAACGGCATCAAAGCACTTCATGAAGTGGCTCAACGTGTTAGAGTAGGCGGCGCCATCACGGCGCTATTATTGTTCGGCACTGGTTTCAAAGGGCGTATGACGGCCCTTTCCCATATCCGGCGCTGCTGCTGCCGTCTGATATACTTGCCATAGTTGACCGTGGCATCGTACTTTTGACGCGCTCTTGCGGGAGATCCAGGGATGGTACCACGCACCGCCGAAGTCACTGTGCAGCACGATAATTCTTCAGGGCCGGCAGATCATCGGGGACTACCCGCAGGAGCAGTTCCCAGTCCTGACCTGATCGCATCGAACGGTCCGGCGCCTCTCCGCTGTCCGATTCACAAATGTAACGGGTTCCTGAACGCTGATGCCTCCGGCTACGATTCTCGTACCGGGTTGGAGGTGTTGGTATGCGCACAGTGCGGGCATCGAGGCTTTCGATCCCGGGACGGCGTGATCCTCTTGTTTCGAGGGGGATATGAATTCAAGTTCAGCTACGGGCCGTCACTGCAGACGGTCACCGTTGTGCTCAGCTCTGCTGCGGTCAATCTGTGGGGCACGCACGGTGTGAACGATGATCAGCTGGCAAAGATTGCGGCGGAATGGAGCCTGCTGTGTGGCAATACGACGAAACGAGTTCACTTAGGCATTCCCGCTGAGGAATTTGCCGACTTCTATCTCTACTTCTGCCAAAAGTGACGCGGTCGCAGTCGATACGATCAGGTCTTCCTCCCGTCTCCGCAGCAGTTTCCCTCAGCGATTCACTGTTCGGTCATCCGAAGTAGAGTTGGCCGGAGGGCGATCACCATTTCCCCAACCAGTTCCGACAGCCTGCATAATACGACGCAATCGCGATGGCCAGGATGAACAGAATCTGCATCACGTGCTGGACGAGCACGCTCGGGTCGATCGTTCGAGTCACGAAGAGCACGCCGGCAGCCACTAACGTCACGACGAACGTGGTGCGCTTCGGGCAGAGACTGCCGTCACGCTTGCTCTGAGCTGCCAGCACAATCCACACGCAGGCCCAGCCGATCGCCCCGACGACAAGCGCGGCGGCAAGATCGGTCATGCCGACCATCAGGCTGCTGAGCCCTAATTCCATCTTCGGGCGGCGCGGCAGTTCGATGCGTATGCGATAGAGTTCGCCGACAGAGAGGGCCAGCCAGATCAGCAGAATGCCGAGCAGAAAACTGCCGCGTCCCATTTCGTCCGGGAACAGGCGTTTGCGAACCGTCGTGTCGGAAGCGGGCTTTATGGGGAATCCCTGGAAGTGCGGCGTAAAGTCGTAGCCGCATTCGCAATACTGGACGGCGTCAGGATTCGCCATCAGGCAACGGGGACATTCAAGCGGGGTAGGTGTGCCCATTTTTCAGCGAGAGTCGTGTTAGAATCGCGCGCCGTGCCTTTGCCAAGGGCCGTGGTTGTTCAGGAGGATCGTATGGCTGTGTCGACGCGCTCGTTCCGGTTTGTGTTTCTTGGCGGCCTGTTCGCTGCGACATCCGTGGCCGCAGGTGCCTTCGGCGCCCATGCACTCAAATCGATTCTGGATCCCTCCATGCTTGCCGTCTATGAAACGGCGGCACGCTACCAAATGTACCATGCTCTCGGTCTGTTTGTCGTAGCCTGGCTGGTTCGTGAGACGGAGGATCCGCTGGCGGTGAAGGCCGGTTGGCTCTTTTGCATCGGGATGCTCTTGTTCAGCGGCAGTTTGTATATCGTGGCGCTGGCGGGAATCAAGTGGATGGGGGCGTTGACTCCCTTCGGCGGTATCTCCTTTATTTCCGGATGGGCCTGTGTGGCCTGGACCGCTTGGCGCGCGGGACGTGTTCAGTGATGCTGGCGACGTGGTGACGGCGCAGGTTTTCCCCCTCCGTCCGTCACGCAGGTCGCGGTACGTTTGCCGGTAATCGATCCCCATCCGCCTACCGTATTCACAAATGTTCCTTCCAGGCGTTGGCCTTCTCCGGAAAATAACAGACTATCTTCCTGCACCCCCGCCCTGGTTTCCCATCGCAAATAGACGCTGTCGCCAAGGACGGTGATTTCCGCAGGACTGGTCGACGACGCGATTCCCGGCGGGGCGAAGATCACGGCCGTTTTTTCCTCGCGATGGTTCTGATGATTGTGAATCGACCATTGCCACGTGCCGCACAATCGTGTGAGGCCACGCTGCTGACGGACCTGATCCTTCCAATTGTAGAGACGGAACCATTCCCGATATACGGTATCGATTGCCCATGCTTCGATTTGAGCAGTCGTTCCCTGTAGGGGGGCGGCTGCTTCCTGTGTCGGGGATTCTTTGAGCCACGCCAACAGCTGGCGCAGAGGTGTCTCCAGGGTCGTGCCGTCGGTCAACCAGGTCATCTGGGATTCGATCTGTCGCTGAAGGCTTTCCCGTTGTTCTGTTCCCGCGGAGGGACTGGAATCTTTGGCGGCTTGTGTGAGTTGCCATGCGGCAAGTCCCCGCACGAGTTCATTGGCCGACTTGGTGAGATCGGGGATCAGGAGTTCCTGGCTCATGGCGGGCGTGAGACTCTTGGCTCCGAGGGTCATGGCGACGTCGTTCAACCCCAGCTGCGGGCCGACGACCGTCTTAAACAGGCTCAGCGAATCGCCCTGGGTGGGAAGGGCCGCCAGCGGTGAGGCCGTGGCCCGCACGAGGTCCTGAAACGCGGGCAGGCGATTGAGAAGAGTCGGTTTGGCTTGGGGCGACGGCTCGTCGGCCCCGGCAACGACTGCCGCCGTCAGCATGGCGGTGACACCACAGGCGATGAGCAGGGTGCGAACTGAATGATTCGGCATGAGTGCGAATACTTTCTTTGCGTGCGGAGCAGCGGGCGAGAGGCACTGTGCGGCAGCCATCTATGACCGGCTGCCGTGCCTATCGGTGTCCGCTATGTTCCTTGAAAAGAGGTTTTGAGAAATGCGACGGTGGCATCCCAAGCCTGGGCTGCGGCCTCGGGCTGGTAGCCGGCCGGACGTGTCTCGTCGCAGAAGGCGTGAGAGGCCCCCGGGTAGGTCTTGATCTCGATGCGCTTGCCTTGGCTCGCGGCGGCCCGGAGATGATCGACATCCTGCTGCGTCGCCCAGGTGTCCTGTTCGGCCTGGTGATAGAGCAACGGACTCATCATATTTGTCAGTTGGTCGGGAGCGGTGACCTTTCCATAGTATGCCACGGCGGCCCGCAGTCGCTTGCGCTGGCAGGCGAACCGGATCGCCAGAGATGCACCCATCCCGAATCCGACCACGCCGTGAATATTGCGCTTGGTATGTTCCGTGGTGTTGAGGTATTCGCAGCAGGTGTTGATGTCCTGGAGCAGGAGCTTTTCATTGCACTTGGCCATGAGCGCCTCTGCCACCTCGGCGTTGGCGGTGACCATGCCGCCCAGTCGTCCGTACAACTTGGGAATAATCACTCCATAGCCTTCGCAGGCCAATCTGGCGCCAAGATCCGTAATCTGAGAATTCATACCCCACCAGTCATGCAACAGCACAATGCCGGGGTAGGCGGTCCTGTCTTGCGGCCAGAACTGGATACATTCCACCTGCACGTCTTTGCTCACGCGCGTGCGGATATAGGGATCCACCATGGCATCCGTCGCGGTGGGAATGGCCATACCACTCGGGAAGCGAGCCGTACCGGTTCCGATCTGATCCAGTGAAAAGGGTGCTGCCTGAGTAGTCATGGGCGATGAGGTCCTTTCTCGATTGACGTCGGCTTCGGGCGAATTCCTTCGGTACTATAGGGAGCGTATTTGGGCGTTGTCAATCGAGGCGAGGGCTGAGTGGCCGAGGCATATTGACCCGTTGACGGGCGGTCGGTAGAGTGCGCGATAACGATGTCTCACGAACCGGGTTTACCCCTTGGAATCGGACTGATCGGCGTCGGCCATCATGGTAGCCGCTACGCCAAGCACCTTCTGCAGGACCTGCCTGAAGCACGTCTGGCGGCGGTCAGCCGCCGTCGGACCGCCGAGGGAAATGGTCTGGCGTCTGCGCCGGCCGTGCCCTGTTATCCCGACTATCATGAGTTGATCGCGGATCCTCGTGTGGAGGCCGTCGTCGTCGTGACTCCGCCGGAACTGAATCGGGAGATCTGCCTGGCTGTGGTACAGGCGCAGAAAGCCTTGTTGGTTGAGAAGCCGTTGGCGATATCGGCAACGGACGCCCGTGTCATTGCCCAGGCCGCGCAGAGAAGCGGACAGATCATGATGACGGCACACACGTTACGGTTTGATGCCGCCGTGGGTGTGCTGCGGGAGCGACAGGCACAGATCGGCGCACTCCAATATCTTAGCCTGGCCAGTCGAATGGAGCCTCATGGGATGAGTGAGGACGGGCGGGGATTCGGCGGACGCGGCTGTTTGCTCGAGACCGGCATTCATCTCTTGGACCTGGCTCGTGTCTTGACCGGAGACGAGATGCTCACGGTGTCCTGTGAGATGGACGTGGTGCCGCCGGATGGCGCGGAGCGTCGGGTTATCGGCCGTTTGACGACTCATAGCGGTCTGGTGTGCCTCGTGGATGTGTCGCGGGTGTCGTCAGGACGGGTCGGGCGAGTGGAGTTGATTGGAAGCGAAGGGCAGTTATCGGCGGACTGGTGCGGGCAGCGAGTGGCGCAGGTCTCTGCCGGACATGGTGCCGGCAACTGGCCGAGCATTGCGGAGCCGACTGTGCTCGGGACGCTCCGCGCTTTTGTGAAATCTGTGCGCAACGGCTCGCCGCCTCCGGTGACGATCGAAGACGGCAAGCGTGCGGTGGAAATTGCCGAAGCCTGCTATGCTTCAGCCAGGCAGGGTGGACGGGTTGTGCCGGTCGAATACCTGTAGCTAGGTTTCCGCCACGATGTGCGTGTCGGTTTCTTCCACTCCCTCGATCGCATGAATCCGCGTAATCACGACATCCGAGAGCGCCCGTTCATCCGCCACATTGATAAAGACGAAAATGTCGGGTTGGCCGAAACAGGCGTGAATCTGCTCCACGCCGGCAATGCTCTTCAGGGCGCTGAGCACCGACTTGCCTTTGCCTGCCTTGACCTTGATGAGAATGTACGCTTTCGTTGCCATGATGCCTCCTCGGGCTACACATCGTGAGAAAAAATGCGATCGCTCTTGTCGGCGCTCGCTGCTAGGGGACGGTCATTCCGACTTTGCGCCGGGCATTTCCCGGCGCCGCTGGGTATAGGCCTCCTGGAAGGTCTTGCCCTGTGTGGAGAATGCGGCGCGGCTCTGTTCATACAGTCGCGCAAGAATATCGAAGTCCGGCTTGCCGATATTGAATTCACGGAATCCCTCACTCAGTCCCTCGGTGTTCCAGGCATTGTCGGTTTGACCGGCCGCCATCACTGCATCGAACGTATCCGCCGACCAGCCGCTTCGACGAAAGGCGGTTTCGACTTCCTCGGCGCGAGGGCCAAGCTTGACGCGATGGGCGTCGGTAAAGAATTGCCGGATCGCGGGATGATGACTCTTTAAAAAAGCCGATTGAAACTGAATGACGGCCTTGATGATGCCATTGGCCTGGGGCGTACCTTCCGGTGGCAGAATGCCGGCGTCTTCAAACGTGGCGAGCAGGGCCATGACGGACCCGATATACACCGACGACGTTCGTGACGGCTGGGCGACCGGCTGCATCGTTGAGCCCGGTTTGTCGTTCCAGGGTTGGCCGAGAGCGATGGCAGGGACAAGAAGCGCCAGTGACAGCGCGGTCACGAGAAGGTGCGGTCGGTGTGCGCGTCTGAATACCGTCCCCTGACTGGTTCCCGACGGCCCCAGCATTCTGGATGGAGGGACTGTCCTGCCCCGACGGTGACGTGCTGTTGGCATGCCGCATTATACAGAACAGCCGTAGGGCACGCTACAGCAGGGAGGAGGGACAGCAAGAGACGGGGAAGTGGCCATTGAATTCAGCGGGATCGGCTGCCTATAATTCGGCCACTGAAGCCGGTTTGCGGCTGATTTTTTGTTGTGCACGTTTCGATCCGAACGACGGATAGCCGGGGGGACTGTGCTGGCCAACGTGTTAAGTGCAGCGATTGTGGGCGTCGACGCGCATCTGGTTGACGTGGAAGTCGATATCTCTTCCGGTCTACCCCAGTTCTCCATCGTCGGACTGCCCGATGCCACGGTGCGTGAGAGTCGTGACCGGGTTCGTGCCGCGCTCAAAAATAGCGGCTTTCACTTTCCCGTGAAAAAAGTCACCGTCAATCTGGCGCCCGCGAACATCAAGAAGGAAGGTGCCGGCCTGGATTTGGCCATTGCCCTTGGCATTCTGGCGGCAGAAGATATCATTCCGCCTGAAGCGGTGAAAGATTTTGTATTTGTGGGAGAACTCTCGCTGGACGGTCGCCTGAAGCCTATCCCCGGCGCGCTTTCGATCGGTGCCGTCTGTCGCCGTCGTCATCCGCTGCTGGTCTCTGCCGAGAACGCCGGAGAGGCCGCGCTGGTCGAGGGCACAGAAGTGTTTCCGATTCATACGTTGCCGCAGGCCGTGGAATTCTTGCGCGGCGCGTTGACGATCGCGAAGGTGTCGGTGTCGCAGGATGGTTCGGCCTCTTCCGGGCTTCCTGAAGATGAAGATTTCGCCGACGTGAAGGGGCAGGCGCATGCGAAACGGGCCATCGAGGTGGCTGCAGCCGGCGGACATAACCTGCTCATGATGGGGCCTCCGGGCGCAGGCAAGACCATGCTGGCGCGCCGTCTGCCGGGAATTTTGCCTTTGTTGGCCCAGGAGGAGGCGCTGGAAACCAGTCGCATTCATAGCGTGATCGGACAACTGTCCAAAGCGCAGCCTCTCATGCGGCGCCGGCCGTTTCGGGCCCCACATCACAGTATTTCCGAGGCCGGCCTGATCGGTGGCGGAACGATCCCACGACCGGGAGAAGTCTCATTGGCTCACAACGGGGTGTTGTTTCTGGATGAGGCCGGTGAGTTCGGGCGTGCGACGCTGGACGGCCTGAGGCAACCGCTTGAGGACGGGCATGTGACCGTGACGCGCGTCAGTGGTTCCCTTCGATTTCCTGCCCGGTTCATGCTGGTGGCGGCAATGAACCCCTGCCCCTGTGGTTATTATGGAGATCGGACCAAGGATTGTGTGTGTAGCGCCGCGCAGGTACGACGGTACCGGGGGCGCTTGTCCGGCCCGTTGCTGGATCGTCTTGATCTGCAGATCGAAGTGCCGGCTGTCCCGATTCGCGCGCTGGGTGACGATGTCACCATGACTGAGTCATCAGCCGTGGTCCGCTCAAGGGTGATGGCTGCGCGGGCGCGCCAGGCGGAACGGTATCGTGGCGACGGAATTTACACCAATGCCCAATTGAAACCGCGCCACCTGAAGCAGTATTGTGCACTGGATGTTCAAGGCCGGGAGTTGCTGGAGCAGGCCATGACCCGATTGGGGCTGTCGGCTCGTGCGCACGGACGGATCTTGCGGGTGGCACGCACTATTGCCGACTTGGCCGAGTCTGGTAGTATCGGTCCCGCACATCTGGCTGAAGCAATTCAGTACCGGAGTTTTGATCGACGAGTCGAGTTGTGAAGGAATCTCCCGTCATCCATACCGCGCGCGTCTTCGCCTGGTGGTTCATTGTCGGTGCGACCATGGCGTTGGCCGTTATTCTGCTGCAGGGCGGGATTCGTGAGGCGCTTCAGGCTCAAGGTTCGGTGTGGGAACTAAAATTAGTGGAGTTGATGACGACGATTCTGGGTGGAGGATTGTTAGGCGGGTGCATTGCTCTGATTCTGGATCGTATCAAGAAGGCATAACGGGCATCTTGCCGGTGCCGCGCAGTATAAGGAGTCCTGGCGATGGATATTGAAGTCGGTTCCAATCTGTATCGGAATTCCAACGGCATCATCGATATCGAAGGGGTGCCGCAATTTGAAGTAGCCATCAAGGAACCGGCGCGGGCATTGCTCGTGAACTTCGCGCTGTTCGACGACGTGGGCCGCATGATGGCGAAAGTGGTCGATAGCAATCTGACCTTCAATGAGCGGCGCGCCTATCAGCTCGCCAAGAGTCCGACGAGTGTGTCGCTGAAGCACGAAGAGTCGGGGACGGTCGTCTTTACGTTGGAGTTGAAAGAGGGGAACCGGGTGGTGTTCAGCCGGGGTTCCTTCCACACGATCAAGGGGCATCGCCTGGACGTGTCGCAAACCGAATGGCGGATCGATAAGAAACGCTTCAGCGGCAAAGACACGGACACAAAGGGAGGGGCGGTGTTCATCGGATAGCGCGCCGTCCGAGTGTTCTGCCCCTCTCCACTTGTGCAGTCGTCATCTATGGCGCGACCGTCGGCACGATGGCAATGTGCCCGTCCTTCAGATCCACCACGGCCGTATCTCCATCCCGTAGCTCGCCTTTGATCAGCTGACGCGCCATAGGGGTTTCGATTTCCTGCTGAATGAGCCGCTTCAGCGGTCTCGCCCCATACACAGGATCATATCCGCGCCGCCCGAGGTTTTGTAGCGCGTCAGGCGTCACCGTCAGGATAATCCGCCGTTCCACTAACCGGACACGCAACCGCTCCAGCTGGATCTCCACGATCTTCGCCAGGTGTTCATTACCCAAGGCATGAAAGACCACGATTTCATCGACCCGGTTCAGGAATTCCGGCCGGAAATGCGCTCGTAGCTCGCCGGTCACTTGAGCCTTCATCGTCTCATACGAGGCACCGGCCTGTTGCGCTTCCAGGATGTGTTGGCTTCCGATATTCGACGTCATGATCAGCACGGTGTTCTTGAAGTCCACGGTTCGGCCCTGGGAATCGGTCAGCCGTCCGTCGTCGAGGACCTGCAAGAGAATGTTGAAGACGTCGTGGTGCGCCTTTTCGATTTCGTCGAAGAGAATCACGGAGAACGGATGCCGTCGCACGGCTTCGGTCAGCTGGCCGCCTTCTTCGTATCCGACATAGCCGGGAGGGGCGCCGATCAGTCGCGCGACCGTGTGCTTCTCCATATACTCCGACATGTCGATGCGGATGAGGTTCGACTCGTCATCGAATAGCGTGACCGAAAGTGCTCGCGCCAATTCCGTTTTGCCGACACCGGTGGGCCCGAGGAACAGAAACGAGCCGATCGGACGGTTGGGATCCTTGATGCCGGAACGCGCCCGTAAGACGGCGTCCGCGACTGCGGTGACGGCCTGTTCTTGACCCACCACGCGTCGGTGCAGGAGTTCGTCCAGCTTCAACAACTTCTCCATTTCACCCTCGACCAGGCGGGTGACGGGAATACCGGTCCACCGACTGACGACGGCGGCGATATCCTCCTCATCCACTTCCTCTTTGAGAAGGCGGCTTTCGTTTTGTTTCTTGCCGAGGTGTTGCTGCTCCAGTTCGAGCTCTCGTTCGAGCCGTGGCAACTCGCCGTAGCGCAGCTCGGCGACCTTGTTCAAGTCGTACGCGCGCTCGGACTGCTCGATTTTTTGTTTGACCTCTTCAATCTGTTGACGGATCTTTCTAAGCTTACTGACCGAGTTTTTCTCGGACTCCCAGCGCGTCTTGAGCGCCTGGAGATCGCGGTTTTTCTCGGTCAGTTCTTTTTCAATCGATTGCAGCCGTGCCTTGCTGCCCGCATCCGTTTCCTTTTTCAGCGCTTCCCGTTCGATCTCAAGTTGAAGCACTTTGCGCGAGACTTCGTCCAACTCGGCCGGCAAGCTGTCGATCTCCGTTCGAAGGCGGGCGGCGGACTCATCGACCAGGTCGATGGCCTTATCAGGCAGAAACCGGTCGCCGATATAGCGGTTCGACAATTTGGCTGCCGCAACCAGCGCCGCGTCTTTGATCCGCACCCCGTGGTGCACTTCGTAGCGTTCTTTCAAGCCGCGGAGGATTGAAATGGTATCTTCGACGGTTGGTTGGTCCACGAGGACCGTTTGAAAGCGGCGTTCCAACGCGGCGTCCTTTTCGATGTGTTTACGGTACTCGTCCAGGGTGGTGGCGCCAATGAGGTGCATCTCGCCTCTGGCCAGCATGGGCTTGAGCAGATTCGCGGCATCCATGGCACCTTCCGCAGCGCCGGCTCCCACCACCGTGTGGAGTTCGTCGATGAACAACAAGACTTGCCCCTGCGCCGACTGAATTTCCTTCAGGACGGCTTTTAATCGTTCTTCGAACTCGCCGCGAAACTTAGCTCCGGCGACGAGCGCGCCCATATCGAGGACGACCACGCGCTTTTGCTTGAGCCCTTCCGGTACGTCGCCCTTGACGATGCGTTGTGCGAGTCCCTCCACGATGGCCGTTTTGCCGACACCCGGCTCACCGATGAGGACGGGATTGTTCTTGGTACGACGTGAGAGGATCTGGATGGTCCGCCGGATTTCGTCATCTCGGCCGATGACCGGATCCAGCTTGCCTTGCCCGGCGAGTTTTGTGAGGTCCCGCCCGTATTTTTCGAGCGCCTGGTACGTGCCTTCCGGGTCCTGGCTGGTGACTCGTTGATTACCCCGTACCTGCTGCAGGGCCGATAGCAGGCGTTCGCGAGTCAGGCTGAGCCGGCGAAAGATACCGCCTTCTTCCACCATGGCCAGGATAATGTGTTCGACACTCACGAACTCGTCACGGAGTTCCTTCATCCGGTCTTCAGCCTTCGTCAAGAGTGAACCCAGGCGGGGAGTGAGATGAATCTGCCCCGGCGCCGCGCCAGGCCCATGCACTTGAGCCACCTTGGTCAAAGCCTGCTCCGCTGCTTGGCGAACTGCGGCAGGAGACACCCCGGCCTGTTCAAACAAGGACCCCGCGATGCCTCCTTCTTGCTCCATCAGGGCAAGGAGCAGGTGTTCGACATCGATGCCCTGGTGCCCCCGGCGCATGGCGAGGGCTGATGCGCTTTGCAAGGCCTCTTGTAGCTTGACGGTCATCCTGTTCATATCCATATGTTTGACTCCTGGGTGGGTCTATCTAGTGAAAGAACATAATCATATCGCTGCGCAAGTCAATAGCGCGTGGCGGGTTGTATCCCGCGACGCTTCCAGATCCAAGGGCAGTGCTGATCGACTTGACCTGTCGGGTGTATCCGGCTTATTGTCCGCCTCCGATAGATCGAACAAGGTCCTCCAGGCGGAGGCAGTCTGATATGAACATCTACCTCCTTTCGTTTGATCCATGCTGACGGTCGTAACTTCCACCTTGCACCTCTATCGGGATGCCCTGCGCGCAACCAGTCGGTCCCTGGTCCGTGGATGGCTGGCGATACCCGCCGTGATTGTATTTACGCTGCTCATGTTGTTGGCTCACCAGCTCGCACGCCCCCTGGGGATGCTGGGTGGCTTTCTGTTGGGTGCGGTCAATGCCTGCTTGATCGGGGCTACCCTCAGCTTGATCGAGCAGGCGATTAAGGGTATGCGGGCCATCACCATCGGCGACGTGATCGAGAGTATGGGGCACTATTTCTGGGACGTGATCAGCGTCGGCTTTGTGTTGTGGATTCCTACGATGTTGCTGGACACGAGCTTGCGGACCAACCCTGATAGCCAATTTCTCGTCACGGCCTGCTTGCTACTGGTGTTTATCCTTCTGAATCCGGCTCCCGAAATCATTTATCTCACTCGTCATGACTCGCCCCTTGAAGTCTTGAAGCGGAGTTACGATTTCGTGCTCGATAACTGGATCGAATGGTTCCTGCCCATGGCGTTGGTACTGGCGCCTCTTGGACTTTCCCTCTTTTTCAAACTATCCAGTCAGCTGGGGCGGGGGGCTGGGTTGGATTTCATTCAGCTGGTGTTCGTGCCGTTTACCGTGCTCAGCGCCTGGCTGACAGATTTCGGGATCTCTGCGGAACTGACCGGCATGATCGCGCTGCTCCTGACCCCACCACTCATGGTCGGCATGCTGATCTTTCGCGGCCACCTGTTTGTCGCCCTCTCCGCAACATCCAGACGACAGCGTTTGTACCAATCGCAGTTCCACGACTCCGCCCGATAGGAGGCGCACCAGCCATCCAGAATCCATCTCTGTGCATTGCACAATATGGAGAACTTGTTGAGGGCGTGTACGAAGTGGTGTATGGCTTAACCTGCACTGCCGATTGCTCTGGTTCTCGTGCGGTTCACCGGGGAGGATGCGCCGTCGTGCGCCTCTCGATTTTCTGGCGACTGATTCTGACGTATGTGGTCATCATTGCGGTGATGACAGCCGTCAACATTTATGCTTTGTTGCAAATTCGAACATTGGCCGGCCTCAATACCGAGGTTGGCTCCCATCATCATCCGGAAATTGAGTCGGCAAAACGGCTGCTGAGCTCGTTCTACGAGCAAATTCAGAGCCAGAAAAAGTATGTGGCTGTGCCGGCGGCCACGTTTCTCGAACACTTCGACGCCGAAAGCAAAGATTTTCAACTGGTCTTGCAAGGCTTGCTCATGCGGGACACCTCCGAGCCGGAGATCCGGTTGGTGAGGGAAGTCGAGCGGATCCAGCAGGCGCATTTGGCTCTTTTCCATGCCCAGCTTGCTGAGGGCGTTGGGCAACCCGTGGAGTCGAGCGCAGCCTATGATGAACGGAGAGAGGCTCTGGCCGGGAAGATGGCGTCGACTCTACAGCAGTACATCGGGCTCCATGAGGCGCGTATCGCAGTGGGGGTGAATGAATCGCATGCGAGCTCGGTTCATGCGGAGGCGGTCACACGACAGTTGGTGTTGGTGGCATTGATGTTCGGACTCGGGATGGCTGCGGTAGCGAGTTACAATATCCTGCGACCGTTGCGCCGACTGCAGTCGACGATTCAGGAAATGGGGCAGGGAAATTTCCGGGCGACAATGGATGGTCAGGCACCCCGTGAACTTCGAGAATTGGGTGATACGGTGAAGTGGATGGGGGCCAGGCTGCAGCAACTCGACGATATCAAGAGCGAGTTTCTTGCCCATGTGTCCCATGAACTTCGTACGCCGATGGCTTCGATTCAGGAAGGGACCCATCTTCTCTTGGATGAAATCCCCGGCCCGCTGACGCAGGACCAGCGGACGACATTACGGATCATGTCCGACAGTAGCCGGCGGTTGATGTACCTCATTTCGACCATTCTCGACCTGTCGAAAATGGAGTCCGGTATGATGGAGTACCGGTTTGCTCCGACCGACCTGAGGCGGGTCGCTGACATCTCAGTCAATAAAATCAGGTTGTTGGCGGATGCGAAACAAGTGCGACTCCTGGTCGAAGCTCCGGTCGAACGCCATTGGGTGAGGGCTGATAGCGCTCGCATCGAACAAGTGCTGGACAATCTGCTCTCGAATGCGTTGAAGTACAGCCCGGAGGGGGCGGCCGTGAAGTTGCACATGGAGCCGCGGCGTGATGAAGGGTTGCTGTTCGTCGATGTGACAGACTGTGGGCCGGGTATACCGCCTGAGGAAGTGCCGCATATTTTCGAGCGCTTTTATCAGGGCCGCACCAAGACACGACATGTCTCGGTCGGCAGTGGATTGGGGCTGGCGCTGGCCAAAAAGGTAGTGGAAGCCCATGGTGGGCGTATCTGGGTCGAAAGTGAAGTCGGAAAAGGAACGACTGTGCGGTTCATTTTGTGTCTGACAAAACCGGGGATACTGGCATAGTGTGGCACCTGCGAAACATGGCAATACTGCTGGGACTCGGCCTCTTGTCAGCCTGCAGCACTGTGTCTCTACCCCCCGGCCAGACACCCTATTTTTATGGTGATGGCAGCGACGGAAAGGCGTTGCAGGCCATTATACGTAAAGAAAGCCAGTTAGTGCCCAAATGCGCTAGTAAAAATACCTGCGATCATGTATTCTTCACGCGCGCCTTGGCGTCGCTGTATGAAAGTCGGGAGTCAGCAAGCCAGTATTTTGAGAAAGTCATTGCTGTCGCGCCGAAGAGTCAGCTGGCCGCGTCGAGTCGACTCTGGCTGCAATTGTTGCAGTCAGAAGAAGTGCCTGCCGATCAGTCCTGGATCCGTTCCGTCTGGAATGCTCCGGCTACTGCACATACACAGAGGCTTTTGGCCCAGGCAATTGAGCGGACCGTACACGACTTGCTTGATCGCGAACTCACAATTCAGCAATTGCGGGCGCTGCAGGATAGTGAGGCGCAGTCGCTCGAGGCGTTGCAACGGGAACTTCAAGACCAGGAGCGGAAGGCGGAATTGTTCAATTCCAGAAGAGAACACCCGCGGATGTCGGTCGAGCCGGCTACGCTCCAAAGCTTGCAACGACAAGTCAGTGATCGAGATAGAAAAATTGAGGAGCTCACGAGTCAGTTGGAAGCCCTCAAGCGCATTGATCAGGAAATGAGGGGAAAGATCCGCCCGATCAAACCTCCGTCGAATGTTTTTTCGCCTCAACAGCCGGAGTCCTCCAAACCCTAGGGGCCGTCATGGAGCAGGAACGCATTCTCGTTGTAGATGATGACGAAGGATTGTTGCATCTGTTGAGGATGCGGCTGTCGGCGCTTGGGTTTTCTGTGACGCCGTGCACCGGTGGCCGCGATGCGCTCACGGCTGCTCGGCAGGAAACGTTTGACATCGCTATTACTGACTTGAGGTTGCGAGCTGAAGATGGGTTGGCCTTGACCGAAGAACTCATGCAGATCCAGCCGGGTCTGCCGGTCATCATTCTCACGGCTCATGGGAGCATTCCCAATGCCGTCGAGGCGATGCAACGCGGGGCTTTCGGCTACCTGACGAAGCCGTTCGATGATAAAGAACTAAAGGCGACCCTCGACAAGGCGCTGATTCAGTTACGAATGACGCGTGAGATTCAGCGCCTCAAATCTTTAGTCAAGGAGCTATACGGACTGGAGAACGTGATTGCCAGAAGTCCCGCAATGCAGCGATTGTTCCAGCAAGTTGCGCAGATTGCGGATTCAGATGCGACCGTTCTGTTGACCGGGGAGACCGGAACAGGGAAAGAAGTGCTCGCGCGCGTACTTCATGCCAATAGTCGTCGTTCCAAAGGGCCATTTGTGGCCTTGAATTGTGCGGCAATCAGCGAGACCCTCTTTGAAAGTGAATTATTCGGACATATTCGCGGCGCCTTCACCAATGCGGTCGCGGCCAAGCGAGGTCTCTTCCAAAGTGCGAATGGGGGCACTCTCTTTCTCGACGAGATTGCCGAAATGTCCTTACCCATGCAAGTGAAACTTCTACGTGCGGTACAGGAGCGAGAAGTGCGGGAGGTGGGAGCGGACTACGCAACCAAGGTAGACGTGCGCATCATTACAGCTACGAACAAGGACCTGGCAGAAAGCGTGAAAACCGGAACCTTCCGTCATGACCTCTACTACCGAGTATCCGTAGTCCCTCTAGCTATCCCCCCACTGCGGGAGCGGAAAGACGATATTCCGCTTCTTGCGCAGCATTTTTTGAAACAGAGCGCTAAACGTTCGAACAAGGATGTTCGTGGCTTTACCCCTGCAGCTATGCATCGACTCATGGTGTATCCATGGCCGGGCAATGTGCGAGAGCTTGAAAATGCTGTCGAAAAGGCTGTCGTCATGTCTCGGCAAGATATGGTGTTGCCAGAGTTACTCCCTACGGCTGGTGTGGCGTCAGATATCGGCTTGAAGCCACTCACTGAGGCGAAGGAAGAGTTTGAACGCTCCTATTTGCGTAATGTGCTGCAAATGACGGGCGGGAATATTTCACGGGCTGCGCAATTCGCCGGGAGATATCGGGCGGATTTCTACAAGATGCTGAAGAAGTATGGGATGCATCCCTCCATGTTGAAGGCACGCGCAGATCTTGATCTGACTGATCTGGAAGAAGCGACGGAAGAGGTTAAGGATGTCTAGTGCTCGACAGGAGGACGAATGCACAGGTGGTGCCCCATAAGACGCTCTAGTTTAATGGCCGCCGACCGACGGATTTTCTTGATACGGACTCCAAAGTCCTTTCCGCTGACCCACTGAACAACAGCCTGCTCGATTTCCAACGGCATTTTCTCCTCAGGCAGCTCCATTCGCAGTGTGAGTAGCATGCCGATCGTGACTTGATGGTCTCCTTGGATACGCCATCCTCCCGATGACATATCCCAGACGGTGCCTTTTCCCAGAAAATCTTCCGAGAGATAGTATCCCGTTCCGCAAATCATGGCTCTCTGGTAAGTACGGAGTTTGAAATGTTTCGGCATGGCAAGTACTTCCCGGGGGATTACTCTGCGGAAACAGCTACGACCGTTTCTCATTCCACGCTGTTCCAGAAAGGACACCCCCATCGCTCAATGTCGATGAAGCATCGTATCCGGAACTCCGGCGCACGAATTGTTTCAGTCGATGTTGTTCAGGTTGGGATGTGCGGATGAACTCGATGCCAACCTTCGAGCCTTCGGCCCATCTGATGGCGGCAAGTGCGACATGTAGTGGAGCCTGGTGGTCAGGCAGAAATAATCGAAGTTGGATATATTCACCGGCGGACATTTTTTTCGAGCTTTCCATGAGGCATCCTGGGAGGGAGAGGTCGAGAATCCGCCCTTCGGCAACAACGTTTTCTCCAGCAAACATGACGGAACAATCTACTGATACTCGTTGGCTATATCGATTTTTCATCGCGCCTCCGTTGTCTCTCACTGGGACCGGCACGGGTGAGTTGAGTCGCTCTTGTTCTGAACTATATTCTGAGGATGGTGGGAGGCCTAGTCCTCAGAATCGGTAACTCTTTTGGGGGGGAGATCGTTGTTTCGTCATCCATGCTTCACCGGAGAACGTCTATTAGGCTCTGTAGGCCTGGGGAACCGGTTGAGATGGCAATTCTGTTGATGCAAGACGCTCACACTTGTGGGCCTCTAAGGATCTCCGGCTTCACGGAGTAGTAATACGGGGGTATGGAATGCTGGCAGGAAAAATACCTGCTGGCTTACATTGGACTGGACTGCGGTAATGCCCAAGTGCGAGTCGGAGTGTCGGAAAGGCTCGTCGCGCACCACTTTGGCCAGCAGAGCTCGTCGTGTGTATTGTGAAACAACGAGAGTTTGATAGTTCTACAGCGTATCTCTCGGACTAATCTGAACTGCAATGGGTAAAATTAAAGAACCGTGAGACATGAGGAGTGAGT
>CAKKRE010000016.1 GCA_919902505.1 Nitrospiraceae bacterium
TGCCGTACGTTGAGCCTCTGAGCGATGCGAGAACGCCGCTGGCGGACTTTTTCCGCATCCTGCTAGGTCTGATCACTGACTGCATCGTACTGTGCGAGGAAGGCATCCACCCGATCGGACATTAACAGAGGAAGGGCGGCTTCAATTTTTTCACGCGGCCAATTCCACCAGGCGATGCGGAGCAAACTGGCAATGGTGGCTGGATCGAACCGGTGCCGGATCACGCGTGCCGGCACACCCGCCACAATGGCATAGGGGGGGACATCCTTCGTGACCACACTCCGGGCCGCGATCACCGCTCCATGCCCCACAGAGACTCCTGAGAGAATCAAGGCTTCGGTCCCGACCCACACATCGTGGCCGATACTCACATCGCCTTTCGAACGAGAGGGTCTGGGAAGACCTCGGTCGTTTCCAAAGATGACTTGAAACGGAAAGGTCGAGACCCAATCGAGGTGATGCTCTTGGCTGGTGAGAATCGAGACCCCACCGGCGATGGAACAATACCGACCAATGCGAACCGTGCTGCCGTCGTCAGGCACGACAATATCCGGATGTCCGTAGGTTCCCTCCCCCACCTCGAAGGCCGCATATCTAGGATTGTGCTGCATGAATAGGGGAGAAGGCCCACCACTCCTGATACCGAACACGACCAGCAGTTTTGACCACCATTTCATATGCCCCTGTTTCACAGCTGTTCGCTCTCCGGATGCAGAGACCCGCTGAACCCGACTGCGCTAGCCCGGATTATTCATGCATGCCGTCGCGAGGCGTTTGAGACTGAAGGCCGCCGGGGTTTCTCGCACGTAAGGCCGACGCAGGCGTACGTGCAGTCCGTCGAGGAGGCCGAACGAGAACAACCCCGCCGGACGAGAGGATCGGACGCCGGAGCAGGTATTCATGAATAGTCCGGGCTAGGAGGCGAGCTTGCTCTGTGCGCTCAAGAAACGCGCCAACCCATCCTGCCAGGACGGCATGCTGAACCCGAGTTGATGCAGACGGTCTGCGGATAGAACGGAATAGGCCGGTCGCTTCGCCGGTCTCGACATGTCGGCCGTCGTGATCGGCTCGACAGGGACCCGATGCCCCGACAATCTGACGATCTCCGTAGCAAATTCGTGCCAGGTACAATGACCCGCATTCGTCACATGCAGCACGCCCTGGGCTGAGTGCGCCACAAGCTTTCCAACCATGCCCGCAAGATCCTCGGCAAAGGTCGGACAACCTCGCTGGTCGGCCACGACTTTCAAGCAGGGCCGCTCGGCCGCCAGTTGCAACATGGTCTTGACGAAATTCCTGCCGTGAAGACCATAGAGCCAGGCGGTGCGCACCACCAGAGTGTTCTCGCAACAAGCCAGCGCACGCTGTTCACCGGCCAATTTGGACGCACCGTATGCGCTCACAGGATTGGTCGGATCGGTTTCGAGATAGGGACGAGTACCTCGGCCGTCGAACACGTAGTCGGTGGAAATAGCGATGAGCCTCGCTCCGACCTGAGCGGCGGCGCGGGCCACTCGCTCAGTCCCGTCGGCATTCACCGCCATGGCCAAGGCTGGATTACGTTCGGCTCCATCTACGTCCGTATGCGCGCCTGCGTGAATCACGACCTCAGGCGCGGCCTCGACAATGACGCGTCCGCAGTCCTGGTGCGTGAGGTCAAATGCCGGAAGATCGAGCAACGTCAGCTGATGCCCTCGTAGCGTCTGCTGAAGGTCCGCCCCCAGCTGTCCCTGCGCACCGGTGATTACGATCCGCACGCCGTGCCCTGCTGCAACCGCTTCGCATACTGCTGTTGATAGTATTCCTTGAACTCTCCGGACTTGATGGTCCGCCACCAACTCTCATGCGTGCGATACCACTCGACCGTTTGCTTCAGCCCCTCCTCGAACCGCACGTGCGGCGACCAGCCCAAGGCGCGCAACCGGCTGCAATCGATCGAATAGCGACGATCGTGTCCAGGGCGGTCCTGCACCAAACGAATCAGCGACCGAGACTTTCCCAGCGTCGCCACGATCTGTTCGGCCACCGTGATATTTTCGCGTTCGTTTCCCCCGCCGACGTTGTAGACGGTTCCCGGTTGGCCATGCTCAAACACATGCTGGATCCCAGCCGCATGATCGTAGACCGACAACCAATCGCGGCATTGTTTACCATCGCCGTATAACGGAAGCGGCTCCCCGTCGATCGCGTTGGTCGCAAACAACGGAATAAATTTTTCGGGGTATTGGTTCGGCCCGTAGGTATTGCTCCCGCGCGTGACCAGCACCGGAAACCGGTAGGTCGTCCAATAACTCAGCACCAGTAGGTCCCCTCCGGCCTTGCTCGCCGAATAGGGACTTCGAGGTTCCAACCGATCTCCCTCCGTGGAGCTGCCCTGCTCGACACTGCCGTACACCTCATCGGTGCTGACCTGCAGGAACCGCCGCACTCCGGCCTGACGCGCTTCCTCCAACAGGATGCCGGTGCCCACAACATCCGTGCGGGCAAAGACCCCGGGATCGAGAATCGACCGATCGACGTGGGTTTCCGCCGCGCAATTGATGATGCCCTCAATGCGGTGTTCCTGCAGGATCTTGTGCACGACCTGTTGATCACCGATGTCGGCCTGCACGAAGACATACTGCGGATGCCCGGCGAGATCAGCGAGATTCTCCAGGTTGCCGGAATACTTCAGCGCATCCAGGTTCACGACCGAATGACGGCCGCTCTGGATCAAGCGACGCACCAGATGCGACCCGATAAAGCCGGCCCCGCCCGTGACGAGAATACGCATTTAGAACTCCATCCTGTTCGCCCCGGTCTGGGCCACGAGCTGGTTGGCGGCTAATAACGATTCGATCGTGCCGGCATCCGTCCACCAGCCATCCAGCACATTCCAGGTCAACTCCCCGGATGCAATGTAGGCATTATTGACGTCTGTAATTTCCAATTCGCCACGCCCCGAAGGTTTCAACGTCCGGGTAATCTCGAAGACATGGGCATCATAAAAGTAGATTCCGGTGACCGCATAGGACGAGCGAGGATGCGCCGGCTTTTCTTCGATGCTCAGCACTCGATCCCCTTCGAGGTGCGGCACACCGAACCGTTGTGGATCTTTGACTTCCTTGAGGAGAATCTTCGCGCCATTTTTCTGCGCGCGAAACGCTCCTGCGGCCTGCGCAATATTACCCTGGATCAAATTGTCGCCCAGCACCACGCAGATCGGCCCCTCATCGGCGAAATGCTCCGCCAGCCGCAACGCATCGGCTATACCTCCCTCCCCCTGCTGGTAGGTATAGCTGAGATGCTTCAGACCGAAATCACGACCGTTCCCCAACAACTTCAGAAAGTCGCCCGCGCTGTTCCCGCCCGTCACTAACATCACTTCCGTAATACCCGCGTTGACCAGCGTCTGGATGGGGTAATAGATCATCGGCTTGTCATACACCGGCAGGAGATGTTTGTTGGTCACTTTGGTCAGCGGCAGCAATCGAGATCCGAGCCCCCCGGCAAGTACGACACCCTTCATGATCACCCCCAACGAAAGAGCACGGCTTGAGCCCACGAACGGATCATCTTATATCACGCGATCGGCACTCGGCATAGATGCTTTCGAACAGCGTCCACCTCGATCATCGATCGACTTGAATCTTAGCGTCTCAGCCAAGCTTCAGACCAGAAAATTCGATCATGCCGCCGATGGAACACTACGCGAGCTTCATCACTCCGACGACGTGCTCGGCAAACGGCAGTGACGAAGTAAAGGCGGGGGACACGGCATTCAACACGTGGGTGGAACGCGACCCCGCCTCAATCACGAAATCGCTCACGAGCTCGGCCGTTCGCGTATCGACCAACTGCGCCCGAATGCCGGGCGCTTGCCCCGGCAGCAAATCGGCTTTCTCAAACCCCCGTCCGAGATCTTCCGCTTCACGGAAAAAGCCCGTGCGCGTCAGCTTGATCATCTCGGTCCAGGCAATCGAGCGAAAATGGTCCCGGTTACGACCGAAGAGTCGCATCAAATAGGCCAGCATCGTGACAGTACCACCGAGCGTTGCCCCGGTCAGGCCCTGATACTGCTCACGACCGAGCAGCGGGAGGGCCGAAGGGCCGATCGTCACATCGCCTTCAGGCCGTCGCGTAAAGTGCACGCCCAGGAACGGGTTGCGCAGGTCCGGAACCGGATAGATGTTGCCACGGACCTGCATGGCGGACCCGGGACGCAGCTGATAGAACTGTCCGCGAAACGGTAAGATTTTGAAATGCAGCCCGACTTCGTAGGCATGCGCGATTCGATCGGCAAAGAGTCCGCCGCAATTCACGAAATGTCCGTAGGTCACACGGCCTCGATCGGTACGCGCCACCGCATCGCCCTCCCGCCCTAGCCACGCGCAGCCGAAGCGAAACACCACGCCTTCGCGCTCGGCATCCGCCACCATGGCCGCCATGACCCGTTGCGGGTCGACCACGGCGGTATCCTGTACGTACAGCGCCTGCTGGACGGTCTTCGCGCAAGGTTCCACCTCCTTCAGCGCCTGTTCATCGAGCAGGCTCACACGGACTCCATTGGCCTGGGATCGTGCGTGCAATTCATGCAGCGACGGCAACTCCGCTTCCGTCCGCGCCACAATCACCTTGCCGTGCTCGTTGAGCGGAATGGCGTGCTGCCGACAATAGGCTCGCAACCGCCGGTTCCCCTCCACACACAACCGGGCCTTAAGTGTCCCCGCCTTGTAATACACGCCCGCGTGTAACACGCCGCTGTTGCGACCGCTCGCGTGCCGGCCGGCCGTGGATTCCTTCTCCAGCACGACCACCGTGACGCCATACCGGCGCCTGAGCTCCCTCGCGATGGCCACGCCGATCACTCCGGCCCCGGCGATTAAAAAATCGCACGTCTCTTCCGCCATCTCGTTCATCCCCTCGACATCGGGCAAGTACCGGTCTGAGCCCCAATGACAACACAGGAATTGCAACCTGTCGAGCACCATCCCTCTTGCCGCCGATCCGGTATGCTCATCGAGGGTCACTGACTCAGCCTGCCAGACGTCGATAGACCGCCACCGTCTCCACCGCAGTGCGATCCCAGGAGAATTCGCGCGCCCGAGCCAGTCCGCGGGTCCTCAACTCGTCCCGCAGCGCAGGGGATGTCAAAACACGGGCGAGTTCGATGGCCAATCGACCGCCGTCATGCGGATCGAGCAGCACCGCCGCGTCACCCGCCACTTCGGGCAGCGAAGAGGCGTTCGAACAGATCACCGGACAGCCGCACCCCATCGCCTCCAACACCGGCAGCCCGAACCCCTCGTAGAGCGAAGGAAACACAAACACGGTGGCCTGCTGATAATAGGCGACGAGTTCCCGGTCGGACACCATGCCGACCAGTTTGGTGTGGGCGCCGATGCCATGATGCTCGACGGCCGCTCGAATATCCGGGCGTTTGCAGACATCACCCGCCAGGATTAGGTCGAAACGGTTGCGCAACATCTCGGGAAGTTTCGCGAACGCGTCGATGAGGACACCGACGTTCTTGGTCGGGTCGGCTCCGGCTACACAGAACACGTAGGGCTTGCGCTCCCCCGGATGTCCGGCGGGCCGAAACCGCTCGGCATCGAGGCCCAGGGAGGTCACGGTCACCTGCTCGGGGCGAAGCGGAACGTGGGCCAGGAGATCGCGCCGCGAATGTTCGGAGATCGTGATGACGTGGTCGAGCTTCTTCCAGCGATCCCCGACCAGCCACTGTTCGATGCGACTATTGAGATTGGTACGGGCACGGAGCACCGGAAACAACAACGGCTTGACGTCATGGATGGTGGCCACGAACTTTCCGCGTTTCCAGGCCACGCAGGAATCGTACGGGAAGTGGAGCACATCGTACGGGCCGACGAGGAGCGGTGCCACCTGCTCCCAGAAACGGCGACGGAACAGCGGGAACCGGATCACGCGATATCGCATATTCGGCCGAGCGGTGAACGGATGCTCTGCGTGGGGAAGCAGGATCTCGTACTGATTGTTCTGATCGACGCGCCCCAGCGCCTCGATCAGTTCCCGGGCATACCGCCCGATTCCCACATTCGCGTTCTTGAGATGCCAGGCGGCAATGACAATCTTCACAAGCTTGGCATCCCTCTCATCAGGTGGCACTACTAGCCCGCATTATTCATGACGGTTCGTCGCGAAGCGAGACGGGCGCGCGGAGCCGGGAGGGAGGAAGGCCTCCTTGAACAGGATGTCGACCGACCGAGCGGCGAGCCCGCCCGCCGACAGGCTGGTCGCAGTTGCGAATCCGCGATTGCAGCAGAAGCGCTCATGAATAATGCGGGCTAGCAGAAGGTGAAAAAAACCCGCCAGCGGCGTTCATCCGAGCGGCTGCCCCCGATCGACGGGTCGAGGAAATTTTTCCACCAGCGTATGGCCAAATCGAAGTTGCTCCGATCGTTTTACCAACTTGGTTCTCAAATCGGTGACACGCCGTTGAAACCAATTTCCACGGATCGTCCGCCCCCACTTTTTTTGGAAATGGGCCATATTGTGGTCCCAATATTGATCGGTCTCCGTACGAGACACCGCGGCCTGAGTGACTTTTGAGAAATGATGGATGAGCGCCGCACCGGTCATCGCGACGGAAAATCCTGCCGCCTTGGTGCGCCAGAGGAAATCGGTATCTTCGCATCCGCCATAGGAAAAGGCCTCATCGAACAGTCCAATCCGATCAAACACCGCTCGATCGATCAACATACAAGGCGCATAGAGTTCCCACCGCACCGCTCCGGCGCACGCCTTCGTAAACTCTCGGGCATAGGCCGCCAAATCATAGTCCAGCTGGCCTTCTCGAGCCGAGGGGCACACAATTCCATGCCCCCCCTGCTCCATGAACGCCAACAGGGCTTCGCTCCACCCCGCGGTCATGAGCAGGTCGTTGTTCAGGATGCCGATGACATCCCCCCGACTGGCTCGTATCCCCTGGTTCCAGGCTTTCGCACAACCAAGATTCTGCGCATTGGAAATGACCGTCGCATCGACGCCTCGAAGATATTCCGTGGTCCCGTCCACACAGCCATTGTCGATCAGAATCAGCTCAACCGGAGGGGGGGTATAGGCCTTAATCGAAGCGAGGCATTGTCGAGTAAACTCGAGTTGATTGTAGAGCGCAATAACGAGGCTGATCGATTTCATGGATCCCTAGCTCGGATTATTCATGACGGTTTGTCGCGAAATCGCGGAGTCGCGAAGCGAGACGGGCGCGTGGAGCCGTGAGGAAGGAAGGCATCCGTGAACAGGATGTCGACCGACCGAGCGGCGAGCCCGCCCGCCGACAGGCTGGTCGCAGCTGCGAATCCGCGATTGCAGCAGAAGCGCTCATGAATAGTCCGGGCTAGAGCACCTGTGCGCACAACTCCAACAGATACGCCGCCCGACGGGCCGTCGTATGATAGGCCAGCAAATGCGAATAGGCGGCCTCCGCCATTCGCTGCCGTTCGGCTTCGTCGTCGCGGAGTCTTCGCACCCAATAGGTCAGATCGCTCAAGTCCGGCCGACAAAACACTGCGTGCACACCATGTTCGAAGTTATGCGGAATGTCGATGTCCGGAGCCTCGGAGATCAACGGGGTCTTGGCTGCCACGACTTCCCAATAGCGTACCGTGTCGAATCCACCACCTCGAATAGAAAGCGCCGTCTTTGAACGGCCCAAGAGCGAGCGATAGGCCTCCATCCCCATTCTACTGAGCGAGCCTCTGGCCGGAGGATCTCCCAGCAACTTCGCCGCCATGATGTCGAACCAGGATTCGGCCAGCCTCGACCGCCGATCGGTCGGCTCGACATAGACCCCGCCCTCGAACCGAATGTCCGGGGCGTCCCTCAATAGCCTGACCGCCGCCAGTCGCTTTCGGTGCGAAGCCCGCCCGACAAACGAGACATCGATGTCTCGGGTCAGACTCGGCGCACCTGACAACGCCGCCGCACTGACTGAGAATGGCAGTGGAAAGATACGCCCTTCAAACTCCTCACCGTACATCGACCTCAGGCCCCGAAACCAGGCCCCGCCCAGTTCACCGGGGCGTTTGCGATACTCGCGCTTGAAATACACCCCAGCCCCCACCGCTCTGAGGAGATCCAGGCGAAGCTGCGTATCGTCTTCTCCGTCGAGCAACACAATAGGAGGGAGCCTGGCCTGATCTGCTAGGGCACGGAACGCAGCTTGGACCCCTCGTCTCGGAGAAGACAGCAGGGCCAAGTCAAGCTGTCCCGCGCGAAGCCTCTCAACCAGCGCGTCCTGAGCCTCTCCACCTTCTCGACCGAGGACGAGAGACGACGGTCGAGCATGGGGACCGTGATACGCGGCTTTACGGGGGAAGTCAAAAACATTCTCCCCCCCCAGCACTGCGCAGAGCCCGTCATAGATCTGGTCGGCCAGATAGTCAGGCTCCGAATCGGTCAGATATAGTACCTTCATGTAAGTGTGATCGTCTCGAGGCTCGTGAGGCCTAGCCCGGACTATTCATGAATGCCTGCTCCGTCGTCCGATTCTCTCGCCCGGCGGGGCTGTTCTCGTTCGGCCTCCTCGACGGACTGTCAGTACGCCTGCGTCGGCCTCGCTTGCGAGAAGCCCCGGCGGGCTTCGGTCTCGAACGCCTCGCGACGACATTCATGAATAATCCGGGCTAGGATTTCACTACGCGAAGCGTCACGTACATATTCTCAACCACGTTCCAGAGGTGCCGCCTGCACCGTTTGCGAAAATACTCGGGCAGAAATCGAAACGGTTTGCGGGTATCATAACGAACCGACTCAATTCGAAAATTCGTTCGCACGCCATAGTCAGTCGGCGCCTCGAAATACTGAAAGGTATCCTCCGTCAAATAGCGCACATGCGTCGGATCGCGAAATGCCCCGCGGGACGTGTAATAGGGAACGGTCACATGCACCTGAGCTCCTGACTTGCACACACGATAGACCTCTTCCATGAATGGAATCAGCTCGCGCACGTGCTCCATGACATGGCTCAGGTGAACCACATCGACACAATCGGCCTTGAGCGGCAGCGGCTGCTCGATATCGCACAGGGCGTTGACCCCTGGTTCCCTTCGGCAGTCAAATCCGATGGCTTCCCGCTGCTTATTTTTCCCGCACCCAAGGTCGATGACAATCACTAGGCAGCCACCCTTTTCCAGGCCAGGCCTGCTCCGTCCAGCGGGGCAAGCCGTCCGACAAGTGCGCTCGCCTGTTACGGGCGCCTATCCATCAGATCTATGTATATATCTTCCAACCGTTTCGTAAGCAGAGCGGCGTCGAATTGCTCGCGGGCTTTCTCGTAGCTGCGTCGTCCAAACGTGGTCCGTAACGCCTCATTCTGCAGCAGCTCAATCACTGCACCTGCATATTGCCACTGCCATCGACACACGAAACCGGTCACATTGTGCTCTACCAGCTCCGCCTGGGCATTAGCCTTCTTTCGCTGAGGGGTGCTCAGCGTCACGACTGGAATGCCGTTGGCCATGGCCTCGGCGATGACACACCCGAACGTCTCCCCGATCCGCGAGCCATGCGTAAAGATATCGAGACGCCGATAGAAGTGTTTGACATGCACGGATGGCTCCAGTAACTCCACTCGACCGTTCAGGCCCAGCCCTGTCAGCGTGCTCCTCACCCGTTCCGTCGCGCCCTGAAGCAGGCACCGCACCTCCGGCACGTTCCGAAATATTCTCGGCAGACTCTTCAGGCAGACATCATGCCACTTCTGATCATCCGGTCGGCTACAGCGTCCGATCGTACGGCTGAACGGTTTATCCCCCCCGCTGACCTCTGAGAAGTCGACCGGGTTGTAGAGCACCTCGTACCGTTTGCCCGACTGCACTCCATAGCGACGAAAATAGGTCGACCTGGAACTCTCGGAGACAAAGCAGTGGCAGTCGATACGGTCCCCTTCCTGCTCGTCCAGTGCATGAAACACATTGGTTTCTACGACGCGAGGGCCGCCGGGGTGACGCTCGGGCAGAGAGCCAGGTTCGTAGGTCCCGGCGCGGTGAACATGGCAGATATCGATGTGGTAGTCGCGTACCAGTTGCGTCAAATCAGGCGGCTGGATGAACACCGGGATGCCGTATCGTTCGAGCTCCGCAGCACGAACCCCACCGCCCATGCGTCCACAAGCGAAGACCTCGAACCGCGACTTGTCGAGATATTGACAGAAAATCTGAAGGGTCTTCTCCGTGCCACCGAGCTCGAGCCTGTTCGACACATGCAGCACGCGGATCTTTGCCATGAACGTGTCACCTCAAGAAGCTATCGAGCTTGTGCCGCCCGTACGAATGACGCCCACAATCTGTGCTGTCTCCCAGGCACCCGTTCCCTGAGTCCGACCAGTAGGCCCCAGCGATAGTCGAGTCTCAACGCAGCACCCGGCAACGAACCTCCTCCAGACATCGCCGGAATGCCCACGCTCACCAGTTCGTCGCTCACGCCCCCGCCATCCTTCGTTCCAACATGCGGCTGGACGCCGTAAAGACCTCGTCCACCGTAATCTGCTGCATACAACTCTCGTCCCCGCGCAAACAGGTTGGATGATAACAGGCCCGGCAATCCAGGCCTTTGTAGATCACCTGCGTCGGTCCCCCGCGCGGCCCCCACCGTTGCGGATAGGTCGGCCCGAAGAGCGCCACGACCGGGGTCCCCATCGTCGAGGCAATGTGCATGGCCCCGCCGTCGTTTCCGACGAACAGGGCACAACGTTTCACCAACGAGGCAAACTGCAGGAGCGAAAACTTCCCCGCCACCACAAGGGGCGCACAGCGCGTCTTGTGGGCGACCTGCTCAGCCACCTCGCGTTCACGCTGATCGCCGCCCAGGAGAATCCGGCAGGCAAACTTGTCGGCGAGACGATCCGCGAGCTGCGCGAACCGTTCATGCGACCATACTTTCAGCGAGTAACGCGCCCCCGGCTGCAACAACACCAACAAGGGAGGGGCTTGCGTAGACAAGAGCCCAGCTTCCTGCATCCAGCTCTCCACCACCTGCTCATCTGCCGGCGACGCATACAATGCCGGTGTGCCCGGCTTCGTGTCCAGCCCCAGGGCCCGCAGAGCGCAGAGATCGTAGTCCACTCGATGCTGATCTATCGGGCGTGGTTTAGCCACGGCACTGTACAAGAGGCCTCGCCAGCGATGTTCTGCATTAAATCCGATGCGGACGGGCGCGCCGGTTACCAGACCGATAATGGCCGACCGGTCCCCATCGGTCAGATCGATCACGGCGTCAAAACCTCGCCGTCGCAGCATTTGCACAAACTTCAGCTGGGCGCCACAGGAGCCCTTTTCGAGACACAACACCTCGTTCACATCCGGATTGTGCGCCAGCACGCCCTCCGTTCCACGATTGACCAGCATCGTGAGCTGCGCGTGGGGAAACGCCGCCCGCAACCCGCGCAACACCGGCGTCGACAGGAGCACATCGCCGATATGCCGCAATTTAATGATCAGGATATTCTGAAGATTCATCACACCGCCGACTTTAGCCCGCATTATTCATGAGCACTTCTGCTGCAATCGCGGATTCGCTGCTGCGACGCGCCTTCGGCTGGCAGGCTCGCCGCTCAGTCCCTCGACGTACTGTTCAAGTACGCCTCGGTCCCTCGCAGCTCCGCATGCCCGTCTCGCAACGCGACTGCGCGATTTCCCGACGAACTGTCATGAATAATGCGAGCTAGCAGATCGTTGAACCACTGCTCCTATAACTTAGGGCACCGTCGAGGATCGCACATCCGTCCGTCGCGCGTGAAGCGTCGTTCGGCGCTCGTCCGGATGAATGAGCCTATGGCGTAGAGCGCGTAGCGTATGGTCCGAAAACGTTTTACGATTCACGATTCACAGACCGTGATCACCACGCCGGCGCGCTTATTCAACAACCTGCCTCAGGCACAGAGTTCTCGATACAAGGCACTGGTACGCAACGCTGCGCGCTGCCAGGTAAACAGGCGCGCGCGCTCGAAGCCACGCTTCCGAAGTAGCTGTCGTAGCGCCTGGTCAGACAACAGGTTCACCATCGCCGTTCCTAACGCCTCGGCATCCTCCGGATCCACCAGCACCGCCGCATCCCCTGCCACTTCCGGAAGAGACGACGTCGAGGAGGTAATCGTCGGTGCTCCGCAGGCCATCGCCTCCAGCACCGGCATGCCGAATCCCTCATACAGCGACGGAAAGACAAACACGTCGGCGAAGGAGTAGAGCCGGCACAGCTCCTCACGGTCGAGACGACCGGTACAACGCACCTCTTGCTCCAAGCCGAGCGACCGGGCCGTCGCGAGGTAGCTTCCCTGCGGGTGCTCCGCATCCCCCACGAGCACAATGGCCCGTCCCCCAAGCTGTGAACGCGACTGCGCCACGGCCTGCAGAAAAACACGGTGGTTCTTTCTTGGATCGGCCCCGCCGACGAATAGAATAAATCCGGCGGATGGAATCGCCCAGCGCTTCATCAACGCGGCCATCGCCTGCTCATCCCGCACCGGAGAGAATGCCTCGGTCACGCCGTTATGGATGACGACCACCCGTTCACGAGGAATTCCATACAAGGCGTCTATTTCACGGGCCGAAAACTCCGATACGGTCACGACCCGTCGCGCGCGGTTGGCGGTGGCGATGGCCCGTCTGGAAGAACCGGCCTGCCCCAACAGCTTCCTCGAATATTCCGGATGCCTGGCCAGCCACAGATCATGGATGGTGACGATGCCGCCCGATCGTCCCGTCGTATGCATCTTGAAGTTGGGGCCGTGATAGAGATCGAGCCTGTCCCACCCGCCCCGCCATGGCATCAGCCACCGCGGCGTTTCCACCCACCGCAGACGATCGTGGACCGGCCAGCCTTCGAGCCGGCCCGCTTGCAGGGACCCGGGCCGGAGATATCCGACATACTCGACGTGCTCATCCAAGGCCAGCAGCGACCGTAGCAGATGATAGGTATGCCAGCCGACGCCGCCCTTGTCCCCTACGATTGACGCCGCGTCGATCCCGATACGCATCAGGGGAACGGGACCTCCGCCAGGTTCATGCCGGGCAGGGATGGATCGATCATGCGTCCCGCCTGACGTTCACACGCTCCCAGGCCTTGGCATATTTGACGAACGTGTGGAGGCCGGCAAACATCGCCACCACCAATCCGTGCACCCCGTCGCGATACCCGCCGCGTGAGAACAGGGTTTTGAGGATCGTACCGAGATGGTGCGTGGCAATAACCCAGCCGCTGATACGGGTGACCCGCTTCAGTTTCTCATCGGCACCGAGAGTCGTATACCGCATCATCTTGCGGATGTGATGGTTGACGGTGGGCATGCTGTAGTGATCGAAGGGCTCCTGAAGCCGCTCCCGACGCCCGCTGAGCGTGAAGTTTTCGTGCAGCTTCACATCGTCGTACCGGCCGGCGGTGTTTCGGAACAGCCGCAGCTGATAGTCCGGATAGAGCCCGCCGCCTTGAATCCATTTCCCGTAGAAAAAATTCCGCCGGGGAATCTCATACCCTCCGATGTCGGCCGCCGGGGTCGTCGCCAGTAACGCTTCGATTTCCCGTCGTAATCCCCCGGTCACCCGCTCGTCGGCATCCACCACGAGAATCCACTCCGCAGCGGCCTGATCGATACCGAAGTTTTTTTGCGGGCCATACCCGGGCCACGGGCGGACAAACACGTTCGGGGTGTACTGTTTTGCCAGCTCCACCGTCCGGTCTCGGCTTTCCGCATCCACGACGATCAGTTCGTCGGCCCAGCGCAGGGACTCGAGACAGTCGGCAATATTCTTCTCTTCATCCTTGGTGATGACCACCGCCGCAATCGTCATCGTCCTCCGTCTCGCTCCATCGTCAGTGACCGTCACGCCTGACCCTGCTTCACCGTCGCAGCCTGACTGCCCTCAGGCAGCACCCGGGACCGCAACTCCCAGAAACGCGCGTACTTGATGAACGTATAATAGGCATAGAGTCCGGACAAGATAAGCCCCGGCACACCGTCCAGACAACCTTTTCGCCCGACGTACATTTTGAGAAAGGTGAAACAGGGATGTGAGACCAGCTGATGCGGGGAGAATGCGCGCCCCTGCTCGACCATGCGCCGCGCCATGAGATCGGAGTAGCGCTCCTGCTTGGCTAAGTAGTGGTCGATATTCCGGAACGGGTACTGCAGCGCAGCGCCCGTCAAATAGCCGATTTTCCCGTCCAGGTCGAAACTTTCATGGACGAGTTCCTCCCGATAACGCAACCGGCTCTTCCGGAACAACTGCGGCTGCCGGTAGTCGGGAAACCAGCCACAATGTTTGATCCATCGCCCGAGAAAATAATTCTTGCGGGGGACGAAGTAGGCATCGGCCTCCGGGCCTGCAGCCAGCACGCGCCGGATCTCGTCGCGCAACTCCGGCGTCGCCCGTTCATCGGTATCCAGACTGAACACCCAGTCGTGCCTGGCATGGGTCAGGGCCTCGTTCCGCAGTCGTCCGAATCCGTGAAAGTCATGCTGATAGACCTTGTCGGTGAACTCCCGGCTGATCCGCTCGGTGGCGTCGGTACTGTGAGAGTCCACCACGATGATTTCATCCGCCCAGGTGAGGGACTCCAGACAAGCCCGCATATTGGGCTCGTCGTTGTAGGCGATGACCACGGCCGACACCGGAATATGATTCACAGCAACAGATCCTTCTCGAACAACGACGAACAGGAAATTGTGCCCCGCACGATCATAATCGTGTCCCGAACTCGCGCCAGGACCAGAGGCGGTTCGAATCGAGCGCGACATTCGCCACCTCGTAGAGAGCCATCAACTCCCGGTCGCGAACAGCAAGCCGTCGTCGCCGGCCCGGCTCGTGCTCGGATAGCGCTTCGAAATTGAGCGTGGCCTCTTGAAACGACTCGGCCGAGAACGAATACAATAACAGCCCGTCCGGGCTGGCCAGGCCCACCAGATTGTCGTAGACACTGGTGAGATAGGCCACCTGGTCCTGCAGGCAATCGCGCACCAACAGACAGGTCAGGTCATGTCCGGCGAACGCCCCCACGGCCGGCAGAATGCCGTTGAGGGCCAGCAGGGTCGGAGCCACATCGACCTGACTGGCAATGGCCGACACGGTCCGCGGGCGATAGGTGGCCGGAGTGCGCAACGACTCGTCCATCCAGATAAACAGCGGCGATGCAAAATGACCCGCCTTTCGCTCAATATCGGTGCTCCCGACCGGTTCGTGCCGGCCATGGTCACCCATGACGACGACAACCGTATTCCGCAAGAGTCCCTCGCGAACGAGTCTGGTAAACACCCGCTCAAATTCGAGATCCGTATATCGCAGGGCGCCGACATACTTGTCCTGCACCTGCTCTTGCAGCAGACGCACCGCGGGATGGTTCTGCGGGGCCGCGAAGGGATGGTGGGTCGACAACGTGAGCGTCGTCAGAAAAAACGGCTTACCCTCCGCCTGGCGTTGCTTGATCCGTTCGTAACAGAAATCGAATAAGGCGCCGTCCACGATGCCGAGACCCATCCGTTCCGCATCCTTGGGAAAATCTCCCTCGTCGATCAGCTGCTGCAATCCATTGCGCGCCACGAACGACTGCAGCCGGTTCAGGTCCCGATGCTGCCCGATCACCATCTCCGTGCGATAGCCCTGACGCTGTAACAACGACGGCAGACAGAAGTAATCGTGGGCATAGCGCGTTTTCATCGCGGCGGCCCCTTGCCGAGGAAAGGCGCTGCAGAGGGTCGCAAACAGCCCGCGAGAGGTCTGGACACCGTTAGAGAAAAAGTTCTCGAAGTAGACGCTATCCTGCTTCAAGCGATCCAAAAAAGGCGTACCCTGAATTTCGCCATATCGCTGTCCCAGATACCGGCGATCCAACCCTTCGAGAAACACCAACAGGATGTTCGCCTGCCCGGGTAACCGAACACCGTCCGAAGAGGCGGTCATGGTTCTGACCAGGGGATACCGCTGATCCACAAACGCTTCACCCGGGCCGAGCAATCGCTGCACCGTCTGAACGGCGACCTCATAGGGCATCGCCTCGGCACTTGCCCGTTGCTCCATTGCCCCCCGTGATACCACCGCGATTCGCAGGGCCTCAGCCGCAAAAAGGACGGGATTCTGCGCCAGCGTGTAATAGACCATGCTTCCGATCGGCGCGATCCGAATCCCGTAGGGGCCGGAATGATGAAACCCGGCTCCACCGGCCACCAGTGCGACAAGGAGGAACGTGTTCGCCTGAAACCCCGAGCCCGGCCGCCAGCGAGCCAACGCCGGCACAATGGCGCAGGAAAAACTCCACCACCACAGCCCCATGGCCACAGCCTGGATGCCCAGAAAGAGCGCCAGCCGTGCGGCCCATTTTCCGGCCTCGCCTAACTCTGCGCTGGTTTGCTGCATCGCCTGTGCATTGGAGCTGTCCGGTGTCGCCGCAGGCGCAAAGAGGTCGCCGACATATTCGAGAAACACGAAATCCATATGCTGCCGGTTGAACCCGTAGTACCCCATGTCCACACACAGCAGGACAAACAACAACAAGCCGGTCAGCACACACCCCACGTGCAGCCCCGATCGAAACGACAGGAGGAAGGACTGGGTCAGACGTCTCACCCCGCTCCAGCCATGCCCCCGCAGGGCCCATGCCCCTGCCCCGACCCCGGCCAGCACCAATGCAAAGGTGGCGGTAATGAAATCTCCCCGCACGCCGACGACAAGGGTCTTGAGCAGCAGCGGCAGGCTGGGAGCTTCCTGCTCAAACGCGTCGCGCAACAGAAACACCCGCTCCGCCATTTGCATCACAACGAAGAGGATCCACCAGAACAGCACGCTTTTGCGGATCGAGGCGCGGGCTTCCGCCCATCGTTGCATCATGATGCGATCACCTGCCGATAAACACGCTCCAACTCATCCACCATCCGGTCGATCGAATAGGACTGCTCCACCGTCTGACGGCCCCGTCGCCCCATCGCGGCGCGAAGCTCGGGATCGTTCAGCAGGCGGCCGATCCGGTCGGCCAACGCATCGGCATCCCGCGGCGGGACGATGAACCCCGACTCCCCGTCGGCCAGCACATCGGGAATCGATCCGGTGGTCGTCGAGACAACCGGGAGTCCGATCGCCAGCGCCTGCATCAACACCTGAGGAATGGTATCGCCTTCGACTGTGGGAATCACAAAGAGATTCAGGGACCGGAACACATCCAGGAGGTCATCGCGAAATCCCAGCATGCGCACGTCGGACGTCAAGCCGAGACGTTCGATCTGCGCGCGGATGTTCTGCTCCTCCGGCCCTTCACCCACGATGAGAAAGGCCACTCCCTGGTGCTGCTTCAGCACCTTGGCGGCCGCCTCCACAAGATACCGGTGGCCTTTATAGTCCCGCAGATAGGAAATCATCCCGACCAGCAGATGCCCGGCGGGAATCCCCAGCTCGGACCGGATATCGTGCTGAGGTGTGGCCGGCGAAAAGTGCTCCACATCCAAGCCGATGGGAAACGACGCGACACGGTCCGGCGCCAATCCGTCCCGATGGATGAGGTCCTGCCGGTTCCGTTCGCTCCCGGTCACGATCACCATGTCGAAGAGACGACGATACAGCAAATGCGTGGTGGCATTGTGATTAAGCGGCGCCGAAATATGCCGCGTGCGAATGACTTTGGGGCGCGGATCGAGCAGACGCGACGACAGCGTCGCGATCCAGCTGTCGCGTGAACTGTTGACGTGGACGATCTCGGGACGCTCCCGCTTGAGCAACGCGCGAAAGGCCAGAATCGACAGCGGCAGCCGCCATTGCCGCATGACAAACGGTTCGACCGGAAGCCCCCGTTCCCTGGCCATGGCCATGATAGGGCTGCGCGGCTCCAGGACCAATCGAATACGATGGCCGCGCTTCAACAGACGCTCAGCGTGCAGCAGGACGGCCAGTTCCTGCCCGCCGACCGCCGTGCTGGATTCCGCAATGATGATGTTCACAATGATCCTGGTTTCTGTGATCGCTCAAGTTGTTGTTCGACGGCACGAACGACCTGTTCCGGTCGCACGGCGGTCAGACATTCGAGGGGCACGGCACGGGCACAGTCACGGCGAAAACAGGGTCGGCATTCCACCGCATGCGACAGGACGACATGGCCCTTGCCATAGGGCCCGGTTTTGACCGGATCCGTCGGGCCGAACAGGGCCACCACCGGCGTCCCCACCGCCGCGGCGATGTGCATGGGCCCGGAATCGTTCGTCACCAACACAGCCGCGCGACGGAGTAAACCGGGGAGCAAGCCTACAGGGGTCTGTCCTGTCAGATCAATCGCTTTCGTACGCATGAGCGCCGTCACCGCGAGCGACTCCGCCCGCTCGGCCGGCCCGCCGATCAGGACCACAGGCAGCGCATGCGCCTGAGAAAGCCGGTCTGCTGCCTCAGCAAAATGTTGCGGCGGCCAACGCTTGGTCTCCCAACGCGCGGACACGTTCATGGCAACCCAGGGTTGATGGGGGGCAACTCCGGCCCGGGACAACATGGTCTCCACGGCCTGCCGGTCTCCGGTTCGATCGACGAATTCGAACCGCGGCTGCGTTGGACGTGTCGCGCCCAGCGCCTCGGCGACGAGCAGGTAGCGATCGACCGCGTGCATGGGCGCGGGAGGAACCGCCACCCGCTGGGTATAGAACAGCGCGCTGCCCTCCCGCGCATTGGCAAACCCGACCCGCCGGCCGCAGCCGGCCAACAGCGCCATGGCCCCGCTCCGGAAGAGTCCTTGAAGATCGACGACCAGATCGAAGCCGACCGCCCGAAGAGCAGGCACCCGACCCAACCAGCCCCTGAATCCTTCCGATACCGAACAGACCTGATCGACCCCGGCAATGACTTCCACCAGTGGCGCCCATTGCCGCTTCACCAGCCAGGTGACCTCGGCCTGGGGAAACCGCTCGCGCAACGCCGCCAGGGTCGGCATCGCATGCACGATGTCGCCCAGCGAACTCGGTTTGATCAGCAGGAGTCGGCGTACAGGATCGGTCATTCGGCCACCAGAAATGATCAGCGCTGCAGGTCGGCGGCAGGCCTGTGCGTCGCATGGGCGACGATCCAGTCCACCGCCTGCGACAACCCCTCGGCCACATAGTCAGGAGGCAGATCGCGCGCCGTCAAGTCGGCCAGGGCCTCCGCACCGGACGGGCCGGTCATCACCAACAGGCTCTGCGCCCCCACCTGCTTGGCCAATTCGACATCACGAACACTGTCCCCGATCACATAGGCGCGGCTCAGGTCCACCTGCAATTCGGCATGGGCCCGGTCGATCATGCCCCGGGCCGGTTTGCGACAATTGCAGTGATCGTCGGGATGGTGGGGACAAAAATACAATCCGTCGAGCGTCACCCCGTCCTCAGCCAGCACCAGCCGCAACTTGCTGTGAATCGCTTCAAGATCCCTTGAGGTAAAATATCCCCGGCCCAGCCCGGACTGATTCGTGACGACGACCAGGCGCGCCCCGGCCTGTTTCAACCTGGCCAACGCCGCCCCCACGCCGGGCAACACCGTGAAATCATCAGGAGACTTCACATATCCCGTATCCACATTCAAGGTGCCGTCACGATCGAGAAACACCGTGACTCCCGCCAGCGAGGTGGGAGAGCGGCGTGACATCGACGGCGTAGGGTCGGGCGTCGGAAGAGGGGTCACCAGCGGCAAATGCTGCACTGCGGCATCGTACACCTGCTCCACCGTCACCCCCGTCATGCACCGGTGATCGATGGGACATTCCCGCAAGAGACAGGGCGCACAGGATACCGGTTGCCGGACCAGCTTGGCATCGACGCCGAACGGCGAGGTCGTCTGCCAATCGGTCGGGCCGAACACGGCGACCAGCGGAACCTTGAAGGCGGCCGCGACGTGCATGGGCCCCGTGTCGTTCGTCAGAAACAACTGGCACCGCTTCACGAGCGCCATCAATTCTCGCACCGTGGTCTGCCCGGAACAGACGACCGTGCGGGTCTTGATCTGTTCGGCGATGGCTTTCCCCAACGGTTCCTCACCCTTGGCTCCCAGGATCGCCACGCCGACTCTGGCGCCCGATCGATCCTGCGCATCCTTGACCACACGGTTGACGACCTCGGCGTACCGATCCGGCAACCATCGCTTGGCCTGGCCATAGGTCGAGCCGGGGTTCACCCCGATCACCGGATCCGAAGGCCCGATTCCGGCATCCGCCAACCGCCCGGTGATCAACGCCGATTCATCCGGCGTGACAAACAGACGAGGCGCAGGCGCAGGACCCTGCCCACCCAGCGGCTTCAGGAGACCCCAATAGTACTCGACCTGATGCCGTTGCGCGGTGCGTGGCGGCACTGCCACCGGGTCGGTCAGCAACAGCGTTCGCCCGTCCGTCGCGTATCCGAATCGTCTGGGAATGCCCGCCAGGAAACTGATCAGCGCCGCCTCGAAGGCATTCTGAAACAGGATGGCCAGATCGAATCGGTGACGGCGCAACACACCGGCGAGCGTCCATTTCCCAACCAGCCCCGCATGGCGGCCCCGATCGTCATACACCAGCGTCCGGTTCACCGCCGGATGTTGCGCCAGCAGATCCGCAATGCCGGGCTTCACCAGCAGGGTAATCTCGGCCTGCGGGAACAGGGTGCGCACCTGGCTCAGGGCCGGTTCGCACATGACGGCATCCCCGAGCCAATTGGGACCGCGGACAACAATGCGACGGATGCCTTCCTTACGCATGGCCGCCCGTCCTGCCTGGTGCTGAGTCGAGTCGCAACAATCGCTCCAACTCCTCCTGCCCCGACACAATTTCGGTGCGGAGTCTCACGGCCCAGCAGGCATCCTCCGCAACTAACAACGGCGTAACCTTGTCGGCATCTTTCTCCGTCGTCACCAGCAGATCGGCGCCACAGGTTTTCGCCTTGGCTCGAATGCTGTCCATCATGCCACGGGTATAGTGCACATGATCGGGAAATGCCAGCATCTCAATCATGATGATACCCAATCCGGCCACCAGGGCGCGAAAGGACTCGGCGTTGCCGATCCCGCTGAAGAGCACGGCCGACCGGCCGCGAAACGCATCCAACGGAAGCCGTTCGCCCGTCCCCACGCGCCGGAACTCCTCCGCCCGGAATCCCACACGCACCGGTGGCGGAAGCGAACCACAAGCCTGTAGCAAAGGATGCCAGACCGACTCCCCTCCATCCGCTTCATCGACCCGGGTGATCAGGATGGCCGAGGCGCGCACCGCCGCCGAAAGCGGCTCCCGTAAACGTCCGATCGGCAATGCCGCCTGGATACCCGCAGGATCCGTCGCATCCACCAGCAGCAAATTCAGATCGCGATGGAGCTGGACATGCTGAAACCCGTCGTCCAGCACAAAACAATCCACCGGCAGTCGCTCCAAGACCCATTGGCCGAGCGCATACCGGTCCGCCCCCACCGCCACGACGGCCTGAGGGCAACGGCGCGCGATCAGATAGGGCTCGTCTCCGGCTTCCTCCGGCCCCACCAACACCTGTTGCCCATCGGAGACCAGCAATTGGGGAGCCCTGCTGCGACGCCGATACCCGCGGCTCAGAATCGCGACGCGCTTTCCTTGCGCCGTCAGTCGCTCCACCAGGTACATGACGACCGGCGTTTTGCCTGTGCCCCCGACCGTGAGATTCCCGACGCTGATCACGGGGCGAGGTAACCGACGCGTGGGGAACCAACCGTGTGCGTAAGACCACAGGCGAAACCTGGCTGCGAGTTCGTAGGGATACCCGAGCCACCGCAACCAGGACTGCAGCCCTCTCGACATGGTCGCCACCATCACGATTGCCGACTCGACAACTCTCGTTCCTGCCCAACTCGCGCGTCCTTCGGAGTCTCTCGTCCCGGCAGAAAGGTGGCAATAATGTCCGCGCTGCGCTGGAGCGCGCCCTGGTTGTCCGCCACGACCTGCTGCGCCGCCTGCCCCATCCGCTGCAACGCGGCAGGATCGCGAAGGAGCGCTCGCAAACCCTGCGCGAGGTCCGGTTCGTCCTGTACCACCAGTCCTCCTTGCGCATTCACCAGGAGCGACGCCACTTCGGCACAATGGTCGGTATGCGGACCGAACAGCACCGGCTTTCCCCAAACCGCCGGTTCCAAAAGATTATGCCCTCCCACCGGCGCCAGGGTGCCCCCGACAAAGGCCACCACCGCATCTCGATACAACAGGGCCAATTCCCCGCGCGTATCCAGGACCAACACCCGCGCGCCCATGCCCGCCATCGGTTCTTGCCTGCCTGTGCTACGCCGCGCCACCGTGAGGCCTTTCGCCTGGATCATCTGCTCCACCTGCGCCGCCCGTTCGATATGGCGGGGGGCCAGGACCAAGCGGAGCTCGGGGAACTCAGGACTCAGAGTCTGATAGGCGCCGACGATCGCTTCTTCCTCGCCGGGATGTGTGCTTCCGGCCACCAGCAACAGTTCCCGGTCGGTCAGCCCGAGCGCCGCTTTCGACACGGCCGTGCCGCCGGCGGCAGCCTGCGGAACCGGTTGATCGAACTTGATGTTGCCGGTGCATCGAACCCGTGACGGCTCGGCCCCTAAGTCGATCATGCGCTGCGCATCCCGCTCCGATTGCATGAGGCAGCAGCTGATCATGTTCAGCATGGTCCGGTAGAAATCCCGGATCACCGGCAGGCGTTGCCGCTCAAAGGAACGGGTGGATAATCGGCCGTTGACCAGAATCGACGGCACATTCCGCCGCCGCAAGTTCCGCAGGATATTCGGCCAGAGTTCCGTCTCGACAAAAATATACAGACTCGGCTTGAGACGGTCGATCGCCTGATTGACGACCCAGGGAAAATCCAGCGGCGCGTACCGGTGTTCGGCCACTCCCTCCAGACGCTGCTCCACCGCCTCACGCCCGGTTTCGGTGACGGTTGAAACGACGAGCCTTGCCTCGGGATACCGCCGACGCAAATCCCGCACAAGCGGCGCCACGGCCACCACCTCGCCCAAAGACACGGCATGAATCCAGATACAGTCCGACCTGCCGGCTGGCTCAGAGACGGGCGTCTCCGCCCGCAGTCCCAGCCGCTGGGGCAACCCGCGACGACAACGCTGCTTGGCCAACAGGACGAACAGGATAATCGGGGAAACCAGGAGCAGAAGACTGTTATAGAGCAGATACCACATCACGGACCAGCCCGCAGGACGGCCTCATCGGCCTCGATCGTCATGCGGTTCAGCGTGTCTTCCAACTCCCGGCGGAAACGCTCGAGGTCGTCGGACGAGGCGTCGGGCGGCACGCTGATCGGCGGCCCCAGGAGAAAGAGGCCCCGTGAGAACGGATAGGGCATGATGAACCGGTCCCAGCTCGCGAAGAGTTTTTTTTTGAGCAGCCAAAGGCCATCGGGATGATCGGCAGGCCGGTGGCCCTCGCCAACTGCACCACGCCCACCTTGGCAGCCTGACGCGGGCCCTTCGGTCCGTCCGGCGTCAATACGAGATTGCCGCCGGACCGCCCGAGGCGAATCAGCTGTCGAAACGCTTCCGCCCCCCCTCTGGTGCTGGATCCGCGAACGGCGTCCAACCCGAACCGTGCCACGATGCGACGGATCAGTTCCCCGTCGCGATGCTGACTGATCAACACATGGGCTTCAAGCCCAGGAATGGCCAGCGGCATCATCAATTGTTGCGCATGCCAGAAGGCCAGAATCACCCGCTTCTCTGCTGTAAATAACCGGGTCACATGCTCCAAGCCTTCCGTGCGCCAGGTCATCGTGCGGCGCAGCATCTGAATGATCCGGTAGCCGACGGGTGGCACCACCGCAACCTTGAGCACGTTGACGACCCGCTTCAGCAACGGCTGTGGCTGAGGAGCCGCCGCTGATCGATCAGTTGTCATAGGACTGCCATCCCTCACCTTTACCTGCGTCCTTACTCCGAGATCGCATCGGCAAACTGCATCGCATGCAGGCGCTTATACATGCCGCCCTTGCGCAGGAGCTCTTCGTGCGAACCCACTTCCGCAACCCTCCCCCTGTCCAGGACCACGATGCGAGTGGCATTCTGAATAGTCGACAACCGGTGAGCCACCACCAGAGTCGTCCGGTTCTTCATCAAATTGCCCAAGGCCAGCTGCACGATCCGCTCGGACTGGGTATCCAGAGCCGACGTGGCTTCATCCAAAATCAAGATCGGCGGGTCACGGAGAATCGCCCGCGCAATGGCCAGACGCTGCCGTTCGCCGCCGGACAACTTCAGCCCGCGTTCTCCGATCAACGTGTCGTACCCATCCGGCATCCGGACGATGAACTCGTGCGCGTAGGCCAGCTGCGCGGCTCGCGTCACATCCTCCGACGTCGCGCCCTGCCGTCCATACGCGATGTTATTGCGGACCGTGTCGTCGAACAGCACGACTTCCTGCGACACGATCCCGATCTGTCCCCGCACCGAACGCAGGCTGCAGGTCAAGAGATCCACCCCATCGATGAGAATCTTCCCGCCGGTGGGATCGTAAAATCTCGGCAAGAGACTGACTAAGGTGGTCTTTCCACTCCCGCTGCTGCCGACAAAGGCAATGACCTCACCGGCCCGAATCGTCAAATCGATGCCCATCAACGCGGCATCACCCTGCCCCTCGTACCGGAACGCCACCTGCTGAAACTCGAGAGACCGGGTGATCGCCGGCAACTCTGTATTTCCGCCGCTGGCATCCTGCTCGTTTGGAAGATCGAGTACATCAAACACCCGCTCGGCAGCGGCCAGCGCCTGCTGCACCGTATTATTGGCGCCCGACAATCTTCGAATCGGCGTGTAGGCCATGAACATCGCCGCCAGGAACGAGAAGAATGCGCCGGGGGTCATCTCGTCATGAATGACCAGATACCCACCATACCAGATAATGCCCGCCACACCGAGCACACCGATGACCTCCATATGGGAAGCCCCGAGGGACGAGACCTGGATGGCCTTCATGGTGGTGTGAATGAAGGCGTCGTTGCTCTGGCGAAACCGCTTGGCCTCTTCGTCTTCCCGGCCGAACGACTTCACCATCCGAATCCCGGCAAGCGTCTCTTGCAGCGTCGAGGCCATGTCACCCATGCGTTCCTGCCCGCGCGTAGCCAGACTCCTCAAGCGCCGTCCCATGCGCGCCATGGTCACCACAGACAGCGGCACGACAATCATGGACACCGCCGCCAGTTTCCAGTTCTGGTAAATGATCACGCCGATCATGGCCAGAAAGGTCAGCCCCTGCTGGAATAAATCTTTCAGCACACCGGTCACGGCGTTGGCCATCTGGTTGACGTCGTTGATGACTCGCGAGACCAACCGACCCGACGTATTCGTGTCGTGGAAGTGAACCGGCAATCGAACGAGCTTGGAAAAAAGCTGCTCCCTAATGTCGCCGATGACCTGGTTCCCGACATAGTTCATGAGATAATTCTGCCCGTAGTTGAACACGCCCTTGAACACCGCCACCGCCAGGATCGCGATAGGAAGCACGAGCAGCAGGCTTTCATCCTTGCTGATAAACAGGCCGTCGAGGACCGGGCGCACCAGCCAGGCATAGGCGGCGGAGAGTCCGGCCACGAGCAGCGCGCACAGAAACGCAGCCCCCAGTCGAAACCGGTAGGGATCGAGATATTTGAGCAGGCGGAGATACTGTTTCATGCGCGACACTCGGCCAGGACGGCTTCCGCGGCACGACGCGACGCACCGGGAGTGCCCAGCGCCCGGCGTACCGTCAGAAGCGCGGCCTTCATCTCCTCATACGCACGAGGATCTCCCAAGAGCCGTTCGGTTTCCTGCACGAGCCGCTCCGGTGTCGCCTCATCGTGAATCAATTCCGGTACAATTCCCCGTCCTGCGACCAGATTCGCGAGACCGATCCAGGGCACCCGAATCAAGAGACGGGCCAACCGATAGGTGAGCCAGGAGGAAGCCCGGTAAAACAAAATCATGGGCGTTCCCACGACCGCAGCCTGCAAAGTGGACGTGCCGGACTTGACGACCAGCAGATCCGATGCCGCCATGACCTCACTGGCTTGATTCCGAAAGATCCGAATGGGAACCGGACTCTCCTTTAAGAGATCGGCCAAAAACTGGTCCTGGATCGACGATGCCTGGGCCAGGATGAACTGAATCGCCGGATGCCGTTCCGCAAGCCGCTTCACCGTCTCCAAGAGGAGCGGAATATGCTCGAGCAGTTCGCCTTTTCGACTGCCCGGAAACAAGCCGATCACGGGGCCTGCATCCGACAGTCCGAACTGCCGGCGCAAGGCCTGCCGATCGTACGACGGCGCGACTTCGTCGAGCAGCGGATTGCCGACAAACGTACACCGCACGCCGGCCTTTTTGTAGAGTGGCTCCTCGAACGGCAGAATTGCGAGCACATGATCCACGCGCTGCTGGATCCAGCGCATCCGCCCCCGCCGCCAGGCCCATACTTGCGGCGCGATGTAGTAGAGCACTTTGAGACCGCAGGCCCTGGCCACTCGCGCAAAATGAAAATTGAGGCCGGGGTTGTCGATCAACACGACGAGATCCCAGCGTTCACCCTTGATCAGTGTCCGGATACGCGAAATCCGCTGCAGCATCGTTTTGACGGCTGACAGGCCGATGAGCCCCATCACATCCAGCTGGGGAATATCTTTCACGAGTTCCGCGCCTGCCGCCCGCATCGACGCGCCGCCGACACCCACAATCTGAATGGCGGGAGACAGCTCCTTGAGCGCCTTGACCAAGTGCGCTCCATGGAGGTCGCCGGAAGCCTCGCCGGTGACGATTAAGATGCGCGGCATGCTGCTCGTCTCGTGCAGATCGGCACAGAGGTCATACCCTTACACATTCTCCCGGCCAAAGGCCACCGCCGCAGCCTCATCCGCCGAATGGCGTTGCGTAAACCGGCCGATGGCCTCCAGGACCAGGGTCGCCAGATTGAGCGCCGCTTCCCCGTCTTCACCGGACACGACGGGACGGGTCCCGGTATGCACCGCGTGAATGAACGAGTCCAGCTCGAGCCGCAACGGCTCCTCATCTCCGGCCTGGTAGGATTCGACGTCGATGGTCGGCTTGGCGCCGGCCGCCTGCACGCGACGGGACACGACCGCCTGGCGCGTTTGAAAATCGATCGAGACGTAACGGTCGCGCTGGAAGACACGCAGCCGGCGCATCTTGTTGGTCGACACGCGGCTCGCCGTCACGTTCGCGACGCAGCCGCCGGCAAAGGCAATACGGGCATTGGCGATATCGATGTTCGACGAGAGCACCGGCACGCCGGCCGCCCGCACCTCTTCGACCGGCCCAGGATTGAACGACAACACCAGATCCAGATCGTGGATCATCAGATCCAGCACGACATCCACGTCGATCCCCCGTTCACCGAAAGCGCTTAGGCGGTGACATTCGATAAAGGCCGGACGTTCGATGAAGGGGCGCATGCGCTGCATGATCGGATTGAACCGTTCGCTATGTCCGACCTGTAACAGGCACCCACGGCGCGCAGCCAGTTCGACCAGTTCACGGGCTTCCGCCGACGTCACGGCGATCGGCTTTTCCACCAGCACATGTTTGCCGGCTTCCAGGCAGGCTTTGGTCGCTGCAAAGTGGGCAGAGGTGGGAGCGGCGACACTGACGATATCGACCTGCTTCAGCAGGTCGTCGAGGTCCGCCCAAGCCTGTACGCCATGCCGATCGGCGATCAATTTGGCGCGGGTCGGCGACGCATCGTACACACCCACTAATGTGGCGCCGGGGAGCGTCGCATAGTGGCGGGCATGGTGCTGCCCCAGATGACCGACGCCGATCACGCCGGCTCGAAGCTGTGTCATCGCGCCCAGTCCTGTCTCATGAGGCAGGCCTCCGTTCCAACATTCTCGTCATCCGTGAATCGTAAAACGTGAATCGTAAAACGTGTTCGGACCATACACTACAGATGATGAGCTATCGCAATGCGGACACCCTACAGGCGCTGCTCGCGGCGGATGGCGCGCTAGTCGAGTTATTCCAGTCCTGCTAGGTCATTCCGATGATCGCGATGCCGGCGCGGTTCGCCTTCGCGATCGTTTCGTCACGGTCCAGGAGAATCCCACGTCCCGCTTCCAACGCCAGCACCGACGCCTTTACGGACTCCATGACCTCGATGGTGCGCGGACCGACGGCGGGAAGATCGAACCGGAGATCCTGCTGGGGCTTGCACCGCTTCACCACCACGGCGCCTCCATGCGCCAGTTCACCGCCCCGGCGGATCGCGCCATCGGTTCCTTCCACGGCTTCGACGGCCACAATCACCCGGTCCTTCACCACGACGCACTGGCCGATATCCAACGCCCCGATCTGTTTGCCCACATCCCAGCCGTACCGGATGTCTTCCCATTCTTTTTTGCTCGGCTCGCGCCTCGTCAGCGTGCCTTCTTCCACCAGAATCCCTTCCAGCCCGAAGGTGGATTCACAGATCTGAATACCTTCCTGTTCAATCTCCTCGGCCACTCGACGCAGGATGTCGTCGTCCTTGAGATGAATCAGTTTAGCGGCCAGAGCCAAGGCGCGAAAGTCCGGCCGGACCGTGGAAAATACGTGCGTCTTCTTGATACCGCCCAGCATGACTGCGCGCTGCACGCCGTCGCCCTTGAGCGCCTCGATCAATTTGCCGAACTGGCCGATCTTGATCCAGTGAATGTGATCGACGTGCCGCGCGAGTTCCGGGTCGGTTTCGCCCTCATGCGCCACCGCGGACACGGAATATCCGAGCCGCTTCGCATTGTCGGCAAAAATGATCGGAAACCGGCCGTTACCCGCAATCAGCCCGATCCGCTGCCCATCGGACGCGTGCATATGCTCGGCCACGTGCTTCCCCACCCGCTACTCCTCTTCGCCCTCTTGATCCTTGCCGACCGACCGGCAGATCCCCCGTTTGGTCCCTTCCATGAACGCGGCCACCTGCATGACATCCGGGCTGGCACTGAAGTTCTCACGCGCCAGCTTGACGGCCTCCGCCACCCGGTGCCCGGAACGAAACAGAACTTCGTAGGACTTCTTCAGCGCCGCGATGCGCTCGGAGGAGAAACCATGCCGTCGCAGCCCGATGGAGTTCAGCCCGTACATCCGGGCGCGATACCCGCCGGCGGCCCGCATGAACGGCGGCAGGTCCTGGCCGAGTGCGCAGCACCCGCCGACCATCGCATAGGCCCCGATCCGCACGAACTGGTGGATGCCCGAGAGTCCGCCGATGATGGCGTGATCGCCGATCGTAATATGGCCGGCCAGACTTGCGGCATTCGCAAGAATGAGATGATTGCCGAGGTGGCAATCGTGCGCGACATGGACGTAGGCCATCAGGAAGTTGGAGTCGCCGATACTGGTGACTCCGCCGCCTTGCACCGTCGCCCGGTTGACCGTCACGTACTCCCGCAGGATATTGTCGTGACCGATCACGACCTTGGTCGGTTCGCCCTTGTACTGCATATGTTGGGGCGGTCCGCCGACCGATACAAAGGGATGCAATTCGCACCGCTCTCCGATGTCGGTCCACCCATCGATGCACACGTGGGACAAGACGCGAGTGCCGGCGCCGATCCGGACGTGTTCACCGACGACGGAATAGGCACCCACTTCCACATCGTCTGCGAGCACCGCTTTGGGATGGACCACCGCGGTCGGATGTATGTTCACTCAAAACCTCCTCACCATCGACTGCTCTGCTGTTCAACGCCACGCGACCGGCCGACACAGGGCTCCGGCTACTTGTCCCCGCCGGCCTGTTCATCCGTGACCATGGCCGTGACTTCCGCTTCGCACACCAGCTCGGACTCGACGAAGGCCCTGCCTTGCATCTTCCAGAACGGCGCGCGCTTCTTCAGCACATCCACTTCCAAGCGGAGAATGTCACCCGGGACCACCGGCTTTCTGAATTTCGCCCCGTCGATGCCGGTCAAATACACGACCGGTCGGCCGACCGACCCCAACGACTTGAACGCCAACACCCCACCCACCTGGGCCAGCGCCTCAAGAATCAACACCCCGGGCATGACCGGACGGCCGGGGAAATGCCCCTGAAAAAACGGCTCGTTGATCGTCACATTCTTAATGCCGACGATCCGGCGGTCCGGATCGAGCTCGCGAATGCGATCGACCAGCAAAAACGGATACCGGTGGGGAAGGATCGATTGAATCTCAACATTGTCCATCACTGACATCAGCCCCGCCTCCTGTGTTGCGTAGACGATTACACATCCCGGCTATTTGTTTTGCCGGTCGAACTCCTTGACGATCTGCTCCGTCAGGTCGACCGACGGATGGCCGTAGACGACGATCTTGACTGTGGCCTCGCTGCCCCGGTCGATGACGGCGATATACCCTTCCTTCTGGGCCACCGCGGATGCCGCGGCATGGATGCGCTGCGCGAAATCCTGGACCATGCCTTTCTGCTTCTCCTGCACCTCACGGTTGAAGTCCTGAATCCGGCGCTGATAGGCCTCCAGCTTCGCCCTGAATTGCTCCTGTTTCTCCTTGCGGACCTCGTCGGTGAGCGCGCTGTCCTGGAGCGCCTTCTCAAGCTCCTTCAATTCCTGGTCGTCGGAATCGATGATCTTCTGGCGCGTCGTGGAATAACTTTTGAGATCTTCGAGGGCGCGTTTCCCGGCCACGCTCCGCTCGACGATCTGTTGCTGATCCATCATCGCGACCTTGATGCGGTCCGCTGCCTGCACGGGCTGCGCCAGCCACGCCAACACCACCGGCACTGCACCCGCCACAATCCAAGTACGTACGTTCATGGGCTCCCTCATCATGGATACGTTTTATTGAATTCTTCGATCACCTGCGACGACACATCCACCGCCTCGTCGAAGTACAGAGTGGGCCCGCCGCGCCCGCGATCGAACACGGCCTGGAGTTCCAACCGTTTGGCCACCCGGCCCGACAAGGTTTCAATTTTTTCACGGAATCCGTCCAACACCTCTTTCTGCTTATCCTGCACTTCACGATTCAGGTCGGTGACCTTCTGCTGATACTCCGCCATGCGCCGCCGGAATTGTTCCTCCCGCTCGCGTTTGGCGTTGGCGCTCAACACACTGCCCTGCTTCATGAAGTCTTCTTCCATCCGCCGCAACTCTTTCTCCTCCAACTCGATCAAGGCCTGCCGGTTCTTGGCAAAAGAAGCCAGCATGTCCTTCGCCTTCTTCCCGGCATTGGTGTCGCTCAGCACGCGCTGGGGGTCGACGACACCGATACGTGTCGAAGTCGGCACCGTCGAGTGACCGGACCGGCACCCTCCGACCACCAACGCCACGGTCAACAGCGCCAGGCACAACCCGGCCCGACCGGCTCCCCTCGATCCACTGCGGCCCACTGGTCCACCCATTCCGGTGATTCCTTTCTGAGACATCGACTCACATACCTGCATCAGAACAGCGACCCGATCGTAAACTCAAAGACTCCCTGACGCTCGGTCGGCCGAGGATCGAGATTAATCCCGTAGGCAGCCCGCAACGGACCGAACGGCGAAATCCACCTGGCCTCGAACCCTACCGCACTCCGCAGGTTACTAAACTTCACCGGCTCGTTGTCGTCGAATCCGTTGCCATAGTCGAAAAAGATCACGCCGTTCAATTTCGCTTCGGACGAAATCGTGAAAATGAAATCGTTGTTAATGATGAATTCTTTCGCAGAACCCAACAACGACCCGTTTGGCGTCACGGGACCCGCACGTCCGAAGACGAATCCGCGCATGGTATTGATGCCTCCTACGAAGAACCGCTCGGTGAGGGGAATGGGCCGGCCCCCGATCCCCTCCGTCGAGCCGTACCGAACGTGCACCGAGAACCGCGTATCGTAGATCAACGGCGTATACTTGATCACGTCCGCATAATACTTGAAAAAGTGATTGCTGCCGCCCAGCGCGGGTGTTCCGTAGTCGACCCCGAGACTGAAGCGCCAGCCGGTGCGCGGATCCAGGTAATAGTCGCGCGTGTCGCGAAAAATCGAGGTACGAACACCCGTCGACGATTGTGTCCCGAGCTGGCGGCAGATGAGCGGAATGAAATCCGGGCACAGCCCTTCTTCGGGATCGCTGTATTTGAGTTGCTCGCCGAACAGACTGATGCTCCCGTTCACATACTCCGACAACCATCGGCTCCAGGTCGCGCTGACACCCGACTTCGACTCGAAGTAGGAAATGTAGTTGGTCATCGACCGATAAATATCCAGCTGCAGGGCATTGTACGAGTCGTTCACATAGGGATTGCGGAACGTCACCAATCCCAACGACCGTTGCTGGCCCAATTGCCCGCGGATACGACCCAACCAGCCGTTCCCGCCGAGATTGCCTTCGGTGATATCCGCGATCGCCACCAGTTTGTCCAAGGTGCTGAATCCGCCGCCGATGCTGAACTGGCCGGTCGGCTTCTCCTTCACCTTGACGTTGAGATCGACTTTGTCGACATCGACCTGCTGCGGCAGAATTTCGACGGTCTCGAAAAAGTTGAGATTGTTCAATCGCTGGAAACTGCGTTTCAACGCCAGGGTGTCGACCACATCCTGCTCATCCAACCGCAGTTCGCGGCGCACCACGTTGTCGCGGGTCTTGTCGTTGCCGTTGACGTGGATCTCGCGGATCCGCATCATTTCTCCCTCTTTCACATTGAGGAGAATCGTGGCCGTGCGCGAATTGTTGTCGGGCGTCACGTTGGGCACGACGTCGGCGAACACATACCCCTTCGCGCCGTACAGGTCCGTGATGCGGGTGATTTCTCCCCGGATCTTGGCCCGCTGAAAAATTTCGCCCGGTCTGATGTTCAGCCCTTCGCGCAATTCATGATCCTCGAACACCGTATTCCCGCGGAACCCGACCTCCTGCACGATGAACGGCTCGCCCTCAACGATCGAATAGTTGATTTCGAACCACTTCTTGTCCTCGCTCAGTTCCAGCGTCGGCTGGCTGATCTGCACGTTCAGATAGCCCTTGTTCAAATAGACTTCCCGCATGCGCTCGATATCGTTGCCCAGTTCCTCGCGCTTCAGCACGCCGGCATCGGACAGCAGGGACGGCACCTTCAACTGCGTGATGAGTCCATACCAGGGAATCCACTCCCGGGTCGCCGTCACCTTAAAGACTTCTTCCTTGGCCACGGCCCGCATGCCCTCGAAATTGATATGGAGAACTTTGGCCTTGGTGCCTTCCTTGATGAAGTAGGTCAACCGTTTCCGGTCCTCATCCACCGCCTGGATGACGGGAATGACCTGACAGTTGTAGTAGCCGTCCTCTTGATAGGCGAGCCGGATTTTTTCCGCGCTCTCTTTGGCCTGCTGCTGATCGAGGAACGTCTGGCTCTTGATCGTGATCTTTTCCTTGAGCTTGTCGTCGCTCAATTCCTCGTTGCCGTCGAACACGATCTCCGTGATGAAGGGTTTCTCCCGGACGACAAAACCGACGGACACACCTCCCGCATCCGGTTCCGTCTCCACCTGTACGTCCTCAAAGTAGCCGGTACCGTACAGGATCTTCACCTGCTCGCGGAGCGCGTCGGCCGTAAAACGATCGTTGGCCTTGAGCGTGAGACGCCCCTCGATCGCCTGGAGTTCAATGCGCTTCTGCCCACGAATGGTGACCGACGTGACCGTCGGCACGCCGCCCTGAGCGTACAGAGGCGCCCCGACACCGAACGCGTAGAGCGCCACCAGCGCGAGAATAAGAATCGGCACCCACCGCCTGCCTCCCGACTTGGTCACCGCAATCCTTCCGTACCACTTGGGAATGCAAGCACTGGTTGTCCTGAAGTTCGAGATAGGAAACCACCGCGTTCCGTGTCGCGTCTTCTGCGTCGGGCCGACCGGCCTTGCACAGGCACTCACGAACTGTTGTCGTTACCATCACCGATGCGCCGCTTTCGTTGCAGCACCACCGCACATGTGCAGAAAAACTCTCGGATTATATTGACCACATTTTTCAATGTAAAGGAGTTTCCCCGCGCAACGACGCACGCGCCGCGCCGAAAAGACCGGAGGAAATCTTGACTTCACTTACCCCATCACATACTATCCCCCCTATGATAAAAACAGATGTACGTAAAGCGATTATTCCCGCTGCCGGACTGGGCACACGCTTCCTTCCCGCCACCAAAGCCTCTCCCAAAGAGATGCTGCCGCTGGTCGACAAACCGCTGATTCAGTACGTCGTGGAGGAAGCCGTCGCATCCGGCATCGAAGACATCATTGTCATCACCGGCCGCGGCAAGCGCGCGATCGAAGACCACTTCGACCGCTCCCTGGAACTGGAAGAAAATCTCAAGGGCAGCGGCAAGGGGCAAGTGCTCAACCAGATGCGGCACATTTCGAATCTGGCGAACTTCTGTTACGTCCGCCAGCCGGAAGCCATGGGCCTCGGGCACGCCGTGCTCTGCGCCCAGCACCTGATCGGCGATGAGCCGTTCGCCGTCATTTTGGGCGATGAAATTATCGACGCGGCGGTCCCCGGCCTCGCGCAACTCATTCATATTTACAAGCAACGCAAAGGCGCCGTCTTGGGCGTGCAGGAAGTTCCGCCCCAAGAAGTGAGCCGATACGGCATCATCTCGGCCCGACGCCTGGGCAAGGGGCTGCACCGGGTCGATGACCTGGTCGAGAAACCCGCGCCCGCCGATGCGCCGTCGAATCTCGCCGTCATCGGACGCTATGTCTTGCCGCCGGAGATCTTCCCGATCCTCCGCAAGACTCCGCCGGGCAAAAATGGAGAAATCCAGCTGACCGACGCCTTGCGGCAACTCGTCAAGCACACCCCGATGTTCGCCCACGAAATCGAGGGACAGCGGCACGATGCGGGCGACAAACTCGGATTCCTCATTGCCACCGTGGAATTGGCGCTCAAGAACCCGTCGTTGGGACCTGCGTTCGGCGAGTTCCTGCAACAACGACTCCGACCGACCGCCGCCGACGTGCGTCGCCGCGGCCCAAGCCGATCCGGCCAAGGTCGAACACGCACCACCAACTAGCCTTGGGCATGACGGACTACCGTCACCCAGACCGTGCCACAGCACGTCACCATCACTGAGACCCTACAGCAGCAGACTGGAGCCTCATGGCTGAAGCAGTAGAACAAGACTTCTCAAGCAACCAGAACCTCGAACCGCCGGACCAGCTGCCCCTGCTGCCCGTCCGAGATATCGTCGTGTTTCCTTACATGGTGCTCCCGCTGTTTGTCGGACGCGAGATGTCGATCAAGGCGATCGAAGCCGCGCTCGCGGGCAACCGCATGTTGTTCCTCGCCACCCAGAAATCCCTGGATGTGGAAAACCCGCAACCGGACGACATTCACGCAGTCGGCACCGTGGGCATCATCATGCGGATGCTCAAGCTGCCCGACGAGCGGATCAAGATTTTGGTCCAGGGACTCGCCAAGGGACGGATCGAAGAATATATCCAGAACGACCCCTATTATTCGGTTCGCATCGAGAAACTCGTCGAGACAAAGCAGACCGGTTCGACACTGGAGACCGAGGCCGTCATGCGCACGGTCAAAGAGCAGATCGAGAAGATCGTCAGCCTCGGCAAAGTGCTGATTCCCGACGTGATGGTGGTCATCGAGAATCTGGAAGACCCGGGCCGGCTTGCCGACATGGTGGCCTCCAATCTCGGACTGAAGGTCGACATCACGCAGGCGGTTCTGGAGATCGTGGACCCGATTCAGCGGCTGCGCCAGATCAGCGAAATTCTCTCCAAGGAAATCGATGTCCTCTCGATGCAGCAGAAGATCCAGGCTCAAGCCAAAGGGGAGATGGACAAGACCCAGCGCGAATACTTCCTGCGCGAGCAGTTGAAAGCCATTCAGAAAGAACTCGGTGAGCTGGACGAACGGGCCGAGGAAGTCGCGGAATTCCGCAAGCGCATCAAAGACGCCAAGATGCCCGAGAAGGTCCTCAAGGAAACCGAAAAGCAGCTCAAGCGGCTCGAAAAAATGCACCCGGACACGGCGGAGTCGGCCACGGTCCGGACCTATCTGGAATGGATGGTCGAACTCCCGTGGAATAAAAAATCGAAAGACAATCTCGACCTGAAAGCCGCGATGAAGGTCCTGAACGAGGACCACTACGACTTGGAAAAGGTGAAAGAACGCATCGTCGAATACCTCGCCGTGCGCAAACTCAAAGAGAAAATAAAGGGGCCCATCCTTTGTTTTGTGGGACCGCCCGGCGTCGGCAAAACCTCGCTCGGCAAATCCATCGCCCGCGCGCTCGGCCGCGAGTTCGTCCGGATCAGTCTGGGCGGAGTCCGCGACGAGGCCGAAATCCGCGGCCATCGCAGGACCTACGTCGGCGCACTGCCGGGACGGATTATCCAGGGCATGAAACAAGCCGGCACGAACAATCCCGTGTTCATGCTCGACGAGGTCGACAAAGTCGGCATGGATTTCCGCGGCGATCCTTCGGCCGCTCTGTTGGAAGTGCTGGATCCCGAACAAAACAGCACCTTCACCGATCACTATCTCGGGGTGCCCTTCGACTTGACCGAAGTCATGTTCGTCACGACGGCCAACCTCATGGATCCGATTCTGCCGGCGTTACGGGATCGCATGGAAGTCATCGACATCCCGGGTTATACGGAAGAAGAGAAACTCGGGATCGCGCAGAAATACTTAATTCCAAGACAGATGAACGAGCACGGCATTACCGAAAAACATATCCGCGTGAACGAGGCGACCATCCGCCACGTCATCTCGCACTATACCCGCGAGGCCGGAGTCCGGAACCTCGAACGGGAGATCGCCAACCTCATGCGGAAAGTGGCGAAGAAGGTGGCCGAGGGCAAATCCGAGTGTCACACCATCGACCAGACTAATTTGAACAAGTTTCTGGGTGTGGCGAAGTTCGTTCCGGAGGCGGAACTTGAAAAAGACGAAATCGGCGTCGCCACCGGCCTGGCCTGGACGGAAAGCGGCGGCGACGTGCTGTATATCGAAGCGACCGTCATGAAGGGCAAGGGGCAACTCACCCTCACCGGGCATCTCGGCGACGTCATGAAAGAATCCGCCCAGGCCGCCCTGAGTTATGTTCGTTCGCGTGAGAAGACCCTGGGCATCAGCCCCGACATCTTCGCCAAGAACGACATCCACATCCACGTGCCCGCCGGCGCGACCCCGAAAGACGGGCCCTCCGCCGGCATCACCATGGCGACGGCCATTGCCTCGGCGCTGGCCCAGATCCCGGTACGGCGCGATCTCGCGATGACTGGAGAAATCACCCTGCGCGGGCGCGTGTTACCGATCGGAGGCTTGAAGGAAAAAATCCTCGCGGCCAAACGGGCGAAACTCGCGACCGTCGTCCTTCCGAAGCGCAACAAGAAGGACCTGGAGGAAATTCCCAAACATATCCTCAAGGGCATCGAGTTGATCTTTGTCGATACGGTCGACGATGTCATCAAGGCGGCCCTGCGGCGATCATCGTCCCGCAAACCGCGCGCATCGGCCCCGAAGACTCCGGTCAAGAAATCGGCGCGCGCGACCGCATCCAAGCGGACAACCGGCTCGCCCCGGAAAAGCCTCCACCTTCCGACGGCTTCGCCATCGTTGATTCTCTAATATGCCGTCAGGCCGATCACGTCGGACCAGTTCTGTCGGTAGCGAGTTCGGCCTGATCCGGCTGCTGCAAGCGCAGGCAGCCCGACCCGACCGGCAGGTGTTCAAGGGGATCGGCGATGACACGGCCATCCTCAAAACCTCGGCCAGTGAATGGACCCTCATCACGACGGACCTCCTGGCTGAGGGTGTGCACTTCGAGCCCGCCACCTCCTCCTATGAAGACATCGGCTACCGGGCAGCGATTGCCAACCTGAGCGATATCGCCGCCATGGGGGGGACTCCCCGCTTCATGCTCGTCGCGATCGCCATTCCGCCGACCTGTTCGACGGAACACATTCAACGGCTCTATCGCGGCATGATGCAAGCCGCCAATCCCTACCAGGTCTGCCTGGTCGGCGGTGACACGTCCGCCTCTAAGCACGGCCTGTTTCTCAGCATCACGCTCACCGGAACCGTACAACCTCGACGTGCTCTCCTGCGCAGCGGCGCCCGCGTCGGCGACAGGCTGTACGTCACCGGCACACTTGGCGACTCCCACGCAGGGCTGGACCTCCTGACGGCCACGGCCCGCGCCGGACCGGTGAAACTGCGTCCCGCACACACCCGCTTTCTCCTCGCGCGACACCACCGGCCGTCCGCCCGCATTGCAGAAGGCCGATGGTTGGTGAAACATGGACTCGCCAGTTCAGCGATCGATTTATCCGACGGCCTGACCGGTGACCTTCGACACCTCTGCGAAGAGAGCGGCGTCGGAGCGGAAGTTCTTGCCGGCTCACTCCCGATTTCTCCCGCCTGTCTGGCCTATGCCCTGGCGCGCAGACTTGATGCACAGCAGATTGCCTTACACGGCGGCGAGGATTACGAGCTTTTGTTCACCGTTCCCCGCCGCAAGCAGCAGCAATTCGAACGGCTGGCCGCGAAAACCGATTTTTGCTTTACCGGTATCGGCTCGATCACGCCGAAACGACTCGGTCTACGGTTGCGGACCGAGGCCGGTGTCACCCGAGCGCTGCCGGTCACCAGTTACGAACATTTTCTCCGCCCCTCGTAACGGCACCCGAACCAAGGCTATTGATGACAGACGTACGATCGTTGTTTCGCCAAGTTCTCCATCTCGATGAAACACCGCACCGGACGGCACTGGCCTTTGCCATCGGCGTCTTCATCGGTTTTTCCCCGGCCTATGGTCTGCATATGGTGATGGTGGGATTCTGCGCCTGGGCCTTCGGACTCAATGTGGTGGCGTTGCTCGCCGGCGCATTCCTCAACAATCCCTGGACGCTCATTCCCATCCTCGGAGGCACCTATTGGACCGGTGCCGTCCTGTTGGGGGTGCATGACTTCCCAACCTTCGACTGGAGCGACCTTTCGTTCATGGGAATCTATCATCAGGTCTCGCCCTATGCCTGGCCGTTCTTCGTCGGCGGGATGATCCTGAGTGTTGTCGGTGGCCTGCTGGCCTACCCACTCGCCTATCTCTTACTGTCCAAGTACCGCCGAACAAACCCGGCGGACGCTCATCACCCGTTGCCCCCTTCATCAGGCCTGCGCTAAGATCACTCGTCGCACGACACCCATGAAACTACCATCCATCCAGCCCCCCGCTCCCTATGACGGATCAGCCCTCATTGCCGATCCTATCCACGAATACGTTTCCTTTACGGTGCCGTATGCGACGCCGGATCCCTCGGAACGCACGGAGAAAGACCTGATCGATTCTCCATGGGTGCAGCGACTGCGCTACATCTATCAGCTCCAAAGCGCGCGCTGGGTCTACCCCTCGGCGGAACATACGCGATTCGTGCATTCACTCGGCACGATGCACGTGGCAGGCCGATTCGCGCGCCATCTCTATCCATTCTTGAAGAAAGTGGTCCCCGACCTCCCCTCGGCGGCCTTCGTGGAGGAGTTCCTCCGCGTGACGGCGCTGGTGCATGACATCGGACATGGTCCGTTCTGCCATTTCTTCGACGATAACTTCTTGCACGGTTTCGGTCTCTCGCACGAGAAACTCGGCCAGATCATCGTGCGCGAGCACCTGGGACCACTCATCAGAAAAATCCGCCGCAGTCCGTCGGGCCCCTTCGATCGCGGGGAAGAGCTGAACCCGGATCACATTGCGCATGTGATCCTGAAGGAGAAAGGCAAAGACAACTCCCGCATCCCGCGCTGGATCAACATGCTCCAACCGGTTATTTCCGGCAGCTACACCGCCGACAACTTGGATTACGTGCTACGCGATGCCTACATGTGCGGTGTTGCCGTCGGGCCGGTGGACCTGACCCGCTTGATCCACTACACCATCGTCACCGACAAGGGATTCACCATTCATAAGACAGGGCTGCCGGCCCTGCAGATGTTTTTGAACACCCGCATGTATCTGTATTCGAACGTGTATTATCACCGCACGACCCGCGCCATCGACATTCACCTGCGCGACATCTTCGGCGACACCATGAAACTGTTGTTCCCCTCCAATCCGGCCAAACACATGGATGAATACTTGACGCTGACCGACTGGTCGTTGCTGGAAGATGTCAGACGCTGGAAGAAAGCCGGCCAGAGCAGCCTGCGTCGCCTACATCAGGAATGGGCGCATATCCTGGGGCGCGACGTGAAGTGGAAAATGGCCTACAGCACCGTACTCAAGGAAAAGGGGATCGAGCGAGGCATGGACTTCCCCAGTCACGAACAATTCCAGCAGCAGATTCAGAAGGCGTTGCCGGCAAAGCTGCACACGTTGCCGTTTCGCATCGACATGGCTCCGCTCGATCCGCGCCCGGATCCCAAGGATACGCGCGGCATCCCCCTGCTCGTCTTCGATCCCGGCACGAAGGGTGTTTCAACTGAGCCGTTAGAAGAGTTTTTGGATCTGCTCCCCACCCGCCTCGTGCAATTCCGCATCTACGCCCTCGACCACAATCAGGACGCCGCCCTTTCCCGCGCCGCCGCGACCGTGCTGAACAAGACCCCGTCGAGCATGGAAACGAATTTCTAGGCGGGAGCAGGTCCTTCTTTTTGCCACTACCCTTGTTTGTTTGCGGCAGGACTAGAGACAAAGAGCCCGGCAAGGAAGCCGATCACACTCGTAAACATAGGCAGCACCAGCTCAGGCTTGCCTCCCTGCGGAACCGTAATGAACATCGCTGTGGCAATCGAAACGAACGACCCGCAGAACGAACGCGAATGCCGATACGACGACGAGCCACAAGCGAACTCTCGTTTTCTCTTCCGGCCCGGGAAGACATCCGGCATCGACCGTACTGCCTTTGCCGCCTATCCAAGCCTGGGACGAATGGCAAGCGACAAATTGCGACAGCCTATCCTGCTACAGGCCGATGCCGCCGTCGTAGCGGCTGGTGAATCGGGATAGGGGGTAGCGGTTCGTCCGCTACTCCCCTCCCACACCACCGGACGTGCGGGTCCGCATCCGGCGGTTCGGAAAGTTGAGGTTATGGTGCAGCAAGCCTCGGTACTCCTAATCGGTCGAAGTAGCTGTTGGGCAGGGCGATGCTGAGCGCTCTGTGTGTGGACGTCCTCCACCAGCGTTTGGCGTAGGCCGCGGCGCCTCTTGCTACGAGCTCGGGAACACCCCGGGCACGCAGCGCGCGGCACACCGTTGTTCCACGTTTCCACTGTTTGAGTTGGACCATTCGCAGTCGGTGGCGAACCCACGTGTCGATGTCTCGGAACACGCTCGGTGTTTCGGCCAGGCGGTAGTACTCTCTCCACCCGACGAGATAGCCGCGTAGCTCTTGCGCCATCGTTGTATGGCTCCGCCCTCCGTTCCGGCTGGTCATGTGCCGGACGCGTTCCTTCATCGCCTCAAGGGCTTGGGGTGCCACGCGCCGTCTGACCGTCTCTCCCTGGTTCCAGAAACTGTAGCCCAGGAATTTCCGGCCTTCTGGTCGCGCCACCGCACTCTTCGCCTCGTTGATTCGCAGCCGGAGCCTCGCATAGAGACGCTTGAGCGTCTCCATCACGTCCGCGCCCGCCCGCTTCGATCCGACATAGACGTTCCGATCATCTGCGTAACGGACGAAGGCGATTCCGCGTTTCTCCAGCTCCTTGTCCACTTCGTCGAGGAGCACGTTGGCCATTAGCGGTGACAGGCCCCCCCTGAGGCGTCCCCTCGTGCCGCTCCATCACGACCCCGTTCGTCATGATGCCCGCTTCGAGATCGCGACGGATAAGCCCCAGCATCCGCTTGTCCCCGATGCGCTTCTCCAGCCTTCCCATGAGCACATCGTGGCACACGCGGTCGAAGAATTTTTCGAGATCCACGTCCACCACGACCCGTTTCCCTTCCTGCACGTACCGCTGCGCCTCACAGACGGCGTCATGCGCATTGCGTCCAGGTCTGAACCCGTGACTGTGCTCCGAGAAGGTGGGGTCGAACATCGGTTGCAGCACCTGTAGGATGGCTTGCTGGATGAGTCGGTCGAGCACGCAGGGAATTCCGAGCTCGCGCACTCCACCCCCACGCTTGGGGATCTCCTGCCTTCGCACTGGCTTCGGCTGGTACGTGCCAGCGAGCAGCGGCGCTCGTATCGCCGCGCCATGTTCCACCACGTATGTCGGCAGCTCATCCACGGTCATCCCATCGACCCCGGGACCGCCCTTGTTCTGCTTCACTCGCTTCAACGCCGCCTTGACGTTGCCGCCCGCGACCACCTGCGCCATCAGGCGGTCGATTCCTGAGCGCGCGTTTCCGTTCGCCGCCATCGGTGTTTCGCCCCTCCGTTGCAGAGGTCGGGCTTCACCCTTGCCCTCCAGCGGGAGTTCCAGTTGCCTAGACTTCTGGCGCCTAACACGTCCGAGACTCACGGTCGTTGCACTCTTCTTTCCGTTTGGCCCTTTGCGGCGTGCCGCCCTGCCGGTGCGCTCGCCGCTCGTACGGCCTCTGCTGACTTCTCGCGCCACCCTCTTCGGCGCGTCGCCCGTTCAGACGTAAGGCGAGACCTCCCCAGGTAAGGGTCATGAATTCCCCCGCACAAGCGCCGCATCTACACCGCCTCCCTTTGGTCGCGAGAGCTTCGCGGTCACACGCCCGCTCGCCCTGGGAGGTCGTCGCCTCGTATGCGGTTGCTGTTCGTCGCCTCGCGGTTTCCTTCCCGCTTCTTTCAGCGCCAGCCTCACGGCTGGACGGCTCACGCCGCTTCTTCGCCTTGCGGTTCTGTCGGGCTCGTTGCGACCAACTCGCCCAGAGGACTTTCACCTCCTATTCATGCCCATACTGGGCACACATGAAACTCCCCGCAGCAAGCTGCGGGGTATCACAGAACTAACACATGCGGAGCTGCCGGAGAGCTTCGCGAGGGTGCCCTTGCCGCTGAATGTACCGTTCGATGGTCTGCCAGTTTGCCCGCTCCCCTACCGTGGCCACATCGTACCCATCGGTCCAACACTCCTCGCCCCACAGTACCCGCTTCACCGCGGGCTTGCGGCGAAAGATCTCCCGCGCCGTGAGGCTTTTGAACACCTGCACAATCCGGCCCTGAGCTATTTTCGGATGTGCACCGCAGAGCAGATGGATGTGATTCTGGTCCGTCCCCATCGCTTCCATCTCGATCGGAAACCGTTCCGCAATCTCGGCCGCTGTCTCCTGGATGATCGTCGTCACCGCCTCGTCCAGCAGCGCCTTCCGGTATTTCACGGGAAACACCATGTGGTAGTGGATTTGCCACGCACAGTGCGCTCCCTTTCTGACGGCATCGTCCCTCTGGTCCGCCATACTCCAGAGGGTACCAGAAAAGATTGTCCCCGTAGCAAGCTACGGGGAATCACAAGCTGAACAGCTCATGCCGATCACCCAGAATATACTGCGAGAATCTCGCCGCGCAGGTATTCCCTCTCGGCCATGTTCATGAGCTTACATGCCAGAAAAGAATCCCGATAATAATTGGGAAAGCAAGGCCCTCGCGCCTAGCCCGGATTATTCATGACGGTTCGTCACGAAATCGCTGAGGCGCGTCGCGAGCCCGGCGCGTGGAGTCCGGAGGCCCCGACGCGTACTCGTGCAGTACGTGGAGAGTCCGATGGGCGAGCCCGCCGGCCAAAGGCTCGTCGCAGCAGCGGATCGGCGGTTGCAGTAGAAGCGCTCATGAATAATGTGGGCTAGGGCTTTGTTTCAGCGCCTTGCGTCCGCTGATTCGCGAGCAGGCCCTTCGCAATTTCATCGACAATTTTTCCATGCGACTCAATCAGCGTTGCAAGACTCTTCAAACATTGCTCCAGCTTGTCCTTATCGGCATCGCTGGCCTTATCACATTCTTTGGCCCTCTCTGACAATTGAAGGAGAAAGCTCTGGCGCAACGCGACGATTAGACTCGGTCCCCTTGTGACAGGCTCAGAGATAGGCTTCCCGAATGCTGTGTCCGTGGCCATGGTGATCAGTTTCGCAGCGGTTTGGGGACCTTCACCGACACCAGGAGCTACTACGCCCGCTGCAATTTTGGCCGCTTTTTTGATAGTTTTGATCGAGAAATCAGTGTAAGCCTTGAGAAGCTCATCCGGACTGTTGTCGAAACTCTTCAAGCTCCAGTTCCCGACATCATCTTTAATGAAAGCCATGGCGACTTTGCCACGGCCACTGGCGTAGACAGTATTAATCTTGGACCAGGAATTGTCGGCGAACAACCGGTCGATGATCTTCACACGGTTCGCGACTGGTTCATTCCCAGAGAGAGCACTGGAGAACCAACCATCGTGCGCATTAAACCAATCGTAGAGGTGCACAAAGTCTGTCGGCTCAGCTTCCCTGAGAGCCACGCCGGGCGGAAGTTCTCGGCGGTCGAGGCCATCGGGTTTAAGTTGCTTCAGCAGAGCATCTACTCGGGCGTTCAATAGATTCCCATATTCGGATGTAGTGACGGTGACAGTAACTTGCGCAACCCTGACCAATCGGTTGAGCGAGGCGCCTCCACCGGAAGCAATTGCCCAGCGAAATGCATTTAACTTTAGGTCGCTCGCCATGGTTGCAACGTCGGCCAGAAAACTCACGACCTCAGATCTCGATAATTCTGAAGACGGGCTTTGGTCGTGAGCATGTCGTAGCGTTGAATATCGATTCTTGATGTGCTTAATTTTCGCGATCGCTCGGTCCATATCCTTGATCAATGAGACCAATATCAGACAATCGAAATGGTCGATATCGTCCAGCAAGCCGAAGAGGCGCCAGAACCTAAGGTAGTACCAGGGCGTTTCCGCCTGCACCTTGTAACAAATCTTGTCGACTTCGGTTGTGCCATGATAGGTGCGAGCAATGCCCTCATTCACAGTCATGCCGTCATTATTCAGCCGTTCGAGCGGCCATGGGCCAGGGGAATGATGTCGTTCACCAGGAAAACCTTTATTGGCAAAGACAGCCCTTACAGCATTGTCGCTTTCAATGAGGCCACGATTCGCCTGATCGAGCAGGCCCCAGAGATTGCTCCATTGGACCGGAGGCTCTTCCGAGAGAGGGCCTTTATAGACCTCGACGTCGATGCGCATGGCGGCTGAACCTGAAAAAGGGTGGGTCTCACATCCAGCCAGGTTTATCATGAACCACAGGGCGGGTAAGAGAATGACGAGAACGATGCGATGGTTCATGCGGCCCTCCTGGTGGGCAGTAGGTAGCGAACACACCTCGTTATGGTGTAGGGCGGAAGCGATTTTTCCACGTTTCGATCACTTGCTGAATGTCGTTTTGCTGGCGATCCTGTTTCGCCATAACGCTTTTCAGGTCATCAAGGGCGTCGGAAACGCGGACGCGCTCCTCCACCACGTTTTTCCAGTCGGCTTCGGGGGGCTGTTGGCCGTGAAGCGCCATGCCAGACAATTGTTGCAGCATGCCGATCAGCGGCTTACTGTCCACCGTCATCGCCATGAGAAGACGCTGGTCAGGGTCGAGCCGCCGAACTCCTTCAGGACCATACAGAAAATAGCTCCGTTGAATCGGTCGACCATCTGGGCATAATGGGTCAGATGAAATTTCTTTAGCCCCCCCGTTGCCGTTTCCGGCAGCACCCATCCCTGAATCGTTTTCGTCTCCAAGCAGCTTAATCTGGTTCGTAATCTGCCTACTAATCTCGCTCTTAACCTCCGTCGCATCACCATATTCGGGCGTGAACATCCCCCGCAAGGCTACCAAGCGTTTAACTTCGTTGATGATCTCGGCCCTCCGGGCTTCCTCGCGAGAGGCGCTGGCGGGAACCACCCGGAAGGCATTTGTAGTTTGGTCGAACGTTACTTGGGATCCAAACGGGTCGATTTGTTCTGCTCGCAGAACGCCCGATTCAAAGCGAATATTCGCGAAGAGTGCACTTGCTTTGCCCGTCATGCGAAATCGATATAAAGAATCACTGACGATCTTAAGCTTGCCGTTCTGCCTGACGTTGAAGGGCCCAAATGTCGTAGCGTAATCACCGCTGGGGCCTGATTGGGACCTTCCCTCCTCGACCTTGCACGCGTCCACTATCCGAAAGTAATAGGTCGTTCTGAAGCGAACCTGTTCATCCTGATAAGCGGGATGTTCGCCCTGATCCACCCTCAAGGCCGGAGTCACATCCCCCAACGTCGAACATCCGCCACAGGCGACCAGAAGCAAAAGGTAGACCGTCGAGGGGGTACTGAGAAGCAATCGATGTCGAGGCATCATGGGCCTCATATGTAGTTCCAAACCGATGACGCTGCTTTGTTATTCAGGTTGTCGACTGCTTGGCGCTCGGCGCGTGCCGGGTTGTAGCCGGCGGCTCGCCGGAATCCTTGGTGGAGCGCCCGAAGAGGTAGCCTGCCAACGCTCCAAGAATGCCTGTGGAAGCGGTGAGCTGTTGTTCAGCTTTTGCCAAGATCACGACCAGTAGGGTTGCAAACACGACCAGCACGAGCCCGCTGCCATTGACCATCGTCTCCGGAGGCGACTCTCTACTCTTCAAATAGACCAGTACGAGGAAGAGCGACAACAAACCCATTCCCATGATGCTAAGAGCCAAGACCCGACGATTAGCTTCTTCTTCCATCCTGTAACGCGAATAATCTGCGATGGTCTCCTGAGATGCTGGCCCCGCCTGCCTGACTTTTGCTGCATCACTTGCCACCTGTTTTTCCAACTCCGACAAGGTGGTTGGAGCATTCTCCCCGAATGACGCAGCAACCAGAAGCAGGCTGGCTATGGCTACTCCGATAAACGTGCGCTTCATGGTCTGGAGTTCTCCTGTCCAATTTGTACAAGCAGCTCGGTAAAGTAGGTGACTTGGTTCAGACTACCTTGGGCTGCAGCCTCCCTCAGATCCCTTTGGATCCCAGCCTTCAGCTTCTTTTTCTCATCAGGCGGCAGCTGTTTGGCCAGATTCGCGGTTTTTGAGATTCTGTCGAAGTCCTCTTTTGAAAGTTGAGGCTTCCCTTGGGAGCCTTGCTCGAACAGGCGTTGCTGGCCTGATGAAGGGGGGGGTGAAGGGAAAGAGTTCAGCCCCAAATGAAAGAGCCCCCCAGCTAAAGACCAAGACAAAAAGCGGCCAGCTAATGACCATCCGGCTGCGGCCGTGAGTGTTGAGTGATGTCATGTCCCCGTGCCCGCGGTAACATTCCCTGTCAATCACACTTGCATGAACCATAGGGGCCATCTCCATTCAGTCTTTCTTGTGGAAAAGACCGTTCTATCTAGGTCGCCATTGAGGAGATCGCACAGATCTCTGGCAAAGGTGATATTGCCGATAACACGTTAACGCGCAGTTGCTTCCCGCTCACGGCCATGCCCTGGATGGAAATTCTCTGTCATCCATGGCACAGTCTCTTCGCGATCACAGCTATATCTCTCGAACAGATGTCTGTATGAAAATTCGGCAATCCTAGGAGCCTGTCCGAGTAATCAAAGATGAAAATTTTCGACGCACCCAATTGGCTCGGGATTAACGATCTTCACACAATCAGGGATGAAGAGACTCCCCAAAGCACGGATTTTCGGATTACTCGGACAGGCTCCTAGACCCATTTCACGAAGGTGCGAGGTTTCCACAATTAACACTATATTACAAGCAATTCCCAGACCGACGGCGGGCCTGTACCATCGGCAGATCACATACGTATACTAACTTATTAAACTCAAACGGAAATTACGTAGGAGAGCACTGTACATCTCCAATCATTGCCGTAGCAGGCAAATCCGAATTGAAATACGTGCATTATCGCTTTCGATACAGAACCCGTATCTGGAGAGATACAGCTAGGTGCAGCTGATTAAGAATGGGCAGGTCTGTTTGGAGCAAGCCGCAGCAGCGGGGATGTTACTAATGTTCGGTTTTCAATGCTGAATTGGAAATGTCCGACGTATTACGTCCGACGCCTCACGATTGACCGTTCACGAATGACGTTTGACGGGTCTCGAACTAACGAAGGTGCCGAGAGACTGCTAGCGGCTGTCGCTTCCGACGGCTGTCGGGGTGGGTTCTTCTTTGGCTGGAACCACCGGCGCGGCCAAGACCGGCCGTGCAGCAGCGGGGTTCTGGGGAAAAGGAAGTTCGAGCAGAGCGTAGGGGTTCACGCGCGCTCCGTTGACCTTCATGCCCCAATGGAGATGCGGACCGGTGGCGCGACCGGTGGCGCCGACTTTGCCGATGATCTGCCCGGCCTTGATCAAATCACCTTCTTTCACCAGCACGTCGGAAAGGTGAAAATACATCGAGTACAGGCCGAGACCATGGTCCACAAAGATGCCGCGGCCTGAAAAGATATGGTCCACAATCAGCCGGACGACACCGTCGTTGCTGGCCACCACGTCGGTGCCCATCGGCGCGCCGATATCTTCTCCGTTGTGCGGGTTTCTAGCCTGGCCGTTCATGATGCGGACACTGCCAAAAATCCCGGTCCGCTTACCGTGGACCGGTTCGATGAACCCGGCCTGCCAGAGCCGCATGGCAGACTCTTCAGCCAACGCCTTGCGAACCTGCTCCTGTTCAGCCTTCCAGCGCGCGGCCGCTTTCTCGTCGAGATCGACTTTGTCTTTCGGCAACTTCAGATGCTCGACGGAAAACTTCTCCTTCAGCACTAACACCTGATAGGAAAAATGGCGCGTCTGCTCCCCCAGTTGCGCATCGATCGTGAGCTCATGCGCACCCGGTTCATCCTGCAGATCAATCCCCAGCAATCCGATGTAACCGGCGCCCCCGCCGGCAGCCGGGTCCGGAAAGAGCGTCACCTTGCGCCCCAGAAACTGACCTTTGACGCTGGTGGCATCCTTGATGTCCGGAACGGCAATAACGACGACCTGCCCCTGCTTGCCGCTGAATTGACCGTCGCCGCCGCGAGGCACAGGTCCCGTGTTCGGAAACAGTTCGACGGGAAACACACTCGTCAGCAACACGACGGAAATGATGAGAAAACGATCCAGGAACGACATGGTCTTGTCTCGTCTCTGCCCCTTAGCCCGCGTCATCGATACAGTCGCGCGCCCGACATTTGCGATAATAATTCCTCGACCCGCCGGTTCACCGCGCTGAACGGATCCATACAGAGAATCGTCTCTTCCCAATACCCGTTCAACTTCAGATATGTCCAGTCGACCGTGTACGACCGGTTCTTGGCCCGCGCGAACCGGATAAAGTCGCCGCGGACTTTTGCCCGCGTGGTCTGAGGCGGTACGGACATCGCCCGCTGCACCGCCTCTTCCTCCGCAACTCGGACGGCCATACCCCGATTCTCCATCAAATAATACAGCCCGCGGGTTCGTTTCACGTCATGAAATTGCAAATCCAACAGGAACACCCGGGGGTCATCCCAGCCGCAATCCTTCTTGTCCGTGTACGACTGAATCAGATGCTTTTTCATCACCCAATCGACCTCGTGCACGAGTTGCATCGGATCCTCTTCCAGACGATCCAACACCGACACCCACTTCTCCCAGACGTCGTCCAGCACCGGATCGTGCTCCTGCTCCGCCAGAAACTCTTTCGCGCGCTTGACGTAGACCCGCTGGATCTCGATGGCAGTCATCTGCCGGCCGTCATCCAGTTTGACCTTCTTGTTGAGGGTCGGATCGCGGGAAATTTCACGGATGGCTTTCACAGGATCTTCGAGCTCCATCCCACTGACCGAATACCCGGCTTCGATCATCGAGAGGACCAACGTGGCGGTGCCGACCTTCAGATACGTCGCATACTCCGACATATTGGAGTCGCCCACGATGATGTGCAGCCGCCGATACTTCTCCGCATCGGCGTGGGGCTCGTCGCGGGTATTGATGATACTCCTGGATGAGGTCGTCGAGGAGGAGGTCTTTTCATGAATATGTTGGGCGCGTTGCGAGATGAAGTACTGCGGTTTACCCGAGACCTTCAGGACCTTGCCGGCGCCGGAATAGATCTGCCGGGTCACGAAAAACGGAATGAGTTGCTCGGTGACTTTCCAGAAATCCACGTCCCGGCGCATGAGATAATTTTCATGGCAACCGTAGGTATTGCCGAGCGAATCGGTATTGTTCTTGAAAATATAAATTTCTCCGGACAACCCCTCTTCGCGAAGGCGCTCTTCGGCCGCCGGCAAACAGGCTTCCAGCAAGCGCTCGCCCGCCTTATCGTGGATGACGAGATCGAGGATATTGTCGCACTCCGGCGTGGAGTACTCCGGATGGCAGCCGGTATCCTGATAAAAGCGCGCGCCGTTGACCAGGAATGCATTCGACGGCCAGCTGTTCGGAATGAGGCCTTCGAAGATATAGCCCAGCACTTTCTCCATCGGAAGATAAATCTTCCCGTTCGGAGAGAAAATCAGGCCGTACTCGTTTTCTAAACCGAAGATACGTTGCTGCATGGAGAGGCGTTTCCTCGAATCCGCTTCTCTCAGGATACACCGTGGCGGGTGAGGCTTCAACCGAGGTCCGGCAATGAAAAGCGTCTCCCCGACCGGAAAGCGGATAAGCACGCAGTTGCGTGGAGGGTATGTCAGGCGAAGAGTTGGGAAATGTCGGCGCTGCTCAACCGTCTGAATTTCCGACCAAGGCGGTTCCTGTCCAGTACGGCGACTTCGAGGTTTTCAGAGGGGATCTTTTGAGTGGCGACCTGCTCCAGGGCGGCAAGGCAGCGCCTGAGCCCGTCTTTGAGTGACGGCGGCTGCGGCGTGGCATGTTCCCGCAAGTATTGCTGAACGGCTTCCGACCGTCCCCCGATCACCGCAAGACTTTTTTCATCCACGATGCTGCCGTCGAATGAAATGCGGAAAATCTCATTCGCCTGACCGTTCATCCCGACCTGCACGACGAGGATTTCGACTTCCAGCGGCTTGACGTCGGTGCTGAAAGCCGTCCCCAGACTCTGCGAATAGGCATTGGACAAGGTCCGCGCGCTCACATCTTCCCGGCTGTACATGTACCCCGTCAGATCGGCATGGCGAATGCCGGCTTTCCGGAGATGCTCGAACTCGCTGTATTTGCCGGCTCCGGCAAATGCGATCCGGTCGTAGACCTCTGACACTTTATGCAATGAGGAGCTGGGATTGTCCGCTGCGAGCAGGATGCCGTCGACATATTCAAGCGCAATGATGGAGCGTCCTTTGGCAATGCCCTTTTTGGCATACTCCGCCTTGTCCTGCATCATTTGTTCAGGCGAGACGTAGTAGGGCAACGGCATCGGCTAGGATCTCCTTCGCTCTGCGATCATGGTTTCGAACAAGGCACGCACCCGGTCTTCGGGGACATCAGTGATACCGGCGCTACTAACAATTTTCGCCGTCGGATAAATACCGCGGACTAAATCAGGCCCACCGGTACCCACATCCTCATCTGCCGCATTGTAGAGGGCCAACAGCCCGACCCGTAGGGCCTCTTCTTCCTGGAGGCCGGATCGGTAATGTTCGCGCATCGTGTTGCGGGCATCCTTGCCGCCGGAGCCGATGGAATGGTGGTCGGATTCTTCGTAGCGCCCGCCAGTAATATCGTACTTAAAAATGCGACCTTCTTTCCGCTTGAGATCGTACCCGACGTAGAGCGGCATGACGACGAGTCCCTGAAACACCATCGGAAGGTTGGCCTTCACCATCTGACCCAGCTTGTTGGCCTTCCCCTCACAAGACAGCTGCACACCTTCCAGCTTCTCGTAATGCTCCAGTTCCGTTTGAAACAGCTTAGCCATCTCGATACACGGCCCCGCGGCCCCGGCGATAGCCATGGCGGAATAGTCGTCGATGCGAAAGACTTTTTCAATCCGCCGGTCCGCGATCTGAAAACCCTCCGTCGCCCGTCGATCACCGGCAATAATCGCCCCATCTCGATATTTCAACGCAAGGACCGTCGTCCCATGCGGCACCGGAATCGTTCCAGGGCGGCCAAGGTCTACTGGAAGCGCCGCTCGCTGAATAGCGATTTCATTCAAACCGGGTTTCAACTCAGGATGATGCTGGGTGAGGAAGTCGAAGAAGCTGGACCCCTCGTGATGTGAAAAGAAGGAGGAATGTTTCATTCAATGGTCACAGTCAGGTCGAAAGTTTAGCGAGCAGCGCGGACGCCGTCTCCGCTTGCGCCAGGAGTTCCCCCGTGAGCGATTCGGTTCCTCGTAGCGGATCCATCAAGGGGATTTTCTTGATCTTGTTCTGCCCGATATCGAAGAGCACGGACGTCCAACTTGCCCCGTAGACGACATTCGGGTACTTCTTGATGCACTGGCCCCTGAAATAGGCCCTGGTCCCAACAGGCGGATTGAATTCCGCCCGCGCAATCTCATGATCCAATACCACCCGCTCAATTCGATGATTCCGTTCCAGGGTGTAATACAGTCCCTTATCCGGACGGACATCATGGTATTGGAAATCCATCAGACGGACGCGCGGATCGTCCCAGCCACAGGATTTGCGTTCCATATAGGATTCGATCAGGTACCGCTTCGCTACCCAATCCAACTCCCGCACCAATGACCGAGGGTCCCGTTCCAGGCGATCGAGCACATCTTCCCACCGCACCAGCACGTCCTTCGTCACTTGATCCAGTTCGTGGCAGGCATAGTAGCTCTGAGCGGCCTTGAGGTACGCCCGCTGCACGGCAATCGCAGTCGAGGCGCTCCCGTCGGTCAATTTGAGACTCTCCTTCACCTGCACATCCCGGGAGACCTGCTTGATGGCATTCACCGGCTCTGCCAGGCTGATGCGAGGAAGGTCGGCGCCGGCCTCGAGCAACTCCAGCACAATCGAGAGGGTCCCGACCTTCAGATAGGTCGATACCTCGGCCATATTGGCGTCTCCGACGATCACATGGAGCCGCCGGTACTTCGCCGAATCGGAATGCGGTTCGTCGCGCGTATTGATGATCGGCCGCCGGACCATCGTGTTCAGATCCACGAGGGTTTCGAAAAAATCCGCCCGCTGCGAAATCTGATAGTCGACGGGGCTGGTCTGGTTTTCCGCGCCGACCTTCCCGGACCCGGCATAAATCGAACGGGTCACAAAGAACGGCGTGAGGACCTGGGTGATGCGCTCAAACGGCACCGCCCGCGACACGAGATAATTCTCGTGGTACCCATAGCTGTTGCCCTTGCCGTCTGAATTATTCTTATACAACACGAACTGATCACGCCCGCGCGCCTTGGTAATCCCTTCCAAGGCCTGCGCGACGATGCGCTCACCGACCCGCTCGAACGCCACGACTTCCCTCGCATTGAGACACTCCGGCGTGGAGTATTCAGGGTGCGCGCCATCGACATACAGGCGCCCACCGTTGGCCAGGACTTTATTGAGTTGCCGATTGTAATCAGGTCCCGGCCGTTCCCGCTCGCCGTCGACCTCAAACCCGCGCGCATCCAGCAGGGGATTTTCGTTCTCGTAGTCCCACACCGCATGCGGAGCCGGAAGATTCGGGTAGTAGCCGATGAGGTGAATGGAGTTGGCCACCGGGTCGGCCGCATTCGAGTCACGACTGGCGATACCGAATTCGGTCTCCGTGCCGATGACACGGGACGGATTGTGCGTAGGGTTGTCGCTCATGAAATATCGCGCTACAGGTAGTGACCGGTGTTGACCGTTTCGATTTGGCGCGCCTCTGCAGGCCCGCCGCTGATCGTCCGGAGGTGGACAATCTTCTCGCCTTTCTTGCCGGCGACCTTTGCCCAATCGTCCGGATTCGTGGTGTTGGGCAAGTCTTCGTGCTCTTTGAACTCCTCTCGGATCGCGCGGATCAGATCCTCGGCCCGCAGACCGGTTCCTTCTTGCGCAATCGCCCGCTTCACGGCGAATTTCTTAGCGCGCGACACGATGCCCTCAATCAACGCGCCGCTGGCGAAATCCTTGAAGTACAGCACTTCCTTCTCGCCGTTCGCATACGTCACTTCAATGAATTTATTTTCATCGGTCGTCGCATACATGGCATCGACGGTCATGTTCATGAGGGAATCCACAAGTGCCCGGGCATCCCCGCCATGCCGCTTCAGGTCGTCCTCGGCAAACGGCAAATCGGTCGAGACATACTTGGAGAAGATATCCCGCGCCGCCGTGGCGTCCGGACGACCGACCTTCACCTTCACATCGAGGCGACCCGCGCGGAGCACGGCCGGATCGATCAAATCCTGCCGGTTGCTTGCCCCGATGACGATGACATTAGTGAGACGCTCCACACCGTCGATTTCCGAGAGGAATTGCGGCACGATGGTCGATTCAATGTCCGAGGAGATACCGGTGCCGCGGGTGCGGAACAGTGCATCCATCTCGTCGAAGAATACAATCACGGGATGACCGTCGTCGGCGCGTTCCTTGGCCTTCTTGAACACCTCGCGCACCTGCCGCTCCGACTCGCCCACATACTTATTCAGCAGCTCAGGCCCTTTCACATGGAGGAAGTAGCTGCGCAGCTGCTTATCCTTGAGATGCCCTAACTTCTTGGCGATCGAACTGGCGACAGCCTTGGCGATCAAGGTCTTGCCGCATCCCGGCGGGCCATACAGCAACACGCCCTTCGGGGCGCTCAATTTGTAAGTCGCAAAGATGTGCGGGTACAGGAACGGCAACTCCACCGCATCACGCACCTGTTCGATTTCTTTTTGCAGTCCGCCGATATGTTCGTAGTCCACATCGGGAACTTCTTCGAGCACCAGTTCCTCCGCTTCCGATTTCGGCAGCTTTTCGATGACACAGCCGGAGCGCGGATCGTAGAGCAGGTGATCGCCGACGCTGAGGCGCTCACTGAGCAACGGCTCGCCAAGCTCCGCGACTTTTTCTTCATCGAAGTGCAGGGTCACCAGCGCCCGATTCCCCTCCAGCACATCCTTCAAGCGGACGACTTCGCCCTGGACATCGAATCCACGCACTTCGATGACATTGAGGGCTTCGTTGAGGATGACCTCCTGCCCTTTGCGGAGAGACTTTGCTTTGATGGAGGGATGAAGACTCACCTTCATCTTGCGGCCGGATACGTAGACATTCCCCGTACCATCGGTATCGAGGCTGGAGAAAATTCCGTAGGTCGAGGGCGGAGCGGTCAGCTTCTCCACTTCAGCCCGCAACGTTTCGATTTGAGATTTGGCTTCCTGGAGAGTGGCGACGAGCTTTTCGTTCTGCTTCGTCGTTTGTTCGAGCTGGTAGCGTGACTGGTAGAGCCGCCGAATCTCCTCCTCCATGGACTGGATTTGGATGCGAAGTTTTTCCACCTCGCGGGCCTGTTCGTCGTTCTTGTGTGTCACGACTCCATCTCCGTCAGAAAGTGACTTGGTCAGGCGCTTGACGGAATCACGGAAGGACCGGAGTCGGCCTGAACTCCCTTTTGATTCGGCCATCGCCCCACTCGTTGGATCGTTTACAATCCCTGTCAGTGACGGTCATCAATACTGTTGGGATTCTATCACCCGCCTATGGGGTGGTCAACAGCAGCAGACGCCGACGCAGCGTGACGTGTGTCGATGCGTGAGACTGCCTCTGCGGCAATCATCTTCATGATTCGCGCTCGATCGCCGAAAGAAATTTCTCGGTTGCTGCTTCGACATTCGACGCACTCAAGATCGAGGACAACACCGCCACACCGAATGCTCCCGCCTGCCGCACCTCACGTGTGCGCGAGGCAGTCATCCCTCCGATGGCAAAAATAGGAATGTGCACCGCGCGCGCGGCCTGTCCGAGTACCTGGAGGCCAAGCGGTGCCCCATACTCCCGCTTCGAAGGCGTGTCGTAAATCGGACCCAACACCAAAAAATCCGCGCCGTGCCGTTCTGCCGCCACCGCATCCTGGATGGAATGGACGGACAACCCCAACAGCTGTGAGGGTTGCAACAGCGTTCGCACCACCGGGGCGGGCAAACTGCTCTCGCGCAAATGCGCCCCCCGGCACCCCAGTGCCACCGCCAGATCCACACGGTCGTTGATGAACAACTGTACTTCCGGCAACTCGCGCTGCAGGTCGAGCGCCAAACAGAGCAGCTCTCGGATCGGAAGATCACGTTCACGCAGCTGCACCGCGCGCATACCGGCACGCACCGCCTGCCCGACGACCGACACCAGCGGGCGTCCGGCGGTCTGTTGACGATCAGTCACCAAATACAGACGGAAATCGACGGAGGGCATGCGCGAAATATTCTGGCTGCTGAATGATGCCGGTGGAATGTGAGACGCCGGGAGATCAGGACCGGTTCACCACTCACCCACGCACTCAGCCCGGCTCGCCGACACCTACCAATGACGGTTCATTGGCTGTTAGAGCATACCCTCGATCGGGCTGCTGGCCGTTGCATAGAGCTTGCGTGGAATACGGCCGGCTTTGTACGCCAGTCGGCCGGCCCAGACGCCATACTTCATAGCCTCGGCCATCGCGATGGGGTCCTGCGCGCCGGCAATGGCGGTGTTCATCAGCACCGCATCCGCTCCATACTCCATCGCCAGCGCGGCATCGGAGGCCGTTCCGACTCCGGCGTCGACAATGATGGGCACCTTGACCGTTTCCATGATGATCTTGAGATTGTATGGATTACGGATGCCAAGCCCCGAGCCGATCGGCGCAGCCAGCGGCATCACCGCGGGACAGCCGATATCTACCAATTTCCTGGCAACGATCGGATCGTCGTTCGTATAGGGCAGAACGATGAACCCTTCCTTGATGAGGATCTTGGCCGCCTCGATCAATCCCGCCGTGTCCGGGAAAAGAGTCTTTTCATCACCCAGGACTTCCAGCTTGACCAGATCGGACACGCCGGCCGCACGAGCCAATCGGGCATACCGGACGGCATCTTCCACGGTGTAACAACCGGCGGTGTTCGGCAAAATGATGTATTTCTTTGGATCGAGATAATCCAGGAGATTTTCCTTGGACCGATCCGTGATGTTCACGCGACGAACCGCCACCGTCACCACGTCCGCACCGGACGCGTCGATAGCCTTCTTGGTCTCGGCAAAGTCTTTATACTTACCGGTCCCCACCCAGAGGCGAGACTTAAATTCCCGGCCGGCAATCACTAAGCGATCGTTCATCGTATCCATAAATGTGGTTACCTCGCTCCGCCACCAATAAAGCTCAATATCTCCACCCGATCCCCCTCGCGGAGTCCGCGGGTCTCAAAATCCTTGCGATCCAGAATTTCCAGATTCAATTCGACGGCGACGCGATCGGCGCGGATCTCCAACTCGTGCAACAGCGCTGCAACCGTCTGACCATCGCCCATTCCACGAGACTCACCGTTGACCTGAATGATCACTGCGCCACCTCAATTCTTCAGGTCATCCTATGAAACGGGAAAACCGGTTGTCAACCAAGCCCGGTGAGGCCTTGCCGTTTGGGATTCGATACTCGCACAATGTAGATGAAGGCCGCCGGGCACACGACTATGGACGACCGCACCCATCAACTTGCGCAGATTTTTCGTGCGATGGCCAACCTATTGGCAGCCCAACGCGCCAATCCTTATCGCGTCCGCGCGTATCGGAAAGCCGCTGATTCGATCCTGGCGGTTACGGGAGACCTGGCTGATCTCACCGCGCGCCATCAGCTTCAGGAGATCCCCGGAATCGGGCGGGACTTGGCAGTGAAGATTGAAGAGTTTCTGGCGACAGGAACGATTCGCGCCTATGAAGAATTGAAGACCCCGTTGCCGGAGGAAGTGGCCGGCTGGGCTTCGTTGCCGGGCCTCTCCGATGCGCTGGTAAGTTACTTATATGTCCGGCTGAACATCCGCACATTGGCCGATCTGGAAAGCCTGGTTGCGTCCCACCTCTTACGAACACAACCAGGCTTTTCCGGGTCGGAAGACACGCTGCTCGCCGCCATCCGCGAACGGATCGGAACCGTGCCGACTACGCCGCCGGCCGCAGCTCCTTAAAGATCTTCCAGGTCTTCAACAGCTCAACGGCCTTTTGAAGCTGCACGTCATCATCCAGCGAAATATCCCCGGCCGCATCCCCGGCCGACACGGCGCCATTCTTATGCGCAGGCTCCTCACCCGGCTTGGCCGAAGGCGATGGATCCTTTCCGGCTGCGGGCGCTTTGGCCGTCTTCGCTTCAGACTCTTTTCCGTCTTTCTCGCCGGCCTTTGCGACGGTCTGCGTTTGCAGTTTGACCACAATGTCCGGTGTGATGCCGGTGGATTGAATCGAGCGCCCCTTCGGCGTGTAGTACTTGGCCGTCGTGAGCCGGAGTCCCGACCCGTCACCCAGCGGCAGAATCGTCTGGACGGATCCCTTGCCGAATGACGTGGTCCCGACAATGACGGCCCGTCCCCAATCCTGCAACGCACCGGCCACAATCTCCGACGCGCTGGCCGACCCTTCGTTCACCAGGATGATCATCGGCGAATCTTCAAGCGTCTCCTTCGTCTTGGAGAACCACTCATCCTTCTTCCCCTCACGACCTTTGGTATAGACGATCAGCTTCCCGTTCCCCACAAACTGTTCCGACACATCGACAGCCGCCGTCAACAGGCCACCGGGATTGTTCCGCAAGTCGAGAATCGTCCCCTGAACCTTCTGCTCCTTGAACTGCTTGAGCGCCCGACTGAGGTCCCGTCCCGTGGCTTCCTGGAACTGCGTCAAGCGCACATACCCGATGGTATTGTCGAGCACCTTGAACTTCACGCTTTCGATCTTGATGGTGTCCCGCACCAATGAAAACGCCAGCGGGTCCGCCGTGCCGTCCCGCTGGATCGTGAGGTTCACCTTGGTGCCTTTGGGGCCGCGCATTTTCTGCACCGCATCCATCAGCGTCAAATCCTTTGTGGGTTCGTCGTTCACCTTGGTAATGAAATCACCAGCCTTGATCCCGGCTCGATGCGCAGGCGTGCCTTCGATCGGGGAGATGACGGCGAGGCGGTTCTCCTTCACGCCGATCTGAATCCCGACCCCGCCGAATTCGCCTTTCGTTTCGACCTGCATTTCCTTGTACATCTCAGGTGTCATATAGGCCGAGTGCGGATCCAACGTGGAGAGCATCCCGCGAATCGCACCCTGTACGAGGTCTTTCACCTTTGTATCGTCGACGTAGTGTTTCTGCACCTGCGTCAAGACCTCGGAGAAGGTCCGCAGCTCTTCATAGGTCTCGGAGGCGTGGCCGGTCCGCTCCAATCCCTTTTCCAGCACAATGCCGATGCCCAGGGCCACCGTCACCATCAGCAAAAGATATAACCACCGTCGGCTTCGCCGCTGTTCCATAACGTAGGTTTCCTTCCTTCCGAGGCCTATCGCTTCGACAGCCACACGAGGGGATCCACCGGCTCTGCCCCCTCGCGCAACTCAAAATAGAGCGTATTCTCACCCGTCATGCCCGTGTCGCCCGTTTCACCGATCGCTTCTCCGGCTTCGATCCGGGCCCCGACCGCCGTCAATATTTTCGACGCATGGGCATACAACGAAAAAACTCCGTTTGCATGATCCATGATTATAACGAGTCCGTAGCCTTTCAACCAGTCCGCGTAGACAACCTGGCCGGCAAGCACCGACCGTATATTACTCCCTTCCGCAGCGCGAATCTCAATCCCTTTTCGCTGGATGTAGGTATTGAAGGTCGGATGCTTCTGCCGTCCGAAGTAAGACACCACTTGCCCTTCGGTCGGCCAGAGGAGCGTCCCACGTAATGCGCGAAGGCCTCCTGTCGCGGAGGGTGGACGAGTCGCCAGCGCTGCCCGACGTCTGGTTTCCAGCTCCTTCAGCAAGCTGTCGACCCGGTTGGCAGACCGCTCCAGTTCCTCTACGGCCCGATCATGCGATTCCTTTTCTTGAGTGATTTTAGCGAGATACACCCGCTTCTGTTTTTTCAGCCCTTGGATCTGAGCCAGCTTTTCCTCGGTGCTGGCCTTGTAGGCCAGGATGCCCTGGCGCGCCTCTTCTCGACTCCGCTCGACCTCGGCGATCCGCTCGGCATCGTTCCGGTAGGTTTCCATGATCTCGTACTCTCGCTGCGTCACGGCCGAGAGATAGCGAAACCGCCGCTGAAAGTCTCCGGAAGAACTGGCCGCCAAGAGCGTTCTCAGGTGCCAAAACCGCCCCTCGACATATTGAACCCGCAAGCGAGCGGCAATCGCATCCTGCCGCTCGTCGATACGTTCGGACAGCCGGCTCAACTGCACGCTCATCTGCTCGATTTCCACATCCTTCTTTTTGAGCTTCTTCACGACGTCCTGGTGTTCCTGCCGGTAACGAACCAGACGTTCGTCCAAGGACTGCAATCCCTGCAGGACCGACTCGCGTTTCTTTTCCGCCTCGTCCGCTTTCTTACGTTTCTCGACAATCGTGCCGCGCAACTTTTCCAGCGTTTTCTTTTCTTGTTCGATCTTGTCCGCGTACGAGTCCTTGCGCTCCGCCCAGGCAGGGACAGTCCACAAGACCAGATGAGCAGCCACCACAACACATCCCCATCGCACCCACTTCATGCCCGTCCCTCTCCGAACCGGAGCAGCGAGAGAAAACTGCCGGCACAACCGAGAAAGAGCCCCACACAGACAAGCGCCACACACATTTGGAAGGGGAAAAACGTCAGCAGCGCATCCACGCCCAGGAACCGGCTGGCAGACCGGATTTCATGGCGGAACAACTCAAACCCGGCTTTGAGGATTACGAGCGAGAGAGCACTGCCGAGGAACCCGAGCGCCGCGCCTTCGAGCAAATAGGGCACACGGATAAATGTCGTACTCGCCCCGATCAACCCCAGAATTTCAATTTCCTCCCGGCGTGAATACAGCGCCAAGCGGATCGTGTTCGCAATGATCGTGACCGACGCCGCCGATAAAATGATGCCGACAATGATGGCAGCCACCTCGATATACCGGACAATGCCGGCCAAGGCCTCGACCCATTCCTGATTGTATTGCACCTGCGCAACTCCGGGGATCGACTGGGCGCGATTGGCCCACCGCCGCATCGCATCCGATGAGCGAGACTCCACAGCCAGCGTCACGACGAATGAGGCCGGAAGCGGGTTTTGCCCGAGCCCCTGCAACAGATGGGACTCAGCCGGAAACTGACTCTGGAAATCAGCCAGCGCCCGTTCCTTGGACACGAAGGTCAACGACCCGACGGCACGATCGGCTTTCAGTTGTAGTTCAATTTCGCTTCTCGTCTGCTCCGTCAGGTCGTCCTGCAGGTACACCATCACCTGGATGTCCTGCTCAAGCGACGAGGCCATGCTCCTCAAATTGACATACAACAGCAAAAACACGCCGACGCAGGCAAATGTGAATGCCGTGGTGGCCACCGCGACCACCGTGGTCGTTCGATTGGTCAACACATTGGCGACCGCTTCCCGCAGCAGGTACAACAACCGCCTCACGAGCTCACCTGTTCCTGCGAGACCACCTTGCCCTGGTCCAATGTGATCACCCGGCGATTAACCTGGGCCAAGACATTGGGATCGTGCGTCGCCACGATGATGGTCGTGCCCCGGGCGTTGATCGACTTGAACAGTTCGATGATTTCGCTGGTCAGCTCCGGATCCAGATTCCCCGTCGGTTCATCGGCCAACAGCATGATCGGCCCATTGACGATCGCGCGAGCGATACAAATCCGTTGCTGCTCACCGGTAGAAAGGCCGGGGGGAAAGAGGTCCTTCTTGTGATCCAGCCCAACCGACCGCAAGGCGTCCGTCACTTTCCGCCTGATTTCGACAGTCGAGGCCCCCTGCACCAGCAAGGGCAACGACACATTGTCGAACACGGTTTTCTTGGGCAGCAGGCGGAAATCCTGCAGCACCACACCGATCTTTCGACGCAGTAAGGGGATTTCAGACGATCGCAATTTGGCCAAGCTGCGGCCCTGCACCAGGATCTGCCCTTCCTCAGGGCGCTCTGCGCCGATCAGCAATTTCAACAAGGTCGATTTTCCGGCGCCGCTCGGCCCCATCAAGAGCACAAACTCGCCCTTCTCGATTTCAAGGGTCACATCGGACAGCGCCAAACGGCGGTCGTAATATTTTGAGACGTGAAAAAGTTGAATCATGGATGGTGACAAGAGCAGCCGCCGGACCGGAGTGACCTCTCGGGCTCCCGCCGCCCGGCACGACACACAGTGACTGGATAAATCAGGAACGCGATGCCCATCCTACCATCGCAGATCATCCCCCGCGACGTCGAATGCATTCGCAATATGCTGCACCGGTTCAGCCGTCCCGGAATCATCCTGTATCAAGACGACATCGAATCGGCACGCACGATCATAAATCCGGTGTTGCGCCAGATACTGCGCCGCAAGCTGAATCAATTTGGCACGTTTGCGCGCATCCACCGCTTCAATCGCACCACCGTAGGTCCCAGTCCGTCGCCGTTTCACCTCGACGAACACCAGCACCCCCTGATCATCGGCAACCAGATCGAGTTCGCCCAATGGGGAACGCACATTCCGGCCAAGGATTCGAAACCCCTGTCGGCGCAGATAGGCCTCGGCTCGCCCCTCTCCTTCATCCCCTACCAATCGGCGTCGGTCGCGCATCGGTCCAGCGGGCCCTCAGACCTGGTCGACAGAGGAACACACTTTTCGAGCATCGCCGACACAGAGGTGCTGCACAGGCGCAAAACTCCGGCGATGAATCGCACAGGGCCCGTGCTCCCGGAGCAGACGGAGATGCTCCGGAGTCCCGTAACCTTTATGCTCGGCAAAATTATATTGGGGATACCAACGGTGGTATTCAACCATCAAACGATCGCGCGTCACCTTGGCGATGATCGAGGCGGCCGCAATGGAGGAGGAGAGGCCATCGCCCTTGATGATAGAGCGTTGAGGAACTGAGAGCCCTGAAAGAGTGACCGCATCCAACAACAAAAAGTCCGGTTGGAGCGGCAATGCCTGCAGAGCACGCCGCATCGCCAACCGGGTTGCTTGAAGGATATTCAACCGATCGATCTCCGCCTCCGTCGCAGCTCCGATGCCGACGCCGGTGGCCCGGCGAACGATTTCGGCGAACAGCCGAACACGGTCTGACTCGCCGACCTGCTTGGAATCGTTGAGTCCTGGCAGGCGGCATCGACGCGGCAACACCACAGCAGCCGCTACGACAGGACCGGCGAGAGGCCCACGCCCGGCCTCATCGAGCCCGGCTATATGCCGGTACCCGCGACACCGAGCCTCCACCTCAAACTCCTCGGTGGGGCCCCCTGTCGTCGGGTTCGAAGAACCAGCCAAACGTGCGCCTCTGTCCTGGTCTCACGCGGAACACAGCACAAACGATCGATCAGGCCTTGGCAGCCGTGGCTGCTGCGGCTGCCTCACGCTTGGCCGCGGTTTGCGCCTTGCTCTCGACCTTAAACTCGCGATCTTCCACCTTGGCGAACTTGCCCTTCTTGGTGCGCAGATAGTAGAGCTTGGCTCGACGAACGCGACCTTGACGGACGACATCAACCTTGGCCACATTGGGCGAGTGGATGGGAAACGTCCGCTCAACGCCGACATTGTAGGACAGCTTGCGCACGGTGAAGGTTTCGCTATTGAGCGTGCCTTTCCTGGCGATGACCGTCCCTTCATACACCTGGATACGCTCTTTTTCACCCTCGACCACCTTCACGTGGACACGAACAGTATCCCCGATCTCGAACTTGGGCGTCGTCTTCTTGGTTAAGGATCGTTGGATCCGTTCTAGCCGATTCATAGTCCTTCTCCTCCTCTCAACGAACAGGTACCTGTACAAGACTCTCTTGCATCACTTCGCTTAACAACCGCCGATCTTCCGATCCAAGCTCGCGATCCCGCAGGAGATCCGGCCGCTTCAGATAGGTGTTCCGCAACGCTTCCTTCCGGCGCCACAACCGGATCGCCTCATGATGACCCGATACCAGTACCTCCGGAACCGCCATCCCGCGCACCTCCGCCGGTCTGGTATAGTGCGGATACTCCAGCAATCCCTCGGTAAACGATTCCTCGGCCGCCGACGCCGCATCGCCCAACACGCCAGGGACCAGGCGCGCCGCCGCATCGATCATCACCAACGCCGGCAGTTCCCCTCCGGTCAATACGTAATCCCCGACGGAAATTTCTTCCGGATGCAGCGCCAGCCTGACGCGCTCGTCCATCCCCTCATAGTGCCCACACACAAACACCACCACCCGTTCATCCTGCGCGAGGGACTGTGCAAGCTCCTGCGTAAAGGGCCGCCCTTGCGGAGACGGAATAATCACCCGCAACGTCGTCTCCGGATGAGAAGCCTGATAATGGGCCCGCAGCGCATCGACGGCCTGGAGCACCGGTTCGGCCTTCATGACCATTCCGGCTCCCCCGCCATACGGCACATCATCCGCGGTCTTATGCCGGTCGAAGGTATGGTCACGCAGGTTCTGCACAGAGACCTCCAGCAACCCTTTGTCCTGGGCGCGCTTGAGGATACTCTGGCCAAGCACCGGAGCCACCATATCCGGAAACAATGTCAGAACCGCGCATCGCATCTTATAGCTCCCCGAACCCTTCCGGTAGCCGCACCGTCATGATCCGCGCCGGGACATCGACCGCGACTACAACTTGCTTTGCGGCGGGAATCAATATTTCTTTCCCATCCTGCCGCACCAGAAAGTTCTGGTTGCCGGACATAGACACGACCTCTTCCAAGCAGCCCAGTACGGTTCCGGCGTCATCCTGCACGACCATCCCGATCAAATCACATTGATAGTATTGATCGGCCGGCAGCACCGGCGAGTCTCCGCGGGGAACTTGAATAAAGGCTCCACGAAACTCGGCGACCTGCTCAGGGGTCGTAAACGCCTCGAACCCCATAATCCACGTCGGCCCGCCGGGCCGCGCGTGGGTCACACGGGTGTCGAGCGTCCTCCCGGCAGGCCCGACAATCGTCACGTGACCAAGGGACTCGAACCGTCCAGGCACATCCGTGAGGGAACGCACGCGCGCCTCGCCTCGAACCCCGAACGATCGCTCGATCCTTCCAATGGTCACCAGCTCTGCTTGATCGAGCGTCGCCATGTGATGCCGGCTACTTCTTGCTCTTTGCGCTCTTCTCGGTCTTTTCGGTCTTCTCCGCCTTTGCGGACTTCTCGGTCTCGAACTCTTTCCAGACCCCATGCCGCTTCAACAGAGTCCGAACGGTCACCGTGGGCTGGGCGCCATGCCGCAACCATGACAGCACCCGTTCCGACTTCAACACCGGCACCGCCGGGTTCTTGAGCGGATCGAAAATCCCGAGAATCTCCAAAAAGCGCCCGTCGCGCGGTTTCCGTGAATCGGCCGCAATAACCCGATACATCGGCCGCTTATGTCGCCCTGTCCGTGCCAATCGTAAATGAACCGCCACTAGAACCTCCTCAGAGTAATGAGCGTTCAGCCCTAGACTGTGTCCGCTCGGTTAGGACTCTCTTCTTCACCTTGAATCGATGCACACTCGAAACACTCGTGGCCTGCTACATGCCTCGGAGCATTTGGGCCAACTGACGCCGGCCTCCCGCGCCACCCGACATGACCTTGGCAATTTTCCTGGCCTGCAGGAATTGCTTGATCAGGCGGTTGACCTCCTGCACACTCGTTCCGCTCCCACGCGCAATCCGTTTCTTCCGGCTCCCGTTGATCAGCGTATGGTCGCGCCGCTCACGCGTGGTCATGGAGTCGATCATGGCCGCAACCCGCTTCATTTCTTTTTCGGGCAATCCGCTGTTCGCAAGATCTTTCAACTTTTGGCCGCCGGGCAGCATTCCCAGAATCTGCTCGAATGACCCCAGCCGATTCATCTGCCCGAGTTGTGACCGGAAATCCTCCAGCGTAAAGGTGCTGCTGGTCAGTTTCTTTTGTGCCGCTTCAGCTTCTTCCCGAGAAAACGTCTCCTGTGCCTTCTCGATCAACGAAAGCACATCGCCCATCCCGAGGATCCGTGACGCCATCCGGTCCGGATGGAACGGCTCCAGGGCATCGAGCTTTTCCCCCATGCCGAGAAACTTAATCGGCTTGCCGGTCACGGCCCGGATCGACAGCACGGCGCCGCCACGCGCGTCGCCCTCGACTTTCGTCAGGATGACACCGGTGAGGCCGACCTGCTGATCGAACTGACCGGCCATATTGACCGCATCCTGGCCGGTCATGGCATCGGCAACCAGCAGCACTTCGTGGGGGTTCACAGCCTGCTTGACCGCCACGAGTTCAGCCATCAACTCATCATCGACATGCAACCGGCCGCCGGTATCGAGCACAATCAGATCGTAGCCCTGCTCTTGACCGCGTTCCACCCCGCGCTGGCAGATACGCACCACATCGGCGCGTGAGGCATCGACCTGATCGAATCGATGCACATCGATTTCAAGATCACGCCCGAGGCTGGCCAACTGATCACCTGCGGCAGGGCGACGCGGATCGGCCGCCACAAGCAACACGCGCTTCCCCTGGCTTTTAAACAACCGGCCGAGCTTACCCGAGGTCGTCGTTTTCCCGGCTCCCTGCAACCCAACCATCATAATGATGGTCGGCGGCCGGGAGGCAAGACTGATTCCGGACCGCTCACCGCCCATCATGCCGCGGAGCTCGTCCCAGACAACTTTGACGACCTGGTGCCCAGGGGTCAGGCTTTTCAGGACTTCCTGCCCGACCGCCTTCTCGCGAACGCGGTCAAGAAAATCCTTGACGACCTTAAAGTTGACGTCCGCCTCAAGCAACGCGAGGCGGACTTCCTTCAACGCCTCAGCAATATTGTCTTCGGTGAGCACACCCTGCCCACGAAGCTTCTTGAGGATTCGTTCGAACTTTTCACTCAACGCATCAAGCACGAATCACCAAACAAAAAGGCCATCGAAGCCGGGGTCGAGCCAGAGCTCCGATCGCCTCGAAAAACATCACAAAAAATAGCATCGGGCAGTCTATAGAAGGGGTGTGCGTGAAGTCAAGATATTCGGCAGGGATTCCAAGCGATGCCCGCGGACCGTTCCAATGCACCACTGTTGGTACACGTGACACAGGGCGCCAGACTGAGTTGCACCAGAAATCCGGCCGGACGTTCTCCCTGGTTCACACCCGAGCGCCGAGGGTGCCCTATATTATCCCACCGATCTCCAGAAGAGGAGCTTTGCAATCAGCCACATGCATCCACAGCGGCGTCTGGCATGCATTTTGTTGACATCATTTTCCGCTTCCGATATGGTGCCTCAAGTCGGCACATGCACCCCGACCAGCGGGAACCAGGAGAGATATCGGATGAGAAAATCGATCGGCGTGCTGCTGATCTTTATCCTGATCGGCGGAATGCTGGGCGGGATTTTCGGGGAAATACTTCGCGTGATGGCCCCGAATGGCGCCATTCAAAACATCTTTGCCAGCAATTTCTCTCCCGGAATCAACCCGCCACTCACCGTCGATCTGGTCCTCCTCAAACTGACGTTCGGCTTCAGCATCAAGGTGAGCCTGCTCAGCGTATTGGGCATGTTCCTCGGAGCCTATCTCTACAAACAGATGTAGCAGAATTTCTAGCGCAGGCGGAACAGTTAGCCGCCTCCACTATTGCGCCAATTCCAACGCCTTCAACCTCAACGTTCGAATCCGATTCCGTAACTCCGCCGCTCGCTCAAACTCCAATTTCTTGGCTGCCGCCTTCATCTCAACCTCAAGCCGGCGAATCAGCTGCTCCGTGTCGCCCGTCGTGGCATAATCGCCCACTGACTCCGCCGCCAGTTCGAGTTGCCCCGCATTCCCGCCACCCGTGGCATAGTCCAGCAGGGGAATCTGTTTCTTGATACTCTCCGGCGTAATTCCGTTGGCAGCGTTGTAGGCTTCCTGGATATGACGCCGGCGCGCCGTCTCGTCCATGGCCCGCCGCATGGAATCCGTGATCGTATCACCGTAGAAAATCACGCGCCCATCCAGATTTCTGGCGGCACGGCCCGCCGTCTGAATCAGCGACCGATGCGACCGGAGGTAGCCCTCCTTATCCGCGTCCAAAATCGCTACTAAACTGACCTCGGGAAGGTCGAGCCCTTCCCGCAACAGGTTGATCCCGACCAACACATCGAACAGCCCGCGCCGGAGATCGCGGATAATCTCCGCGCGTTCCAGCGTCTTAATGTCGGAGTGAAGATAGCGCACCTTCACGCCGAGGTCGTGATAGTACTCGGTGAGGTCTTCGGCCATTCGTTTGGTGAGGGTCGTCACCAACACACGATTCCCCTTCGCCGCCTCCGCCCGCACTTCGGCCAGCAGATTATCGACCTGCCCCTTCGCCGATCGCACATCGATCAGGGGATCCATCAGCCCGGTCGGGCGAATGATCTGCTCGATGACCTCGCCTTTGGCATGCTCCAGCTCATACGGACCGGGCGTCGCCGACACGTAGATCACTTGCTTCAGCATCCGCTCGAATTCGGCAAACTTCAATGGGCGATTATCGACGGCGGACGGCAGCCGGAACCCGTAATCCACCAACGTCCGTTTGCGCGAAAAGTCGCCTTCGTACATGCCGCCGACCTGCGGCACCGACGCGTGCGATTCGTCGATGATCAGGAGGAAGTCCTTGGGGAAATAATCCAACAGGGTCGGGGGCGGATCGCCCGGCGCGCGCCCGCTTAAATGGCGCGAATAGTTTTCAATCCCGTGGCAATACCCCATCGCGCGAATCATTTCGAGATCGAACTTGGTGCGCTGCTCGATCCGTTGCGCTTCCAACAACTGACCGTTCTTCTTGAATGCCGCCACTCGGGCGTCCAATTCTTCTTCGATGCCCGTGATCGCCCGTTCGTACCGGTCCGGCGCAATGAGATAGTGCGTATTCGGGTAGATGGCGATTTTCGGCAGCTTGCCCAAGGATTTACCGGTCAACGGATCGATCTCATGGATGGCATCGACCACATCGCCGAAGAGTTCGATACGGACCGACTTTGCTTCCGACGAAGCCGGAAAAATCTCGATGACATCGCCGCGTGCGCGAAAGGTGCCGCGGTGGAAATCCACGTCGTTGCGCGCATACTGAATATCGACCAGCTTCGTCAGAATTTTTTCCCGCCGCGTCTCCATCCCTTCTTCGAGATAGACCAACATGTCATGGTAGACCTCCGGCGACCCGAGGCCGTAGATGCAGGAGACCGACGACACGATCAGCACATCGTTGCGCTGCAGCAACGACGTCGTCGCCGCGTGACGCATCTGGTCGATCGCATCGTTGATCGAGGCATCCTTGGCAATATAGGTATCGCTCTGCGGGATGTAGGCTTCGGGCTGGTAATAATCGTAATAGCTGATGAAGTACTCGACGGCATTGTGGGGGAAGAACTGTTTGAATTCCTGATAAAGCTGGCCGGCCAGAGTCTTGTTATGCACGAGGACGAGCGTCGGCTTCTGGACGCGTTCGACGACATTGGCCATCGTGAAGGTCTTGCCGGAGCCGGTGACCCCGAGCAACGCCTGATGCTGCTTCCCGGCCAGGATTCCGGACGTCAGCTTCTCAATGGCTTGCCCCTGATCCCCGCAGGGCTTGAATGGCGCTTCGAGTTTGAACGGAGGCATCGTTAATCGGTCAACTTTCTAGATCCGCATCTGAATGTGCTTGCTGCGACTCACTGGACTCGCGCCGGACGGCACAGAAAACTCGGAAAAAGATTACGCGGTGCATGTCATCGTAACCTACCACCGATCATCATATCAGTCCGAGCCTGGAGTATCAGAAGACTTGTAGGCGAAAATTTCCCATACAACCGAAGCGACGCTCTCGACCATTCCTGCTGAGGGCCCGACCGAGCAATAGTGGCGGGGCGACCCAAGCATGACGCCACTTCCGGCAAAGTTGGGCCGGCGATAGGATTCCTACGTTGCGGAAGGGGCCAGTGAACATTCCCAGAGTTTCGTATACACCGAACCGGTGGGACGCAGTTCGCTTTTCAGGAGGACGATTGCCTCGACCGGCAACCTGCCGATCGCCACCGGCCGCTCCAACAACCCGTTCTGAGCCAGCGCCTGTCCGACCTGCCGCTCACCTTCCTTGATCCTCGCGAGCGTCAAATGCGGACTGAATGGCCGCTCTTCCGGCGCAAAATTCGCCGCCCGGCAACAGGCCTCCACCGCACGATGGAGGGCTGCGAGCCGCTGCGCCTCACGGCCCTGCTCCCAACTTTCGAGCGGTCCCGCCCACAGCACCCGTGGTGCCTGCGGGCGCGGGAACGTACCCAGTCGTTCGAGAGGAATAGGAATCGCCTGATACGCTGACATGGACTCTTCGATGGCTACACGAAGCGGCTCAATCGATTCGTCGGCTGTGTCGCCGAGAAATCTGAGGGTGAGGTGCATCGAATCCGGCCGCACCCAGCTGATCCTCACGTGGCGATCGACCGTTCGTTCGAGTTGTCGCTTCATGTCCTGCTCAATGGTGGCGAGCGTCGTGCGCAATTCCTGTGGCAACTCGATGGCCAGGAATGCCCGGACCATTAGCACCCCTTCTTGATCAACCAGCGACGAAGCAGATCGAGCGCCGCCTGCGAGGACCGTTGCTTGATCACGGTACGGTCACCGCCGTGAAAACGAAACTCTTTCGTCATCGCCTCGCCCGGCCCGCCGTCAAGCCCCACATAGACCAAGCCCACCGGCTTGCTCTCGGTCGCGCCACCGGGCCCGGCGATGCCGGTCACGCTCACGCCGACGGAGGCACCGCTCCGCTCACGAATGCCCCGCGCCATCGCTGCGGCCACTTCCGCACTGACTGCCCCATGCCGCTCGATCACCCCTGACGGCACGTCCAGCATCTCGATCTTGGCGCGATTGCTGTACGTAACGGCCACTCGATCCACGTAGGCCGATGAACCAGCCACCTGTGTGAGCCGATGGCCGATCAGTCCGCCGGTGCAGGATTCGGCGACGGCGAGAGTCAGCTTCCGCCCGTTGAGCAACCGGCCCACCACCGATTCCATAGTCTCATCGTCTTCTCCATAGACAATGTCGCCGAGCCGCGCCTTGGCGTCATGCAACAACTGCTCGATGGTGACCACGCCCTCCGCTCCGGCCGGTCCCGTCAGCGACACCATGACTTCCATTGGGGAAGCATAGATGCCGAGTTGAATCGTGCAACCTTTGGGAACAAGCCCGGCCAGGGCCTGGTCTACGACTGATTCCGGCACACCGGACGTGTGGAGCACCCGCCGAATCATGGGGGAAGGGCTGAGTCGTGTCTGTGTGCGCATCCACGCCTGCAGTTGCGGCAGCACGCCCTCACGCACCATCGGTTCCATCTCACGCGGCACCCCGGGCAAGGCGGCCAGAAACGTGCCCTTCCAGACAAGCGAAAATCCCGGCGCCGTTCCGACCGGATTGGAGAGAATCTCCGCACGGGCGGGAATCATGGCCTGCCGAAACTGCGACGTGGTCGGGGTTCGCCCCCATTCGGCTAGCCGTGCAATCATCCCATCCAGGGCAGCCTTGCGCCGGCTCAATCGATGCCCCGTCGCTTGCGCCACTGCCTCACGTGTGAGGTCGTCGATCGTCGGCCCCAACCCACCGGTAAGCATCACCACACGGGCGCGCCGTAACGCCGTCTTCAGCACGGCCACTATGTCGGAAAGGTCGTCGCCGACCGTCGTCTTATATCGGAGCTCGATTCCGCAGGCAGAAAGGCGGTCGGCAATGAAGAGCGAATTCGTGTCGAGGCGGCCTCCGAGCAGCAGTTCCGATCCGACGGCGATCGTTTCAGCCGTCCAGGGTTTGGTCTTACTCATGCGGGATACACCTTTGCGATAGGCAGAGCGGTGGAGAGGGACTGATACTATTCGATCTGCGAGAAGTCCAGCTCGAAGCTGACCTGGCCTCCTCTTGAAGGAAATACCGTGAGCCTCGCCTTCGCACGTGGGTCGAGTTCCGCGTAGGCGAACTGCGCGATCACCTTCGCGCGGTAGGCAGGCTGCTGCGGCCACACCACCGTACGATCGCCCCTGGCGTCAAATCGAACTGTGGATGGTTTCACCGTCCGACCGGCCTGCTCCAGCACAACATAACTATCGGCGGCAAAATTCACACGGTCTCCATACAACACCACATTGACCAGCACATGCTCGTTCGCCATGACCTGAGCAATATCCTGTTCGGTCGGCGACAATGCGCGCAAGGAGAGGTGATTGGCCATCACCAGCAGGCTTCCCAGCTTCGTCATGATGAAACCGCGCGGGGCAAGGTCCTCGGTCGCACCGAACCAGGTGTGAAGTTGATCCGGAGAGATAGCTCGGCCGGCCGCCATCTTTCCACGCTCCACGGTCGACTGAATCTGTTCGGCCGTCGGCTGCACTTCGATGGCATACGATGAGCCGGCGCTCCTCGACAGGACCACGAAGAGGCTTCCCACGAGCCAGAATCCGGTCGGCAATCTTCGAGCGCTGCGCATCGTATGCAGGCAGTATCAGATCGATGTAGGCCTGTCAATTCGAGCCCCGCGCGCCCCGGACTCTGTTGACAGCTCCAGAGACGAAATGCTAAAGAGCTAACTCTTATTCTTTTACATTATCAAGAAGTTGCCTGGAGGGTTCGTCATGTCCAGCCCCGAACAAGCACCCCGCCGTCAATACGTCAATTTTACCTTTTATAAGATCGATCCCGCTTGGCGTCGGCTTCCTGAAGATGAACGCACACGCGGAAAGCAGGAGTTTCTCCGTGCCGTCGAAGAGTATCAGGGGAAAGTGCTCGTCATCGCTTACACCACGGTGGGTATTCGAGGCGACTGCGATCTGATGCTCTGGCGCATCAGCTACGAGCTTGAACTGTTCCAGGAAATGAGCACGAAGATCATGGCATCCGGATTGGGCAAGTATCTGTACAATCCCTATTCGTACCTCGCGATCACCAAACGCTCCATTTATGTCGACCACCACACGCATGAGAACCAGGAAAGCAAGCGGCTCACCGTGGTTCCCGGCAAGGCCAAGTACATCTTCGTCTATCCGTTCGTGAAGACTCGTGAGTGGTTCCTGCTCACCAAAGCGGCGCGGCAGGGCATGATGGACGAACACATTGAAGTCGGCCACCGCTTTCCGTCGGTGAAGCTCAACACCACCTATTCTTTCGGTCTCGACGATCAGGAATGGGTTGTGGCCTTCGAGAGCGACAAGCCGGAAGACTTCCTGGACCTCGTCATGGCGCTCCGGGAAACCGAGGGCAGCCGGTACACTTTACGTGACACCCCGATTTTCACCTGCATCCGTAAGAGCCTGAAAGAAACCTTGGATACCCTGGGCGGCTAATCGCGGTTACGCAGCAGTCTGTGGACACGGCCTTCGATCCCGGGATCGAAGGCCGTGCCGTTTCTATCCCGACACGCCGCCTGATCTCACGCGTTCTCGATCAATGTCCATCCACGCCCCTTATTACGCTATCCCCGATCGCCGCGCGGCGATCTACTCAGCCCTACTCCCCGGGCTCGGACAACTCATTCGGGGGCGATATGGGGCAGGACTCTTCTACGGCCTGGGCACCATTCTCCTGATCCTCCTGAGCCTGGCGCTCGGGCGGGTCTCCGGTCGAGCCGCCGAAGTCTTCTTCTTTATGTTGTTGGCACTTCCGTGGTGGGCCCTGCAGAGCTACGACGCCGCTCTCGGACGGTCCGAGAGCGGTTCGGACCTTGCCCGCAGCACTCGAACCGCCTGGTCGCAGGGACACGATATCCGGTTTCTCGGACTTCTCTTTCTGGTCAGTGCTGGGAACGATGCCCTCTTGATCGCAAGAAATCCCGATTACCTGCTGCCGTTTTTTTGTACCAGGCTGGACGGCCCGGCCGGGTTCATCACCAAAGCGTTGTCACCGTTTCTCCATACCCTGGTCGGGTATGGCTTCTTACGAGTCAAGAAATGGTCCCTCCTGATCTATCTGGTCTATGCCGCCTACGGCACCACCAATGCCCTCGTCAATCTGGCCTGTTTTGGCCCCGGCCGGATCCGGAACACACTTCTCATCGCCCTCATCGTCTTTACGAGTTACGTGATCGCGCGGAAACGGGTCTTCCGACTCTGAGCATCCCCATTCGAGCCCCCGACGCGTTTTGACACTCGGGCTGGGGCTGTGTTACCTCTAATAGCTATACCGTTCCACACGATCAGACGGAGCAGCTTCCATGGCCGAAAACAACGCGGTCTACGCCATTCGATTTCCCGACGGTTCCGTGACCTTGTACATCGACGAAGAATACGCCATTGACCGAGGCGTCGACCCCGCCAAGTTAGTCCGGATCGAAATCCCTCGGGAACTGTTTGTCAGCGGCAGCATCCAGCAAATCCGTGAATATGTCGCGGTCTACCTTGAAACCAGCCATCAGGGCACGGCCTGAGCGAACCTTTTACGTCGCACGAGGGGCCACACCATGACCGCTTTGCTCACCCCAGATCTCATTGCTTCGACAATCGAACAGGCCCCGATTCAGGGCCGCATCATGCTCAAGCTGCTGCTGTTGCAGCATTTCGATATCACGGAGGAAGAAATCACCCACATCGCGGCTGATCGGCCCGATCCGCGTTGCGTCGCCGGCTCGAAACCAATTCACCAGGTTGTGAAACAAGATGCGTTACGTGATGTGACGAGCCGCCGTGACGAATATCGCCGCCGGGCCCGATTGCGCAGAGAACGCCTGTGGCTTCAGATGGAAAGTATGAAGGGGATGATCGCCCTCGCCGAGGGGTTGGTTCGTGCCGCCTCAGACCTCCTGCTCACACAATATAAGGTAGACGCGGCCGCAGTGACCGCGATCAAACAGGAAGCTCGTGCGGCGGTTCCCAAGCCGGCCATCCGGCTGTTGAATCGCCGGTGGGACGAAGACGACATTTCCGCCGAAGCCTATCAGGAAGCCCGGCTCGGCCTGGAACTCCAAACGCAGCTGCGGTTATTGGACAAATACCGCAAACGGTTTGAACTCTCCGAGCGGGAGTGGAAGTCGATCAACGCCGCCCCGTTGCAGGACCACGAAATCGGACATATCTGGGGGATCCCCGCCGGCAGCCTGGCCGCACGGAAGGTCAAACATCTTCATCAATACCTCCAGGCGATTCAAAAATTTCTCCAACGCTCGTCGGCCCTGGCGGTTCCCTCAACCGCGCCCCTCGATCTCTGGAAAGAGACCCTGGCCGTCTTGAGCGAACGACCGGTGGAGCGATCCATCGCGCACTATGACGGGTTGGAACGCACCGAAGACGCGCTCGTGGAGAAACTTCGGACCTTCGCCTGGGGCACCCTGGGAGAAGACCTCGAAGGAAAGTTCTGGCTCTCTCTCGTGCATGGTGCCAGCTCCAACGCCGTCCACTCTGAAAACACCCGTTCATTGTTTGGCCTGCAACGCTTGATGGCCGTGCTGTCGGAAATCGATACCAGTCCTGATGCGCTCGAGCAGGAGATGTTGACCCGCACGGCGCCGGTGACGAAGGAAGCCCTGGCGTTGGCGGATGAAGCGGCCCAACCGGCGGTGGAAGAAGTCGGGCAGATGAAACAGCATGTCTTGACGAGTTTTATGGGCGAGTTGCACGACGATCTGCGGCGATAGCGGCTCGGGGCGACCATGGTGGCAGCCCCACGAACGAAGTGCGTATCGTGTGCTCGGTTCGTGAAACTTTTTTCAGCACCTCCTTCTCAGCCTGGAGTGAATTTTGTATAATCCAACCATGAGGCGGCACACCACGAACAGACATTCGCTCCGGCTCACGACGACCAAGATGGTCTTCCTGCTCGGAATCTTGACTGTCCTGGCGTGGGCCCTCCCCATCAGCTTACTCTCCGCTACGGCCTTGGTCGAAGTGACGGAACTCCTGGCCCATCCCGAGCACTACGACCATCAAGTCGTCACCGTGAGCGGGCGCGTGACCAGCTTTCAGCTCGCCACCAATCGCGACGGTCACCCGGCGTTCGGCTTTCTCCTGCAGGACACCGCAGGAACCGTGAAGGTCGTGGGGTTGGGAAAATCGGATGTGCGGGAGGGTGACTACGTGGTGGTCGAAGGGATCTTCAGCCGTCTTCGTCAGGCCGGCCGCGCTATTGTGTATAACGAGATCAAGGCCACATCGGTCCAGTCGATGGCCAGGATGAATCCAGACCTGGTCGGTTAACGCGCGGCTTTCCCCCCGGACAAAACCCCTGTCATCAGCTGGCGTTCACCGCGCTGGATGTCCACTACCCTGACATCGAACAACAACGTCTTCCCGGCAAGCGGATGGTTGAGGTCGAGCACGATCACCTCCGGCCTGATGTCGGCGACGTAAGGAAACACCACTCGACCGTCCGGAGCGGTGGTTTCCAACTTCATCCCGACCCGTTGGGCCTCTTCCGGAACTCGATCTCGACTGACTTCGAAAAACCCCTCGGGGTGAATCTCTCCATAGGCATCGACCGGCTCAACTGTGATGACCTTGGTCCCTCCGATCTCCATTCCATCAAGCCCCGCCTCCAACCCCTGTAATATTTCATTCCGACCATGGGTGTAGGTCAACGGAGTCTCACCAACAGTTGTCTCGATCACGCGCTCGTTTTCCAGACGAATGGTGTATTCAACGGAAACGATATCTCCCTCGGATACGTTCATCACTCAGCCCCCTTCGTTGACCGTCACTAGCGGGGTCCTCCACTTCCATCTCGAACATTGCAGGCCGCAATGTCCACAGCCTCCGTTTGTGCACTGGAGGAAACCGGCGATGCATCCTGCAACACCCTATCACGACAATGTCACAGGGTCATGTGAATAGCGGGAAGCACCGCCATGCTGCCAACCGGTGTGAACCGATGAGTCACGCGCAGACAATGCGGCTGCTGCTTGAGAACACCGGTAAAAGGGCGGGAACAGGCAGGGACTGCTCGTTACCAGTGACGGAAGGGACCTGAATCGAGATGGACAAACTTGCCACGCGGGTAATATCCCACCCCGCCACAACCCAGCCGTAACGCCACCTCACGCAAGGTCCGCAGCGGCACACCGGGAATCTGCATATCCACGGCCTGTCCAGACACATGGTAGCTGTGGCGAGCTGCACGGGTGCCCATTCTGATGAGCTGCTCGTTATATTCGGGGGACCGGTAACCGGACACAATATGCACCTCACGCCGGCCGCCGACCCGCTTTTGGACAAGATTGATGAATTCGATGAGTTGCACGTCCATCGTGGCGGTTTCGTTCGTATGGTGACAGCGCAGAAAATGATTGAGCGCGTTGAGCGCATCCTGATCGTACGCGCCTGCCTCGTCCCGGTACGTCACCGACAACCGTTCATCGGTATGGAGGTTGTACAAACTCACCCGGCCATCGGGCAGTCGTGAGGCCCACACCGCAGACGGAAGGGCCAGGCGAACCACAGCCAGCGCCATCCCGGTCGTCGCCGCGCGCAACAATCCGCGCCGGCTCAAGAGGGCTGGTGCATCGGAAACCATCGATTGACTCTTACTCGAAGACATACTTACCATTTCGCGCCGTCAGCACGTCACTGACAAGGCTGGCCCATAGATTTCTTAACCCGCCATGCGTGAAGCAAACAATTCACGCGTACCATTGTTACAGGATGGGCTACAGGCCAAGGGGAGGAGCCGTACCCCGGAGAACAGCAAGATCAGCAGGTGATCGGAGACTGTTGTATGTACCAAATACCTGTACGACGGTCAACCGTTTTACACACCTGTGCGCTCGCATCCACCTGGGAGAGTCACAGGGTTGTATCACTACGGCACACCGACCACGACCATCTCACGCTACCGGCCGCTTATCAATGCTCTGACAGCGAGACCCGCGGGAACACCCCGAGCGCTCGCCGCACATCAAGCGTCCGGTCCATCCCGTACTGGCGCAGCCGTCGATACAACGTCGAACGACTGATGCCTAATTCCTGAGCGGCTCGACTCAAGTTCCCCTGCGACAGCGTGAAGGCCTTCATGATCAGATGGGTCTCGATCCGCTGTTGATTCACCTTGAGCGAAATCGAGCTGCCGTCCGGTCGCGCCACCTCGTGCGGGATATCCAGATCCGCCGGAGTCACGTGCGTGCCTTCCGCCATCACCACCGCACGACCGACCCTGTTCGACAATTCACGCACATTCCCCGGCCAGGCATAGGCGCGCATCGCCTCCAACGCTTCGCGGGTCAACCCCTCCAGATGTTTATCGTAATGGGCTGCCGCCTGACGCAGGAACGCCATGGCCATCAACGACACATCCTCACCGCGCTCCCGAAGCGGAGGCACATTGATATGGACAACCCCGAGCCGATAGTAGAGGTCCTCACGGAACGTTCCTTTTTCAATGGCCTCCTTCAGATTCACATTCGTGGCGGCGATGATTCGCACGTTTATTTCAATCGGCTGATGCCCGCCCACCCGCTCAAACGTGTGATCCTGCAGAAACCGCAATAATTTGATCTGCAAGGCATTCGGGAGTTCGCCCACTTCATCGAGGAAGAGCGTCCCCCCTTGAGCAAATTCAACCTTGCCTTTCTTTTGGCTCACCGCTCCCGTAAAGGCTCCACGCTCGTACCCGAAAAGCTCCGATTCCAGCAAACTTTCCGGAATCGCCCCGCAGTTGATAGGAATGAACGGTCCCTGTTGCCGCAACCCTCTCTCGTGGATCGCGCGCGCCGTCAGCTCCTTGCCTGTGCCGCTTTCCCCGGTGATCAAGATCGGCGCATCGTTCGTGGCAACCTTTCGTATGGCGTCGAAGATACGGTGAATGCTGGCGCTGGTGCCGAGCATGCCGCTGAATTCTTCAGGGCCTCCTCCAACCATGACACCTCGGGCCTCCCGCTCCAGATCAGCCACTCCCGCAGCCCGCCGGATGAGTTGTGTCAGAAGGGTGCTATCCAGCGGTTTAGACAACACATCGTACGCTCCATACTGAATCGCGCGGACGGCAAGCCGGCGCTCCGTCTGTTCCGTGCAGGCAATGACCTTTCCGGCATGCCCGGTTTGTCGCACTTCCTGCAGAACCCGCACACGCTCCTCGACAGCGGGATCGGACGAGGCCCCCAAATCCAGAAGTATGACCAACGGGGCCTGTTCGTGGATCTGAACCACCGCCGTCCGATCCCATGCGGCCACGAACACCTCACACTCGCTCTCGATCGAGCTACGCACAGCGGCAACGGTTGCCTGATCATCTGTGAGAACAAATACCTTGGGTTTCGCCACGATTCGGCTCCTTTCAGCTGGTGAGACACTGGCACGATGGGACGGCTGACCCATCGTCGCACTGTCTCTGCTAGGCGGTGTCTGAGCAAGTCAGGCGTGAAGGCGTACTACGAGAGCGGCGATGGCGGATCCAGCGAATCACACATAAAGACATCCGCACCGAAAGCCTTGGTCAGATCCGGAGCCACCCCATCCCGGGCATCCGTTGATTGATCCACCATCGCAATAATCGGCACTTGCGGGCAGGTCATTTTGAGTCTGGGAACGGTACTGTGCAGCGGCGTCGGAGCGGACGACACTCTCACCACAATCACATCCGGACGAAGTTCCTTCAGGTTACGCTCCAGGTGATGGACTGCCGACGTCATGGTGACTTGGTACCCGTGCAGCGCAAACCAATCGGCACACTTGTAGCCGGTCGTGACGTCTTCGTACACCACGGCGACCGTGGGTCGCTTCCCGGCTCGCGGTCCGCTTCTACCAGTCGGTTGCTCCATCAGTACACCCACGTCTGGATCGGTTAGGTTGTGGTTCGAACGTCTGCGAGTTGTGTCAATCGACGCGCCATGTGAGGGCCCCACCAGGCGAGGTCTTGTAACATCGCGGGCTTCCACGGCGGTCAACTTGGTGAGGATGCCGGGCCAACCCGGGCGAAAGGACCCGGTTCGGCAATCAATACCGGACCGCTCAGCCGATCCCTGGCCCTGTGCAGCCTCAAAGACCGCGAGCAATGTCGTCGTAGTGGAGATCCACGGCTTCTGCATGAAGATGAGGATAGGCCCGAGAAGAGGAGGATGCTATCGGCAGAGGTGCGATTCCTGTGTCACAAATAGACAGTGACTACATGTCATGGTTATAACGACATATACAAGGCCACCCCCATTTCTTTATACGACCAACCCATGCTGCAACGCATAGCGCGTCAATTCGGCATTATTCTTTAAATTCATTTTATCCAAAATTCTCGCTCGGTACGTACTGATGGTCGTCACGCTGAGATGAATACTTTCGGCAATGTCACTGACGGTCTGTCCCGAGGCAATCAGACAGAGCACTTCGTACTCCCGGTCCGACAGCCGTTCATGGGCCAACTTGTCGACCCCGGTTCTGACCGTCAAGGCCAAGGCCTCACCCACCGAAGCACTGACGTACTGCCCGCCGGCCATGACTTTTTTCGCTGCATGGACCAGCTCTTCCGGCGCGCTCGCTTTCGTGAGATACCCTGCCGCGCCGGCCTTAAACATACGAATGGCATACTGGTCTTCCGGGTGCATGCTCAAGATCAAGACCGGCAACGTCGGCGCCAGTTGTTTCAGTTCCTTCAACACTTCCGGCCCGCTCCGTCCCGGCATACTGATGTCCATGACGACGAGGTCGTAGGGCTGCTCGCGAACATGATCCAGCATCTCCTGCGCATTTCCACACTCAGCCATGCTGGCGCCTTCGAATCCTTCTTCCAGAATATCCTTCACGCCGCGGCGAAACGACGGGTGATCATCGACGACGAGTATCCGCACGGTCCCTGTTGTTCGCATAGTGCCCTCCATCATGTCCTGGTCCTCCGTCTTACCGAGGCAGCTGCAGCGCGATCGTCGTCCCGCTGCCCTCCTTCGTCTCGATCTGTACATCCCCGCCGAGCAGCCCGGCGCGCTCCCGCATCCCCAACAGGCCGAACGATCTGGCATCCGCAAGGCGATCGGATGGAATGCCACGACCGTTGTCGCTGACCTGCAACAGCAACCCCTCGCCCTGGTCTTCCAAGCGCACGTGTACCTCCGTGGCCTGAGCATGACGGGTCACGTTGGTCAGCGCCTCCTGGCAAATCCGAAAGACAGCGGTGGCATGTTCCGGGTCCACCCGCAAATCTTCATGACTGACGGTGCAGTGACAGGCAACGCCGGTGCGGCGTTGAAAATCGCGACACTGCCATTCGATGGCCGCAACCAGGCCAAGATCGTCGAGTACACCGGGGCGCAACTCCGCCACGAGCCGTTGCACAGAGGTGATGGTACTATCCACCTGCTCCTTCATGCCTCGAATTTTTTCGTCGACCTTGGCGCGATCCCGGGGCTCCAACCGCTCCCCCAACAATCCACCCAGGCGGGACAGATCGATCTTCAGACAGGTCAGGCCGACGCCCAATTCATCATGCAACTCACGTGCAATTCGCCCGCGTTCCTCTTCTCGAATTCCCTCCATCCGCCCCGACAGTTTGCGCAGGCGACGCAATGAGTCCTGCAACTGCTCCTCAGCCCGTTTCCGATCCGTCGTATCTTTGAATACGACCACCGCCCCGACGATGTCCCCCCGCTCCCGAATCGGCGTACTCACATACTCCACCGGAAAACTGGTGCCGTCTCTTCGCCAGAACCGGCTGTCCGCCTCCTCGCGAATCTCCCCACCCTGAATCGTCTCCACAATGGGACTGAGGCGTTCACCGGAAACTCCCTCACGGAAGTCGGGAGGATGGACCAACGTAGAAAAGGGCTGGCCGATCAATGCCTCCGCTTCCCAGCCGAACATTTTCGCCGCCGCCGGATTGACGAACGTCAGCCGCCCCTCCCGATCGATCCCGTAGATGCCTTCCCCGGCTGAATTGAGCACGACTTGATTGTGATGATGCAGGCGATCCAATTCCTCTTCCGCCGATCGCCGCTCACTGATATCGCGCATGATAATCGTAAAAAAGAGATCCGACTTCCCTTTCCAGGAGGTCACACTCAATTCCAGCGGAAACTCGCCCCCCTCTTTCCGGCGACCGAGGAGTTCCAGCGTCTTACTCGTCAGTTGCATCTGTTCAAACAACCGCACGCGCTGAACATTCCGTTCCAATTCCTCATGGTACCGCTCGGGAATGATCATCGTCACAGGCTGACCGATGATTTCCTCGGCCGAATAGCCGAAGGTCGCTTCGGCGCCCTTGTTCCAGAACGCAACTTTCATGAGCGCATTGACCAACACGATGGCGTCTTTCGTCGACTGCACAATGGAGCGCAAGCGTTCCTCGCTGACGCGAAGCGCATCCTCGATCCGGCGGCGCTCGGTCACATCGCGAATGATGCCCAAGACCCCGATGACACGGCCCTGTCGCAGTTGCGGCGTGCCGACAAACTCTCCGGTGACGTACCCGCCCTGCTTCGTGCTGATCTGCATCGAACAGGTCAGCGGCGCACCGCGTTCAAGAATTGCCTGCAACACATCCTGACAGAACCCCGCGTCATCGGGATGCAGCAGGGCAACGAGCGGCTCCCCCATCCATTGCGAACGCGACCAGTTGGTCACCGTCTCAAAAGCCGGGTTGAGCGAAGTAATCGTGATGTCCGCCGAAAGCGTGAAGATGATATCGCGCGCCCCTTCCACCAAACTCCGGAATCGATATTCCGATTCGAACAACGCATCCTGCGCCCGCTTGAGCCACGTAATGTCGTGAAACACCACCACGGTCCCGGAGAGCACACCGGCCTCATCCTTGATCGGCCTGGCATTGATGCTGATCCACCGGCCCGGCATACCCTGCGAGGCCCGCAGATAGACTTCGAGCCAGTCGATTTTTTCGCCTCGCAGCGCGCGCGCCAGCGGCCACTCATCCTGCCCGAACGGTGTCACCGTGTCCGCATGAAAAAACTCATACCGTTCAGCCCATGCCGTCAGAGGAATGTCCAAGGGCGAAAAGCCCAGAATACTTTCCACCGCCGGATTGGCCACGACCAACTGCCCCTCCGCATCCGTCACCACCACTCCATCCCCCATACTCCGTAGCACCGAGTTCACAATCCTGGTTTGCTCATTCAAGGCCTGTTCGGATCGTTGAAGCGCATCGGCCCGCTCCCGAAGCGCATCTTTCGCCTGCGCAATTCCAGCCGATTGCGTCCGGACCGCGTTTTCGTACACGCGCAGCAATTGTTCGGCCACCGCCAGGCGGGACTGGTGCCGGAGACCGGCGCCTTGCTCCGATGCGCCGACCGCCGGTGCCGACAACGATTGCAAATCGGGAACGGTCTCGTCGCAAGCCAGCAACGATGTTTTCAGACTGAGCGCGAGCGATTTGCACAGCGATGCCGTAGCACGGGGCACAGGAGTTCGTGAAAACAAAATCACGGCGAACAGATCATGCGAGGGTAACATCCCACCGAAGCACAACACCGATTTCACCCCGTACTTCAGGACAAACCCTTCCTGCACCGGCACATAGGGACTCCCCACGGCGTCGGGCACATAAAATACATTGCAGGTCTTCTCCTCCAGATCCACTAACCACTCCCCCTCCGGAGCCACCTCAAGGCTGGAGGAGAGGCCGAACTGGTGCACGAGTTGGGAAAACATCGGAAACTGTTTGACGAAATCGGCGCTGACCATCGGAATCGCCCGGTAGCGATGGGAACGCTCGACTTGATTCCACTCCGCCTCCTCACCGGCCGTGGCCATGAGCGTGAAACACTTGAGATCGGGGGACGGAGCGATACCCCCGAGCTGTTCCCGGACCCTCTGCTGGGTCATCGGATTCAACCGGTTGTAGGAGACGGTCTTGAAGCAGCGAACCAGGACACAGTCGCGAGCGCCTGTGTCGGGATTGCCGAGGGTGCGGAACAGATAGTCCACAGCTCGCGATGCGGCATCCTGGAGCGAACTCGACTGCTCGCCAAGCTGACGCAACACGGCAGAGCATTCGGTCATTTCCAGCAGGGAAAAGCGAGCCAGACTATACACAGGCGGGCCCTCGGGTGAACGATGGGGGAATACGGATCAACGCGCCACTGGTTGACGTTCGTCCGGAGAAACCGACTCGTGAGGGAAGGCGCGTCTCTGCAGAGCACTGCCTTGCAAGGCGAGGCACAAAGCCACTCTCGTGGCGAGTCTAGTAAAGGGGGCCGGCCATGTCAAGGCAGACAGGTGGGCTCAGGGTGACCGGAACGTCCGAGTCATTTCAAGCGATCGCATCTCACACCCGTCTCGCGCGCCGACCATTGCGTCTATCGGGAGTAAGGCCTCTGGGAAAGCGCTTGAGACAACAACGCCACGTCCGATGGATACGTCAGACGACCGAGTGCTACTTCGCGATCGACCCACTGCACCTCCTCGACCTCTCCGTCGGGAACTCCCGCCTCTTCAAGCGCCGACATCTTGAACCACACGACCGTCTTGCGGAACCGCCGCCCCTCCCGCTGAAACCAATATTCGGTCGTGGAGAGGTCCGCCTCGATTCGACAGCACCATCCGGTTTCTTCCAACACCTCGCGCAACGCAGCCTGCGCAGGCGTTTCCCCGGCGTCGAGCCGGCCCTTGGGGAACGACCAGACGGGACGCCCCTTGATATCGGACACCCGGATCAGCAACACATCCTGTTGCCGGAACACCACCCCTCCCGCTGATCGCACCAACCCTGCTTCAGGCATAACCCCTTCTTCCCCCCGCCGCACTCGACATTCCGTCTGACTTACTCCATCTAGCAGGCCGCAGAAACACTCGATTGGTGCGCAATACACTACGATCCACTCATACGCCGTGTCGATTTGACAATGACCCTCAGGATGCGCAAAAAGGCCGTCCAGCAAGGCCGCAGCAAGCGAAGAGGGAATCGTACTCGCGCCGTACGGTGAACCCCTGAGCGCCGCGAGAACGCCGCTGGCGGACTGTTTCCGCATCCTGCTAGCCCCGGTGGGGGCAATCCTAGAAACCAGGCCAACAGACGATCTTGAGCGCAATCGGGCAAGATCCATTTCAGCATGGCTCTGAATCGCGCATCCTTTCCGACCAGATAACGCGCACGTGGTCGTGCGGCGATCAACGCGTCGGCCACCACACGTGCCACCACCTCGGCCGGAATCGCGCGCGCAGCGGCGGCGGCCATCACCTCCTGCATGCGGGACAACGGCTGAGCATACAGGGCGAGTGCCTCCGGATCGACACCACCGAGGGTGCGCGTAGCCGACATCGTCGCCCGTTGCCATATCTGCGACTGGATCGCACCCGGTTCCACCAGCGACACCGAGATGCCCCACGGCGCCAATTCGAGCCGCAGCGCATCGCTCATCGCCTCCAACGCAAACTTCGAGCTGCAGTAGGCGCCGAGAAACGGCGTGGCCGCAAGACCGGCTATCGAACTGATGTTGACGATCCGCCCGCGCGCCCGCCGCAGCAATGGGAGCAGCGCTTGGGTCACCGCGAGGGCACCGATCACATTCACTTCAAACTGAGTTCGCACCTCTGCGAGAGGCAGGAGTTCCAGGGGGCCGGCGACGGAGATGCCGGCATTGTTCACGAGGCCCGCCAGTCCCGTGTCACGCGTATCCTCGGCCAACGTCTTGCGGGCCGCTTCGATCGACGCCGGATCCGTCACGTCCAGCATCAACACACGAAGACGTGAGGAGGCCAGACGTGTCAGCGCCTCCCCGTCCTGCGCACCGCGAACACCCGCCCACACGGTGAACCCCAACGCATCGAGATACCGTGCGCACGCCGCACCAATTCCGGAGGACGCTCCGGTGATCACAATCGGTCCCTGCACCGCCATACGTTCTCTTCTCCATGCAGCACTGACTGCCATTCATGCTCAGGCGAGCGGATGGTTCAGACGCAGAATATCACGCGCCTGAGGCAAGAGGCATCATGGGTCCGGATGACACGCCACCTCACGCATTTCAGTAGGTAATTCCTGAAACCAGAATAAGAGATGAGTGTTTTCGGATATTTACCCTACTCATTCCTGCACGCTCTCACTGCAAACAATGACGGGACCAGGTCGATTTGACAATCGAGTATCCTCATCTAGACTTAATTCATGCGCGCGCGAACAACATGCCCCAGAAGCGGCACATTCTCAGGCATGGTTGCGGGAGTCGTCCTCTCCCTCACTGCCCTGCTTTCATTGCTTCCCTCTGCCGCCTCAGCAAGCCGAACCCTCACAGTCCCCATCTCCATCGCCACCTACACGGACGATCAAGTCGGCTTCCCGACATTTGTAATGAAATGGGACGAAGGAAGCCAGCCGGATCCATTGTCGTTGCGGTGGGGGCGGAGTCAGGTTCCTGTCAGAGGGACCGGGATGAGCTCCATTCAGCGGGCCTTTCGCTTTGCCGTCGAACGCCTTGCTCCATCCGTCCGTCCGACCGGAACATTATCCCTCTATGCGACATTTTCCGGACCATTGAACGCGGAGGGAGCCACTGCAGAAGCCGCCCTGGCCATCGGTTTCCTCGCCCTGTTGAAAGGTGACCACCTGAAACAGGACATTACGATCACCGGTACGCTGGAAGGCGATGGCCGGATCGGACAAGTCGCGCAGGTGGCTGAAAAAACAACGGCAGCAGCGAGGGCCGGCTACCACGTGCTGCTGGTGCCGCGAGGGCAGTTTTATGCCCCGCGAGTCAATCGAGTCAGCCTGAATCTCGAATCGAATGTGTTGGTGCGTGAAGTGGAGACGATCGAGGAAGCCTACGAAATCATGACCGGGAAAAAGCTCTAGCCTTTCCCCCTCCCCAGGGCCGTGTGCACTCTCCGGCAGCGCTCTTCTGACCCCTGACTCGCGCCAATGAACAAGCCATCGATACAGGATCGATGGCTTGTTATCGGTTTGTCGACAGGCCCTTGAATCCTGCCCCGATCACATCCAATTGTTGATCAAGAGGAATGCCGCCCAGAAGCTGGGGTGGGTGTGACCGCGCTGGGAAAGAATCTTTTGCTGGGCCCGTTGCAATGCAACAGCCTTCGACAGCGCGGGATCCTGCAATTGCCTGTAAAATTCCGACACGAGTTCCGTGGTCGTTTCATCATCCGACGTCCACAAACTCGCCAACGCCGTCCGCGCCCCTGTCTTGACGGCCACACCACTCAACCCGAGCGCCGCACGATCATCCTCGGCAGCGATCTCGCAGGAGCTGAGCGTCAACAGATCCAAGGGCTGCTGCCGGTATTGCTGAAGACCCACCAGCTGCGACAACCGGTCCATCGTGATCTTGCCGTCATGAGCCAGCACAAACGAATCTCTGGCCTCGGTGCCGACGACCGTGTGGGACGCAACATGAACAATCCCCACTCCCTGGTCCTTGATCTCTTCCTCCAGAGACGGTGCAGAGAACTGCTTGTTCATCAACAGCTTTCCGCCATACAGCGTTCTGATGGCTTGGACTTCGGTCTCCGCGTACCGCGGAGCAGACAGGCCCTCGACCGATTCAGTCAGGCCGACAGACAGCAGACTGCCTTTGCGGCGCTGGGCAGCACTCAGATCGGTCAACGCCAGACTCGGCGTGACGGCCACTGCAAGCGAATCCACGAGAAAATGCCGCCCATCGTGCAAGGCCCCCATTGGAATGGTCCGGAGCGATCCCTCGGCCACCACCACGAGCGTATGAATACTGGCTCCCTGCAGGTCCTGCTGAAGAGGCGCGATCAGCCACCCATGTAACGCCTGCGCGGAAGACATGTAGTTCTGCGATTGGGAATCCTGGATCAGCCGCCTGAACGAACGGACCTCTTTCGTCAGCTTCTCTCCCGTCACAGGAACCCTGACCTGCTTAAGCCCATTGGCTGTTTCCAGGAGCAGTTCGAGCCGGTCCGGGAAAGAAATCGGATACACCACCGCGGTGCCGGGCGCCAGCGTGCCGGCGCCTCGACGACTCGCGACCGTCGTCACACAATCGTCCTGGAAATAATCCTGCAGCTCGGCCGCATGGGAAACTTCAACCGTGTCCTTGACCTGAACAAGCAACTGTTCATTCTGGTCGGGCGTCTTCGCCGCCGCCGCTCTCCGCAACAAGACATCCTCGTACTCCACAAACAACGGCGCAACGGACTCGTAGTACGAGTGGTGCCGTCCCTGATACCCCACGGAATATTCGTAGTGAATCGGCTTCAGCAGCGTCACGGCACGCTGATACGCGGCCAGGGCTTCTTCTTCTTTGCCCTCCGCACGCAGCAGCCTCGCCGTTTGCCATTGCCAACGGTACAGCGATTCCGGCGCGTTCACCTTTTGAGCCGCGAAGGTGGCCTTCCGTGAATACTCCAGCGCCTCGGGATTGCGATGTTCCTGCTCCAGCAATCCACCCAAATAGCCCCAGGCGTACGATTGTCCCCGCGCATCGCCGGTGCGCCCGGCCACTTCACCGGCCGCGGTAAAGGCATCGGACGATTGCCGTAACAGGCCGGCTCCCAGCCCGGCGGAAGCAACGGCCTCCGTCGCGCGCCCCTTCCCCGCATCCGATTTCCTGGCCAGGCCGGATTTCGCGGTCGTGGCGGCGAACAGTTCCTGATATCCGAGGCCGATGTTCAACAGACCGGCCGTCTTCGCCTGACCATCCCCCAGCGACCGCACATCCGACCAGGCTTGATCCAGATGACGATGCGCTTCACTCAGTTGTTGATTCTGGAGCAAGGCCATCGCGCCGTTGATTTGGGCCGTTGTCGCCAGTGCCGGCTGCTTGGTCTCGTTAGCAAGGCTCCGGCTCTCCGCATAGACGTCGATCGCTTCGGCAAACTGCCGACGGGCCGTGAGAGCATTACCCAGATCGTTCAGGACCCCGGCAATCAACAGAGGCTTGTTCTCCTCACGCGCCAGCGTCAAGGCTCTCGTCAAATGCTCGGTGGCGGGTTCGTCCTTCCCGAGCACGTGGAAGGTATTACCGAGCTGAGCGAGGATCGTCGCCGTGAGGCCACGCTCACCGTTCTGTTCCGAGAGTTTGAGCGCGGCTTGCAACGTGCCTTGCGCGCGACGGATCTGTCCTTCCTGCTGAAGCGCATGCGCGAGGTTGATCAACGCCTGGCATTGCTCTTTTGCCTGCCCACTCTCTTCGTAGCCGCGTGCGGCATTCATCCAGTGTGCGGCGGCCTGGGCAAACGCACCCTGCTGAAATTGTGTCGTCCCCTGTCTCATTTCTTGCGAAGGCGAGATCGACGACGCACCCGAACCGCCGAACAATTCCACCGCGATCCCGCTCGCAGGCCAAGCCAATCCGCTCAACGCAAGCACCCCAACGCTCAGCATCGTCAACGGCGAGGAAAGCGCGCGCGTGGCGGAGAGACCAGCGGACGCCTGCCTCCGCTTCATGCCGCGGCGAATGACCATATTACGCTTCATAGGCATGACGTCCTCCTTGGGGAGCTAGCACCCCTGCCATGATTCCATAAGTTGTGCCGTCGACTGACTCTGCCTCTGTGCTGTTTGTGTCGCCGGAGCCCCCGGCTCGCCTTCGCTGCCGACCTCCTCCAGCACCACAGGCGCCGCCAGAGAGGCGCCTGGTTGCGACGGCGTGACGTCACGCGAGGCTTGAACAAGGCTACTGAATGCGCCGTCCTTCCGTGCAGCGCAGCGGCTGGTCAATAACGGGGCCGGGGGAGCCGGAGCGTCCTGGGGAAGCAGCACCGCGGCGCGATTCAAGAACGCCACAGGCTCGACAGGATTGGCCGTATTCACGCTTGCTGCATTCGCGGTAGGAAGAGGCGGAAGCCCGCCAAGATTCACCCCCACGACCTGGATTTGCGTCACACGTTGATTGAACGGATTCGTCGTCGTGTTGACCTGCGCTCCTGTCGGCACGCTCACATTCGGGCTCACATCGATAGAGGCGGGAATCACTCCTCCGCCACCCGCGACAATCAGAGTCCCGGGAAGGGCTTGGACCTGCCCGTTTCCTGACGCGCCGGAAAAAGGATTGCCGACAAATGGCTGAACACTCATCTCGCCGGCCGAGCTCGTACTGCCGAGCATGACTCGCTGCGCGCTGATTTTCGATCCATTGATCTGAATCCCTCCCCCCATCAAGCCGAGTACAGCCCCGGTCTGGAGCACCGTTGAGGCAGAAGATAAGACGATCGAACCGTAGGGGCCCTGCCCGAAAAACCCGAAGGAAACAGGCGAGCCGACCGACAAGGTCGAGTCGAAGGCCAGGAGACCGGTGTTGGCCGTAAAGATTCCGCCATCACTCAAACGCAATTGCTGAGCGGTGCTGAAATAGGCAGACCCTGACACGTTCAGTTGAGCTGTAGGGCCGAACACGATCCCGGAAGGATTGATGAAGAACAGGTTCGCGTTGAGCGCTTGAACCGTACCATTAATGTTGGATGGCGATCCCCCGATCACCCGACTGATGACGTTGGACACGCCACCGGGATTCACGAACGCCGCCACATCCCCCGTGCCGACGGAGAATTGATTGAAGCTATGAAAGAGGTTCGGGCCGCTTCCCGGTCTGGTTCCGCCGGTAATGTTCGTGGTATTGCCCGAGGTGCTCAGGGAGGTCCCAAGACCGCCCGGCCCGGAGGGGGTCGCGACGATGTTCGTCGCCTGGCCATAGGCGATCGACCCCGTATGGCCCGCGAGCATCAGGAAGGCGAGTAACCCATGAATGAACAGCGGCAGTCCTGCGGGGCGACACGTCATGGTGATTCTCCTCATGTGATAAGAGAGGACGGCCTCCTCTCTTACCCTAAACGGCACACAACTTCAACACGCATAACCCCTTACTCCGTGAGACGCCCCCTGTAGGACACCATCCCTCGGCCCTGGCCATTCGCCCCTAGAACGCCTCTACCACCAGTTGCAGATGGATGCCGTGATCCTGCAGGTTGTTGCGGTCGGTATCGTACCGCTTCAACTGTTTTCCATAATAGAGTTCGAAATGACTCCCGCGCCAGAAATTCCAGATGACGCCGGCACCCAGACTCGCCAACGTTTTCGGGGGGGTACCGGGCGTCTGGGCCGTCGTTTGCCAGCCGTGACCCAAATCGAAGAAGGGCGCGAGAAAGACTGAATCCACACCGGCCTTCGTCGTATACACCGGAACCCGCGCCTCGATCGATAACATGGCGGCATTGTCACGAATCAGCGTGAATTCCCGATAGCCGCGCACGCTGTACCGGCCGCCGACCGCAATCTGTTCGAGAGGGAACAGGTGGTCGTTGGACAATTGAACGACTCCCCGGCTGACCAACTGCGTGCGCCATAAGGGAAGCTGGCGGATCCACTGAGCCTCTCCCAACCAGGAGAAGAAACGCGCATCCGGCAGGTTCGGATCGCCGTTCGCGGTCGCCCCCATGGCTCCGACACCGACGGAGAAACGTGATAACAGGGAAATCACCTGTTCGGCGGAACGGCGGGCATATTCCTGACCGAAGCGGAGTGAGGTTACGCGGAACTTCCCGTTCGGCGACCCAGTGATGAGCTCGAACGGATTCCCTCCTAACGTGCTTTCATTCCGGGCATGTTCGCCCGTGAGGGAAAAGGCCAGCTCCTGGTCGGCCGTCCGGATGACGGGATGTCTGACCGACAGCCCGAAAATCTGAGCCTTGTTCTTGATATCCAACGCATCGAACGGCGATTCCTCGACTCCGAAATCGAACCGGCGATATTGCAGCGCGACGGTGGTGTCACGCGGGCCTACCGGAATTTCGTATTTAAAGTTGAGCATCGGATTCACCCCGGCCGACCGCCCGTATTGCAAACTCAGCGTATCGCCGAAGCCCAGCAGGTTCTGGTGAGCCAGCGTGATGAACCCTTGCTCCGCACCCACGACCGGAGACTGGTAGTTGTTGAATTCCAGCCAGGCCTTCAAGGGATTGGCTTCCTTCACTTTCACGTTCAGCGTATTCTCCCCAAGAGTCGCGCCCGGTAACAGTTCGGCGTTGATCCGTTCGATCCGGGGATTGGCCTGCATCACGCGCAACCGTTCCTGGAGTGCTTCGACATGCAGCGGAGGACCGGCTGCCAGATTGACCCGGCTCTGAAAATAGGAGGGCCGGAACCACTTGGTATCCTCGACATTCACCTGCGTAATCTTTCCCTCGATGATCTGCATGGTCAGGACGCCGTCCGCGACATCCTGCTCCGGGACCACCGCACCGGAGGTTAAATATCCATGGTTGACGTAGTAGTACGTGAGAGCCAGGCGCAACGATTCCAGATCCTCCGCCGTCAGCTCGCGATTGGTATAGGGCGAAGTGACTTCGGAGAGCTGTTGCGAGGTGAAGGCGGTATTGCCGATCAGCCGGATATCCTTCACCATAATCTTGGGCCCCTTGGCCGCCTGATCGAGTGCACTTGGGGGGCGGGGTGCCGGCACCTCAATAGCGGGAGGCTGTGCGGGAGGCGGGACGACAGGCAATTGCGGCAATTTCGGGGGCAACGGACCGAGCTGGGAGCCGGTCTGCGAATAGACCGGCGTTGCCAGCGCACCGAGCAGCAGAATAGCCGTCACCCCGGCAAAGACTCGACGCCACCCCTCCCGCCCTCGGCTTCCCCTCTGGTGACGTGACGGACCGCCAGGAACCGCCGCACCCGCACAGGCCGCCTCATTGCCCCCTGCTTCTTGCCCCATACACTTCTTCACGCAAGCCATCAAGGCCTCCCCTCTTTCTTGATGACGGGGCACAATGGTCCATCGATCCGGTGCCCGTAGAATCATCCGCCAGTAATAAACGTGTTCCATTCCATGTCTGCTGAATCGCGGGCACATTGCTCTCTCGAAGAAACACACCCCTTCTCTGGCTATAGAACCAGGCAACGCGATACGAATCTCTTGGGGAGTATGGCCTGCGAAGGATTTGCTTATAACATGTCTCGAAACAAAATACTCCTAGCCATAACAAGTTTTTTCGCCGGATCGACATCGCGGGATTGAGGGGAGGCAATTACTTATGAGAGGACCTCGTTACGGCTGGAGCGAGGGGCCGAGAAAATCAGCGGTCGAGTTGCAGCGTGCTTCCTTTAAAATGCCGGACGATAACAAGAGTCAGAGCAACGTCGTTGCGGAACCGGTCACCCCGACCTGAAGGTTTGGAACAGGTCACCTTGTCACAACCGGCGCCCACTCCTCGAACCGGGCCGTAAAGTGCCGCAGCAGGGGAGCCTCATAGGTCATGACCAATCCCCCGATGGTGTCACGGTGAGTGAACAGGTCGGCGATGGATTCGGCGACATACGTAATCTGCATATTCGTATAGACGCGACGAGGAATGGCCAACCGCACCAATTCCAATTCTGGATAATTGGTCCCTCCCGTTACCGGGTCTCGTTTCCCGAACATCACCGTCCCGATTTCCACCCCGCGAATACCGAATTCCCGATACAGCGCCACTGCGAGGGCTTGGGCAGGAAACTGGTCTTGTGGAATCTGCGGCAGAAACTCTTTGGCGTTGAGATAGACGGCGTGCCCCCCGATCGGCTTGAGAATCGGCACCCTGCCGTTGTCCAACAGCTCTCCCAGGTAGCGCACCTGACTGATCCGAAACCGGAGGTACTCTTCGTCAAGCACTTCCTCAAGCCCCCTGGCCATCGCTTCAAGGTCGCGCCCAGCGAGCCCGCCATAGGTCGGAAACCCTTCCACCAGAATCAGCATGTTCGTGATGTCCTGCGTCCAGCGCTCATCATTGAGACCGAGGAATCCACCGATGTTGACCAGACCGTCCTTTTTGGCCGACATGGTGCAGCCGTCGCCATAACTGAACAGTTCCCTGGCGATCTCCCGCACCGACGTATCCTCGTAGCCGGACTCACGTTCCTTGATGAAGAAACAATTCTCCGCGAAGCGGCAGGCATCGAAGATGAGCGGGATGCCATAACGATTCAGCAGTGCGCGCGTCCGGCGAATGTTCTCCATCGAGACAGGTTGACCACCGCCGCTGTTATTGGTAATGGTGACCATCGCCAGAGGAATGCGTTCCCGCCCCACGCGGTTGATCGTCTCCTCCAGCCGCAGCACATCCATGTTTCCCTTAAACGGCAGTTCGCAATGTGGATCGTAGGCCTCCTTGATCACCAGATCGAGCGCCTCCGCCCCCTGATGCTCAACGTTGGCTCTGGTCGTATCAAAATGGATATTGTTCGGGACAGACATACCGGGCTTGACGACCGTCGAAAACAAGAGGTTCTCGGCCATCCTTCCCTGATGGGTAGGAATGACATGGCGATAGCCGAATATCGAACGCACCACCGCTTCCAAGTGGTAGTAATTCTTGCTGCCGGCGTACGATTCGTCACCCAGCATCAGGCCGGCCCATTGGTGATCGCTCATAGCGGAGGTGCCGCTGTCGGTGAGCAGATCGACGTAGACACTGTCGGCAGGAACGTGAAAGAGATTGTAGCCCGCCTCGCGAAGCAAACGGTCGCGCTCCTCGCGGGTCGTCCGTTTGATCGGCTCGACGACTTTGATCTTGAACGGCTCGGATGGAAACTTCACCGTCGGCCTTTCAGGTATCGCGCGATGTGCGCCCGAAAAGGAGAAGCCGCTTCATAGTCGAATACGTATCGCGTCATATCGAACAGAGTGGCCGGGTTCAGATCGCGCAGGAGGTCTGCCTTCCAGGTAATTTCCAGCTGGCTGATCATTGTGATCAGCGTCGGTTTTCCCGATTTGCCGAGCGGGACCTGCCCATACGATTGAGAAAAGATCAGAATCTCGTCGTCGAACATCGCCGCATTGATATCCTGGGGCGCGCCTTGTTTGCGGTAGTCCTCTTCGAATCGCACGAAGGCGGGAGACCGCTCCAATTCATCGCGAAATGCAAAATAGATTTTGATGCCGGCTCGACGCTGATCCTCCATGACCTCGATGGCATCCGTCACCAACGAGTCCTGCCGCATCTGCTCCTCCGACAACACGAGCAAGCGGCGAATCGTCACACCCCGCCTTGTCGCCTCCTGGTTGGCCAGCAGGTAGCTCGGATAGAGCGCCTCCCCCTTCTTCCAGATATTCCACCGTTCCATGACGGCATCGATCGAACGCTCCGCCGTTTCGACCAGCCTCACCGCTTCCGCGTTGGCCGCCGCACCCTGATAGATCAACGATTGGGATTCCAGCTGTCGCAGCTCCCGTCCGATCGCCGCCACTTTCTTCGGCAGATATTTAGGGCTCTTCGGCACGTGCAGCATGACATCCACCGCGGTGCGGGCGAGCGTCCAATATTCCTTTGCGGCGCTGGGCGCCTTATCTTTTTGGGCGACCAGCAGCAGTTCCACCGGATTTTTATCCAACAGCTTGGCCATCTTGATGCAGAGTTCGGGCTTGGGAATTTTGAGGCCGCGCCGCATGAGATTCGCTTCGGGTTGAGCAATGCCCAATTTTTCCGCCAGCGCGTAATCGCTGCTCAATCCATACCGCTCCTTTACCGCGTCAAAGTAACTGGCAATCTCCATCATCGAACCCCCACCGAATGTTGATCATTCCAGGACCGGACGAGCCGAATACACCATCACGCATCTTTCGGCATGCTTGTCCTATGCCGGTTCTCACCCTTTGGCGGAGGCGCAGGCCACATGTTCTTTGCCGGCCGCCATGCCACGCTCGACCGAGTGACAACGAATGATGCCTTCTTCCAACCAATCGACTTGTCCGGAAAGCACGGCTTTTGCCAGACGATACACGACGGTGTCGTCATCGCACGACGAGGTCCGCAGTGCGAGCAACGGCGCGGGATTGAATTCTGCTTTGGTTCTCGAACAGAAGTAGGTGACGAGGCTCTGAACATGCGCCTTGTCTCGGAGTTCCTTCTGCGACTTGTACCACAGCAACGTTTCGACGGCAAAGAGATGCAGACCGGCCTTCACCAGACGCGTCATCAACAGTTGTTTCCGTGCAAGACCCTGTCGATGACGTGCCGTGACCCACAACATCGTTTGTGCCAGTTCACGACTCTTCCGTGCCACGAAACGCTCCCAGACCATATCGAACGTGCCCGGTTCCGCGCCATCCTTCTCATAGACGGACAAGGCATTGACGGATCTGGCCGCGGTCTTCACGAAGAACGGCGTGGCCCGCAACATCTCCGTGATCTGGAACTCCAGGAAGGCCTGGCCATGCGTAAAATACTCCGCCAGGCCTTCCCTCCCGATCCAAAGCGTCAAGATCCCGTTGCTCCCTTCCCAGATCACGTTGATGAGCGCGTCGCGGATCATCCGTTCGATCGGTACCGGCAGGTCTCCATGGAGACGCAGCGAATCCGGCGTCTCAAATGCGCGCCCGCCATAGATACGAAACAGATCCAGCAACGATTCCAGGAGCCATTCCGTGGCGAGAATTTTTGCCGCCGCGGACTCCAGCCGCACATCCTGCTTCGTATCGGCCCAGATGCCCGTGATCTTCACGATGGCTTCCAACGCCAGCACCCGCGAAGCCATCAACACAATCTTCGCGCCGATATCCGTGTGTTCGCCGATCGGACGGTCATATTGAACCCGCTGCTGCGCGCGCAGACGGGCCAGCCACAGACACTGTTTGAGATTCCCCAGGCAGGCGGCGGGAAGCGTGAGCCGTCCCACGGTCAGGCTCTCCAGCGCGCGTCGCAGGCCGTCGCCCTCTGCCCCCAGCCGGTCTGCCACCGGCACAAAAACCTCGCGCAGATGCACCTGACCGTTATAGATGCCCCGCACACCCATAAAGCTGAGCCGAGTGCAACGGCACCCCCGCGACTGTGTGTCGACCACAAAGGCCCCGAACCGCCGTTCCTCCTTGGGACGGTGGATCTCATGCGGCGCGTCCACAATTTGCGCAATGACGACGAGCAGTGACGCCAAGAATTCATGGTCCTCGCGAGGCGCGTTCGTCGTGTACAACTTCTCACCCGTGAGACGATAGCCCACCAGGGCGCCGCTTTCCTGTACCGGGATCGCATAGGTTTTGAGATCCCAGATATCGCATCCGGCCTCCTTTTCCGTCAGCGCAAATCCGGAAATGTCTCCTCTGGCAAGACGGGGTAGCAATCGCTGTTGCTGTTCATGATTCCCGATCAGCTTCACGGGTTCCGCCACCCCGATCGAATTGTGCGCCGAGAGCAGGACGGTAGTTGCCGCATCGTGACTGCCCAGGAGTGTCGCCACCGCGTGGTATTCCGACTGAGAAAGACCAAGCCCGCCGTAGCTGCGCGGGATTTTGATGCCGAACGCGCCGATCTGCCTGAACGCAGCAATCACGTCCTCGCCGATCGCGCCGTCCCGATCGATCGCTTCCGGATCCACTTTCTCGACCAGCAGGAGGCGGAGGGTGTCGAGAAATTCCTTCGCCGCTTCGCCCTGGTCTGGAATCGAAACTGAGGTAAACAGCTGCCTTCGAACCTTTCCCTCGAAAAGACCTGAAATAAATCCAGCATACGCTCGCCTGTCACGGGAGGCCTCAGCAGCCGCGAGCGATCCCCTGAACATGTTTTCCCTTGTCGCCATAGGTGCCTACTGCCGCCGTGACTACTTCGCCTTGCGCCAGGCAGCGCCGACCCCGCCGACAGGCGCCGGTTTGACCCGGACCTGACGCGCTTGCGGAACGGAAACCGACGGGACGTGATTGAGCTGTGTGAGGCGCCGCTCCGCACGATCCTCGAATCTGGCGCGTGAAATGGCCATGCCGTGACAGGCGAACTGCGCGGACAGGTTGTCGAACCGGTCTCTTACCAACGCCATCACCGCCACATATCCGGCCCGGAGGAGATGGATGCGGTCGCGGTAGCTCAGAAAACTTCGTTCAAACAGGAGGGCATCGTCCTCCACCGGCGAAATGACCAAGACCTCTTTGGCCGGGTAGTCATGCTGAAAGAGCTCCAAGGCTTGGGAAAACCGCGCTTCAAAGTTGATCCGCGACGCCTGTTCGCCGATGGACAGAAACCCCCTCTCCCGCAACCGCTTGCTCCTCTTACCGGCGGCCGACAGCCCTTGCGATGCCCCACTGTGCGGGGCTCGTGTCATGGGGTTGATCATGATCATGAAATCCACCCCTTTTTGGACGGCGACATCGAAGAAGGCCATGCGGCCGATGCCCGCATCGATATAGTCGCGGCCCTGGATTCGCACCGGACAGAAGTAAATCGGGACTGCGGAGGACGCCGTAACTGCGCGTGAGATCGGAACGTCCCGCCAGCCCTCCTCGCCGAACATGACACTGTCTCCTGTTTCCAGATCGATCGCCGGGATATAGAGTTCTTTCGAGAGTCCGGCAAAACTATCGCTCAACCCCCTGGTTTTGAAAATCATGGCCAGATAGCGGGCGAAGGGCTCCAAGGTATAGATGCCGCTCGGCAGCGCCTCTTGGGCCTTGTCGAGCAGGTCGATGAGCGTCATCTCGCCGTAGTGACGCACATAGAGCTTCAGCAGCGGGACGAGTTGCCGGGTCACCCGCCACACTGTCTTGAGCCCCTCGCCGATGGCGGGAGAAAACACATTACGATGATCGAAGTAGTAGGGTCTGGTGCCGGACAAATTCGTGTCCAGAATCTCCTGCGGCCTGACTCCATTGGCCAAGAGGGCCGCCGCCGTCGCTCCCGCACTCACGCCGACATACAGATCGAGATCGTTCATCGTCACGCCGTCCTCGAACAAATCATCCAATGCGGTCAACGCGCCGATTTCAAAGAGATAGCCGGTGAAGCCTCCCCCGCCTAATGCCAAGGCCCGCTTGCCGAACGCCGGTGCCATGTTGCCCCTTTCATCGGCTGAACCGCCTTCACAGGTCTTCATCGGTCCGCGAAGCGCGGCTGGCGCTTCTCCAAAAAGGCAGCCAGGCCTTCCTTTTTATCGTCCGTGTCGCATAACCCACCAAACAGGTGCGCTTCCAAAGCCAAGCCGTCACGAAGGTCCAGCTCGACGCCTTTGCGGATCGCCTGAAGCGACGCGCGCACCGCCATTTGACCTTTCGAAGTGATGGTGCGTGCCAGGCTCTGAGCCTGACGCAGGAGATCTTCCGGCGGTATGACCTGAGACACCAACCCAAGCGACTTGGCCTCCTGCGCGGAAATCGGATCACCGGTCAAGATCAACTCCAGAGCCTTGGATTGGCCGACGATCCGGGGAAGCCGCTGCGTGCCGCCAAATCCCGGCATGATGCCCAGATTGATTTCCGGCTGACCCAACCGGCTGCCTTCCGCGGCGAGTCTGATGTGACAGCACATCGCCAATTCCAGCCCTCCACCGAGACAGACGCCATTGATGGCAGCAATGACCGGTTTCTCCAGGGCCTCGATCCGGTCCAAGATCACTTGGCCTTGCAGGGCGATCCGTTCCCCTTCCCGCGACGAGGCGATCGAGGCCAATACTCGAATATCTGCCCCGGCAATGAAGAACCGACCCGTGCCGGTCAACACAACCGCTTTCACGGCATCATCCTTGGCCAACAGGTCGAAGGCCTGGCTGAGCTCGGTAAGGAGTTCAGGCGTAAGCGTGTTGACGGGAGGGCGGTTGATCACCAGGGTTGCCACCGCTCCATCAATGTTGCAAGAGAGCATCGAGCCGGCTGTCGTGGTCATATGAGCCTCACGTCATTGAATCGCGGTCAGTCTCACAGGGATCTGATCTGGGAAGCGGCGATCCGCACAATCCCGCTGAATCATCCGATGCACAACGGCATCCATCCTCAGTACGAAAAGAACCCTCGTCCCGCGAGCTGTCCGGTAAACCCGGCCTCCACCATTCGGCGCAACATCGGGGCAGGCCAGAACCGGACACCCAGGCTTTCCCTGAACTCTTCCAACTCCTGGAGCACATGGTCGATGCCAAGTTGGTCGGCAAAATGCAGCGGGCCTCCCTTCTCATTCGGGAATCCCGTCCCTGCAACCATCGCAAGATCGATGTCGCGCGCTGAGGCAACACCTTCCTGCAGCGCGGTCACCGCCTCATTCACCATGGCCAACAGAGGTCGCGACCTCGTCCATCGCATGCTTTTCTGCCGACTGTGTTCCCGCACTTGCTGAGTCAGATATTCGAGGCTTCGGTCGCGGCCGCTCTCTTCGGCGCTCAGATAGTCATAGAATCCATGCCCCGCCTTGATTCCAATTCGTCCTGCCTTGACCAAGGCTTCGAGGAGCGGAGCCGGGGCCATCCGCGGGCCGTAGGATCGGTGGAGAATGCGCGCGACTTCCAGCGCAATATCCAGCCCGACGATATCCAGCAGAGTGAACGGGCCGACGGGCATGCCGAATGACACCATCTCCTGATCGATCTCTTTGGTAGATACGTCCCCGTCTTGGAGACACCACACGGCTTCATTCAAATAGGGGGAGAGCAAGCGATTGACGAGGAAACCCGCACATTCCTTCACGATCACCGGGGTCTTCCGGAGGCTTTCGGCAAAACCGACGACATCATCGACGGTCTGGGAATCAGTGGCCAATCCGGGGATGACCTCCACCAGTGGCATCGCATAGGCAGGATTGAAAAAATGAAGTCCGAGCACCTTGCCGGGCCTCGTGGTTGAAGCTCCGAGAGCTGAGATGGACAGCGCGGAGGTGTTACTCGCTAGAATGGCACTTCGCGCACAGACCCGGTCCAGTTCGTGCAACACCTGTTGCTTGACCTTCAGGTCTTCGGACACAGCCTCGATGACCAGATCGACATCATTCAGGGCCTCCAGGTTCGATGAGGCCGTCACCAGCAGCATTTTCTCTTCCAGCTGCTCAGGCGTCATCTTCCCCTTGTCCACGCGGGCCTGATAGATCGCTCGTACGGACTCGACGCCGCGCCTGGCCAGCGTGTCCTGTATATCTGCCAGCAGCACCGGCACGCCGGCATAACTCACCACTTCAGCGATCTGCGCACCCATGGTACCGGCCCCCACCACTCCAACTTTATAGATATACATGGGACGACTCCTGTGGCTCGCTCCGCACCTGTCACATGCGTTCCAGCACCATCGCGGCGCCTTGCCCGCCGCCGACGCACAGGGCCACTGCACCGAGTGCAGCGCCACGCCGCTGCATCTCGTACAGGATCGTGATGACCAGCCGGGCACCCGTCATGCCGACCGGATGGCCCAGCGCGATCGCGCCGCCATTTACATTGACAAGCTCACGCTTCAGTCCCAACAGGCGCTCCACCGCGAGATACTGCACGGCAAAGGCCTCGTTCACTTCGATGAGTTCCAGGTCGGTGAGGCTGACACCGGCGCGCGTGAGTGCCAACGGAAGCGCTTCGGCTGGACCGATCCCCATACGCGTCGGCTCCACGCCGATGAAGGCGTAGCCCCTGATGCGGCCGAGCGGACGACACCCCAACTCACGCGCACGCGCGGAGGACATGACGATCGCCGCAGCGGCTCCATCGTTGAGGGGGCAACTGTTCCCCGCCGTGACGCTCCCCTGTTCTTTGAAGAGCGGCGGATAGAGCGCGAGTTGCTGTTCCGTCAACCCGACATTCGGCCCCTCGTCTTGCGAGACGACCACCGGTGCGGCATCACGCCCGGCCACCGATTTAGGCACCATCACGGGCAGAATCTCATCCTTGAGCCGGCCCTCCCGAATGGCTTTGAACGCCCGGCGGTGGCTCTCCACCGCATATCGATCCTGCTCCTCACGACCGATGCCGAACTCCTCAGCCAGGTTCTCGGCCGTCCGGCCCATCAATTGGCCGCAGAAGGCATCCGTCAATCCCTCCCAGATGCTGTCGATCAATTCGGCGTTGCGAAGTCGTTTGCCCCAGCGCATGTCCCGTGAGACAAACGGGGCGCGGCTCATGCTCTCCACTCCCCCCACGACTTGTGCGTCTGCATCCTCACTTTGAATGTTTTGGTACGCATTGACGAACGGCTGGAGGCCGGACGAGCAGTTTCGCTGCACCGAATAGGCCGGTGTACGCACAGGAAGGCCGGCCATGAGCGCAATCGCACGAGCGACGTTGTAGGCATCACTCGTGTGACCGACGGAGCCCACGATCACTTCGTCGATGAGCCGGGGATCCACCTTGGCACGCGAGATGGCTTCCCGCACGACCAATTCCCCCATCTTGTGAGGCGGGAGGTCCTTCAGGGCACCGCCGAAGTTCCCGATAGGGGTGCGTACACCGGCGACAATGACGACCTCTCTCATGATGCCCCCCTCGCAGCCTCACATCGCCTTGCGCGACGACTGCATACCGGCCGGGACCGTATCCGCCTCATCGCGCAAGGCGCGTCGCAACACCTTCCCGATAATGGTGCGTGGCAGTTCAGTGCGAAATTCAATGGCCACCGGGACCTTGAACCGCGCCAGCAACCGGCGGCAATGGTCGATCAACTCCTGCTCGGTCACGGTACATCCGTCCTTCTGCACGACAAACGCCTTGACCGCCTCTCCATAATGGGGGTCGGGAGCGCCCACGACCACGGCCTCACGTACGGCAGGATGTCGATAGAGGATGTCTTCAACCTCTCGCGGATAGACGGTCTCTCCCCATGGCTTGATGACATCTTTCTTGCGATCCAGAAAAAAGAAAAATCCATGCTCATCACGCGTGACGATATCTCCGGTGTAGAGCCAGCCGTCGCGCAACACCGCTTGCGTGTCCTCGGTTTTCCTCCAGTAGCCCTGCATCACCTGAGGCCCGCGGACGATCAATTCCCCCGCTTCTCCCGTAGGGATGTCCCGCATGCCCGTTTCTTCATCCACAACCCGCGCGTCCGTATCGGGAAACGGCAACCCCATCGAGCCGTGCGGATGATCCCCGTGAATCGGGTTGCAATGGGTGGTGGGACCCGCCTCGGTCAACCCGTATCCTTCTGAAATCCTGACCCCGCTCAACCGCTCGAATCGTTCCTGCACCTCGGTCGGCAGGGGGCTGGCTCCGCAAAGACAGACCCGTATCGAATGTAAGTCGTACCGTCCGACTTTCGGACAATCTGTGATCATGGCGAACATCACCGGCACGCCCGACACAATGGTGACCCGGTGCTGATGAATCAATTTCACCGCCTCCTCCGCATGGAATCGCGGGAGCAGAACGATCTGAGAACCAGTCGCGACGGCGAGATTCTGACAAGTACTCAGCCCATAACAATGGAAAAACGGCACCGCGCCCAGGAAGACTTCCTTCCCCTCCTGAAAATCCGAGCACCAGAGGCGCCCCTGCATCGTATTCACCACCACGTTACGATGCGAGAGCATGACACCCTTGGGGGTGCCGGTGGTGCCGCCGGTATATTGAATCTGAGCCAATGCGTCCGGCTCCACCGAGGGTAGAAGCGGGGAATCATCTTCGGTATGGGGGGATGCGGTGTCGAGCAGTGCAAGAAAGTCATAGACCGGGGGAGTTTTCTCGACCGCCACCCAGCGCTTTGCCAGCCGTGCCTTAAGCGGATAGAGCAGCCGCTTCACGGGCGGAAGGAAATCTCCGAGGCTGGTGACGATGATCCGCTCGGGCAGACCTGTTTGCTCGCGGACGGCCTGGATGCGGGGATAAAAAAGGTCCAACGCAACGATCATCTCGCTGCCGGCGTCGGCCAGCTGACTGTGAATTTCACGTTCGACGTAAAGCGGATTCATGGGCGCGACAATCGCGCCGGCCTTCAATACGCCGTAATAGGCGATGACCGCCTGCGGAATATTCGGCAGCATGAGAGCGACCCGATCGCCCCTCTTCACGCCGAGCCGCAGCAACCCATGTGCAAAACGCGTGGTCAGATCGTTCAGTTCACGGAAGGAAAGACGCGCGCCATAAAAGAAGAGCGCGGTCGAATCGGGGAAACGTGACGCGGAGCGACGAAGCAGGTCCGGGACGGTCCATTCCGGATAGGCGGAGGAGAGAGGAACACCCGCATCGTAGCGACTGATCCACACGCGCTCCATGTGATCCTCCGACCCGCAGCCGGGTCAATGCGATTGTCCGCGCAGTTCACTCGCCAACTGCCGCGCCGGCAGAGGCCGGCTCCGGCGGAAACCGGATGCCTTCCGTTCCAGCCCCATCCAAAACCCTTCAAGATAGTCCAGCACCGCGTTCATGCCGAAGCGAAAATCTCTCTGCTCCTGCTCGGACATCGTTGCGTCCACCTTCACCCCCGTTCCGCCCACTGCTTCCATGGCATGCTCCATGGCTCTTTCATGCGAGGATTCCAGTTGGCGGTGGAAGGTGAAATACGTCATGTCCATGCGCGGATACCGAACCTGCTTCAACCAGGCCAACCCTGGGATCAAATGATCCCACATCGTGATGGCCATATTCTCCAGACCAAAAGACGCTCCCAGCGCCGTAGCGTGGTGCCTGCTGCTATAGAGCCGTTCCATTCCCTGGATATACGCGCGCGTGCTGGGTTTCATGGGTGTGTGCATCGCGTCATGAATGTCGATGCCAATCGACCGGAGGAAGTTCCGGTACAGCAATTCGTGGCGATGCTTGACGATGCCGTCGCCGAGTTCCGAATAGAGGACTTTCGTCAGCTCATCGGCCACGGCCTCATCTTCAGTATTGACTAATTGAGCGGCAAGAATGCGGGGAAAGAATCGCGCAAAACTGTAAAGCTCGACGGCAAATTCGCGGAACTCTCTGTCGGTCACCTCACCGGCTTGAAACCGTGTCAGGTAGGTATTATTGATCGCTCCATGCCGGAGCACGTCCGCGCGCACATGTTCGTAAAACGACATCGTGCACCTCCGCGGTCATACCGGGCTGTCCTTTCTCGTCCCAACCGAACTGCATACGAATTTCCTTTCTCATGTTCGTCGCCATGGCACATAATACAAAATCTATATTGAATGATGCAACTCTTATGTTATATAGTGTGAGCGTATGTGAATCCTGCTCTTCCCGATCGCGACAATGGCATGAGTCCCTTCCACGTTTTCCGAGGCCGCGTAGGAGGACCCACCATGAAAGAAGCCATCGGTATCGATCACATCACGCTCTGCGTGAAAAATCTCGCCGCCGCCGAATCCCTCTTCACCACAGTACTCGGCTTTCACGTGATTTGGTCCGCTCAGGACGTAGGTAGTGACATGTCGAGCATGGACACCGTGGTCGTTCAACGGGGCGATGCGAAGATCGCGCTCATGCAAGGTCGCAATAAGGCACGTCGGTCTCAGATCTGCGACTTCATCGACAAATACGGCGAGGGAGTTCAGCACATCGCCATCGAAGTCGACGACATCGAGGCGGTCTGTCGCGAATGGGAATCCCATGGGGTTCGATTCTCAGGAGAAACCAAGCATGGCCGCGACGGCTTCGGGCCGCTCAAGCAGCGGTTCACCTATCCTCTTTTCCCCGGCTGTGGCGTATTTCTTGAACTGACTCAACGGCAACACGGGCTGGAGGAATCCAAAACCTTCGTTCGCGCGACCGTCGAGGCGCTCTACAGGGACATTGAACGAGATCAAACCAGAGGGGTCGAAAACACGATTATCGACTACGAAACGCTTCCGCTTCCCTTTAAAGACGCCCCATCCGAGTCGTTTCAGCCGGCGTCCTAGAACATCGAGCCGTCCCTGAGGCATCAGGAGGTTCGTGATGTACCTGGTGAAAAAAGGCGCCCCTCCCAATCAGGCACACGTCGGGATTCCCGAAGGCCTGCACGAGGAAGAGCATGGTCGTCAGGGCTTCAGTGGCCCCGCCTCCCATCTTTACCATCATCATCCTCCGACCGCATGGAGCAGAATCGACGGTCCGCTCCGGCCACGGGCGTTTACCTGCACCGAGTTGCCGACCCCCGATTACCATTCCGCCGACGGACGCCCAACGGTTCTCTTACAGAGTCCGGATGCCCGTGTCTCCCTATCCAGACGCGCGGAGACGATGCCTTACTTCGTGCGGAATGCCGACGGGGACGAAATCGTCTTCGTGCATCGAGGACGAGGCCGGTGGGAAACGGACTATGGATTCTTGAGTTATGAACCGGGCGACTACCTGGTGATCCCGAAAGGCACAACATATCGAGTCCATGTCGATACGAAGGGAGAACCGGGGCTGTTTCTCATTGTCGAGACTACGGCGCCGGTCGAAGTACCGGATCGAGGCCCGCTCGGCCGCCATGCGTTATTCGATCCGGGAGTCCTCACCGCGCCGGAACTGGCGCTGCCTCCGGAAGACGCCCATAGTCGACACGAATGGGAAGTGCGCATCAAGCGGGACGGTGACTACACCCGTGTGTATTACCCGTTCTATCCCATGGATGTCGCGGCCTGGAAGGGTGACCTCTGGGTCGCCAAGCTGAATGTGCGAGATTTTCGTCCGGTCATCAGCCCGCGCTATCACCTCCCGCCTAGCGTGCATATGACCTTTCAAGCCGGCGGACTGCTGATGTCGACCTTCGCGCCAAGGCCGCTGGAAAGCGACCCGAGCGCACTTCGCGTGCCGTTCTATCATCGCAACATGGACTATGACGAAGTGCTCTTTTATCACCAGGGAGAATTTTTCAGCCGCGCCGGTATTCGCCCCGGTATGTTCACGCTGCATCCACAAGGGATTCATCATGGCCCGCACCCGCAGGCCATCGCAGCAAGCAAAACCAAGGAGCAGACGGACGAAGTCGCCGTGATGATCGAATCGCGACGGGCCTTTACGGTGATGTCCGAATGCGACGCCGTTGAACTGAAGGACTATGCGATGAGTTGGAGCCGCCCATGAAACTCGTCAGCTTCCAGGTGCGCACTCCCGTCGGAACCTTCACCAGAATCGGCGCGTTGCACAGTGCCTCGATCGTAGACCTCAACATGGCACAGGCGCGACGACTCACCGATCAGGGCGAAACACAACCGCGCCGCCTCGCCGACGCGCAAGTTCCCGCCACAATGTTGGAGTTTTTGGAAGGCGGCCCCGCCGCGACAGACGCGGCCCGTCGCGCATTCGACTACGCCGTGGGCCATGGTTCCTCCATCGCAGGTCCGGCGGGTGAGACCGTCTTTTATGATCCGGCGAGCGTCCGATTGACGGCTCCCCTCCCCAATCCTTCGTCGCTGCGTGATTTTATTGCCTTCGAGGAGCACATTGCGGCGACCTCCAAGCGACGGGGACAACCGATCCCGCCTGAATGGTACAAGGCACCCGTGTACTACAAAGGCAACCACCGGACGATCATCGGACCTGATCATGAGCTTCGGTGGCCGCTGAACACACAGAAACTGGATTACGAACTGGAGCTGGCCTGCGTCATCGGACGTAAGGGAATCGATATTGCCGAGCGGGATGCCGAGCACTACATCGCCGGCTATACGATCATGAACGACTTCAGCGCGCGGGACATTCAATTTCAGGAAATGGCCTGCCGGCTCGGTCCGGCAAAAGGAAAAGATTTCGCTACCGCCATCGGCCCCTGCATCGTCACGCCCGATGACATTCAGGACCTCGCGTCGTTACGGATGATCGCCCGGATCAACGGCGAAGTCCGGTCTGAGGGGCGTTTCGGTTCAATCCATTGGTCTTTTTCGCAAATGATCGAGCACGTGTCGCGAGGTGAGTTCCTCTATCCCGGCGATCTGTTCGGCTCCGGGACAGTCGGTGGCGGATGCGGCCTGGAGCTTGATCGATATTTGAAACCGGGCGATGTCGTCGAATTGGAGATTCTGCCGATCGGCATTCTGAGAACGACCATTGCGGCACAGGACGAGAGGAGCACGGGAAGGTCATGATGCCATCAATCGACAAATCCCCGGAAGCTGCCACCCTGGAGTTGGTGGAGCGACAGAGGACGCTCTATGAGGGGTCGGAGATCGACGTGAGGCTGGAACACCTGATTCGCGACACCCCGCACCCCACCCTGTCGTCCTGGGATATTCAGCGCCTGCTGCACGACTCGCGAGCGGTGTATTTCGATAGCCATGTGGAAGTGGTCTCCGGCCACCACACGAATGTCTATCTGCGCTTTGAATCCATCGCGCGATTTCCCGATCTCGTGACCATCATCGCATCCAACATGGCGGAATGGATTCTGCAGACGTTTCGACACCATCCGCCGACAGGAATTATCGCCACCTCATCCGACGCGCGATTTCTGGCCGAGCGCACCAGCGACATCCTGGCCGCTCGGATGCCGATGCGTGTCGTCCTGACCCCGTTCAATCACGAGACGGGCAAGATCGGCACCGACATCATCCACGGCACAGTCGAAACGGGAGAACGCTTTCTCTCCTTGAACGATGTGACCACTCGCGGCCTGTGCGTCAGCAAATTGGGGAAGGTCGTGACGGATCGCGGAGGACAACTTGCAGGCATGATGGTCTTTGCCAGGCGAGACAGCGGGCAATTCCCCTTGATGGAGGAACTCACGGCACGCGTTCCCTTTTACTTCAGCGTCGACCTGGACATGCCGCAGTGGGACGCATCCGACTGTCACTCGTGCAAGGAGCACAAACCCTTGTTGTCATGGCGGGATCTTCCGGCACTCTGAGCACCTGGCCGCCTCACTCGGGAGGTCATCATGGACGTTGCGGTCATTGCCAACGAAATCAAACGCGGCGACCTCCTCGATATGTACTACTACCTCCGGTTGACGAGAAGCCTGGAAGACCGGATCAGCGCGCTCTACCGGCAGGGCCGCATCGTCGGCGGCGTCTATACGAGTCATGGGATGGAGGCGATCGCCGTCGGTTATGCCTCGGCGCTGAGGCCGGATGACGTCATTGCGCCGTTTCACCGCGATATGGGCGCGTTTCTCATTCGCGGCTTTTCCCCCGGAGAAATCATCGCCCAGTACCTCGGCAAGCAGGGTGGCCCTACCAAAGGAAAAGACGGCAATGTTCATATGGGCGATTTGAAACGCGGGATGATCGGATTCGTCAGCCATCTGGCCGACAACATGCCGGTCGCCGCAGGCGCGGCGCTGGCCTTCAAGATCAGAGGAGAGTCCCGCGTGGCCTTTGCCGGAACCGGCGACGGAGGAACGAGTCGAGGCGACTTTCATGAAGCCATGAACTTTGCGGCGGTGCGGCGGCTGCCGGTCGTGTTCTTCTGCACCAACAATCAATATGCCTATTCCACGCCGGTGCGGTATCAAATGGCGATTACCGATGTGGTCGAGCGGGCGAAAGCCTACGGAATGCCGGGCGAGATTGTGGACGGCAATGATGTGGCGGCCGTCTACCTCGCATCTCAGCGAGCCATCGCCAAGGCCCGGGCCGGCGAAGGCCCGACCTTTCTCGAATTTAAAACCATGCGGATGCATGGCCATTCCGAACATGACGCGGCCAAGTACGTCCCGCGCGAATTGCTGGAAGAATGGAAAGCCAAAGATCCCATCTTGAGAGCCGAACGTCTGGTGACGCAGTTAGGGTATGGCGATGAATCGTATTTTCATGAGGTGGGAGAACGGGCCAAGAAAGAAGTCGACGAAGGGACGAAGTTCGCCGAACAGAGCCCCTTGCCGGACGGGCAGGAGACCCTGGTGGGAGTGTTCGCCACAGCAGACGAGGTGCACCCATGACGACCGCGACGCTCACTCAGGAGGTTACCTACGTAGACGCGATTTCGCAGGCCCTGGATGAAGAGATGAGCCGAGACGAGCGTGTCTTTCTGATGGGCGAAGACATCGGCGCCTACGGCGGGGCGTTTAAGGTCACGGAGGGGTTCCTCGAAAAATATGGCGAATGGCGCGTGCTGGACACGCCGATTTCCGAGTCCGGCATTGTGGGCGCGGCTATCGGCGCGGCCATGATGGGATTGCGGCCGGTGGTGGAAATGCAGTTTGCGGACTTCATCTCCTGCGCCTTCGACCAGATCACTGAAGTGGCGGCCAAGAACCATTATCGCTGGGGTGCGGCAGTCCCCATGGTCATCCGGGCACCGTTCGGCGGCGGCGTTCACGGCGGTCCATTTCACTCCGAATGCCCGGAAGGTTGGTTCTTCCATTCTCCCGGGCTCAAGATTGTCGCTCCTTCAACACCCTATGACGCAAAGGGACTGTTGAAGGCGGCCATTCGCGACCCAAATCCCGTCCTCTACTTTGAACACAAGTTTCTCTACCGCCGGATCAAAGCGACCTTGCCGCAGGAGGATTACATCGTTCCCCTCGGAAAGGCAGAGGTCAAACGAACAGGCCGCGACGTCTCGCTCATCACGTACGGAGCGATGGTCCATCTGGCCCTGGAAGCGGCGGAACTGTTGGGCAAAGAAGGAATCGACCTTGAGGTGGTGGACCTTCGCACTTTGATCCCCCTCGACAAAGAGACGATTTACGCATCGGTGCGCAAAACCAGCAAGGTCATCCTTCTGCACGAGGACAACAAAACCGGCGGGATCGGGGCCGAAATTTCCGCATTGCTGGCGGAAGACTGCTTCGACTGCCTGGATGGGCCGATTCTCCGCATCGCCCCGCCGGACACGCCGGTGCCGTTCAGCACACCGCTGGAAGAATTCTTTCTGCCCAAAGTGAGCGACATCGTCGCGGGAGCGAAGAAGTTGGCGGCCTATTGAACTAAGAATGATGAAGCTCTCAGCTTTCAGCCCTCAGCAGGAGAGTTTCTGAAGCTGACAGCTGACCGCCGAAAGCTGAGAGCTGGAGGTCGAAGTGGCGACCGACATTGTGATGCCCCAACTCGGTGAAAGCATCGCGGAAGGGACCGTCGTCAAATGGCTGATCCCTCAAGGCGGAGCTGTCGAAAAAGATCAGCCGCTCCTGGAAGTGGAAACCGAGAAGGTCGCCCTGGACATTCCCTCTCCTGCGACAGGGTTCCTCATCGAGATACTTGTGCCTGAAGGAACAACCGTTCCGGTGGGAACAATGCTGGCCAGGCTCGATTCTCAGCCGGCATCCGGCGTCGTCAATCGTGTCGGGGGCGTGACGGTCCGGCCGATGGAGGCAGGACCGAACGAGCATCACTACTCCCCCGCCGTTCGACAACTGGCGAAAGAACATGGCCTGGATCTCTCCGCGATCACAGGAACCGGCGAGGGCGGGAGAATCACGAAGCATGACCTGCTGGACGTGATCGGCAAGCGTAAATCGACCGGCAGCTTGCAGGGCGCGTTGGCCGCAACGCCATCCCCGCCTCCCATCTCCACGCATGAAGAGATCGTGCCTCTGTCTCAAATGCGAAAGACCATCGCCGAACGCATGGTCCAGAGCCGGCACACGGCGGCCCATGTGGCGACATTTTTCGAAGCGGACTTCAGCGGCATAACCAGGTTTCGAGAGGGCCGCGCGCTCACGTATCTGCCGTTCGTGATCAGCGCCGTCACGCGCGCCATCAAAGAACACCCGCTTCTGAATTCCTCCTGGCGGGAGCAGGGACTCGTGATCAAGCAAGGCATGCATATCGGCATCGCAGTGGCGCTCGACGACGGCCTCCTGGTTCCCGTCATTCGGCATGCCGATCGCAAAGGACTGAGCCAGATTGCCGATGAGATAACAGACCTTGCCGAACGAGCCAGGAGCAAGCGGTTAAGACCAGACGAAGTCCAGGACGGCACCTTCACCATCACCAACCACGGCGGCTTCGGCAGTCTTTTCAGCACTCCCATCATCAATCAGCCGCAGACCGCCATCCTCGGAGTGGGATCGGTGCAGAAGCGCACTGTGGTTATCAACGATGCCATCGCGATTCGCGCTATGTGTTACCTGAGCCTCTCGTTCGACCATCGGGTGATCGATGGCGCCACCGCCGACCGCTTCATGGCCAGGGTGAAACAGTATCTTGAAGAGAGCGACTGGGAGAAACTGCTGTGAACGCCAGACACCATGCCGTCATCGTGAGCGCAGCCCGAACCCCGATGGGCAGCTTCAACGGAAGCTACAGCTCCATCCCGGCCACCAAGCTCGGGAGCCTCGCCATCGCCGAAGCCGTAAAACGCATCCAACTGCCGGGTGATCGGATCGACGAAGTCCTGATGGGATGTGTGCTCAGCGCGGGATTGGGCCAGGCACCGGCCAGACAGGCGGCCATCGGCGCGGGGCTGCCTCATTCCGTCGGTGCGGTGACCGTCAATAAGGTCTGCGGATCCAGCCTGCAGGCCGTGATAATGGCGACAAGGGCCATCGCCTTGGGAGAAGCGAACATCATGGTGGCCGGTGGAATGGAAAACATGACACGAGCCCCCTTCCTGCTGGAGAAGGCCAGGCAAGGCTACCGACTGGGGCACGGTGAGCTGACCGACAGTTTAATCAAAGACGGGCTCTGGGATGTCTACAACCAGTTTCACATGGGGAATGCGGGGGAGTTGTGCGCGGCCAAGTATCGATTGTCGAGACAGGACGTCGACGACTTCGCCCTGGACAGTTACAGCCGGGCCCGTGACACAATCGCCCGCGGCGCCTTCAAGAAAGAGATCGTTCCGGTCGAAGTGCCGCAGAAAAAGGGAGCGCCGGTCCTCATCTCGGACGACGAGGAACCGAATCGGGTGGATCTGACCAAGTTGCGCCAGCTCACACCGGTCTTTCAGGACGATGGAGTCCTCACCGTGGGCAACTCCCCCTCCTGCAACGATGGAGCGGCAGCATTGGTCATCATGGATGAAGAGGAGGCCGCCCGGCTTGGCCTCGCGCCGATGGCCCGTATCGTCGGTTATGCCGGTGCGGCGCTGGCACCGGAATGGTTCACGATTGCGCCGGTCGAAGCGATCCGGCGACTGTTGAAACAAACAGGACTGTCGGTCAACGACATCGACCTGTTCGAGATCAACGAAGCGTTCTCGGCTGTCTCCCTGGCGATCAATCGTGAACTCGGCCTCGATCCCAAGAAGGTCAACGTCAACGGCGGAGCGGTGGCCCTGGGTCATCCCATCGGCGCCACTGGAGCCAGGATCTTAACGACGCTGCTGTACGCCATGAAGACGCACGACGTCCATCGCGGGCTGGCCGCCCTCTGCATCGGAGGCGGAGAAGCGCTCGCCCTCATCGTGGAGCGGTGAACCAGGGATCGTTATGACGATCGACGACATCAAAACCATCGGGGTCGTAGGCGCGGGACAGATGGGGCGCGGCATCACGCAGGTGCTGGCCACGGCGGGGTGGAATGTCCTCCTGGTCGATGCAACGGAGGAGGCACTGGAAGAGGCCATCAAGAAAATCTGGCAAGGTGTGACGAAAGCAGTTGAAAAAGGCGCGCTGCGGGGCGATCAGGCCGGATCGGCCATGGCGATCATTCATCCAATGAAGCACATGCAACGCTTACGAGAGGCACAAGTGGTGATCGAAGCGATACCGGAAGATCCCGTCATGAAACGAGCGCTGTTCGCCCAGTTGGGGCAAGTCTGTGAACCATCGGCCGTCCTGGCCAGCAATACGTCCTCGATTTCGATCGCGAGCCTGGGCATGGCCTCGGGTCGTCCCGATCGCGTCGTCGGCATCCATTTTATGAACCCCGTCCCGGTCATGCGGCTGGTCGAAGTGGTGCGCGCCATCGAAACCTCGGAGCATACGCTGCAACTCGCCCTGGAGCTGGTCCGGCACGCGGGGAAAACCGCGGTGGTCTGCAAAGATTTCCCCGGCTTCATCGTCAACCGGGTCCTCATTCCCATGATTAATGAGGCGGTCTTTGCACTGGAGGAAGGCGTCGCAACGGCCGAAGCGATCGACCTGGCGATGGTGGAAGGGACCAACCATCCCGTGGGTCCCCTGGCCTTGGCCGACCGCATCGGTCTGGATACGGTGCTCGCCATTTGTGAGGTGCTGCATCACGATCTGGGAGACCCCAAGTTCCGCCCCTGTCCCCTGCTGCGCAAGTATGTCGAAGCCGGTCGGCTCGGGAGAAAGAGCGGGCATGGATTCTATGTGTATGGAGAGCAGCCGGTGAATGTGAGCTGACGTGTTCGTTCCTTCCCGGAGGGCCGCGTCATGAACGAGCGGAAATCTCGTTTCTCCTCCCTCTCTGGATTAGACATCGAACGGGTCTACAGCCCTGACCATCTGAAGGGTTGGAGCGTCGAGCAGGATCTTGGCCAACCAGGCTCATTTCCCTACACCCGCGGCATCTACCCGAACATGTACCGCAGCCGCCTCTGGACCATGCGGCAATTCGCCGGTTTCGGTTCCGCGGACGATACGAATCGGCGCTTCAAGTATCTCCTGGCGCAGGGACAGACCGGCCTCAGCGTCGCCTTCGACCTGCCGACGCTCATGGGCCTTGATGCCGATGATCCGATGGCCCGGGGCGAAGTGGGCCACTGCGGCGTGGCCATCTCCTCACTCGCCGACATGGAACGGCTGTTCGACGGCATCCCGCTCGACCAGGTCACCACCTCGATGACGATCAACGGGCCGGCTGCGGTACTCTTTGCCATGTACCTGGCCGTGGCAGAAAAGCGCGGCATCCCGTTCGACCGACTCGGCGGCACGATTCAAAACGATATTCTGAAAGAATATATCGCGCAAAAGGAGTGGCTCTTCCCGCCCGAACCGCACATCGCGATCATCGTCGATACGATCGCCTACTGTGCCGCTCATGTCCCTAAGTGGCATCCGATCAGCATCAGCGGATACCACATCCGGGAGGCAGGCTCGACAGCCGTTCAAGAACTCGCGTTTACACTCTACGACGGACTCACCTATGTGGATGCGGCCGTGAAGTCCGGCCTCGATGTGGATGCCTTCGCGCCGCAACTCTCCTTCTTCTTCAACGTGCACAATGACTTCTTCGAAGAGATCGCCAAGTTCCGGGCCGCCCGGCGCCTGTGGGCGCGTGAAATGGAGCAACGGTACCACCCGAAGAATCCCCGCTCCCTCCAACTCCGCTGTCACGCCCAGACGGCCGGCTGCTCCTTGACCGCCCAACAGCCGATGAACAACGTGGTGCGCACCACCCTCCAGGCCCTGGCCGCGGTGCTCGGCGGGACACAATCGCTCCACACCAACTCGATGGATGAAACCCTGGCGCTCCCCACAGAAGAAGCGGTGACGCTGGCCCTGCGGACACAACAGGTCATCGCCTCCGAGAGTGAAACGGTCAACTGCGTGGATCCGTTGGGCGGCTCCTACTTTGTCGAATCGCTGACGAACCGATTGGAAGAGGGAGCAAGGGACTATTTCAAAAGGCTGGATCAGATGGGTGGAATGGTGGCGGCGATCGAACACGGTTTTCCGCAGCGGGAAATCCTCGATGCCTCACAACGGTATCAAAAAGAGATCGAACACAAGGAGCGGCCCATCGTCGGCGTCACCGACTATGTGGAACAGGAAACACGTTCCCTTCCCATTTTGAAGATCGGACCGGAAGTGGAACAGGAACAGGTCGCACGCTTGTCCGATCTCAGAAAATCGCGTGATCCCTTCAAGATGGCCGGCTCGTTGGAGGAATTACAGGAAACGGCCGCCTGCCACCAGAATCTCATGCCGGCTCTGATTGAAGCCGTAAAGGCGAAGGCGACGTTGGGAGAAATTTGCGCCGCGTTGAAGGAAGTGTATGGAACCTATCGCGAGCCGGTGGTGTTATGAAACTCGGAGCCTTTGACATCTATGCAGTGACCGACGGCCGGTTCCGGCTGGATGGCGGGGCCATGTTCGGGGTGGTGCCCAAGACGCTCTGGCAGAAATGCTGCCCGGCGGATGAGTTGAATCGCATTCCGCTCCACTTGAACTGTCTGTTGATCCAGGCCCACGGCAAGAACATCCTGGTGGATACGGGTCTCGGCGATAAGGAAGATGCCAAGTTTCACTCCATGTTTGCAGTCGAGCGGACGCCGTCCCTGCGAGACTCGCTCCAGCGCCATGGCCTCACCTACAATGACATTCATCTGGTGATCAACACCCATCTACACTTCGACCATGCCGGAGGCAATACGGTCGCGAACGGGAACGGCCTGCTGCGGTCAGCCTTTCCCAAGGCCACCTACTATGTGCAACAGGGCGAGTACGACGATGCCGTTGCGGCGAATGAACGGACCAGGGCCAGTTATCGACGGAACAATTTCTCACCGGTCGCTCAGCTGAATCAGTGGGAGTTCCTCCACGGCGATACGGAACTGCTGCCGGGCATCACCACGATGGTCACGGCCGGTCATACGCGCTTTCATCAGAGTGTCAAAGTCGAGTCGGAAGGCCGGATAGCTTGCTTCCTGGGCGATCTGATCCCGACCGTCTCGCATCTGCCCCTCCCCTATATCATGGGATACGACCTCGATCCCATGCAGACCCTCGACACCAAGCGCCGGGTGCTGGATCGAGCGTTCGAGGAGGACTGGTTGCTGATATTTGAACACGATCCCCTGATCCAGGCCGGTCATCTCAGGAAGGATACAGAAGGACGGTATGTGATGGAAGAGGTGAACGTATGGCAATAGCGACGACACCTATTCGAGTGTTGATCGGCAAGGTGGGATTGGACGGCCATGACCGGGGGGTCAAGCTCGTCGTACGGGCGCTGCGCGATGCCGGAGTGGAGATCATATACACCGGACTCCATCAGACGCCGGAGCAGATCGTGACCACCGCCATTCAGGAGGACGTGCAAGCCATCGGTCTGAGTATCCATTCCGGCGCCCACAACTCGCTCTTTCCCCGCGTGCTGCAGTTGCTGAAAGAGCAGGGCGCAGAAGACGTCACGCTGTTCGGTGGAGGCATTATCCCCGATGACGATGTCCCGCGACTGAAAGCCGCCGGTGTGCAGATGCTCTTTCGCCCGGCCACGCCGATGCATGACATCGTCGATTTCGTGAAGGGACTTCGAGTCGAGCGTTGAGAGGATGTCCGAAATGCGCGTCCTGACTACCACCGTGAATCAGACATCGGAAGACTTTCGTCTTGCCCAGGCACAGTACGACAGCCTGATGGCCGATCTGAAGAAACAGCTGACCATCGTGCAAGCGGGCGGACCGGCCGATGCGGTGGCACTCCACAAGAAACGAGGCAAGATGACGGCCCGCGAGCGCATTGCCGCCCTGCTCGATCCGGGCTCCCCCTGGATCGAACTCAGCCCCCTTGCCGCCTTTGGGTTGTATGACAATCAGGTTCCCTCCGCCGGGATTGTCACCGGCATCGGCTCCGTGTCGGGACGATTCTGTGTCATTGCGGCCAACGATGCGACGGTCAAAGGGGGAACCTACTTCCCCATGACCATCAAGAAACATTTGCGGGCGCAAGAGATTGCCTTGGAGAACCGGCTGCCGGCGATTTATCTCGTCGATTCCGGCGGCATCTTTCTGCCGATGCAGGCTGAGGTCTTCGCCGACAAGGACCATTTCGGGCGGATCTTCTTCAACCAGGCGCGAATGTCCGCAGCCGGTATCGCCCAGATTGCCGTGGTCATGGGCATGTGCACGGCCGGCGGCGCCTATGTGCCGGCCATGTGCGACGAAAACGTGATCGTCCAGGGAACCGGCACGATTTACCTGGCCGGACCGCCGCTGGTCAAAGCCGCAACCGGCGAAGACGTCACCAGTGAAGAGCTCGGGGGAGCCGATCTCCACACCCGCCTATCGGGCGTCGGCGATCATCTGGCGCAGGATGACCATGATGCATTGGACATCTGCCGATCGATCATTGCCACGCTCGGGCGACGGCCGCCGAGACTTCGTCGAGAAAAGATCGACGAGCCCCTGTACCCGGCCGAAGAACTCTACGGAATTATTCCTGCGAATCCGCGTCAGAAATGGGAGGTCCGGGAGGTGATTGCGCGGCTCGTGGACGGCAGCCGCTTCCAGGAATTCAAGGCACGGTACGGTTCCACGCTGGTCTGTGGCTTCGCCCACTGGATGGGTCACCTCGTGGGGATCGTCGCCAACAACGGGGTGCTGCTCTCGGAGTCCGCGCTGAAAGGCGCGCATTTTGTCCAACTCTGCGCACAACGGCGTATTCCGCTGGTGTTTCTGCAAAACATCACCGGGTTTATGGTCGGAAAAGATTATGAGACGAGAGGCATCATTAAGGACGGCGCCAAGATGGTGCAGGCCGTCGCGACCGCCGAGGTTCCTAAGTTCACGATCCTGATCGGCGCCTCACACGGAGCCGGCAACTATGCCATGTGCGGGCGTGGCTATGGCCCTCGATTCCTCTTCACCTGGCCCAACGCACGAACCTCGGTGATGGGCGCGCAACAGGCCGCGCAGGTCCTTGTCACCGTCAAGCAACAGCAGCGCGCGCGTGAACAGGGACGGCTGTCGGATGAAGAACAGCGGCGAATCACGGAGGCCACCCGGTCGCAATATGAGCAGGAAGGCAGTCCCTATTTCAGCAGCGCGCGACTCTGGGACGACGGCATTCTGGATCCCGTGGAGACACGAAAAGTCCTGGGCTTCTGTCTGGATATGGCCGCGTCCACTCCGGCCAGAGAAACCCATGTGCCGGTGTTTCGTATGTGAAGAGCGCGGCGGCTGAGGAGGCACGAATGCGTCGATATACGACCCTGGCGATGGAATCGCACGGCGACATCCGCTGCATCACGCTCGACAGGCCTGAACGGCGCAACGCCTTCGACAGCCGGATGATGAGTGAACTGACTCAGGCATTCGACGAATCGGCTCAGGAGCCGTCCCTGAGAGGAATACTGCTATCCAGCACCGGGCCTGTTTTTTGCGCCGGGGCCGATCTCCAATGGATGCAATCCACGTCTCCGGTCTCGGATGCCCAGGCCACAGATGACGCCCACCGCCTTACCCGCATGTATCGCGCCATCGACGAATCTCCCTGTCCGGTCATCGCCCGGGTGCAAGGGCCTGCCTTCGGAGGCGGGCTCGGACTGATGGCGGTCTGCGATATCGTCGTCGCGGCAGAGGATGCGACGTTCTCGCTCAGCGAGGCCAGACTCGGTTTGATCCCCGCGGTCATCGCACCCTTTCTCCTACGCAAGGCAGGCGAGTCGTTTCTTCGACGGTATGCGCTGACCGGCGAAACATTCACCACATCAGTGGCTCACCGATTCGGCCTCGTGCACGACGTCGTCTCTCAAGGCGATCTGGACGATCGCATCACGGAACTCATCGACGCCATCAGGCAGCTGGCTCCCGGCGCAACCAGGAACACAAAACAGTTACTTCTGACGATACGCCCGTTGACCGATCAAGAGCGCGAGATGACTTGCGCAGAAGCCAACGCCGAAGCCCGTTGTACCCCCGAGGCGGCTGAAGGGCTCCGCGCCTTTTCGGAGAAGCGGCCACCGCACTGGGCCAACGGACAGAACCAGCAGTCAGATCGCGAAATGCCGAAGGATCGCCATGTTGCAAGCCGGCCTACATAACTCGCGCCGGGCCCCGGTCCGGATCACCGAGGTGTCTCCACGCGACGGGCTCCAACACGAAGCGAACTTCGTCCCGACCTTGCGAAAAATCGCCTTGATCAATGCGCTGTCACGTACCGGCGTGACTGAGATTGAAGCGGGCTCCTTCGTGTCATCCGCGGCCATCCCGCAGCTTGCGGATTCCGATGAGGTCCTCCGCGCCATCGACCGCATCCCGGGTGTCACCTATTCGGCCCTCGTTCCGAATGAACGAGGCCTCGAACGGGCGAGGGCGGCAGGCGTCGATAAGATCGCCGTCTTCACGGCTGCCTCGAACAGCTTCACCCGCCATAACATCAAAGCGACCGTGCAGGAATCGCTCGTGCGCTTCAGGCCGATTGTGGCAGCAGCGAAACGAGACGGCATGGCGGTGAGAGCCTACCTGTCCACAGTCGTATTCTGTCCCTATGAAGGCCGGGTTCCGCCCACGCAGGTACGGGACGTGATGGAACGGCTGCTCGACCTCGCGGTCGACGACATCTCGTTGGGCGAGACGGTCGGCAAGGCTTCGCCGACGGACATACGGAGATTGCTCGATACGGTGCTGCCGCATGTCGAGCCGGCTCACCTCTCGCTCCATTTCCATGACACCTATGGCATGGCAGTCGCCAATGCCCTCACGGCCTGGTGGGACTATGGGATCACGGCGTTCGATGCTTCGGCTGGAGGCCTCGGCGGCTGTCCCTACGCTCCCGGCGCATCCGGGAATGTCGCGACGGAAGATCTGGTCTTCGCGCTGAAAGCCTCCGGCGCTAACGTGCCGGTGGATGAGATGCTGGTTGCCGCCTGTGCGCAACAACTCGGTGACGCCGTGCGGCATCCGCTGAACTCGCGGCTTTCGCAACTCCATCATCGTGAAAAGCCACAGCCTGCGTGGCGGGAATGACATGAATCACGCGTGCGTCGGTCGAGTATCGAAACGGGAGGATGTCGAGACCATGGCCAAGCAAGTGCTGGCCGGTGGGGTCCGGGCTGTGGCGCGCGTGATCACCTGGATTGAGAACCAGGAGCCGGTTGGAGCCGCCGTGTTGAAACGCCTGACGCCACCGGAGAAGCGCGCCATGGCGATCGGCATCACGGGTTATCCCGGCACGGGGAAGAGCACGTTGATCGATCAACTCATCGCCGCCTACCGCCGCCTCGGCAAAACGGTCGGCGTCCTGGCGGTGGATATCAGCAGCCCTCTCACCGGCGGGGCGGTGCTGGGTGACCGGATCAGGATGCAGCGGCACGCGGACGATTCGGGAGTCTACATACGCAGCATGGCAACCCGCGGTCAGTCCGGTGGGCTCGCGCGGGCGACTCGCGATGCGCTGCAAGTCCTGGAGGCGGCCGCGTATGACGTGATCCTGATCGAAACGGTCGGCGTCGGCCAGAACGACATCGAGGTCGTCTCGGTGGCCGGAACCGTCATTGCCCTGGTCGCGCCTGGATTGGGCGACGACGTGCAAGCCATGAAGGCCGGGTTGCTGGAGGTGGCGGATATCGTGGTCGTCAACAAAGGAGATCGCGAAGGCGCCGATACTACAGTACGCGATCTACGCGAGTGGTGCCCGCACGTGCTGCGCACCGTGGCCGTGAAGGGAGAAGGCATTCCGGAGCTGATCGCCATGATTGCCGAACAGCAACGGCTCCAGGATCTCGCCCACACACCGGGCTGACAGAACGGCCGGTTGTCGAGAGGATCATCATGCTGGCGGATCGTCTTGCGAGTTATACCCAGGCTCTTTGTTACGACGACCTGCCCGACGACGTGGTCCATGAGGTCAAGCGACGGATTCTCGACAGCGCCGGTTGTGCCTTCGGCGCCTGGAAGGCGACTCCCTGCCGGATCGCACGTCACGTGGCACAATCCGCCAAAGTTCCCGGTGGCGCGACAATCTGGGGGACCACTCACAAAACGCTGCCGGACCTGGCCGCCTTCGCCAACGGCGCGTTGGTTCGCTACCTCGACTTCAACGATACCTATCTCTCGAAAGAACCGGCCCATCCTTCGGACAACCTTGCCGCAATCCTCGCCGCCGGAGAAATAGCCCATGCTTCGGGCAAGCGGGTCATCCAGGCCATCGCCTTGGCCTATGAAATCCAATGCCGGCTCTGCGACGCCGCCGCGTTACGCTCCCGTGGATGGGACCATGTGACCTATGGATCCATCTCGTCCGCGCTCGGCGTAGCCAAAACGCTGAAACTGACGGAAACGCAAACCACGCAGGCCATCAACCTGGCCGCCGTGGCGAACGTGGCACTCCGGCAAACCAGAGTCGGCGACATGTCCATGTGGAAAGCCTGTGCGTTCTCGAATGCCGCACGCAACGGCCTCTTCGCGGCCATCCTGGCCCAACGAGGCATGACAGGCCCGGCCCCCATCTTTGAAGGCGAAAAGGGCTTCATGAAGCTGGTGTCCGGACCATTCGAGCTGTCGAGATTGGGTAGAGAGCGGGCTCCCGACGACACCCTGGCTTCGTTCAAGATTCTCGATTCCTACATCAAACATTTCCCGGTGGAATACCACGCCCAGACTGCGGTCGAAGCGGCACTGGCCCTGCGAACGGAGGTGATCAAGGCGGAAGGGACCGATGCAATCCAGCGCCTGAGCGAGATTGAAATCGGCAGTTACGATGTTGCGATCGAAATTATCGGGCGCGATCCGGAGAAGTGGCACCCGACGACGCGCGAAACGGCCGATCACAGCTTCCCCTATTGTGTCGCGGTGGCCTTGCTGGATGGTCGCGTGACCGTGCATTCATTCGACCCTCACCGGCTACGGGACCCCGCGCTGCACGAGCTCATGAAGAAGGTTCGTGTCGTCCCGCAGCCGGAATTCGCGGGCCGTTACCCGCGAGCGATGCCGACCCGCCTCACGCTGAGGACGACGACGGGAACGGTGTACATGAGGCATGTGGACGTCCCCCTGGGCCATCCGGGCAATCCCATGTCGGACCAGGATGTGGAGGAGAAACTACGCCGGCTCGCATCGAGACGAATCGGTCGCGCGCAGGTCGAGAAGCTCATCGGTTTCGTGTGGACATTGGAACGAGAGAAAGACATCGCCACACTGATGCCTCTGTTGAGGGTACCCCATCGTGATGCGTAACCACTCCACTCCTTCAAAAGCACAACGCTTGCGTGAGCTGCTGGCCGGCAGGACGGTGGCCATCCCCGGCGCCTGTAATGCCCTGACGGCCATGCAAATCGAGCGCGCCGGATTCGAGAGCGTCTATGTGTCGGGAGCCGCGATCTCGGCCGCCCGGGGCCTGCCCGATATCGGATTGATCGGCTTGACGGACATGACGCGGGAAGCATCTGCCATTGCCCAAGCGGTGACGCTTCCCACCATCGTCGATGCGGACACCGGCTATGGGCCGCCTTCGGTTGTGCGGGAGGCCGTTCAGGAATTTGAGCGGGCCGGATTGGCCGGCATGCAGATCGAAGATCAGGAAGAGGCGAAGAAATGCGGCCATCTGTCAGGGAAGCGACTGATTCCAACGGCTGACATGGTTGCCAAGATCACCGCAGCCGTAGAGGCGAAACGCGATCGGGATTTCGTCCTTGTGGCGCGCACGGACGCACGGACCGTCGATGGGCTGCAGGCTGCCATTCAGCGAGGCCTCGCCTATGCCGAGGCCGGCGCGGATGCGCTCTTCCCCGAGGCCCTGCTCTCCGCGGACGAATTCGACACCTTTGCGTTGGAAATGAAACGGGCCGGTATCCACGTGCCCTTGATCGCCAACATGACGGAGTTCGGCAAGACCCCCTACCTGAGCGTCGACGAATTCGAGGCGTTGGGGTATCGAGGCGTGTTGTTTCCCGTCAGTACGCTCCGCGTCGCAGCCCTCGCGATTGAGAAGCTGCTGCGGGAGCTGAGATTCTTCGGCTCTCAACGGGCTTGGCTCGATCACATGATGACGCGACAGGATCTCTACAGTCTGCTTCGATACGAGCAGGGGCAGGACCAGACAGGGAGGCCCTATGAACCAGGCGATACAAGAACAGCCCGGAACGAAAACCACGGAGCCGCCCCTCTATAGCCCCGGACTTGAAGGGGTGATCGCAGGGGAATCGGCCCTCTGTCAGGTGGATGAAGGAGAGGCCGGACTTCGTTATCGGGGGTATGCCATCGGCGATCTGGCGGAATGGAGCCGCTTCGAGGAAGTCGCCCATTTGCTGCTGATCGGCCATCTCCCCACCCGGAACGAACTGGATGGTTTTTCCACCCTGCTGAGAGGCCATCGAGTCCTGCCCGATCCGGTGCAACGTTTCGTGGACCACCTGCGACCGGGTCTGCACCCGATGGACGTGCTGCGAACGGGCGTCTCCCTGCTGGGCCTTAGCGATCCCGACGCGCAGGATGGATCGCATGAGGCCAATCTCCGCAAATCCATGCGGCTGCTGAGCCAGATCCCGCTGCTGATCGCGCATAGTCATCGAGTCATGTCCGGAACAGTCCCGCAGAGACAGGACGAGAGTCGAGATTTTGCGCAGCACCTGCTGCACCTGGTGGCAGGCCACAAGGACGGTGACAGCGGCGCGGCCATGGCTCAGGCGCTGAACGTGTCGCTCATCCTCTACGCGGAGCATGAGTTTAATGCCTCCACGTTTGCCGCTCGCGTCACCGCCTCGACCCTCACCGACCTGCATGGCGCGATCACGGCGGCCGTCGCGACGTTGAAAGGGCCGCTCCATGGAGGCGCCAACGAAGCGGTGGCGTCGATGCTCATTGAAATCGGCCGGCCGGATCACGCAGAGGCATGGGTGAGGAAGGCGCTCGCGGAGAAGCGGAGAGTGATGGGATTCGGGCATCGCGTGCTTCGGCAGGGCGACGCACGATCAGCCATCATCCAGCGCCACGCCGAACGGCTCAGCCACCTCTGCGGCGACCACAGCTGGTACGACATCGCCGCTACCCTCCACCGCATCATGCGGGAGGAAAAAGGACTCCATCCCAATCTCGACTTCTATACGGCCGTGGCCTACCTGTTGATGGGCATCCCGCGTGAACTGTCCACCCCGTTGTTCGTTTGTTCCCGCATCACCGGCTGGTGCGCACATGTGATGGAGCAGCAGGAGCATAACCGATTGATCAGACCACGAGCCCTCTACACGGGGCCCTCACCGAGGACCTATGAGCCTCTTGACCGACGTCCATGACAGAATCGAGCAGGCCCGCGAGGCGCCAGGATGTTCCTCTGAACTCCACTGGACCTCGTTCGCCGAGTTCTTCCGATCACGCCTGTACGACCCGCGACTCGTCACCAGGAATTTTTTGACCTATTGCGACGACGACCGGAACTTGCGCCGAACCTACAGTTATGCGGAATTCGGCACGATCGTGGAACGGATGGCGGAGATGTTTCATGCGAAGTTCGGCCTGACCCGCGGCGACCGGATCGCCACCGTGCTGTTCAACCATGATCTGACGGCGCTGATCTACTTCGCAGCCTGGACGTTGGGAGTCGCCGTCGTGCCGATCAATGTCGAAGAAACACCCGAGAAGAAGCGGTATATCCTCGAACATTCGGAGGCCTCGGTTGCCCTCTGCTGGCAGGATGTCTACGAGGAACTCAACGCCCTTCAGTCCATGCTGCCGGCCTTGCGGGAAGTGGTCGCCCTGGGAGACGGTGGCATCCTTGACGGGAAGGAAACCAGGGGAAAGAGCCGAAAGAACAGCCACGCCGTTGGAGCCCGCGTTGCCCCGGGCACCTCCCGACTCGACGATCCTGCCTTGATCATTTACACATCCGGGACAACCGGGGCGCCGAAAGGCGTCATCCTGACGGTCGCCAATCTTCTGATCGATGCGGATGCCATCGCCGACCGGCATGGCTTCGGTCTCACCGACCGTTTGATGTGCGTCCTGCCCATCCACCATGTCAACGGCATCGTCGTCACGCTGATGACTCCGTTTTATTGTAAGGGAAGCGTCGTGTTGAACCGGAAGTTCAAGACCGGCAGCTTCTGGCGACGACTCCACGAAGAGCAGGTGACCAGTGTCAGCGTCGTCCCCACCTTGCTTGAGTTTCTTCTGGATGCCGACGAAGACCTCGCCGCCTATAGCCTGGATCGCTTCGGCGGTGTGATCTGCGGCGCCGGGCCGCTGCTGAAGGACACGGCCCTGCGCTTCGAAGATCGTTTTGGCTTTCCGATCCGCCATGGATACGGTCTGTCTGAAACAACCTGCTATTCCTGTTTCCTCCCGAACGACCTCACACGGGAAGAACATCGTCACTGGCTCACAGATTTTGATTTCCCCTCGATCGGAACGGCTCTGCGTCATAACGAGATGGCGGTTCTCGACGAATACGGGAAACCGGTTCCTGAGCACAAGCGTGGAGAAATCTGCATCCGGGGACGCACAGTCTGCGCCGGCTATTTCAAACGGGATGACGCGAACGAGGCCGCCTTCCAGTGGGGTTGGTTCCGTTCAGGCGACGAAGGCTTTTATATCGCCGACGACCGGGGACGCGCGTTCTTGTTCATTTCAGGCCGCTTGAAAGAACTCATCGTTCGCGGCGGCGTCAATATTTCCCCGTTGGAAATCGACGACGTGTTGAAGGGACACCCGGCCGTGCAGTTCGCCATGGCCATCCCCTTCGAAAATCGCTACTACGGCGAGGAGATCGCCGCCTATATCGTGCCGAAACACCCGGCATCCCCCCCGACAGAGGCGGACATCCTCTCCCATTGCCGCGGACGGTTGCCGTTTGCCAAACAACCGAAAGTGCTGTTGATGGGTACGGAGGTGCCTTACACCTCCACCGGGAAACCCAAGCGCTTGGAATTGGCATCCCGGTTGGCGGGCACCCTGGCTCAATATCGTGACAGACAATTCAAAGATCCTGGTTGACCGGATCGGGCGAGGTACCACATGAGCACCCTCTTTACAGGCTTCGAACGGATCGAAGAAGCCCGCGAGCGATTCACCGGAAAGAGTTTCCTGGCCGGTCTCTATGACGGCCGGCCGGACTTCGACCTCTTGCTGATACCTCCCGAACCGCCGGAAGAGAAAGCCGCCGGCGAGGCCTTCTGCAAACAGGTTGAACACTTTCTGATCCACGAGGTGGACCCCGAGAAAATCGAACGCGAGGCCAAAATTCCCGAACGCGTTATCCGGGGGCTGTTCAAGCTCGGGGCCTTCGGCATGAAGATTCCCACAGAATATGGCGGGCTCGGCCTGTCCTATACGAACTACGGTCGCGTCCTGACCCTGATTGCCGGTTGGAGCAACATTCTGGCTCTGACGGTGGCAGTGCCGCAGTCCATCGGTATCGCCATGCCGATCCTCCTCTTCGGGAACGCAGACCAGAAGAGAAAATATCTCCCGCTCGTCGCGAAGGAGGCCATTTCAGCCTTTGCCCTCACCGAACCGATGACCGGCTCGGATGCGGCCAATGTGCGAACCGAGGCGGTCCTGGATTCCTCCGGCACCCATTTTCTGGTCAACGGCGAAAAACTCTGGTGCACGAACGGGCCGATTGCCCGGTACCTCACGCTCGTCGCTCGCGTGCCGGCTCTTCGGGTGGAGTGTGAGGGAAAGGTCGAATGGATTCCGGCACCGCAGGGGCAGCGGGCGGACGATCACGTCCACACGGCCTTTATTTTGGACATGGCGATACCAGGTGTGCTGGTGCGCCAACGTTGTCAGTTTGAAGGCTGTCGCGGGATTGAGAACGCCCATATCGCCTTGAAGAATGTGCAGGTGCCGATCGAACAGGTGATCGGCGACATCGGCAAGGGATTGAAGTATGCCCTGACGATTCTGAACGTGGGGCGGGGCATCAGCATTCCCGCCATCTGCCTGGGCATGGCCAAACAGGCCTGGCAGCCGACTCTGGATCGAGCCAATAGCAGGGTCACGTTTCAAAAGCCGTTGGCAGAGCGGCAGACGCAGCAAATCCGGATCGGGGACATGGCCGGCCACCTGTTCGCCATGGAGGCACTGGCGTTGCTCGTCTGGCGTCTGGCCGATCAACACCGCTACGACATTCGCATCGAAGCCGCAGTCGCCAAGATCTTCTGTTCGGAACACACGATCCGGTTCATCCGCGACGCGCAGACGATTTTCGGAGGGATGGGGTACGAAACCGCCGACTCCAAGCACGCGCGCGGGGAAGCCGCCTTCGGCATCGAACAACTCGTTCGCGATGCGGAGATGTATCGAATCGGCGAAGGCGCCACCGATATCTTGCGCCCCTTCGTGGTCCGCGAAGGCTTGAGCCCTCATCTGGATCGCGCCAAACGCTTCTATGCGGATGGTCTCTCCATACTCGAACAAGCCCGGCAGGCGATGAAGCTCATGCGCTTCTACCTGCCCTGGTACCTGCGACAATGGCGCAAACGGCCGTTGCCGGATCGAGGGGAACTCGCACACCTCCAAGTACGGCCGGCGGTTATCTATGTGGAACGAACCAGTCGGCGGCTGGCGCGAGCAATTTTCTACGCCTTGCTGCAATTCCAGGCCTCATTTAAAGACGAGCAGCGCCTGCAGAATAAAATCGAATCCGTCGGTGAAGATCTCCTTGCCATGCTCGCCACGGTGCTCTATGCCGAACGACAGACCAGGCTCGACGGACATACCAGCGTGTGGGAATTGGCCGAGGCGTTCTGTGCTGCGGCGAAACAGCGAATTGAACAACGGATGAGAGAGTTCCGGCATCACGGGGACACCACTGCCGCGACCACCGGGCGGCAAGCCCTCAACGGTTACTATTCCACGCTGTCGGAGGGGATCATTCGCCGGCGGCTGGAGGATTATCGACGCGACCGGCACAAGACCGGAGCGCGCGAAGAATATGCGGAGGATGCTCTTTCCATCGGCATCAAAAGCGAGCAGGTCACCGCTCATGCTCCTGATATTCAGTCTTGAAGGCACTCGGACTCAACGGGCCTTCTTTTATTGATTCCCGCTAGACCTTCTGCATCCCCAGACCTGCAACCACCTCAACCTTGAACGGAGGACTGGCCTCTCCCATACACAACGTCTGATGCGGGAATGGGATCTCGATACCCTGCGCGTCGAACGCCTTCTTGAGCCGACGCCGGTATTCACGTCCGACCTTCCACTGTTCGAGCGGTTGTGTCTTGATGCGCGCGCGAATCGTCACGGCACTATCGGCAAAATTTTCAACACCCACCACTTCAATCGGCTCGATCATCAGCGAGCCCAGTTCCTGGTCGTGGCGCAATTCTTCACCGACCGCCTGCATCACCGCCACGACCCGATCCGTATCCTCTTTATAGGCCACTCCCATGTCCAGCACGAAGGCCGACCAATCCTTGCTCATATTGGACAGCGTGTTGATGCCGCCGTTGGGGAAAATGTGCACGACGCCGGAAAAATCACGCAATGCGATCGTTCTGAAAGTAATGGTCTCGACGAGCCCGCCGGTCCCGTTGATCACGGCCACATCTCCCAGCCGGATCTGATCTTCGAGGATGATGAAGAATCCGCTGATCAGATCGCGTACCAGGTTCTGGGCTCCGAAGCCCACGGCCAGACCCAGGATACCGGCACCGGCCAGAATCGGCGCAATGTCCAACCCTACCACCTGCAACGATTCGACGATGACGATCGCCCAAATCGCCGTGAGTGCGATGGTCCTGAGGATCCCCGTGAGTGTCGCGGCGCGTTTTTGAGCCGTTCCGGACTGTTGATCCTTGGCATCACTCGTGAGAAGCATCACCCGTTCGAGTTGTTGCAACCCCAAACGGGCAAATCGAATCGCGATATACCCAATCACAAACACCAGCGCAACCCGCAACAGGGCGATGCCTACGGTTGTGGCAATACTCAGGAGCCAGGGAAGGGCAGTCTGCAGGGACACTCCAGTCATCATATCGATCTCCCTTGGTGAGGACGTCCAGCGCTTCCATTTCGCGCGGGGACCATGTCAGTCCCCGCGCAGACCGGCAAGAAGCTGCCGTAACAGCTTGGACACCGCTGGAATCGTGACGCCCGACATGAATGGCTACGTTGGCTCCGTCAGTCGTGGAGCACGCCTGTCAGTCTAGCGACATCACGCCCCTCCTGCCACTCTATCCGTGGCCAACCTCATAGGATACGGATGATACGGGAACGGCATGAGCCAATCATGACGAGGGCCAAATCACCCGGTCCCCGAGCTCACGGGATCCCGCCAACCGGTGGCGGAGGAGTTCGTCTGATCGAGAAAGAATTTCGTGCATCAGTCGGTAGACACTTCAACTCTTCTTCGGCTATTATTGCGGTTCACTTCGGCCGGTCACGCATCCTCCAGTGGCGGTGTAGCTCAGTTGGTAGAGCAGCGGACTCATAAGCCGCGGGTCACCCGTTCAATCCGGGTCACCGCCACCAAATTTCTCCCGAAATCGACGATCAGCCTGCAGCGTAAACGCGCTTGCTCCGAACCCGAGTCTGATCGGTTCGACTAAGACAGCATCATCCCGCGCCCCTTCCTATTGGTCTTCCGGTCCAGGCGACCGAAAATGGAACCATTGTTTCCCTAGATCCGGAGGCATATAGTGAGGCCACTTAGCGGACTTTCATGAACATGCCATTCCTAGTGGCACCTACTGAGGAGGCAGGGATCGACCTATGCAGCCGACACGACGGCATCCTCTTACTCTGACCCATTTGGTGCTTCCTGCCCTGCTCCTCACCGCCTGTGCCCAGCCACACCCTTCTTTGGCTCCTCCTTCCAGCAGAGTGGTCGATATCACCGCAGGAGCTTCACATACCTGCATGCTGCTCGCCGGCGGGCAAATTCAATGCTGGGGCCTCAACGACAATGGCCAGCTGGGCGATGGCACATTAACGAACCGCGCTCTCCCTGAAGATGTCATCGGCATGATGGTCACAGCCAAAGCCATTGCTGCCGGGGAACGGCATACCTGTGCCGTGACCACCCGGGCTGGAGTCAAATGCTGGGGCAGCAACCATGACAACCAACTTGGGGACGGCACGAACGTTGACAGGGTCGCGCCGACTGATGTGGCGGGGTTGACGGGCGGCATGCGAGCGGTCGCCGCCGGCGAACAGCATACGTGCGGGCTGACTGCAGCCGGAGGCGTCAAGTGTTGGGGCAGCAACCGGAAGGGGCAACTGGGGGATGGGACGGGCGTCGACAGAAACATCCCCGTGGATGTGGCAGGATTGACCTCCGGCGTGAGCGCCATCGCCACAGGCTGGCAACATACCTGTGCGGTGACCATTGCGGGCGAAGTCAAATGTTGGGGTGACAACCAGGACGGCCAACTCGGAGACGGCACGGCCATCGACAAAACCTTTCCGATTGACGTGACGGGGTTACACAGCGTCGTGAGGGCGATTGCGGCCGGAGCTCGACATACCTGCGTGTTGACCGTGGCAGGTGGAGTGAAATGCTGGGGCAATAACCAGAATGGTCAGTTGGGGGACGGATCGGTGACCGCCCGGGTGACGCCGTTGGATGTGGCAGGTTTGACCGGTAATGTCAGCGCGATTGCCGCAGGCAAGCAGCATAGCTGCGCATTGGAAACCTCGGGAACGGTGAAATGTTGGGGGGATAACCGCCATCAGGAAGTGGCAGACGACGGCGAGTCGGAAACAATCAGGCCAATTGAGACCCGAGGGCACAGCCGCAACGCGCGAGCCCTTGCTGCCGGCGGCGAGCATACCTGCGCCCTCTCACAGGACAAGATCCATTGCTGGGGCAGTAACGTCTATGGACAACTCGGCAGGAAAGCCTAGCCCAGCGAAAGGCCTTTCGGCCACACGTCGACCTCTCGCCAAACGACGGTTTCGAGCAGGTAGAAGGAGCGTCTTATGAGGAAGTGGTGGGTCGGGATCTTCTCGTTAGTCCTGGGCTGTAGTAGCCTCCATGGGGCGCCGAACCAGGAACGGACCGCCCTCTATATCCTGGAAACGGCAAAAGCGTTCCGCACCGTGTACGCGAACAGCGTGACGGAACAAACCAAACGGGCAGGTGTGATTCCCTTAGAAGAGTGGACCAAGGATGATCATGCGATCATGCTGCCTGTCCAGTTCATCAAGGCAGCAGGAGCGGAAATCAGGGATTTCGAACTGACCCTGATTGGCTTGACGCCTATTTATAAGTCGAACCTGCCAAAAACTCCGGCCGAAGCCGAGGCGCTCAAAACGCTTGTGAGCAATCCACAACAAAAGCTCCTAACGTTTTCAGAGGGGAACCAGTTCAAAGCGATTTCAGCAGACTTTGCCATTGCGCAGGCCTGTGCCGATTGCCACAACAGTCATCCCGCCAGCTCCAAACGGGACTACAAACAAGGAGATCTGATGGGGGCGATCATCGTGCGACTGAACCAATAGGCTATCGCCGAATGGTGGTTCGCATGAGCGCTCGACTGAACGCCTGGCAGAGCCGGTACACCTGACTCTGGGCTCACCCGCAACAACCAGCTTCAAACTGCCGGCGCTGGTAGCTCAGCACCAAACAACGGATGCACACCTCCCGCACCGCCTTCGCCTTCTCATCGAACAGCGGCGTTCGCCGTAACACCAGCTGCCCGCAATCAGCACAACATCCAGCCGTCACCGCATCAAGGTCAGAAGAGACAGAGATCATGGCGTTCAATCCTCCTATTCTCTCGAATGGGATGCGAGGCGGACACGACCGGTTTCATTCCGCCGAAAAGAGTTCGCAAGCGCGAGCCGCCGGACCACCCCTGGAACGTCATCCCCTTGGTATGCTTCAGCTCGCGCTGTAGTTCCCCGATCCGTCCATTGAGCCGGACAATCATGCGCTCCAGTTCGTCCACACGCTCCACCATGGCTTGTTGCTGATGGCTCATCATCATTATTCCTCCTTGAATTACGCGTTCTCGCAATGACGAATCACACCGACGAGCACCCCTTCGATGGAAAATTCATCCTCAGGTGTGACAACAAACGGTTTCATGGCAGCGTTGGCCGGATGGAGTTCAATGTGCCGGGCGTGCTTGAAATAGGTCTTGATGGTCGCTTCCCGGTTCACGAGCGCCACAACCGTCTGGCCATTCTGTGCCGTCGCCTGTTTGCGAACGACGACCAGGTCGCCCGGGAGAATCCCGTCCTCGATCATCGACTCCCCTTTCACACGGAGCGCAAAGGTGTCCCCCCGTCGCACCATGCCGGGAGGTACCTCGACCCATTCCGACTGGGTCACCGGCTCAATCGGCAGACCCGCGGCAACCACCCCCGCCATGGGAATCTGTGTCCTGTTGGCCAGTTGCGTGATCGCGACCTGAACCGCGCCGCTGATCCGACGCATACCGGATTCATAACGAGCGACCGACACCCGCGTCGTCTGCAGTGCCGCGGCAAGCTGCTCCTGCGTAAGCCCCAATTGTTCACGGATCTGCCGAAACTCGCTCGACGTCATCATGTAACCGATGGTTACATAAAAATTGAGCCTCTGTCAAGCACTTGCCCATCATCTTTCTTGACTATTCCGGCAGCCTCTTCCAGTGCGGTTTTTACGATCCGAGCCTGTGCCATCTCCCGAGAAACGAAAACCTTCTGTGCATAAGTCAAGAGCCATATGGATCGTCTAAAAAAATAAAGCCACTATCCACAGTTCATTTTCAAAACACCTGGAGTCCGGGACAAATATGAATGCTAATACATACACATAAGCGGCCCACTACTAGATATTGTGGTTCTGACAGCCATCATTCTCTATGCTCAATAAATAGGCAACCTGGTGCGAGGCATGAATTAGCGGGTCTATTCGCGGTCAACCGGGTGACTATCAACAGAGATATCCACAGAATTTGGGGAGAGATTTTTTTGGCGGAATCTTCACTTTCTTGATTGAAACCTCTGATCCGTTCACCTAGAATCGCGCCGCGACTTCCTCTCGCTTCTACGCGTAGCCGGCACTTCCGAGAAAGCACAGATGACCGCAGGCTTCTTCCGCAGCTTGTTGGCAGGAATCCTCCTCTCCACCGGATGTGCGGCCAACGTCCGGGATACCGACTTACTTGCCAGTAACAGCCTCATGCTGCCGCCGTCGACGGCGCGAACCGTCTTTCTCCAAAATCGGAACGCGTCGGACAATCAAGCCGTGTCGCTCAACGATCTGAAAGCACGGCTGAATCTCAAAGGGTATGAGGTTGTTCAAGATCCGCAGGCGGCGGCCTATGTCGTGCTGACCAATATCGTCTATTGCAATCAAACTAAGGTCGAACTGCCGGTTGAAGACCTGGTCGCAGGCGGCTATGGCTCAGGAATCGGCGGCTCGATCATGTCGGGGCTCCATGGGCTGACGGGGATGGCCGGCATGGCAGGTCCGCAGGGCGCCCTCATAGGAGGCGCAGCCGGAATGGGCCTCAATGCAGCAGAAGGACTCGGGAATGCCGTAGGCAATATGTTCGGCGGACCGTCACGGCCCGATGCCAATGAAAATATCAACTACGCCTGCGTGGCCGATCTCCAGATTACGGAGTTGGCAAGCACGGGTGGAACGCTGCCGGTTTCACCACCGGGGACAACGCCTCCTGCCGGTGTCTATCAAACCAGGCTGGCGGCCAGCGTGTACCAAAAGAAACTTGATGAGCAGGAAGCGACTCCATTGGTGCAGCAGCGATTGAGCGCGGCAGTGGCGGGACACTTCTAACAGGATGCGGAAAAAGTCCGCCAGCGGCGTTCTCGCATCGCTCAGAGGCTCACCGTACGGCACGAGTACGATTCGCCTCTTCGCTTGCTGCGGCCTTGCTGGACGGCCTTTTTGCGCATCCTGCGGGTTATTGTGATACATGCACAGCGTATAAGTTGATCGTAGCCTCCTGCGCAACAATCGAGTTTTTCCACAGCCTGCTAAGCAACCGTTGATGAACAGACGAGTGACCAGAACCCTCTCTCCTTGTATAGCGAGCGGATGGCTTGTTGCGCTGCTGTTGCTCACCGGCTGCAGCAACATCTTGCGTTCCGGGTTAGTCAACGACACCTCCATCCTCCTGCCACCCAGTACCGCGCGTACTATTTATGTGCAAATCCGTAATACGTCTGAAAATCAGAGCGCAACCCCTGCAGATATCCCGGCGAGGTTGACGGCCAAGGGATACCAGGTCGTGAACGATCCCCTTGGGGCTGCCTACTGGCTCCAGACCCAGGTGGTGTACTGCCACAAAGCAGGAGAGGGGGTCAGACCGGAAATGGTCGCCAAGGCCGGATTCGGTGCGGGGATCGGGAGTGGAGGCACCCCACTGGCCAACGCAGGCGGGCTCGACATGGACGCCATGGGCGGAATGTTCGGTGGATTAGGGGGCGGCAGCATGAACATCCAAGCGCTACGCGGAATGGCAATGGGAGGCGGTGCGGCGCCGGACCTCAATGCCATGATGCGGATGGCCATGAGCGGCAGGGGCGGGTATCCGGGGATGGCACCACCGGAACAGAACCACGACAGTCTCTACCTCTGCGTGGCAGACGTGTTGGTCACCGAGCAGGTGAGAACCGACCAGCCGCGACTCTACAAAATGCGATCAGTGGCCCACGTGCTCCAAAAAAAGCTGAACATCGAGGAAGCGACGCCCATCGTGCGAGAGAAATTCGGTGCCAGTATTACCGGTGCGTTTTAGCCCACACTGCCTATGAGCCGGCCGGCTGTTGAAAAACCATTTAACAGCCTCGAAACAGCGAACCGACCTCCCTCACAGGTAGTGGCCCACGTATGCGCAGGATGTTCAAAAAGGCCGTCCAGCAAGGCCGCAGCAAGCGAAGAGGCGAATCGTACTCGTGCCGTACGGTGAGCCTCTGAGCGATGCGAGAACGCCGCTGGCGGACTTTTTCAACATCCTGCTACTCACCCTGTCTCGACACCAGATGGACGGAGCCTGCTTTGATCGCAGCCACCACGGGAACGCCGGATGACAGGCCGAACTCTTCGACCGTCGAACGAGTGACCATGGCGACGAGCGGAAACCCGCAATCGATCGTCACTTGCGCCAATGCCCCAAGTACCGTGGCCGAGACGACGGTCCCGGCCAAGTGATTCCGCGCGCTGCTCGCGGTGGCTCGCTCACGTTCCAGCACCACATCCTCCGACCGGATACACACGAACACATCGGGGCCTGCCGATTCACCTTCCACGGCGGTCAACCTGGTCCCGTTCACGCTCACCTGCAACATACCGTCCGATGATCCGACCACCCGCCCCTTCACAACGGTTTCAATCCCCACGACACGCGCAACATCCGCGTTGTGAGGCCGGCTGAACACCTCGATCGGCGGGCCTACCTGCAGCACGTTCCCTGCGCTGATGACAGCCATCACATCGCCGAACGTGAGGGCCTCCGTCCAATCGTGCGTGACGATGATCGACGGCAGCGCCAGCTGTTTCAGCAGACTCCGCAGTTCATCACGCAAGTGCACCCTGGTCGGCGCGTCCAATGCGGAAAGCGGTTCGTCCAACAACAGCAACAACGGTCGAGGCGCCACCGCGCGCGCGAGGGCCACCCGTTGTTGTTGTCCGCCGGACAGCTCCCGCGGCTTCGCCGTCTCCAGTCCACGCAGCTGGAACAACTCCACCATCTCATCGACACGCTTTTTGCGATCCTGTGCGGAGAGATGGTGGAGGCCGTACCCGATGTTTCCCGCCACCGTGTAGGTCGGGAAGAGCGCATAGTCCTGCGCCATGTAGCCGATGTGACGATCTTGCGGCGCCACCCTGACCCCTGACGCGGTATCCAGCCACGTGCGCGACACAAATTGAATGGTGCCCTCTTCCGGCCATTCCAGCCCGGCCACCGATCGGAGGATCGTCGTTTTTCCGGAGCCTGACGGACCGAAGAGAATTAAGACTGTCGAAGCCTCGACCGGATATCGGATCCGCGCCTTGATCGGCGCACGTCCGGGAAACGTCTTCACGAGTTGAATATCTATTTCTGCGGCCATGCTGCCCACACGTTACGATTGACCGCATACACGAGGAGCAAGATGGCATACGAGACGACTAAGAGGAAGAGCGCCGTCTTGGCAGCCCCGGCATAATTTAAGGCCTGCACCTCATCGTAAATATCGATCGACACGGTGCGCGTCTCACCCTCCAGGTTTCCTCCGACCATCAAGACGACTCCGAACTCTCCCATCGTATGGGCGAAGCTCAGCACGGCACCGGTCAGCAATCCGGCTTTAGACAGCGGCACAATCAGCTTGAAGAACGTGCCGAGCTTCGACACGCCCAGCGTCCAGGAGGCTTCGATCAACCGCCGATCCACCTGCTCGAACGCCGCCGCGAACGGCTGCACGGCAAACGGGAGGCTATAGAGAATGGAAGCGAGCAGAAGGCCTTCGAAGGTAAAGGGCAGCGGATGCCCGACGAGTTCGTTGTAAAACCGTCCGAGCGGGCTGTGCGGCCCGATGGCGACGAGAATATAAAATCCCAGCACAGTCGGCGGCAACACCAATGGGAGCGCCACCACCGACTCGACGAGAAACTTCCAGCGCCGACGCGAAAAGCTCACCCAATAGGCAATCGGGAGGCCGACGATCATGAGGACAAGCGCCGTGGAAGCAGCCAGCTTGAACGTCACCCAAATCGCAATCCAGTTCATGATCTCGTTCACGACCGATACTGTTGTACCGGTTCTACTCCTACCGGATGCTACCGCAGACGGACATGCGACAGAAAACTATTTTCCGACGATGACGTCGGTCGCCTTCACCGCAACCGTGACGGCATCGCCGACTTTGATCCCCATACTTTTGACAGAGCCTTCGGTAATTGCCGACACCACTTCCAAGTTACCGACCTTCACCACCACTTCTGCCATTGCCTGGCCCTCGGTGATTCGAACGACCTGGCCTTGGAATTGATTTCTCGCGCTGAGCTTCATAGCGTCGCCCTAGTCCGTTTCAGCTGAGGCATTTCAGCCGGTACGAGTGAACTCATTCACCCCAGGATCGTCCCTCCCGACACTCTATTTCCTGCCCGTAGTCCTATCGTCCCCGCCTGACTTACATTCGAACTGAATCCCCCACCGCCGTACCCCCTCCTCGCCCTCAGCCCCCTCCACGCTCGACCCGCTGCTGTAACTTTGCACCTGCCCGTCTTTCACCACGTGGTAGCCGGCAGGGCATTTCTCCGCCATCACCTTCAACGCTTCTCGCCGGTACGGCGATCCCATCGGACCACCTCGCTCATCTTTATAAAGATAGGTCACTACACCGCCCTGGCCGGTTTCATGGGTCAACAACACGGCCTCCGAACAACCGGCGATCATCACGGCTGCGCCCAGTGCAAGCGCAGGCATCCAGCCACTAATTCGGCAGCGTGAATCCATAACGAGTCATGACCTCCTGCCCTTGAGGGCTTTGCATAAACTGAAGAAAGTGTCGGGCCGCGTCCTGTTGTTTCGACTGTTTCATGATGACCGCGCCCTGCTCCAACGGCGGATGGGCCTCAGCCGGAATCAGCCAGTACGAGCCGGCGCTCTTCATGACCGGAGCCATCGCCAGGGACAGGGCAATGATGCCGACATCGCAGGCCCCGGACTCGATGAACTGCGCCGCCTGGGAGATGTTTTCTCCCAGCACCAGGCGATCTTTCACATCTGCATACACCTGGCTCTGCTCCATGGCCGCTACCGCCGCACGACCGTAGGGCGCGTGTTTGGGATTGGCAATCGCAATCTTTCTCACCGCCGCGTCTCGAAGCACCGTCAACCCCTTCGCCACCTCGACCGGCGACTGCTTCGGCGCCCACAGCACGACTCGGCCCACGGCATACCGGTAGAGCGACCCTGGCACCGTCAGACCGGCCTCCTCGAGTTTCTTCGGATACCCGATGTCCGCTGAAAAATAGAGGTCGAACGGCGCACCCTGCTGAAGCTGCGCGTAAAAATTCCCGGACGACCCCAGCGACAGTTTCACATGATGACCGGTTTGTTTCTCATACTCCACGATCAATTCCTTGATGGCGAAATGTAAGTCGGACGCGGCGGCCACCGCGATGTCATCGGCCAATGCTATGGCGGGCCGACACAGCAGCACCAACATCACACACAGTAGCAGACGTGCCATAGACGAGGCTCCTTAGAAAAAGATTTGATACTGGATGCGGACGGCATTTTCAATCAACGTTCCGGCTCGCGAATCGAGCGGCACCGTCCCGGAAGGGAAGGTCGCGCCCACCGCCGGCAAAGGCGCGCTCCGCCCGATGGCGAACCCGTCCTGGCCCATCGCGATGTTGGAATAGGTCAACATGATTTGGTGGTCATAGGTCCCGCTGAGAAACCAGTTCAGGGAGACATCCACTTGCTTGATCAGATCGCCGCCTGAGCGAGTATCAGGATCCCACCAGGCGTACCGCGCGGCGACTTCCACCTTTCTCGGAATCAGGTAGTAGCCGGACTGCACGGTCCAGCCGGTCGAATTGCCGAACTCCTGCGGCGCGAACACGGTACAGGGCCCTCCCGCCACGGCGGTTTGCATGCAGGGTAGCCCCTTGTTGTGGCGGGTCACATTTCTAAACCAATATTCCCCTTGCAGAGAAAAGCCGCGATATTTGAACACATAGTCCAAGGTCCAGGTCGAGAAATCCACCACCCCCTGGCCGAGCATTCGTCCATTACCCAGCGCCGCCAAGGACCGCCGCACATGCAAATTCGCCAGGTCGATTCCCACGAAGGCGTTGTTGCTGCTCGTATCGATCGACGGATTATAGGCATACCCGCCGCCCACCGCCATTTGCGGACTCTCCGAATAGGCGAGGTCGCCCTCACCGTATCCCGGCCGGCCCATGAGATTCGCCTGGAGTCGCGCCACGTACATCAGCTCATTCACATTGGTCCGGAGATTGGCGTTCAAGTTACGCGTATTCGTCGGACATCCAGCCGGTGACGGAAATGGATTGCCTCCTGTGGCGCCGCCCGGACACCCCACCGTCGCTTCTTCGCTGTTAAATTGAGCGAACCGGTTGACCAGCGGACCCACGCCATTAAAGACCCCCAGGTAGTAGTTGATCGGGTACACCTCTTCATCGTTCATGATCGTGAGCCCCACATCCCGGCGATTGATACCGCTCGCGGTAAAGGCATCCATGACCAGGGCACGACTCGCGAACTGCATGGAGGCGGTCGAGTTGATCTGCGATCGGTTGAAATAGACTTTATACTGCCCAAATTGGAGGTTCATCCACGGGAGATGGGTGCTCGTCACATTCATATCCAGCACGGACAAGGCACCAGGCGCCTGGGCATTTTCCGCCGTTTCCCCCGCCAATTGAATGTAGTATCTGAAATCCGGGCTGAACAGGTGCCCCATAAAATAGAGACGCGCAATCCGCAAATTGAACGTCGAGGACTGGTCGACGGACCGGCTGGCCCGGTAATCTCCGAAGACGCCCAGCAATTCGGGAAAATTCTTGGAGTCCCCGGATTCGCGGTAGGCGTCATTCCGGTATCGTTGCGTATAGCGCGTCGCAAACCTCGCACGGATCTTGAGAAAAAACGCGTTGTCGTTCATTGATAAATTGAATCCGCGATCGTACCAGGCCCGAAAACTCGGCTGGAGGAGATAGGCGCGCTCTTGTGAAGCCCGCACCACCCCGTCGTATTCCTCCTGCGTGATCGTGCCCTGCTTCACAGCCCGCTCCAACAGCAGCTTCATCGCCGGATCCATACTCTCCACGAACACATATCGCCCGTCTTTCTCCACCAGCCGACCGGCCTCGGCCGAGATCGCGTCGGTCGAATGGAACAGACTCAGGCAGCACAGCAAGAGCCCCAGGCCCACACCGGATAGGCCGAAGCTGGAATAAGATCGAATGAGTAGTGACACGGGTGACGCCATCCTTTGCATCTCAGGTCCTCCGCACAGGCTCTCGCCCACACTATGATGTGATGACGGAACAGGGTTCCGCTGAATTGAATCGGCCCCGGAGGCCTACGGTGGCGGGAGCGTTTTGAGAAACGCCCGATAGTCCACCGCGCGCGAATCGGTCTTGGGGTCGGTGAGATAAAAGCGGCCCGGCTCGAAGTAGAGGAGATACGTATTGGGAGGAGTCCAGGGAGTGGGATAGTTGTAGTCGTAGGCGTCCGACTTTTCGACCGGTTGTTGCGTATGGAAGTAGTCCATCGTGATATGCAGATATTGCTCACGAACGGCCAGCCAGCCTCCGGTCACGTCGCGGCGGTACCGGGGGTTCACGCCAGGCGCGAACACCTCGAAATAGACACGCTCTTCCGGCCCCACCTGCTGCAGCGCCGCCGCAAGCTGAGGCGCCAAGACTTCGACCTCATCCTCACGAAAGACCCGGCGTGGGGGGACCTCCTCGGCAAACCAGCGAAGCGGCAGGCGCTGCTGCTCCCGCAAAGATAATCCGCGAAGAATGGCCGCGATATATGGCGGAGGGATCTCGACCGGATGCGAATATCCGGCCGGCGAGACTTCGGCCTGAAGTTTCACGGCCACCCGTTGGTCTTCATGCACAACCGTTTTGGTATAAGGCAGCCTGGCACACCCTGCCAGCATGAGAATCGCGAACACCACCCCGCACACATTCAGTAATCCTGTATGTTCACTTGATACCCGCATGACCATCCTCCAACTACTGACTCTCACATTGAGCACGCGTTACGGCTTCGTCGGCACGCCATACCCGAGCCGCTTCAACATAGTGCCGGCCTCAGCCGACTGCACATAGGCAAGAAAATCGTCGCACAGCGTACGGTTCGGGCAATATCGCTCCATCGCCATCGAATGAAGAATCGGACGCCCCTCCTTCTCCGATGCCACAGCGACCACTCGAACTCGATCGGCCTTTTCCACTGCGTCCGGGCCGAAAATAATCCCCACGTCGGCCTGCCCGTTCAGTACATGGTCCACCACCCCGCGGGCATCCGTCGCCACATCCATCCGGTCGTTCAACAGGTCGGCAATCCCCAATGCCTTGAACAGGTCACGGGTCTTTTGGCCCAACAGAGTCATATCCGGATCCGCCACGGCCACGCGCATACGCGTGTCGCGGGCCATGAGCTCGAATGACACGGGTGCCTCGACCAGCGATTCAGGGACGATCATCACCGGGGAGACGGTGGCATAGGGTCGTTTGGAACCGGGCAAGACATAATATTTTTGCTGGAGGCGGGTAATGAGTTCGTCGCCGCCCGGTGCAATGAGGTGGATCGGCCCCGTGCCGATGAAATACTGCCCGGTCGGGCTATTCTCCATACCGGCGATCATCCGGCGAAGATCCAACCCGGAATCAAAATACAGTTTCACCTGCACATCGGGATGGGCGGCTTCATAAGCCCTCGCCAACGCCTCAAGCGGTGTGGCAAGACTCGGTGACGCGGCGATGACCAGAGGCTCGGCAGACACACAGGGTGCGGGGATCAGACTCAGCAGTCCCATCAGGAAGGCAGCACAGAACAACAGTGGTTGTGAGCGGTGCTGACGTTTCATGACCGTAAGGCGTGGACCGTCCCGGTTTGGCTCATGTCATACCCGCCGAGCGCATCGATCTCCGTTCGAAACGGGCGACTGACGAGAATGTTGAGAAAGCTCTCGATACTCGGATGGTCGTTGATGTGAACATTGGGAATCACGAGATCGTATCGGGCCTGTTGCAATGGAAGGAATTCCAGGCCGAACAGCTGCGCCGCCGCGCGAACGCCGAGCCCCACATCGGCATGTCCCTCGGCAATCGATCGCGCCACCTGAAAATGGGAGCGGGCGATCGTTGTGTACCCGGTGACACTCCCGGACGCAATCCCGGCGGCTGCCAGTTTCTGATCGAGGAGGAGACGGGCACCGGCGCCGGCTTCACGATTGATGAATCGAATCTCCGGTCGTACCAGATCCTCAACGCCACGAACCGATTTGGGATTGCCGGCAGCTACCAGCAGCCCCTCTTCCCACACCGCAAAGGTGACGACGAGATAGTCGTTCCCTTTCAGGTGGCGGCGCAGGTAGGGCAAATTAGACTCTCCGGACTGCGCATCCACGACATGCACGCCCGCAATGTGCACCTCTCCCCGCTTGAGCGCTTCGATTGCCGCGGTACTGCCGAGATTCCACCCCACCACAGTACAACTGTCCTGATGCCGCCGGAGATAATCACCGGCCAGAAAGACCGAGGGGTCACAACCAGCCACGGCGATCTCCTGCTCAATGACACGGCGGTCCCGAAGCAGACGGACCTGCACGCGACACGGCGAAGCGGCGGCTCCTGTCCGGACCCCACGGGAGGGAACCAGAAGGCCGTCTGCGGGGACCGCATAATTGAGCGCCTCTCCCAGATCGACGACGGGTCGGACAATGTATCGCGCACCCACCCGCGCGACCTTGACACGAATGGCTTCCTGCGGCGTCTTCTGAACCGTTGCCGAGTCCGACCATTGACCCTCAACGATGTCTTCTTGAGGAAGCAGCCGGAAGAGATCTTCCACACGGCAGCCCAGAGCATCCGCAAGGCGGAGCGCTACCGCTGTAGTGGGAAGGTATTGATTCGTTTCGATGGCATGGACGGCTTGCCGCGTAATACCGGCTTGCGAGGCAAGCTCGACGCGTGACAAGCCCTTGGCTTGGCGTATGTGTGCCAACAGATTCTCAACCGGAATAGAGCGTTCAGCAGCAGGCGTCTTCTTCATGACGGGACGAAAAATGACAGAATACTTTACTTGTGTCAAGCATTAACTCCACACAGCAAAACAAGTTTCATGAGCACATCAGTAGTGTCCGGTTAAAACGAGCCCCATGATCTGGAAACCAAGAACTGGAGCTGAATTTAAAGCGATGCCGGGTGGTGTCGATTTGAATGTTGCGGGGTGGTTCGGACAGTCTTCCGGTTTTTTCTCCCGGAGGCCGCCATGAACATCGGCAAGACCCTGCTCGCCCAGTTGATGGACTTCCTGCCCTGGACGACCTTCACGCGCCTCGTCACTCGTTACGGCGGCGACCGTTACGTCAAGTCGCTGACCTGTGCCGAACCATTCCGCGTCATGGCCTTTGCGCAACTGACGTACCGCGAGAGGCTGCGCGACATCGAGGTCTGCCTCGCTGCGCAGTCGGCCAAGCGCTACCACATGGGATTCCGGCAGGAGCTCAAGCGATCCACTCTGGCCGATGCCAACGAGTTGCGGGACTGGCGGATCTACGCCGAGTTTGCGCAGCGCCTGGTCTGATTGTGCAGGCTCGCACGCTCTACCTCGGCGAGCGCCTTGGGATCGAACTGGAGAACACCGCCTAGGCACTGGACTCGACGACCATCGACCTGTGCCTGTCGGTGTTTCCGTGGGCACCATTCCGCACGACCAAGGCGGCGGTCAAGATGCACACGCGGCTCGATCTGCGCGGCAGCATTCCCAGCTTCATCCACATCTCGGATGGCACGCTGCAGGACGTCAACGTGCTCGACGTCCTGATTCCAGAAGTTGGAGCGATCTACGTCATGGATCGCGGCTATCTGGACGTCGAACGGTTGTACGCGTTGCCTCAAGCCCTGGCCTTCTTCGTCACTCGCGCCCAATCGAATCTCGACGCCCGGCGTGTCTACTCGGCGGTGACCGACCGAGCAACGGGCATCATCTGCGACCAGACCATCACGCTCAACGGCGACCACAGCCGTCAGCATTACCCGGCGCACATGCGGCGCATCCGCTTCAAGGCCCCCGAATCCGGCAAGACGCGGGTGTTCCTCACCCACAACTTCACGCTGCCGGCAGCGACCGTCTGTGCGCGCTACCAGAGCCGCTGGCAGGTGGAGCGGTTCTTCAAATGGATCCAACCGCATCTTCGTATCAAGCCGTTCCTCGGCACGTCGGAGAATGCGGTGAAGTCGCAGCTCTGGATCGCCGTCTCGGTCTAGGTCCTCGTGGCCATCGTCAAGAAGCGGCTCACGCTCGATGCGCCGCTCTACACATTGCTACAGATTCTGTCTCTCCCCCTGTTCGAGAAGATGCCCGTGCAGCAAGCCTTTCCGGGCAACAACCATATTTCCGAACAGGGTCCCAACAGCAACCAACTGAATCTATTCGCGTTTTAACCGGACACTACTGATCCAATATCAGTTCTTTTTCTAAACAACCTGAACACGCGACAGTCACGGGAAGACGATCATGACACGACGAAACACATTCTTCGGCATCTGGCTCTTCTTCAGTATGCTGATCGGCATCACCGGAGTGGTGCCGTCGGCGCAGGCCCAGCCGGAGACATTGACCATTGCCGCCGCCAACAGCTTGAAGGACGCACTGCGGAAAGTGCTGCCACGCTTTGAGGCCGAGCACCCTGCAATCAACGTGCGGGTGATCTACGGCCCCTCACAAAGCCTCCGCAAGCAGATCGAAGAGGGCGCGCCGGTCGACATTTTCCTGCCGTCGCTCTTTGACGAAATCGATCAGCTCGAAACGAAGGGACTGATCATTCAAGGCACGAAACGCGCCTTCGCCGGCACCTCGCTGGTCCTGATCACCGGATCCGCCCTTCCGGCACCGGTTCGGACGATCCATGACCTCGAAACCGTACCGGTCCGGCGAATTGCAATCGGCGATCCCAAAACGTCATCGGTGGGAAAAGTCGCCGCTCAATTCCTCAAACACAGCAAACGCGAATCCGCCCTGAAGTCGCAATACATCTTCGGTGAACATTCTCGTGCCGTGCTGGATCTCGTGGCCAAGGGCGAAGCCGAGGTGGGCGTGGTGTATCGCACCGATGCCGCCCTTAACGACAAGGTCCGCATCCTGGATACGGCCCCGGTGGAATCCCACACACCAGTCCGCTACGGCGTTGCAGCCGTATGGACGGCGAAGAACGTCTCCGGCGCAGGGGACTTCATCGAGTTTTTGCTCGCGCCTCAAACCCAAGCCCTTTTTCAGGAATACGGATTCGATCGTGTCACGGGAGACGTCGGTCTCGTTCAGCGGCAGGAGGTGAAACCATGAGCGGTATCCGGAACACAGCACAACAGACCCATCCTTTCTCGAAACGGGTGATGCTCGCACTCATCGGACTGACATTGGTCGCCGGTTGCGCCAGCGGGCCGGTGACGCCGCCTAAGACCGTCTATCAGTCAGGATTGAACCAGGTACGAGTGGAACATGACCCGGCCTCGACCTCCAATGCGCATCCCGCGGCGCTGACGGCAACCGAGGTCGGAACCCTGCTCCGAGGAGTCCGCGCATGGGAGCGGCGAAACGTCATTCATCGGTTGTTTGTCGGGGAAGCGGATCGCACGAGGGCCTTCCGGAACGAAGAAATCACCGCCTTGGCGCCGCCTCTCGCGAAGGGCCTCGCACAGGCCGGGCCGTCGGAGAGGGTCTACTTCCACCTGAGCCAGGCCACGGACCAGGGGGATGAAGAAACGACGACCGGCTGGATCTCCATCAGAGGTCCCATCCTGCACCTCACCATCAGCGGGGTACATGACCGGCACAGCCCCGGTCCCGATATCAGCAAATACGACCGGCAACTGCCGAACATTCCGGAAGCCTCGGCCGCGCACGATGTGACATTCGAGCCGGAAGAATTTCTGGTCAAGGTCAGTTCCGGCAGCCGCCTGTTCGCCCCCGATCAACGGGAAGAGATCCAGATCCGCTATCGCGAGGCGCTGTCGTCCATGCCCGTACAGCCAGGGCTGGAACGCGGAAGCGAGAAACATTCACAACCCTAGCCCGGACTATTCATGAATACCTGCTCCGGCGTCCGATCCTCTCGTCCGGCGGGGTTTTTCTCGTTCGGCCTCCTCGACGGACTGCGCGTACACCTGCGTCGGCCTTACGTGCGAGAAACCCCGGCGGGCTTCAGTCTCAAACACCTCGCGACGGCCTTCATGAATAATCCGGGCTAGTCCATCCGGCACGAGAGAAAGGGCACCCCATGGCAATCCTGGTCGTCGGCGGCGATTCGGTGGATGCAATCACACAACGGGCACGTGCCGGCGGCCATGGATGCGTCGAACATTGGAGCGGGCGCAAGACCAGGGATCAGATGAGGTCCATTCCCAAAGATACGGAGGCCGTGGTGCTGGTGCTGGATCGCATGAACCATACGTTGGCGAGAAAGGTCCGGACCGAAGCGACACGTCGTGGCCTTCCCGTCTTTTTCCAGAAACGGGGGCGTCAAGTCCGAGCGACCGGTGACCGGCCGCTCGACCTGATGCGCTGGCTCGACAGGAAATAGTCAGCAACCGATTTTGTACGGATCACAGGAGTGGGTATCAACATGAACATCAAGACCCTCAGCGGCCTCACGGCACTTGTATCACTCTTGGTAATCCTACCGGCGATCGCCGGCGCCGAGACCCGAGAGCTCCTGCTCGCGGCCTACAGCGTGCCGAAAGAGGCCTACGAAAAACGAATCATTCCCGCCTTCATCCGGCAGTGGAAGCAGAAGACAGGGGAAACCATTCAGGTCCGGAGTTCATTCGCTGCATCCGGTGCGCAAGCACGAGCCGTCGTCGGAGGGCTCGAGGCGGATATCGCCGCCCTGTCGTTGGAGAGCGATCTGCAGCAGTTGGTGAAGGCCGGCCTCGTGACCTACGACTGGAAGCAAGGAGCGCAAAAAGGCATCGTGACGACATCGATCGTCGCACTAGGGGTCCGCAAAGGAAACCCCAAATCCATCCAAGGCTGGGAAGATCTCACCAAGCCAGGCGTTGAAGTCCTCTATCCGAGCCCGAAAACATCCGGCGGGGCGATGTGGGACGTCATTGCGGTCTACGGGGCGGGCCTCAACCAGGGAAAACAAAAAGGGCTCGCCGGCGCGGCGGTGGATCAGCATGCCGCCGATCTTGTCAGGCGCGTGCAACGTAACGTCAAGGTCATGGACAAGAGCGGACGTGAATCGGTCACGACATTCGAGCGCGGCGTGGGCGATGTCATCGTGACCTATGAAAACGAATTACTGCCGCGGATCAAACAAGGCCGTCCTTACGAGTTGATCTTTCCGGCCGAAACAGTCGTGGTCGAAAACCCTATCGCGGTGATCGATCGAAACGCCGACCGGCACCATGTGCGGGATCTGGCCGATGCCTTCGTCTCGTTCCTCAACGGGGAAGAAGCCCAACAGGCCTTTGTGGAATTCGGTTTCCGGCCGGCGAACGAGGCCGTCGCCAGGGCCTCTGCATCTGCCTTCGTCCATCCACCGCATGTATTTACGATCGAAGATCTCGGCGGATGGGACCGGGTCTTCGCCGCACTGTTCAGTCCGCAAGGAGCCTGGACGAAAGCGGTGGAGGAAACACGATAGCCGCGGATTGTCCAACTATTCGGAACGCGTGGCGCGCGCATGCACCTGTGTCGAAGCGGGCCACGCCATCTTCCCGCCCGTCTCGGAGGCAAGTCTTTCGAACAGCGGTTCATTGGCGGACATACACGGAAGGCGATGCCGTCCGTGGCCGCCTATTCGGCATGAACCTTACTGGCACCACACCAGTCACTGTGATACCGTAGGCCCTCACCACGAGGCCTGCATGCGCTGGCTCCACGACCGCTCGATCGGACAAAAATTCTTCATCTCCTTCGGAGTCATCCTCAGCCTGCTGGCCTTGAGCCTCACAGCGCTGCTCGTATACCTCAGCCGCATCAACAGCTATGTGGATCGCCACAAACGCATTACGGTCCCCGCCATCGTGACAGCGGCCACCATGCAACGTTCCGCCTATGAAATGAACCTCACGCTGCATCTGTTTCTGGAGCAGATCACGAAGGCCGATGCCGCCGACACACTTGCCCGGCTCAGCCGCCACGCCGAACAGATCCGCAGTTCGCTCGACCTGTATCGTTCCACCCATGCGGCCCGCACCCACCCGATTCTCCTGGGCATGCTGACCCAGCATCAACGCATGGATCTCGCCGACCAGGAAGATCGCGCCATCGCCCGGCTCGATCGGATCCTGCAGGAGCTGTCCACCTTGTGGCAGTCCGCGCTCACCGGACCTCAACGCGCCGGCGTGGCACCCTCACCGGTCGCGAAGACCGACGGCCTCATCGTGGAACTGATGAACAATCTCGACCAACTGGTCGCCGCCCATCGGGATATCGATGTGGAAATGAAAGTGGAAGGCGATCTGCTGCTCCAACAGGCGCGGCTGATTGCGTTAAGCCTGGTCGCCGTGCTCGGTCTGGTGATCACCGTGATCTATGTCTCCGTCAATCGGCAGATCGCCAAACCGCTCCAACGTCTCTCCGTCACGGCCGACCGTGTCGCTCACCACGACCTGACCGCGCAATTCGAATCCTGGCCAGGCCGTGACGAAGTCGGCGCCTTGGCCGCCTCCCTCTCGTCCATGGTCACCAGCCTCCGCGAGCAGACCGCCGCGACCGCCCGGAAGACCAAAGAGCTTGAAGCCTTTACCTATTCCGTCGCGCACGACCTCAAAGGCCCGTTGCGAGAAATCGAGGGCTTCTCCTCCCTGCTGGAGAAACAATTCGCCGACGGCGGCGACGCGCAGACCCGGCACCAGATCGATGTGATCCGGCGCTCCGCGCTGCGCCTCACGCACATGATCGACGCCCTGCTCAAATATTCCCGGCTGGAGCAACAAGATCTACCTCGTCAGCGCTTCAATGTGTTGGAAATGATCACGACCCTCCTCACCGACCGGGTCAGCGGACTCCAGGGCCCGAAACCGAAAATCCAGGTCGCCCTGCCGTTTGCCGATCTCTACGGTGAACCGGTGAGCATCCGCCAAGCCATTGCAAACCTCCTCGACAATGCGGCGAAGTTCTCCCGCCACGCCTCACCTCCGACCATCACCATCGGCGGCAGCCGGACGGAACGTGAACGCATCCTGTGGGTTCAGGATAACGGGATCGGCTTCGACCCGTCTCACTACGACAAGATCTTCGGGCTCTTCGAGCGGCTCCACAGCCCGCAGGAATACGAGGGCACGGGCGTGGGCCTCGCGATCGTGAAACTCGTCATGGACAAACATGACGGCCGGGTCTGGGTGGAATCCACTCCCGGAGCGGGCAGCACATTCTATCTGGCCTTTCCGGAGCGCGCCGAATCCGTCGTCGACCGGCCCTCCTCTTCACCTCATCCTGCTTCAGCGTGACCTGATGACCATGGAACACATGCGCGCCCTCATTGTCGACGACGAGGAATTTGTCCGTCTCGTCGTGGAACAGGCGCTCCGCGAGGAAGGGTGCGACACGCAGACGGCGGGCGGCGGGCAGGAAGGCCTCGATCGACTCCGTACGGCCTCCTTCGACTGCATCATCACCGATCTCCGCATGCCCGGTCTCGACGGCCGGGCGATCTTGCGCTGGGTGAAGGAGCATCAACCGGACGTCGATGTGATTGTCCTGACCGGCCATGGCGACGTCAAAGACGCCGTGGCTGCAATGAAAGACGGCGCGTGGGATTTCCTCATCAAGGACACCCCGTTCGACGGCGCGGCCGTGAAAGCCGCTCTCGCAAGACTTCGCACGGTGCGGGAGCTTCGCCGCGAGAATCTGGCGGCGCGGCACGGCGGGTATCGCCAGGACACGATCGTCGAGGGGACCAGCCAGGCCTGGCGGACGGTGAAGACACAGATCGCGCAAGTGGCGCCATCGCAGGCCCCGGTGCTGATTCAGGGGGAAACCGGTTCCGGGAAAGACGTGGTCGCGCGCCTGCTGCACACGCACAGCCGTCGGACCGGCGGGCCCTTCATCGCCGTCAATTGCGGAGCGGTGAGTCGAGAGTTGCTGGAGAGCGAGTTATTCGGCTACGAGAAAGGCGCGTTTACCGGCGCCGCCCAGGCCAAACCCGGACTGATCGCCGCCGCCGAAGGCGGCTCGTTGTTTCTGGACGAGATCGGCGAAATGCCGGGGCCGATGCAGGTCAGCCTGCTGCGCTTTCTCGACCGGAAGGAATACCGCCCTGTCGGCAGTACGCGCACCCTCCGGGCCGATGTCCGGATCATCTGCGCCACGAATCGGGACATCCAGGAACTCGTATTGCAAGGCCGGTTTCGAGACGATCTCCTGTATCGTATCAACACGGTGACGCTGCATGTGCCGCCGTTGCGCGAACGACCGGAAGATCTTGCCGTGCTGGCCGATCATATTCTGCACCACCTTCGCATCCCGGGCACCGCAACGAGAACGCTCAGCCCGGAAGCCCTCGCACACCTGGCTACCTACCGCTGGCCGGGAAACGTGCGCGAACTTCGCAATGTGATCGAACGCATTGTCCTGATGAGTCCGAACTCCGGACCGATCACCCGCGAAGAAGTCCTGCAGGTGCTCCCTCGGGCGGCATCGGCATCATCACCCGACGACCGGTCGAACCTGCCCCTCGACGAGATCGAACGCCAGCATATTGAACGGGTGTTGCAATCCAGCGGCGGCAACAAAACCAAAGCCGCCCAAACCCTCCGGATCGACTACAAAACGCTGTCGGCGAAACTGAAGAAGTACGAAGGCGGGGGCTAAGCGGGTCTTTTTACACTTCTCCACGACAACACTCATCGACAGCGCCGGCGTGCATGAGGGACAATCACCTCTGCAGCACCCGTCTTAGCCCGGACTATTCATGAATGTCTGCTCCGTCGTCCGATCCTCTCGCCCGGCGAGGCTGTTCTCGTTCGGCCTCCTCGACGGACTGCCAGTACGCCTGCGTCGGCCTCGCTTGCGAGAAGCCCCGGCGGGCTTCAGGCTCAAACGCCTCGCGACGGCATTCATGAATAGTCCGGGTTAGACATATTCCACAAGGAGCCGTCGAAAGAGCCGACCATCCGCGGACAGACCAGATCCGTGAAGGGAGTCGAGCGCGGCAGGTCCGACGTATCCATATCAACCGAACCTGCCTGCTGCCCATCATAATCCGTTCTCTCCCCTTCTGCGCTGCAAACGCGGAATCCTTGATCCACGCTGCTCCACGCCGGGACTCGACAACACGATCCTGCAGACCTGCGCCCAAGACCTACGAATCTGCGCCTCTAGAAATCGCCCTCTTTGACATAGGGATAACTCCAGAGTATCACTTGCAACAACACAGACTTGATCCACGCCTGGTGCATGGCACTGACTTCAGCTTGGCTATGACCCTGCTTCGCCAGAAAGGGCCGAAGAGTTGCCGTCACCGGATAGAGCAGCGCAGGAAGATAACGGAAGGGAATATGCGGTGCGGCCGCCACCTTGTCCGTCGTGTTCTTCCCGACGCGATGGTGCCGGCGCCCGATCTCAAACTGGTAATCCAACCACGTCTGATCATACGTACCACCAGCCGTATCGAGAATCCACTGGCCAAACCGTTTGCGCACGGCCTCCAAATACTCCATATCCGGCTGACCGTCCAACACACGGACAAAGGTGCTCACGAGATGGGGATTCGACCCCACAAATCCAGACCACACGTCGAGGATAGCCTCGACCTGATCCTTTACCACTGCCTTCGACTGCTGGAGCGCCTTCACATCGTCCTCACCGAACAGCACCGTCTTCTTCAGTAATTCGAACTCCTCCATCGAAATCGATGCACGCTGAACAGCCGGAGTGCCATAGGTGTACCCGGGAATCGTTGGGTTGAGGCTCATCATTATTCTCCTTCATGTAGATCTCGTCATCACAATCATGCATAAGTTGTGCGCCAATCCCGTCGAGGTCACATTCGTGCCCGATGGGATTGAGACACACACTGGTGCGAGGGCTCGCCCGGCGAGAAATCTCCCCCCCGGCTGGCTTACTTCTTTTCGACGATATCGCTCTTCATCTGGCCGAGCAGAGCCAACAGGTCGCGCTTCTCGGTCTTGCCGACCTTATGATGATCTAACGCCGCCACCAGATCTTCAACCAACGCCCCGAACGCGGCATCGTGCACACCCATCCCCTTATGCGTCTGCTTCATGGTGCGCCCGGTGTATGTGCAGGGGCCGCCACTTGCTCCACAGATCTGATTGACAAGGTGCATCTTAAGGTTCGCGAGATCCGTGCTCGCGAAAAAGCCGTTGATGCGCTTGTCGCCGCCGACTTTGCCTACAAAAGTCTCCACCACCGCCGTGATGGCAGCCTTGCCGCCCAATCGATCATACAGCAACTGACCCTTGCCTCCATCAGCTGCATGGGCCGATCCGGCCACCACCATCAGACTCACGAGCACCAGATTCACAAATGTATGCAGTTTCATCACTCTCCTCCTGTGATTAAACAAACTCAGGGCTTAGTGCCCCTCCCCGCCGCGGAGAAACTCCTGCGACCGACGCGCCTGATCTGGCTGCGAACCCGGAATAAAATCCGAGCACTCAAGCCGTAGCTGCCCATCCCCCATCGGCTTATTCACAAACCCGCAGTGGTGCGGCCGTGCCGAATCCATATGAGCATAGGCCTGAAAGTAGGTACAGCCGACACACATCCGAGCGACCGAAATCACACCCTGCTCTTGCAGCGAGTACATGACCTTGGTCAGTCCTCGCAAAAACACCGCCTGCTCCTCCGTCGTCAGGCTCCTGACTCCGGCGCGCACGACCTCGGTCCATCCTGCAGTCTGTTGCGCCTCGCGTCGTCCTGCTGCCGTCAACGTGAGGACAAGCACCCGCTGGTCGTCGGGGGATCGCTCTTTCTTGACTAGTTTCTTCTCCACAAGGGTCATCACTGCATCGCTCGCTGTCGCCGCCGTCAAACACAACTCGCTCGCCACGTCGTTCAGGCGAATGGCTTTCGTCGCCCGCTCGGCCAGCAAGACAAGGATTTGACCTTGAGTCGGAGTGAGCTTGCGTACACTTCCTCCTTCCCAGGCCTGGCTCCGCAACGCAGCTGCGACCTTAGTCAATCCGGTCGTAATATGATCAACGACGGTCTTTTCTCCTTGCAGTGGAAGCTGTTTTCCCATGTCGCCGCTCCTTTATGCAGACAGCTGCACGATGAATCCACCCACTGTCAGGAACTCGTTCTGCTGATGTTGGGAGAACATGGCCAGAGGTTCCTGGTGACAAAACCGGCATTCTTCCGCTGTCACGGCAATCGCCGCATACCCCTGGGCCGCAACATACTCATTCGCCAACCTCAGTGCCGTCGCCTGATCTAAGGTCATCACGTCGAAATGCAGGGTCTTCCCTGGCACCTCCACCCATGTGTCGAACACCTTCAGTGCATTCATTCTTTCCTCCTTTCTGGCATTGCCGCAGGATAATAGTTAGGACTCCTAACTATATAGCAAAGACCACGACACCGGTCAAGACCCTACGTTGGCAGAGACCAGCACCGCACACCCCGACTCTTTGCCGTGCGTGTGGATCGGAGCGCAATCATATGCGTTCCACTGAGCAGAAAGAATGAGCGGGTCAAGGACCTGATCGACTAGTCCGACACTTCAAGATAGGGTGGGAGTGAGAACACCCCGCCTAGCCCCATGGCCATGCGCAGGACTCGAGACACCCGAGACATCAGCGGCCCGCACCATGCAGAAAGCACACGCCTTATCCCGGATTATTCATGTTGGGCAGGAGCTCACGCTCGATAAGGAATTCTAAGACTGGTGAACCTCATCATGCCTGCTTCTCCTTCGCGCGGGCCAGGGCCAGGGCAAATGCCCCGACGGGCTGAGGCTCACGGGATCCACCCCGCTGCTGCTCGGCGGGGCGTCGGTCGCGCGTGTCACGCGGCCCTCCGGCACGGGGATCAGGCTGTGAGGCCGGCGTCGCGGCATCCTCCATACGCATGGTCAGAGAAATCCGCTGTCGCGGCACATCGACGGCCAGCACCTTCACCTTCACGATCTGGCCCGGTTTCACGACTTCATGCGGATCTTTGACGAACTTGTTCGCCAACGCAGACACATGCACGAGGCCGTCCTGATGCACGCCGATATCGACGAATGCGCCGAAGGCCGCGACATTGGTCACCACTCCTTCGAGCACCATCCCGGCTTGCAGATCGGCAAGCGACTCGACGCCGTCCCGGAAAGTGGCCGTCTTGAACTCCGGACGCGGATCGCGGCCGGGTTTTTCCAGCTCCGTGAGGATATCGCGCACCGTCGGCAGACCGAAGGTCTCGTCGGTAAATTCCGCCGACGAGAGTTCCTTCAGCGCAGCCGGCTTCCCCATGACTTCGGCAATGCCTTTATTCAGCCGCGCCAGCATACGCTCGACCACCGGGTAGGCTTCCGGATGGACGGCGGAACGATCCAGCGGATTGTCGCCGTCGTTGATCCGCAGAAACCCCGCCGCCTGCTCGAATGTCTTCTCGCCCAGCCGCGGTACTTTGAGGATCATATGCCGGTTCTGGAACCGACCGTGGGTGTCACGGTACTCCACGATGTTTTGCGCCAGCACGCGATTCAAGCCGGATACCCTCGCCAGCAACGGAGCCGACGCGGTGTTCACGTCCACACCCACCGCATTCACGCAATCTTCAACCGTCGCATCGAGGGATCGGGCCAGGGCCCGCTGATTGACATCGTGCTGGTACTGGCCGACGCCGATTGATTTGGGATCGATCTTGACCAGTTCGGCCAGCGGATCCTGCAGCCGTCTGGCAATCGACACCGCGCCGCGTAGACTCACGTCCAAGGCCGGAAATTCCGCGGCGGCAAAGGCCGAGGCCGAATAGACGGAGGCGCCGGCTTCACTCACGACGATCTTCGCCAGCTTCTGTTCCGGCTTCTGCTCCGCTACCAGCTTGACGACCTCCACGGCAAATTTATCGGTTTCACGGCTGGCCGTACCGTTGCCGATCGAGATCAATTCGACACCGTGCCGAAGCACCAACTGGGTGATCGTCGCCAAGGCCCCCTGCCAATCGTTGCGGGGTTGATGCGGGTAGATCGTCGCCGTGTCCAGCAATTTCCCGGTCGCATCCACGACCGCCACTTTACAGCCGGTGCGGAGACCAGGATCGAGACCGAGCACGGCTTTCGGGCCGGCCGGTGCCGCTAACAGTAACTCATGAAGATTCCGTCCGAAAATCTTGATTGCCTCCGCTTCGGCGGCTTCGCGCACCTGCAACAACAGCTCCGTGCTCAGATGCAGATGCACCTTCACACGCCAGGCCCAATAGCAGACATCGGTCAGCCATTTGTCGGCACGGCGACCGCGATGCTCAATACCGAAGTGGGCGGCAATCATCGCCGCGCAGGGATGCGGCACGATGGCGTCGAGACTGTCGCCTAACCCGAGGTCGAGCTTCAACACACCCAACGTGCGGCCGCGAAACATCGCCAGGGCGCGATGCGAGGGAATGGTACGGATGGTTTCCGAATAGGCGTAGTAATCGCGGAACTTTTCTTCTTCCGCCGTTTCCTTGCCGGGCATGACCGTGGAGGTCACGATGCCTTCGTTCCACAATTTTGCGCGCAAGGTCGCGAGCAGCTCGGCGGTTTCAGCGAATCGTTCGACCAGAATATCGCGGGCGCCTTCGAGCGCGGTCTTCGCGTCGGGCACATTGATGGCGTCCACACCTTCCGCCGCAAGCACCACCTTCACATACTTGGCGGCTTCCTGGTCCGGATCGAGCGTCGGGTCGGCGAGGAGCGCGTTCGCCAATGGCTCCAGTCCGGCCTCGCGCGCGATCTGCGCTTTGGTGCGACGTTTGGGTTTATAGGGCAGATAGATATCTTCCACGGCTTGTTTCGTCGCAGCCTGCTCGACCGCCCGGCGCAGCTCGTCGGTTAACTTCCCCTGCTCCTCGATCGACGCGAGAATCGTCTGCCGCCGCTCTTCCAATTCACGGAGATACAAGAGGCGCTCTTCCAGGGTGCGCAGGTGCGTGTCGTCCAAGTTGTTGGTGGCCTCTTTGCGATAACGCGCGATAAAGGGCACCGTCGCTCCACCGTCCAGCAACGTCACCGCGGCCGCAATCTGCGGGGCGGTCACTCCAAGTTCCTTGGCGATGAGATCGACGATGCGTTGCTGGGCTGCGGATGAAATGGTCGGTGTCGTTGGAGAAGTCATAGGTGCGTATTGGGCTTTCCGAAAGCGAGACCTGGCGGGAGGCTCCCCCCGGTCTCAGCGGCTTTCTTGTGAGATGAATTCAAAGACTTGGCCGGCGCGACTCCTATGATCGTTCGCACGGGCCGACGGGGAATCTAGCAGAAGATTCGCGCAACTTCCAGGCCGGATGCGCAGCCACTCACCTCTCTCCACATGGGAACAGAGGCTGCGGTTTACGACGCCCTGCGGAACCAACCGGCATCCTTTCACCCAACATGGTATAGTTCGACTCGACGCAGCACAGGACTCTCGCGAATACGGTTCAGGCCCTGCCACTGATCCATGCCGAAGCATCTCAACAACCAATCTTCTTCCGTCTCCCTCACCGTGGCCGCCATGGGAGTGGTCTATGGCGACATCGGCACCAGCCCGCTGTATGCCCTGCGCGAATGTTTTCACGAATCGCATGGCCTGTCGGTCACTCCCGGCAACGTGCTGGGGATCCTGTCCATGATCGTGTGGTCGCTCGTACTCGTCGTCACGGTGAAATATCTGCTGTTCGTGATGAAGGCGGACAACGAGGGCGAAGGAGGCATGCTGGCGCTCATGGCGCTCAGCCAGCGGTCCCGCCCGGTCGATCTCCGCAAAGGGCTCAACGTGGTCGTCACGCTCGGCTTGATCGGCGTGGCGTTTCTCTATAGCGACGGCATCATTACGCCGGCCATTTCGGTCCTCAGCGCGGTCGAAGGGCTCACGCTGACCACCGATGTGTTCACCCCCTACATCCTGCCTCTGACCGTCGCGCTGGTCGCCTTGTTGTTCATCATCCAACGCCGTGGCTCCGGGACGATCGGCAGCATCTTCGGCCCCATCATGCTGCTCTGGTTTGTCACCATGGCCCTGCTCGGGCTCCACAGTTTGATCCAAACCCCGGAGGTTCTGCGTGCCGCCAATCCGCTGTATGCGATCCAGTTTTTGATTCGTCATGCAGGAGTCGGCATCCTGGTGCTGGGCAGTGTGTTTCTGGTCCTCACGGGAGCTGAAGCCCTGTATGCCGACATGGGTCACTTCGGACGCCGACCGATCCAACTCGGCTGGTTTGTGGTGGCCCTGCCCGCCCTTCTGCTCCAGTACTTCGGCCAGGGTGCGCTTCTCATGCGGACCCCGGCGGCTCTGGCCAATCCCTTTTACTTCCTGGCCCCCGACTGGATGCTGTACCCCTTGATCGCGCTGGCGACCATGGCCACGGTCATCGCATCGCAAGCCATGCTGTCCGGGGCCTTCTCGTTGACCTTGCAAGCCGTTCAATTAGGCTATCTGCCGCCGTTGCGGATTACCCACACATCCGCTGAGCAACATGGTCAAATCTACTTTGGCCTGTTGAATTGGTTCATGTTCATCGGGACCGTCGGTCTGATCCTTTCATTCGGATCGTCCAGTAATCTGGCCGCAGCCTATGGCATCGCCGTCTCGGGTTCCATGATCATCACGACCCTCCTGATGTATCGCGTGGTCCAGGCCCATTGGCAATGGAGCCCGCTACCGGCCGCCATGGCGGTCGGGATATTCCTCCTCATCGATCTCGCCTTCTTTCTCGCGAATGCCCAAAAAATTCCCCATGGCGGATGGTTCCCGCTGCTGCTCGGCGCGGCCGTGTTCACCGTCATGAGTACCTGGGCGCGAGGACGCGCGATTGTGGCGGACCACTTGCGCGAGCAGTTTCCTCCCCTCCTTCAGTTCGTCCAGGATGTGTTGTCGCAGGTGCCATGCAGAACCGCCGGGCGCGCCGTATTTTTATCTCAACATCCCGATATCACCCCGCCCGCCTTGCTGCAAAATGTCCGGCACAACAAATCTCTGCACGAGCAGGTCTATATCCTCACCGTCCGCACAGAGCCTGTGCCCTATGTTCCGTCAGGAGGCCCGCTGGAAATCACCACCATCCAGGAGAACCTGTTTCAAGTGGTCGCCAGATGCGGATTCATGGAAACTCCGGACATCCCACGTGTACTCACCTACCTCGCAGCCCATGGCCATACCCTCCCTGTCGAGGAGACCACGTTCTTCCTGAGCAGACTGACCTTTCTGGCGACGCCGAAACCGGGGATGGCCATCTGGCGGGAAAAAATATTTGTCTTCCTGTCGCGGAATACCCAGCGAGCGAGTTCCTACTTCCACCTCCCGGCGAAACAGGTGGTTGAAATCGGACTGGTGCTGGAGATTTGAAACAATGGCGATGAGTGTCTGCCGGAGAGGATCTCGGTTACGACGGGACACTACAAATCTTCGTGCATATTCACATTTTCGAGAAATGTGCCAAGGTCAGGATTCGCTTGGGGGCCAAATGCATCGGCAATGGTCCCGCGAGTGCCGTCCCGGGCTTCGATGGCGTATACCACGGCCATGTCACCCGGATCACTGGCTCCTTCAAACCGATGATGCTCAACGATCGTGAGCTGATCGGCCGTGAATGTCCGGCCACTATTCACCGCCAGGAACGTCTTGTTGAGCAGTTCAAAGTTCGCCGCAAACCCTCTTTCCCTGAGCCCCTCAATGGCTTCGGCAAGCGTCTTGTATCCTGTTTGTGCCATACAGGCTCTCTCAGGATGCGGAAAAAGTCCGCCAGCGGCGTTCTCGCATCGCTCAGACGCACCGTACAGCACGAGTACGATTCGCCTCTTCGCTCGCTACGGCCTTGCTGGACGGCCTTTTTGCGCATCCTGCGGGCGATTCTGACGCCGACACGGAACGTGAGCTAATCGCGACGTATTGCGCAAAAAACGAGTTTTTCCGTAGCCTGCTATTTCACATCTAACTTCGCTAAGATCGCCTTTAGAAACAGTCGAGCGATCTCGCGATGGCCGGCGTCATTCGGATGAAAACCATCCACGTCGAAGATGAGTTCCTCACGAACCGGTTGCGCAAACAAGTCGACGACGGACGCCTTCACATCGCTCGCTTCCTGCGCAATGGCTTCGTTATAGGCATTGACCCGTGCCGGGGTCACGCGTGGATCTGGGGCCCGCTGAAAACGGGGAAGCCGGGTGAGATCGGGAAGATTGCCGATCACAATGTGTGACGAAACCTCTTCCCGGAGTGTTTGAAGAATAAACCGCAGATCCTGCCGAAAGGTCTTCGGGTCGTCACCGTGCACGAGATCGTTCGCGCCGGTCCAGAGCGTCACGAGATGCGCCTTGGTGCCGAGTTGCTTCGCGACGCGCACCTGCTCCTTGATCAAGTCTATACGCGCCCCGGGTATCCCAAGATTGATCAAGAAGACTCCGGACATCCGCCGATCCAATTCTTGCTTGATGAGAAACACGTACCCTTCAGTGAGTGGCGTGGCTCCCACCCCGGTTGCGTCACTGGCACCGAGCGCGAGATACACAAACTCGATCTTTTTCTCGCGTGGTCCACTCCCACAGCTCGCGAGGCTCACACAGAGGACTGCTGCCATGGCAACGGTGATGAGTTGGACCGTCTTCATGGGAACCTTGTTCTCCTTCCTCCTTGCTTGGTTATTATGGAACAGGGAGCGACCTTGTGCAACCGATCCTGCTTGCGGGACATCTGCATACACGGAGGATCGAAGCTGTATCTCTTCCGATACCGATGGGGCATCATTTGGATACGACGCCTACCTTGCGCTCCCCCTTCCAAAAATACACGCATTTCGTATCCCAATTATAAAACTGGCAAAGACGCTCCATCACTCTCATGGCACATCGTTTGCTGTTTGTATTGATGTTTGAGACTGGGCACTCTGTCGTTGAGCCTGAAATGGCAAACCACTAGCCCGGATTATTCATGAATGCCGTCGCGAGGCGTTCGAGACTGATGCCCGCCGGGGCTTCTCGCAAGCGAGGCCGATGTAGGCGTACGTGCAGTCCGTCGAGGAGGCCGAACGAGAACAGCCTCGCCGGGCGAGAGGATCGGACGACGGAGCAGACATTCATGAATAGTCCGGGTTGGAGGCCCACATGCCACCCCGCAACCGACAAATATCGCCACGCCATAACGGCGTACCACACAAAAATGAATGTCGCTTCTGTTCGACTTCAAAACGTGTGGGATGGAAGCGCATCACCTTCGATCAACCATCGCAATGTTCAGAAAGTTGCAGGAGGAGTATGATGCGGCCCCAGCCTATTCCTAATACGCAGGCTTTCGTACGTGACTCTCGAATCGGCCGGGTATTGCGCTCACCATCGGAGACCCGCATGAAGCCACATGCCTTTGTCGCCATGCCGTTCGGCGTGAAGCCAGACAGTCACGGCCACGAGATTGATTTTAACCGTGTCTATGCTGAGCTGATCGAGCCAGCCCTGGAAGCGGCAGGGCTGGAACCCTTTCGGGCCGACCAGGAATTACGCGCCGGTGACATACGCACCGACATGTTCCAGGAACTCCTCATCGCCGACCTCGTCGTGGCGGACCTCACCCTGGATAATCCCAACGTCTGGTACGAACTGGGCGTGCGCCATGCGCTGCGCGCCCGCGGCGTCGTCTTGACCTGCGGCGGACGAGTGCCCACCGCCTTCGACCTCTATACCGATCGGAAGCTCCGCTACAGCATCAAGGACCGTGGGCCGGATCCCGCGACAGTCGAGGCAGACAAGAAGAATCTCGCCGACATGGTCACAGCGACGATGGAGTCATGGCACGGCCGCAAGGTGAGTCCGGTCTATCAGCTCATGCCAAATCTCCAGGAACCGGACTGGAAATCGCTCCGCATCGGCAACGTGCAGGAATTCTGGCAGCAGCACCAAGCATGGGAGGACCGCATCGCCTTGGCGCGAAAAGCGGGGCACATCGGTGATGTCCTGGTCCTTGCGGACGAGGCGCCGATCGCGGCGTTTCGAGCCGAGGCTTGGATCAAGGCCGGCGAGGCCTTGCGCAAGGCCGAACGTTTCGGCTTTGCCTTGGAACAGCTCGAACGAGGCCTAGCTGTCGAGCCGCGCAATCTCAAGGGCCTGCGTGAGCAGGGTATCTGCCTGCAACGGCTGGCCTTAGCCGGCCGCCCAGGCTATTCGTTGGACCGTGCGCGTGCGCATTACCGGAAAATCTTGGAGCTGTATCCGCAAGACCCAGAAACTTGGGCCTTGCTCGGTCGAGTCGATAAGGATGCCTGGATCGCCGCCTGGCGGCGGTCCGGCAACAGCCCGGAGCAGATGCAAGACGAAGCGGCCTACGAAGATGCCCTGCTGCGCGCCGCCATCGACAGCTACGCGACCGCCTATCGCCGCAACCCCGGTCATTACTACTCCGGCATCAACGCGCTCACCTTGATGCACCTCCATCGCCACCTCATCATCAAAGATCCGCGCTACGACGGCGAAATGGACGCCATGGCCGGGGCCGTCCGATTTGCGGCGGAGTCCGAGCCGGATGAACAGCAACGCTTCTGGTCGAACATGACCCTGGGCGATCTGGACGTGCTGGTCGGCACGCCGGAGGCGGCACAGGCAGCTTACAAGGAAGCCCTGGCAAAAAATGACAAGGACTGGTTTGCGCTCAACTCCAGTCGTGCCCAGCTGCAACTGCTCAAGGACCTGGGCTTCCGTCCGAAAAACGTCGAGGCTGGCATCGCGACCTTCGACCGCGCCTTGCAAAAACTTCAGAAGCCAAAAGACTGCCAACCGCGACAGGTAATCCTCTTCAGCGGCCACATGATCGACAGACCGGATCGAGCCACCAAGCGTTTTCCAGCCGAGAAAGAATCGATCGCGGCACAAAACATCGCCGCGGCGTTGGACCAACTGGGCGCCGGACCGGAAGACCTCGCACTCACCCAGGGGGCCAGCGGAGGGGATTTGCTGTTTCTCGAAGCCTGCCGACAACGAAACGTACGGCTGCAGCTCTTGCTGCCGCTCCCGGAGCCGGAATTCATCCAGCGCTCGATCCTTCCCTCTGCCGATGGCGACAAGTGGCGTGAGCGGTTCTACCGCCTCAAATCAGGCCTGAAGGACGAGCCGCGCATCATGCCGGACGAACTCGGCCCGCTACCGAAAGATGCAAATCCATTCGAACGCTGCAACCGGTGGCTGCTCTATACCGCCCTGTCCTATGGCATCAACAAAGTGCGGTTCATTTGCTTGTGGGACGGAGGCGGCAGCGACGGACCGGGCGGCACAGCCCACATGTACGAGGAGGTCAAACGCAGGACGGGACAGGTGACGTGGCTGGATATTCGATCGATACGGTGAATTTCGAGACAATCGGCAAGGAACACATAAGAGATGACTAACGTACGTCACCGCATTTTCCTCAACTATCGCCGTGATGATACCCGCGGTGCCGGCAGTCAGCTCTACGACCGCTGCGCATCGCTCGCACCACGCTCTAATCCTTGAGGGTGCCGATGGCTGGAATCTTCATCAGTTACCGTCGCGAACCCGCTGTGAGTTGGGCCGGACGCCTATTTGCAGACCTTTGCGAGTGCTTCGGCGCTTCACAGGTTTTCATGGATATAAACGGCGGCATTCCGGGGGGAAGTATTTTCGACCTCGCGATCACAAAGGCCCTTTCGACTTGTGACGTTCTCTTGGCCTTGATCCACAAAGAGTGGGTTAGTTGCAAGCATGCAGACGACCGTCGAAGGTTGGATGATCCGAATGACTGGGTAAGAAGGGAGATCGCAAGTGCCTTGCGGTGGAATAGACCCATCATACTAGTTCTTCTCGGTGGCGCCCAATTACCCAAAGAGGAAGAGCTTCCCGACGAGATTCGGTCATTGTGTAAGTACCAGACACGTGAGATCTCTGACACGCGGTGGAATTACGACTTCAATGAACTGGTGAAAGATTTAGTACGGCTACCAGGCCTGAAGCCCTTGGAGGGGGATGACATTGCGTCCACGAACACCGGTCTTCGTCTACTTCTGGAACTGAACAAAAACCCCGCAGTGGCCGACGTAGTAAGCCGTTCAAGAGAGGTATTTGAGAACACCTACCGCCAGACTGTAAAGCTGGAGCTGTTCAAGACCATTCATGATGCACTCCATAACATAGAGTTCGACTGCGTTCGAGTCATCGAGGAAGGGAAGGCGACGAACCCACTGCGCCCGATGAAAATCAACTTCGCAACACAGGCCCGTTCCATTAGGCAGGCATTCGAAAGCAAACATATGGATTCGTATCCGTCGCTGCGCACGGCTGTAGAGGACCGGCTTAAATCCGTCGATACCACATTCCAGGGGGCTGTGGATGCACCGGGGGATGCCGTTTCTTATGAGCAATTGAAAGGTGAATTGAACACCCTTCTGTCCCTCCTTCCTCCTCTGGTCAATGTCCGCATTGTCACAGCGGCGGAAGATTTGAACCTTAACCGCCTCGTGGAACTCATGAATAAAGTGCAAGAGCAAGCCTCTACTGCCTCCCTGGGAGACGATCCGAAGCTGAAGCCGTTTCTTCAGGGGATTGATGCGCTTCAGCGGCTGCGTGACGAACTCTCACGGAGGGTGAACGAGCATGCTCAGCTGCAGGGCCTGGATTCAAAACTGCGGACCGTGTGCAATGCAAAAACACCTCCTGGGGAATTGGCCAAAGAGTGGGGGCGGATAAAAACGGAGCGTTCCCGTTTACTGCCTCCATTCTTCCCGGAACTGGAGGAGGCAAACAAGGACCTGATTGCCCTTGAGGCCGACGTTGAGACGACAGTGGCCGGAGGCGACGGACCTGCTGCACTCGATTCAATGAGGGCCTATTGCCACGCTATCGCAACGGTGTTCCGCGCCGAAGATACCAGTCTGAAAAATTTCTGCAGTCGGCTGAGCGAAGTAAGCCAGCCGCTCAAGGCGATTCTCGAGGGGTAATCAAGGAGTTCGATATGCACGATGCAGAACTCATGGTGATGGCGCCATTCGAGAGCGCGAGCGAACTGCAGGAGGCTCACACGAACCTTCTGGAAGCGCTCGACAGACAGATTGGGTCGGATGCCAGCGCAGCCAATGCAACAGCGGCGCTGGCCCAGCTTGAAACGCAGATCAGGCAGTTTCTGGAGCACGGGGCTGCTACCGGGGTCTATCTCGATGAGATTACGGACCGCACAAGCTGCCAAGTACTGTTGGACTATTGGGTTTCCAGTCTGTCGCACGCGAGGCTGGAGGTGAGCGGCATCCGCCTCGCCCGGTTCGATGGGCTGAAGTTGCCCGATCTGAAGGACAAGCCCTGCCCGTATGTCGGCCTCGACGCGTTTCGAAATCAGGACTTTTTCTTCGGTCGGGAGGCCGACACGCAGCAACTCCTGAGACAAATTCGTGAAGCCCCACTAGTCGTTGTGCTGGGTGCGTCAGGGAGCGGCAAGTCTTCTCTCGTCATGGGCGGTGTGCTGCCGGCGCTGCCTGGGTCAGAAGCGGGGCCTGGGCTCCTTGTTGTTCCACCGTTTGTGCCTGGGAATGCTGTGCTCGATAGTTTGGCAAAAGCCGTCCTGCAAAGCGTTCCGGACGGAGGCAATCATGTCCGTGAGGCTGCGGAGTTGCTGCTGCAGAATCCACGGCACTTATCTCTGATGGTGGGCGGCGTGGAGGCACCATCAACGCTGATCACCATCGACCAGTTCGAGGAGGTGTTCACGCTCGCCACCCCCACGGATCGCGAGGCATTGGTGTCGAACCTTGGGCAGCTATTGGAGGCCGGCCGAGGTCACCGTGTCATTCTGACGGTACGTGAAGAGTTCAGAAGCCGGATTGTCGAACTCCGCGCCCTGAGCCCATATCTGGACAAGGCATGGCACTCGATGCGGCCCATGAGTTACGAGGAGTTGAAGGCAGCCGTGGAACGGCCCGCTGCGCTGGTGAACCTGCAGTTCCAGCCAGGAATCGTGGACGACCTGGTCAAAAAGGTGCTCGGCCAGCCCGCAGCGCTTCCGTTGTTGCAGTTTACCCTGCGAATGCTCTGGGAGAAGCGCGATCGCAATCGCATCACTCGCGAGGTGTACCAGAAAGTGGGCGACCCCCTGAATGCACTCACGGCAAACGCCGATGCGTTTTATGATCGCCAGGCGCCGCAGACTCAGAATGAGATCAAACGCATCTTGCTGGAGTTGGTACGGATCGATGAGCTGCTCGAGGCCTATCGCCAACCGGTCCCGCAGAGTCACCTCATGCGTGCAGGGAAAGCGAATACGGAAGCGGTACTCGAACTGTTGGACGAGAACGACTATGTGCGGATCAGTCGTGACACCACGGGGACCGACGCGGTGGTGGAGGTCAAACACGAGTCGTTGATCCGTAACTGGCCACGCTTCGTCGCTTGGATCGACGAAAAGCGCCTGCAGCGACGTCAGCGTCTTGCGCTCACCCAGGCAGCGGAACGATGGGCGAAAAATAGAACCTCTCGGGAAGGGCTGCTGACGGGGTGGCAACTGTACGAAGCAAAAGAGGAGTCTGACCTTCTGGAAATTGAACAGGAATTTATTCAAGCCAGCACTGAAGCGGCTGATGATCTGCAGCGCAAGAAGGAAGAAGAGCAGGCTCACGCGACCAGGGTGAAAATTATTGCTCAGTCATTCGCCGTTATCGCGCTCGTCTGCGTGGCTTTTGTATTCCGCTTGAACATCGCCCGTGATGCGGCAGAACGTGCCCAGCAGGATGCCGAAGAGGCTCAACAGCATGCGGCAAACGCCCAACAGGATGCGGAAGATTTGCTCGGTTTTCTGCTCGGCGAACAGTTTCTCGGAGAAATCCGAGACGTCGGACGTAGCGCGATGCTTCAGCAAGTGCGAGATAACGTGCAAGTATATATAGATAAAGACAATACGGATAAAGACACTCAAAGCCTGGCGCTGATTCGAGGTCGTGCCAGACGCAATGCCGGCGACCTTGAGCGAACGCGCGGTTCTCTCTCAGAATCTGTTACTGAATTTAAGGAGGCGCTACGTGTTATTGAAAGCAGCCACAATACTCCCACTCGTGCACGCGAGGTCGCCAGAACCCGTGAGCGGATGGGAGAAGCCTTGGCTGAACAAGGACATGTGTCTCAGGCGCTGGAGCACTATACAACTGCCGTAGAGGCCTGGCGTCAGGTGGTCGCTAGTGCTGAAGTTGAAGTGAGCGATTGCACCAGCCTTGCCGACAGCCTGGTGTCGGCCGGCGAACTGCAAAGGCGCATGGGACAGGCGACCCGTGCAAGTCAGGACGTAGATCAAGCCATCACTCTTGTAACAACCTTGCCGTTTGGGCGCTGCGGGTCAATGGCAAGCGCAGCTGAGCCTTATCCGGACGCGAAAGCGCTGGCCGTCCTCAGTCGCGCCAGGATGTTACGAGCGAACATCTTCAATTTTGAGGAGGATTACGAAGGGGCTGTGAAACTGGCCCGTGAGGCGCAACAGCTGAAGCCAGGGTCAGCTTCGGCCAAGATACAAAACGCCTCCGCGTTCGCGCTGCGGGCCAGCAGTAAGACTTTTGACAAGCCGCAGCAGGCGTTGGAAGATTACCGTCGCGTCATGGCAGAGTTCGACTTGTTACGACGTCTGGATCCTACCAATCGACTATGGGAGCGAGAACAGGCAGCAGTTCAACTACTGATAGCTCAAGGGATCGTAGCCTGCCACCAGAGCAAGACAAAGGATTGTAAACCGATACCCTCGCTCGGAGAAGCTGCACTCGCAAGCTTAAAGGCAACTATCACGCTCCGCGAGTTAGCGAAAAGTGATCCCAGCAATGTGTTGTGGCAACGCGATTTCGGCTGGGCGACGCAGGTTCGTGGAAAAGTGCTTGCAGCGCAAGGTCGATCAGCCGAGAGTCTGGAAGTATTCCGGGACTCCGAACGACTCCACAGCGCGAATATTCCAGACCGTTCAGATGGGGACTTGGTGTGGTCGCTTGGCTCTATACTGTTGGACCAAGCCAGCGCTCTGGCGGAGATCAAGAGATTGCCCGAGGCCAAAGCCACGATACGCAGAGCGATCACTCTGTCTGACCAGCTTGAGAAAGAGGGTGGGGCTCAAGGCGACAAGCTGATCATCGTGGGTTATTTGTGGAATGCCAGAACTGAGGAAGGCAAAATCCTGCGAAAGGCAAAGGACAAGAAAGGAGCCGATTTGGCCGAGCAGGAAGGAAAGCGATTGGAAGAGCAATACAAGAATCTTTCCCTAGACCTCGCTGAACACAACGAGCAAGAAGCCAAGAAACTCAATGATTCGTATATCGCCAGTGTGAACCAAGGTGCCAAACTGTTCAAGGAGGAGAACTACGCCGCCGCCCTTCGCGAGTTCAATGCTGCGGAATCAGCCATGAAACATTACATAGACCTCGAGCCTACCGCCTATCATGGATACGACAACCTCCGCAACATCTATAGTTGGATTCGCTCAACGGAGCAACGGCTCCAGAATGCCAGTAAAGCGGCTTCAACTGGGAGTGTTATGGTGGACGTGGCACAGATCGCCTCACTGCTCGCGCCCGAAGATCGTACGCAGTCACTGGATGAGAATTTGCGCAACGCCCATCAGGCACGAGGCCTCGCCCTGTATAACAGCCAGGACTTCCTGCAACATATTGATGAGACGCTGGCCGCTGTACAGAAGGAAATTGTCTACAACGAAACAACCCTCCAAAAGGATCCGACAAACGTGCACCATCTATCAGCCCTAGCTAACGCTCATTTTGGGCATGGGTTGGTCCTGAGAGGAGGCCGCAAAGACGGGTGGGAAGAAGCAATTCGCATCGGCATCGTTTATCTGCAAAGGGCTGCAGCAACCGACAAGAAAAATCCACAATATCCCAAGGAATTGGGTGGTATGCAGAAATACCTTGCCGATGAACTTCACGCCGACGGCCTCACGGATAAAGCCTCAGCCGAGTATCCCCGTGCATTAGCGGCCTATGAACAGGCAGCGAGTCTTTCCCCGAATAACAAGGAGATTAAGGATGCCATCAAAGATCTCAAAGACCGCGAAGTTCGATAGGGAATGCCTCCCCCCTACCTGCCCTAAGAAAAGGAAAATCCTTGCCTGTGACGGCGGGGGAATCCTGGGCCTGATAAGCGTGGAGGTTCTGGCCAAGCTGGAGGCCGAACTCCGCGCACAACTCGGCAAACCGGACTTGGTCCTGGCCGACTGGTTCGACTTCGTCTGTGGAACCAGCACCGGCGCCATCATCGCCGCCTGCATTTCGGCCGGCATGCCCGTGGAGAAGATCCGGACATTCTATGTCGCGAGCGGCGAACAAATGTTCGACAAGGCCTCGGTCTTCAAGCGGCTGCGTTACAGTTACAACGATGAACCGCTGGCCGCGAAACTACGCGCTGAACTCAACCAAGCGCTCGGCTATCCAAACGACGCACCACCCGCCACCCTCGGAGATGCGGGACTGCGCACCTTGCTGATGATGGTATTGCGCAACCACAGCACGGATTCACCCTGGCCAATCTGGAATAACCCAAAAGCCAAGTACAACCAGCTCAAGCGCAAGAACTGCAATCTTCATTTGCCGCTCTGGCAACTGGTGCGCGCCAGCACCGCTGCGCCGACTTTCTTCCCTCCCGAGGTGGTGACCTTCGCGGCCGGCACCCCGGAGGAGTATCAGTTCGTGTTCGTCGATGGCGGAGTGACCACCTACAACAATCCGGCGTTCCTCGCCTTCCAGATGGCGACGGCTACGCCCTACCAACTCAACTGGCCCACTGGACCGGACAGGATGTTGATCGTCTCGGTCGGCACGGGAAACGCCGCCTTCGCACGCCCTGAACTGCAGGCGGACGATCTCTGGTTATATGACCATGCGAGGCATGTTCCGCGTGCCTTGATGAATGCGGCCTGCGCCGGATGGGACATGGCCTGCCGCCTATTGGGCGACTGCCGTTTCGGTGCGCAGATCGACCGCGAAATCGGCGACATGGTGGCGACGACAGACGCAGCGACATCCAACTGGACCGGCGCAAAACAGTTCACCTATGTGCGTTATGATCCCGACGTGAGCCAGACCGGCTTAGAAACCTTGGGTCTCGGAAACCTGTCAGCAGAACATGTGCAAGTGATGGACTCGGTGAAGTACATCCCTGATATTCAACGTGTTGGTGAGGCCTACGCGCAAAAACATGTGCGCTTGAGCCATCTGCATCCATTTTCACAGACCAGCGCCTGAGCGACGCCAGCACGAGCAGAGGAATTCTGTTTTTTCTGCTGCAGCCTATCGTCCACAAGCCATAGGCTATGTGCTCTTCACTTCGTTACAGGCTCTTTCCAAACTGGACTTGCCGCCACGCTTCGTAGAGCACCACCGCGACCGAGTTGGAGAGGTTGAGGCTGCGGCTTCCCGGCACCATCGGTACGCGCAGGCACTGCTGTTCAGGGACGCTGCCAAGAATCTCCGCCGGCAATCCACGGCTTTCCGGGCCAAAGACAAACGCATCGCCTTCGATGTAACGAACCAGATCGTACCGCTGTCTGCCCTTCGTGGATACGGCGAAAATTCGGCGCCCTTCCATGCGTGCTAGGCACTCGGCCCACCCCTCGTGCACCGTGATCGAGGCGAATTCGTGATAATCCAGTCCGGCTCGCAGCAACTGTTTGTCTTCCAGCGTAAAGCCCAACGGCTTGACCAGATGCAACGAGGCACCGGTGTTGGCGCAGAGACGGATGATGTTCCCCGTGTTCGGAGGAATTTCCGGCTGGTACAGAATCACGTTAAACATGAAGGCAGGGTCATGGGTAACGGTGAGTGGCCGGCTTCAATGCGCGGCAGCAATCGGCGTAGTGGATCATGACGAAAACCTGGTCCGGAACTCCGGACCAGGCCTGTGCCGTCAGGCAGCGTGAATAGTTAGGACTTGAAGGCCTGCACATCGCCCGACTTGCGGAGCATCTTATTCACTTCGTCCAGATGCAGTTCTTCCCCGACGATCATCTCGCGGGCATACTCTTCCAACAACACGGACTTGCCCTCACTCAGTTTCAGCAATTCGTAATATGAGGCAACGGCGGCTTTCTCGTGCTCCAGACTCTCCCGCAGAATATCCCCCACATCATGCTTCTCCGTTTCGAGCAGGGTACCGATCTTCAACGAAGGATGGCCGCCCAATAGAGTCACCAGCTCACCGGCTTTGTGGGCATGGGCCAGACTCTCATCCGCATTGCCCTTCAGCCAGGACACAATCGGGATACGGTTGTACCCGTAGACCATCAGCGCGTAGTGCGTATACCGCACGACGCCTGCCAACTCATGTTCCATAATTCTGTTGAGAATCGCTACGGCTCGCTGTGTGTCTTGTTCGTTCACGTTGGATCTCCGATCAGGCAAGCAAACCCTGCCTCGTAACATGGTAAAAGAGCGCCGCTAGACGTTGAACCGGAAGTGCATCACGTCGCCGTCCTGCACCACGTACTCCTTCCCTTCCAGCCGCATCTTCCCTTTTTCCTTCGCCCCCGCTTCGCCTTTGCAGGCGATGAAGTCGTTGTAGCCGATCACTTCCGCGCGAATGAACCCCTTCTCGAAATCGCCGTGAATGACGCCGGCGGCCTGCGGCGCCGTATCGCCGATGTGAATCGTCCAGGCGCGGACTTCTTTCACGCCGGCGGTAAAATACGTCTGTAAGCCCAGGAGTTGGTATGCCGCGCGGATCAGTCGATTCAGCCCCGGTTCGGTCATGCCGATGTCGGCCAGGAATTCCCGCTTCTCTTCGTCTGAGAGCACCGCGATTTCGGACTCCAGTGCGGCGCAGATGGCGACGACCGGCGCCCCCTCGTGCGCAGCATATTCTTCCACCCGCGTCAGCAGCGGATTGTTGGCAAACCCTTTTTCAGCCACATTGGCCACATACATCACAGGCTTCATCGTAAGCAGACACAAGGGCTTCAACAAGGCGCGCTGCGCCGGGTCGAGTTTCAAGGTGCGCGCCGGCTTCCCCTCGTTCAAACAGGCAGCCACCTGCACCAGCAACTCGCCTAGCTTCGCGGCATCTTTATCGCCCGAGCGCACGAGCTTCACGTTCCGTTCCTGAGCTTTTTCCACCGTGGTGAGGTCGGCCAGCGCGAGTTCCGTCACAATGGTCGCGATGTCGGAAATCGGATCGACCTTCCCTGCCACGTGGACGACGTTGTCATCTTCAAAACAGCGCACGACATTCACAATCCCGTCGGTCTCGCGAATAGTGGCCAAAAACTGGTTGCCCAGGCCTTCCCCTTTCGAGGCTCCGGCCACTAACCCGGCGATGTCCACGAATTCGGTCGTCGCATACTGCATCCGCTGCGGCTTCACGATGTCCGCCAGCGCCTGCATCCGCGCATCCGGCACCTCCACAATGCCGATATTCGGCTCGATCGTGCAGAACGGATAGTTCTCGGCTGCGATCCCGGACTTGGTCAGCGCATTGAACAGGGTGGACTTGCCCACATTCGGCAGCCCGACGATTCCACATTTCACACTCATGACGATCCCTTCCTAGTCAGCCCACTGTTGTTTCAGCCCTGTCGTTTCCCACCCCCTCACGGCTGGAGGGGGTGAGCACCGCGGAGGCGCATTCTACGTGTTCCAGGCCGGTCCGGTCCACTCCCGAGTGCCGGGATGAGGAGACTCGACGCGTACCTCAAGTTTAAGGCGCCATCCGCCGACATGGAGACGAGGGGAGCCTATGCGGCAAGAGGCGTGAACCAGCGCGACGAATACTGGATCAACAGCGTGAGCCACCGTCAAAGAATACGACACCGACATGACGCCGGGCCTGCAAGCCGAGTGGCAGCAAGCCTTGCACGCTGAGGTTCACTCCATCGTGATGCAGGGCACAACGACAGGCTCATCCATACAGGGGTGAGCGCCCGTGTTTCCCGGAGAATTCTTGATGCCTCGATCCTTGCCCCTCTCACTCAGCCTGAGCCTGAGCCTGAACCTGCTCCTCATCGGCATCACGCTGGTCGGCTGGGTAGCCCCCAACGTTCCCACCACATTTAATCCCCACGTCGCTGTGCCGACGATTGCCGCATCGGCACGCATTCATCCCCTGGCGGCGGTCATTGGATCCGTGACTATCGGCGAGTTGATTTTCATCGCACCGGGCGCTTCGGTCCGCGGCGATGAAGGACAGAACATTTATGTCGGGGATCACAGTAACGTGCAGGACGGGGTTGTCATGCATGGACTGGAAACGTTCGAAGGGGACCATGAATTGCCGGAGAACGAAGTGCAGGTCTCGGGCAGGACCTATTCCGTCTATATCGGCAAGCGCGTCTCACTGGCCCACCAATCGCAAGTACATGGACCAGCCAGAATCGGTGACGATACCTTCGTCGGCATGCAGGCCCTTGTTTTTCGCACCGAACTCGGTGACCACGTGGTGGTCGAACCGGGCGCGAAGCTGATCGGGGTCAAAGTCGCTTCAGGCCGGTATGTGCCGGCGCTCACCCTCGTGACCACACAGGAACAAGCCGATGCCCTCCCTCTGATCACCTCGGCCTACCCCTATCGTAATCTCAATGAGGGAGTCGTGACCGTGAATGTGCAGTTAGCCAAAGCAGGGCAGCCCAAACAGATCGGCCGTTAACCCGGCTCACCATGACACAGCGGAACCGGCAGGCGTTCCCCTCGCGCCGGACCCTGACATCTCGCCCGGAAGTGACGTTGCCCTTCTGTCAGGGAGCCGTCCGGCCATGTCCCGCCATAGAGCGATCGAAGCACCGACAGCATGGGCCTGCCCCTTTCGCTCCGCCCCTATTTAGGGGTCGTGAGTGCATCCTGCGCCACGTGGCCAGCCATCGATTTCTCCTGGATATTATGCTGAATTTCCAGGGCGATCACGCGCGCCAATTGCTCCGCCGAGAGCGCGCCCATGGGCAGCCCCTGCGTGTCCGGATAAAACGGGTCATCGGGCGCAGCCGTTCGATAGGTATTCACCAAGATTGCGGCCGGCTGAATGCGTTGGTCGTGCCCTCCCACCACGACGGCCTTCTCCTCGGGGAGTACCCTGGTCCGAGTGGCCCAATCACGTTGATCAATGTTTACGAACGCGACAGTCCACACCTTCCCATTCAGCAAGCTTCTGACTGCCTTCGGCGTACGTTCCCAGAAGAACGTTTCCCTGACGATCTTCTGCAGAGCCTCACGAACCCGGATCTCATAGAGCTTGGTCGTCGAATCCGGATGAGTCGGCGCGAGCAATGCGGTGCTGCCGACTTCATAGTAGGACTGGCCGTCAAGGCTTCTCTGATCATCTACCGTTCGCAGATACGAGCCGAGTAGCTGCTGAAGGAGACGCACCCGCTCCTCCCCGGAGAGGGCCGCGATGTCCTGGTCCGTGCGAATCGGCGCCGACTTCAACGCTCGTTCACCTGCCACCATTTTTGACTTCGGCGCGGTGTCCGCCTTGCTGGCCACCCATTGAAATTCTCTTGCCAGCACCGGAGCCAGGGTATCGGGGTGATGCAGATACCCGTTCTCCTTCAGTGACGACGCGCTGATCAGCAGTGTGACTCGTCCCGGCTGTGTGGTTCGGGCGACGAGGAACGGAAATGCTTTTCCCTCGTCATTCACCACGGTCGTCTCAATTACGACCCTGGCCAGTGCCTCTTTCTTGAGGCTTTCATCGACACGCGGATAGTCGTTCCGATGTTGTAAGAGAACAGCGAACGCTTCTCTCACCGTTTCAAGGGCGGCGCTCCTGTCTGCCTGAGTCAGACCGGTCTCTTCTGCGGCATCGTTGCCTGGCTCCATGAAAATCTGAAAGGACGCGCCAGGAATCGAGTGCCCAGCTCCCACCGTGGTATGAGCCTCGCCATCCGGATGGCTTACGTGCCCTTGGTGGTTCGCATGAACCGCCGGCACGAATAAGAGAGCGCACGCGACTGCACCGGCACCGATTGCCCATGACGCACCCCGGGACACCAGGATGATGAGACCCGCCCGGAGTAGAAGGGCAGTGGTACGCAGAACGCTCACCTGTCGACAATCGAGCACTGGCTCACTCTGTAGGCCGATCGTGTTCATCCGAAGATCCCCCGACTCACAGCGCTCGCCCCGCTGAACCCTCAGCCCGCATACCCCTTTGGATTCGAACTTTGCCAACGCCAGGCATCGGCACACATCTCATTCAGCCCACGCGCGGCCTCCCACCCTAACGACTTCAAGGCTTGCTTGGGATCGGCATAACAGGAGGCCACGTCACCGGGCCTACGGGGAGCGACTTTGTAAGGAACCGGCTTTCCACTTGCGGCTTCAAACGCCCGCACGATCTCCAACACGCTGTATCCATTCCCCGTCCCGAGATTCACCGTCAAACATTCGCCCGGACGGTCCAGCCGATCGAGCGTTTCCAGCGCCTTGAGATGGCCCAGTGCCAGGTCCACCACATGAATATAATCCCGCACCCCGGTGCCGTCCGGCGTCGAATAATCGTTGCCCCACACGTTCAAACATTCCCGCCGCCCCACCGCCACCTGCGCCACGAACGGCAAGAGATTATTCGGCGTCCCCTGTGGATCCTCTCCGATCAGTCCGCTGGCATGCGCCCCGACAGGGTTGAAATAGCGGAGAATGCAGATTCGCCAGGAGGCATCACTGCGCTGAAGATCGCGCAAGACCTCCTCCACCATGAGCTTCGTTCTGCCGTAGGGATTCGTAGCCGACAACGGATGGTCCTCCGTAAGCGGGAGACGCTGAGGATCGCCATAGACCGTAGCAGAGGAGCTGAACACCAGCTGCTTCACGCCGCACTCACCCATGGCGTCCAACAGTCGCAGTGACCCAACGACATTGTTGTCATAGTAGGCCAACGGCTGCTGCACCGACTCCCCCACCGCCTTCAGACCGGCGAAGTGAATCACCGCCGTCGCCCGGGACTCATGCAAGGCCGCCACCAGAGCTGCGCGATCACGGCAATCCCCGCGTATCAGGCGAACAGACTTTCCGGTAATCCGCTCCACGCGAGCCAACGATTCGGGATGGCTGTTGGAAAAGTTATCGAAGACCGTGACCGCACAGCCGGCGTTGAGCAATTCCACACAGGTGTGTGAACCGATATAGCCGGCACCGCCGGTAACCAAAATCATGAGCATCGCCTCCGATGGAATTTACAGCAGGAATAATTTGGCCCTGACCTACGATACACCGCGGACAATTTTCCCACAATGGCGAACCCGCATTGCGCGCGCTGAATCCATCCACGACTCATGTCGACCCCGATCATGCGGGCTAGCGCTTCCCTGTCGCACTCCGCTACACTTCATGGACTCGAACAGGACACCGCATGCGGGACGAACGGACCACGAACTACTACGCCATCCTGGAACTCTCTCCCGGCGCGTCAGACGCGGAGATCAAACGAGCCTGGCATGAACACATGCAGGTCTGGCATCCCGATCGCTTTGTGCATTCGCCGACCCTGCACCGGAAGGCCGAGGCCCGCACGCAGCTGATCAACCAGGCCTATCAAACCCTCAGCGACCCCGCAGCCCGCGCCCGGTACGACGCCGGCAGACAACATCCTTCCTCACCGACGCCACCTCCACGCCCCTCACCGACACCCCGTCCGCAAGCCGCTCCGCGACCGCGCCAGGAACTGCGCGGGCCACAAACGATGCTGAACGTCACCCGGTTCAGTCATCCCAAAATCATGGTGCCGGCCATCCATATGCTGGTCGACAGCCGTGAACATCAGCCCTACGAATTCAAGGGACTCGTGCGCATCGCCGGAACGCTGAAACAGACGCTGCCGGCCGGTGACTATGCGATTGCGGAAGCCCCGGCTATTTTTTGCGTGGAACGCCGCCGCGTAGAGGAGTTCAACACCATCTTCTCCAACCCGTCCGACAATCGTCCGCGCTTTCTCCGTGAGCTCGAACCGCTTCTCGCGTACCCGCATCGCTTTCTGGTGATCGAAGGCACAATCCAGTACAACCGCGGCGGAGGGCGGCTCGGCCAATATCACCGCAACGGCATGGTGGATTTTCTGGATGCCCTGACGGCCAGATTCGGACTGCAGATCATCTATTCAGACAGTCGCGAAGATGCCGAGGAGCGTGTGGCGAACCTGGCGGCGCTCCACTATGCCTACCATCTCGCCGAACAGCAGGGCCTCGGTCGCTGCCTCACGGAGAACGACGCCTAGGCCGGAAGAAAACAAACACCCCTTTTCTTGGTCAGGCGAGTGCCTCGTGTTAGCATTTCACTCCTATGGCGTTATCGACGAGCGTGCATGACCTCCGCACATTGATTCGCTCCTGCCACCCCCTGATCGTCATCGAGACGGTCGAAGAAGAGCGGGTGCTGGCCTTGCTCCAATCCGTGGCGGCGCAGGAACGCATGCCGCTGTTCGAATGGTCGATTACCAGGGGCCTCACCAGGCAGGACGATGGGCAAGCCATCAGCAAGATGACGGCCACCCCTCTGGCAGTCCTTCAACACCTCAACGGACTGACCGTAGAAGCCCTGTTCTGGCTCAAAGATCTTGCGCCGCACCTGCAGGACGCCGCCGTGGCCCGCCAGTTACGCGAAGTCAGTCATCACTTCGGCCGTTCTCGTACGACCTGTGTGCTCACCGGCCATCCCATCGTCCTTCCGTCCGACATCGAACAGATTGCGGTCCGGCTCGACCTGCAGCTGCCGGATCGTGATGAACTGCAGTCCATGCTCCACAGTGTGCTGCAGTCACTCGGCACGAGAACGTCGCCGCGCCGCCCCGGCTCCACCACCGTGATGCAGAGTATTCTTCACTCGCTCGCCGACTCCAAACCGACGCAGTCTGGCCCCTCGACACAGGAATGCGACGCCATCCTCCGCGCCTTGCAGGGATTGACGTTGCATCAAGCCCGACAGGTCATCACGCAATGCATCGTCGAGGACGGCAGACTGTCTGCTGCTGACGTACAGACCATCCTGAAACGCAAGGTCCAGGCGATCAAGGACGGCGGGTTGCTGGAATATTATCCCCTCGAAGACAACCGGTTCGAATTAGGCGGATTCGTGAATCTGAAATCCTGGCTGGAACGGGCGAAGGTGGGATTCACAGCAGAAGCCAAGGCGCTCAACCTGACGCCGCCGCGCGGCATCATGCTGGTAGGTGTGCCGGGCTGCGGCAAATCGCTCGCGGCAAAAGCCATTGCGCGCGAGTGGCAACTCCCGCTGCTCAAACTCGATGCCGGGCGGCTCTTCGACAAATTCGTCGGCGAATCGGAGAAGAATTTCCGGAAGGCGATCGAAATGGCGGAATCCCTCTCGCCGATCGTGCTCTGGATCGATGAAATAGAGAAGGCGATGGTGGCCGGCGGCGGGAGCGGAGACGCCGATGCCGGATTGAGCCGCCGGCTCTTCGGCGCCTTTCTCACCTGGCTGCAGGAAAAGAAGCAGGAGGTATTCGTCGTCGCCACGGCAAACAACCTCGCCTCCCTCCCGCCGGAACTGCTGCGCAAAGGACGGTTCGACGAAATCTTCTTCGTGGACTTACCTGACGACCACGAACGGACCGCCATCTGGAAGATCCACCTGGCGCTCCGCAAACAGGACAGCGCGGGATTCGACCTCGAGAAAATCGTCAGCGCCAGTGATGGTTTCAGCGGCTCGGAAATCGAGCAGGCGGTCGTCGCCGCACTCTACCGGGCCTTACATTACAAGACCCCGCTGACGACCGATCTCTTGATTCAAGAATTGTCCAGCACCGTGCCGCTCTCGGTCACTCGCCACGAAGACATCGATCAGCTTCGAACCATGGCTCACGGCTGTTTCGTCAACGTGCGGTAAGCGGATTCGATTCCGCTCCGTTGAGACAACCGCTTCGGTGACTGCATTCACCGGCTGACCGGGACTCTCCCGACAGGATGCGCCTCGTGCCCGCCCACAGCCGGATCAGTCCGGGGCACCTCGCAGAGCCTGGCCATCGTACAGTAAGATAATCCATTGTGCCTGGGGCCGCTGAGGGCGACGAATCCTTCTCCCTCAGGATGCCTCTAATCGAATACAGGCAGGCTCGGAAACACCTCTATCTACCCGGTGTCTCGCCTGACAATGGAAGGGACTTGTTCATCTCAACCAGAGACTCACGTCATGATGATCCATACATGTTCGCCCGTTCGCGCGCCGCAGCCGTTCATCCGGCTGACCTATCACATCATTGGATTCCTTCTCCTGCTCCTGCTCCTCACGCTGACAGACGCCCACAGGGCCATGGCGAACGACCAGGCCCCCCACTCGGAAAGCCAGGTCGCCCAACGCGCCAAAACCGCATGGGAACAGGGTACGACAGACTTGGCCCTCGGCATTCTGGAGCAAGGCATTCATGAGAACCCGCAGGCGTTCGCGCTGCACCGACTCCGTGGCGACATGCTGGCCACCTCACGCCACACCGAAGCGGCCCTTGAGTCCTATGAAACCGTCCTGGCGAGTATTCCCACGGCATTGGACGTGCGATGGGCGAAGTGGAGCGTGCTGGTTCGGTCCGGGCAGGTGGAAGAAGCGGTCACTGAATTGCAGCGCATTGCCGCCATCGATCCCCAGAATCCGCTGATCCATTTGCGACTGGCCCGTGAGCTCCGGAAACTCGACCGGCTGGAAGAATCCTTCAAGTCCTATCAGCAGGCCGTAGAGCTGGGACCCGACATGCTCAACTGGCGGTTAGCGATGGCCCGCGCGCGATTCGATATGTTGGATTACGAAGGCGCAGATCGCGAGGTGCAATCTGTGTTGCAACAAGTCTCGCCCGGTTCCCCGCTGGAGCTGTCCGCCAAGAATCTGCTGACCGTGTTCTACGGATCGACGGAGCGAGGCCGCCGCTTTGCCCCCATGATGAGCCCGGACGCGAACCCGAAACAACTCAGAGACTGGTCGATGATTCGCCACGACGCCTACGCGCTCTTCGAGGCCGGGCGCTATCAGGACGCCGAACCGATGTACCGGCAACTCCTGCTCCTCAATCCGATGGACCCCCTCGCCACGCAGCACCTCGGACTGATCCTCATGAACCTGGGCCGCTGCAAAGAGGCGATCAGCATCATCCCCAAAATGGAGGGCCTCGATCCCCTCGACGAAGACTATGCGGCGACCGTCTATCGCCTGGGTCAATGTCTGGTGGATTTGGGGAAATGGGAAGACGCGTACATTCAATTCAAGATTCTCTACGACACGACCGTGGCATTTGAACAGTCGACGAGGGAGGTCGAACTTCCAGTCGGAACCAGAGTGCTGGATAAAAATAAGTTGCTGCGATGGTTAGACAAGATCCGTCCGCATGTCCCCGAACTGGCCAAGGAAATCGAGCTGGAGGACGCCGCCCCGGTCACACCGGCGGCGCCGGTCGTTCCCTCGGAAGCAGAGCTCGCCGCGAAGGCCATGGAGAACTTGAAGCCACAGAACACCCTGGATACGGCGACCTCCCTGGTCGGACGGGATGCCGATTTTGCCTGGTTTCGATTCGTCATTCCCGCAAAGAAAGTCATGCGGGACGATTCGCCCACCGGCGCGCACGACTTTATTCCCCTGGACCCTGGAATCAGCTTTCCCGCTACCCAGCAGGACATTTACCTGGTGTTCGGATTGGTGACGGCGTCATACGACGAAGTTCCCTTGGCAGCGCGTTGCTTCAAAGAGCGCACGGAGCTGACCGGCGCGCAGCCGGCGGTGGTGCAGGATCGGCTCATCATGTCCACCAACGACCAATCCGGGTACTTTGTCCTGTCGCGTCCCTCCACCGGCTGGACGACGGGACTCTACCGATGCGGGTTATTCGCAGGGGAGCAAACCTCAGCCTACACCCAGGTGGATGAAGTGCGATTCCGCATCGTTGAATCGACGAAGCCGTCGTAACGGAGTCTGCGCGGACAAGAGCACATGGCTGATAGTGTAGAGCGGGTGACGGAAGAGGACGACACACACCGAGCAAGGAGCATTACAGAAGACGATGCATGACGCGATACCGGCCGGTGAAGGTTTCATCGGGCTGCAGTCGCTTCAACCCCCACTCGGGATGATTGAAGGCATCGGTCGCGCAGGTCATCGGCTCAATCGCCAGCGCGCGGCGCGGCGCATCGACGATCGCATCGCCGGTGTAGACGACGATCGCGGAGAACGAACGATCCATCACCACGTCGATCCTGCGGCCGGTGTCCTGGTGCTGCAGGGATGCCGTCGCCATCCCATCCGCATCACGCTCCAACCCGACATAGCAGTGATTGAAGCGGAGGTTGCCGATCCGGCGACACTCGCGAAAATCCCACTCGGTCCCATTCGCGTCGAGGACCTTCCCGGTCGGCGCGAGCCGGTCATTGAACTCAAGGTATCCGGAAGCGGGGATCCGGGCTTCCGCTTCATCTACCAGCGCAGTCCCGACCGTGAAATAGGGATGAAATCCGACTCCGACCGGCGCAGCCTCATGCCCTACATTGCGAACGGCGAACGAGCAGGTCAATCCCTGCGTATCTACCCGATACGCGACACGAACCGCGAGCGAGAAGGGATAGCCTCTCGGCGCATAGCTCTCCGCGTCCAGACGAACTTCAAAGGCGACGCTGTTCGAATCGACCTCGTGTGTGGTCCACGGCAGGCTCCGGACAAATCCGTGGATCGCGTTCGGACCTTCTTTGTCGTTCTGTTCAAGCTGCAACTGCCGCCCATCGAAGGCGTAGCGCCCCGCCGCCACACGCCCAGGAAAGGGAATGAGCACATCTCCCTGCCCACCCTTTTTGCGCGCGCCGCCTGCATAGCCCCAGACAATGTCGGTTTCACTCCCGTTGCCTTCAAGCAGGTAGTACCGGCGTAACGCCGCACCCCAGGGTGAGACCAGCGCGCGCTGCTGTCCACAGGCGAGAGCAATTTCTGTATCCGGTGTCGTTTCACTCGTCATGCCGCTCTACGTCACAGCAGATGGGGCGAGGTCCAATCCCTCGCGACGCTCTCACAGATCCTTGCCCATCAGATATTCGAACCGTTTCCGGAAATCATCCACGGCCAGACCGGCCGTGGTCGCCAAGCGGACCAGCTCCTGAGGCTGACTGAAATCATCCGGAGTCAATCGAATCATGTACTGCCTTGCAATGGCGTACGACTCAGACTCCACATCCACCATACGCACCCTGGTACGGCCGGTCGCCGGGTCCAGAATGTCGCCGAACGGAATGGGAATGAACCGGCCGTTTTGAATCGACACCATCGCGGCATTCCCGCCCTCCAGGAGAAACTGGGCCGCGCAATAACCGAGATCGCGGGTATATTCCATATCGAACGAAATGGGATCGGCACAGCGAAGCTCGTACCCGATGTTCTTATCGACAATGGTGGTCTTCATGCCGAAAGAACGCAGTTCCTTCTCGACTGCGCGCTTGAGCACGAAGCCGAAGTTGATCTCCGCCAGCCGCACATGTCCGTGCTGGTCCCGCTCCACATCCTGCAGACCGTCGAGATCTTGTTGATCGAGGCTTTCCACGAGACCTTCCGCCAGGACCGCCACGCCGTCCGATCGGCCGGCATTGAGCCGCTTGATGAACGCGCCGACCAGGGTATCGACCAGCGTTTTCAGGCGAAGTGGCTTCTGTCGAAACTCCTCGGGAATGACCGTCAACGTGGCGCCGGCGGCCTTGCCGATGCCGAGAGCCAGATGCCCGGCCTTGCGGCCCATCGTCACCACGAAATACCAGCGTGAGGTCGTTTCCGCATCCACCATCAAACTCTTCACGAGCTCCACGCCGATGTGGCGCGCCGTCTGAAATCCGAATGTCGGAATGCCGTGCGGCAGGTCCAGATCGTTGTCGATGGTCTTCGGCACATGCACGACCTGGAGGCGACCGGCAGCCCGCTGTTCCAGCTTCAGCGCGGAGAACGCGGTATCGTCACCTCCGATCGTGATCAATCGAGTCACACCGAGTGCGTTCAGACTCGTCACGCAGGCGTCAAGATGTTCGGTTTTCTGTGTGGGGTTCGCGCGCGCCGTGCCGAGGCAGGAGCCGCCACTGAAGTGAATCCGACTGATGTCCTCGATCGACAGGCGCTTGACCTTAGTGGTTTGGCCGTCCATGATCCATTTGAAGCCGTCTTGAATGCCGATCACGTCGCAGCCGCCGAGAATACTCCTAATCGTGGCGGCCCCGATGACACTATTAATGCCGGGCGCCGGACCGCCACTCACAAGAATTGCCACCATCGGTCGTTGCTTACTGCTTCCCATCTGCGCTGGATCTCCTCTAAGCCGTGGAAGGTTTTCCTTGCCCCTACTCAATAGCGCGTCAGCCCTCACACCATTCTGGAACGTCTCGTGCTGGGACCCTACACGGAGACGGAGAACGCGTCAAGAACCGGGACACGCCCTTACTGAGCGACAGAACGATCGATGTGGTTCGAGTACTCGTGACGACGATTCAGCACAGAGCGGCGGGAGCACAGCCGGCTTCAAGCCGGCTGCCCCGCCGCTCTGGTGAAGAGAGAGCGTTTAGGGGGTCTTGCTTGCAGGGGCGTCCGCGGCATCGCCTTTTTCGACCTTGAGGATATTCACATCGAAGGTGAGCGTCTTTCCAGCCAATGGATGGTTGAGATCGATCAACACCTTCTTGTCATTCACTTCGAGGACCTTCACCAGCCGGTTATCCGACGCCTGCAAAATGTCCCCGACCTTGACGTCCTTGGGAAGCTTCTCTTTGTCCACGCTCTGGCGTAGCTTGTTGTTGTAGGGACCGTAGGCGTCCTGCGCCGCCACCTCGATGCGCCGTTTCTGTCCGGCCTTCATGCCGTCGAGAGCCTTTTCGAGGCCGGGGACAATTTCATGAGCCCCCTGCACGAAGACGATCGGCTCCTGCCCGACATTCGAATCGGCGACGGACTTGTCGGGAAGCGTCAGAATGTACTCCAACGACACTTTCACCCCGTCGGCAATGGCGAGATCGCCTTGCGCGTAGGCGCCCGCCCCCATCAACTGACCACCGACGGCCAGCAGCATGCCCAGCAACAGACTCCGTCCAGCTTTCATCGACGCGTCCTCCTAATCATGCCGGTCCAGCAATCCCTGCCGAACCATGCGGTTCTTCAACTGTTGCCACGGCGCGGGGCGGCGGGACGATCCGCACGCCAACCTCGACGGCCCTGCCCGCCTCTCGTATCCTGAGGCATGGAGTTTTGGCGCTCTCCGGCACGACGGGGTCGGGCATCGCGCCCCCGTCCATCATGCCTGGATTGGCCGTTCGACTCAGGCTCATGCGCAGGAGGCGGCAGTACCGCCAGTGCGGGCAACGTCAGGCGCTTCGCTTGGATTCGCAAACGGCGCACCATCGCCAAGTATTCATGCTCTTCCTGCGGAGAGAGAATCAAGAGCGTCGCGCCGGATCGTTCAGCCCGACCCGTTCGGCCGGTGCGATGTACGTAGGACGTGGGGTTGCCGGGCAGTTCGTAATGAATGACCTGCGACACCGACGGCACATCCAATCCGCGAGCCGCGACATCGGTCGCAACCAGGGTGCGCAGCCGGCCCGATCGGAACGCCGTGAGGGTCCGTTCCCGCTGGGCCTGCGAGTGGTTTCCGGTAATGGCACCGACCGAGGCCGGCTCTCCGCCCAGACGGGCAGCCAACCGTTTCACTTTGTATTTCTGATCGCAAAAGACCATCGACTGATCACCGGACTCCGGAGACTGGAGCAGTGTGTGAATCAACTGCACCCGCGAGGATTCGCTTGGCACCACGTAGTACGCGTGGGTAATCGTGGTCGGCGTATTCACGCCGGGATCCACCGCCGTTCGAGCCGGATTCTTCAGCATCGATTCCGCGAGCGTCAGAATTTCAGGCGAGAAGGTTGCCGAAAACAGCATGGTCTGCCGTTGGGTGGGAAGCAATTGCAGAATACGCTGAATGTCGCGCAGGAATCCGCGATCCAACATTTGATCCGCTTCATCCATGACCACATATTCGACACCGCGCAGGTCCAAATGGCGGGTCCCCGCCACGTCCAACAAACGCCCCGGCGTTCCAATCACGATCAACGGCGGTTGGCGCAAGGCGCGGTAGTGCCGCTCGATGGGGACACCACCGTACACGGCCAGCGACGTGACTGACGGCGGCGCATACTTGCGCAATTCCATTTCAATTTGAAGGGCCAGCTCACGGGTCGGCGCGAGCACGAGCGCCCGCGGCGATCGGGCGGATCCGGCATGCGACGCGGAGGCATGACCGGCAGGCTTCCAGCCTTCTTTGACGGCCCGTTCGATTAAGGGGATGAGAAAGGCCAGCGTTTTCCCGCTGCCAGTCTTGGCCTGAGCCAACAAATCGCGCCCCTCTAACGCCAGCGGAATCGCCGCGCTCTGAATGGGAGTCGGCGCGGTAAACCCGGCCTGTTGTAAACGGTCAGCGAGAAACGATGTAAGAGACAATTCGGCAAACGACACCATGCAACGACACTCCTAAATCTCAATCTTGGGAAAACAGGGGCAGATAACCTGATGGCCCTGCAGACCAGAGAGAGGACAACACGGTAAGAAAAACGCAGGGGCTACCCTGGCGGCAGCCCCTGAATAGGTATAGCGAAACGAGCGCAGCTTAGTGCTGGCCCCCGCCCATTCCACGTCCTCCGCCACCACCGGAGCGGGGCTCCTGCGGGCGGGCTTCATTCACAGTCAACGTGCGGCCACCGAATTGTGTCCCGTTCAACGCGTTGATCGCCGCCTGCGCCTCGGAATCTCCCGACATTTCGACGAAGCCGAAGCCCCGCGACTGGCCGGTGAATTTGTCCGTGATGATGCGCGCCGACGTCACCGCCCCGTGCACCGCAAACAGGTCACTCAGCTGTTGCTCGGTGGTCGAATATGGCAAGCCGCCAACGTAGATCTTCGAACCCATTGGGTTCCTCCTTTGAGAATAAAATGGTGTTGTCTGGGACTCGAGAAAGAAACGAGGAAGGAATGGGGCGAAGATGCAAACACGGCGGCAATCTTAGCTCTGGCTTCCGAAATTCCCGGGAAGAACCCACAACAACATCGAAACGAGCCCTGTAACTGTTCTCCTACTTCACCGCCAAGGCTCTTCGCAATGAAGCACCTTCACTGTATCCTACCGAAATAGGAAAGGCAAGCGTGAAATTGTCTCCGGCCGAATCGGTCCTCAGCCACCGCAACGTAGGATGCAACCAACGAGCTGTTCCTCTGCCTCCAAAGCAAGCTACGGAAAAACTCGATTGTTACACCATCAGCAGCAATCAGCGCCTCTTTATGGTATCAGCATTGAAGTAATACGCAGGATGCGCAAAAAGACCGTCCAGCAAGGCCGCAGCAAGCAAAGAGGCGAATCGTACTCAGCCGTACGGTGAGCCTCTGAGCGACGCGAGAACACCGCTGGCGGGCTTTTTCCGCATCCTGCTAGTAGGCGGCCGGCGCCGACAAGGGACGGCTGGAATACAATGGCGAGGCGTTGAAATTATCGAATCGCGCAGTCGCCTGCCCACGCACCAGAATCCCCACCTGTCCGACGCCAAGCGTTTGATCCTCAACAGAAAGCGCCAGGCTCCCATCGAAGAAGGTCTCCACAAAATCCTTACTGATGATGGTGTTCCGTTGGACCCGGAGCGTATGCCATTCAACCGGCTTCGACTTAATCACCGCCCGGCCTAAAATCGACTCGTTGCCTTCGATCACCCGCACCACCTCTATGGACTTCTGCGACAAATCCACCACGGTCGCATAATAATTCTTCGGATCTTTCAGGCCGAACACCACTCCAATCTGCCCGGACGTGGCATCGGCTCCCTGACGAATCCGGACGACCAGCTCAGGATACTCATACTGAAATCCTTGCGCGACCAACAACTCGACACAGGCGGGACAGGAAGATGCCCCCAGCACGACATTGGGCGAGGAAGGTGCCGCCGATTGCGCTTCAACTTTCCACTCCCCGCCTGGTTGATCGCCCGAAGCCACGGCGAGAAACCCCTTTGGAACCCCTCCCGCTTGATCCTTATCGAACGTCCAATTGTTGAAGAGCTGGGGATTCGCCTGTTGGCGCAAATGCTCCGCCTTTTCCGTAGACGTTTCCTTCGGCACCGCCAGCACCGATTCCGCCCCACCCACCGACACCATGGTCAACACGATGATACCGATGTATCTCCCGATATTCCTGAGATGCGCCATAGAAAGCGACTGCCTGTCACGGAGCAACTCTATCTGCCTTACCAGCTCGTTTCCATACTGCACGGGAGCACTCCTCCTTCGAGCGGATCTTACGATTTCGGCTGGGGCGGCTTGATCCGGATGATCTCCTGTTGAAATCGATCGCGTTCTGCCAGGATCTTTTTTCGACGCCAGCCGCGCAACGTCCACCACTGTATCTTGTCCATGAACGTCACCACGGGAGGAGGCACGCTCCCGGCAGGCCCGTGCTGAAATTCATAACCCTGATGTGTGCCTTGATTCTCGCGAAACCGTCCGTACTGATGGTCGTACAGACCCTTCCCCTGCTCTGCCATAGGTCCTACCTCTCGCCTCGCTCGTCGATCTGTGCCCAGCGTCCCACAGAGTATCGGCTCCTGAAAGAAAGGGGCCGACGCTCACTTGATGGCCGATAGTACATTGAGCCCTCGGCTCTCTGCAATGGGATCGACCGGGTATGCTATAGTGTCCACTGTTCGCAAAAACCTCTCCTACCCAGGGTTATGAGGCACCGCATGGACCTATCCCAGCAGCCACCGCGACGATGGAGTGACACCCTGGCAGGCCTAATGTGGCTGCCACGGTTGATCGATAAGGTGCGCGCCTTTCAGGCCGGCACGCTCGGAACCTATGCCTACCCCTCCGCACTGGACCAGTCCTTCATGCGCCGGTTCCAGCTGACGCCTGCCTACATCGAACCGCTGGTCCGTGAAGCGGCATCCGATGAGGCCATCGGAACTGCGATCCGGGCGCGCATCCAGCTGAGCGACGAGGAGGTGCAACACCGCTGCGCGATCTTCCGGGACAAGTACCGGCTGGCATTCGCCGTGCTGGACCGGGATGACGGCTATGTCCGCGGCCTGGGCTATCCGATCCCCCGCTTCCTGCAGCCACCGCTCTGGCGATGGTATCAACGCTGGTCGGCACAAAAGGCCTCTGCCACGTCTATCTGATGCCCTGCGATCGCTCCATACCACGTGCGCCTTGCCGGCGAAACACCAGGCGCAGTGAATCGTCATACATTGGTCTCCTCCCGTTCCAGCTACTGTTCATCTTATGTCTGGCCCTGTCCGCCGGCCAGAGTATCGCCGCAGAGACGGGCGCCCCGTCCACAGCGCTGACGCAGGCATTGAGCCTGATTTCCAGTGAGCGCATGCTGGCGGATATTCGCACGTTGAGCGGACCGGCATTCAACGGACGCCAGACCGGAACACCTGACGACCTTGCCTCCGCGGAGTTTGTGCAACAGCGATTCCTGGAGCTACAGCAGCATCGCTCACCGGGGTCCGAATCTCCCGGCGCGCCCGCTCGAAGTCCCATACACACCCAGATTCAGTCCGCCTCCGTCCGCACAACGAAGATCGACGATGATTCACTGCTCCAGATTGGAGGGATCGGTGAGAGTCAACCTGCCGCGATCGGCACCGACTATCTACCGATCCTCGATTCTCCTTCAGCAGAGCTGGAGGCTTCGATCGTTTTTGTCGGATATGGAATCTCCGATCCGGCCGGCGGGGTCGATGACTATGCCGGGATCGACGTCCGGAACAAGGTGGTGCTGTTTCTCCGGGGAAAACCCGAAGGGTATGCCAAACAGGTTTCTCACGCCGACAAAGCGCACATGGCCCACGCACATGGCGCCATCGGCTACCTGACCGCAACCGGCCCGATCCTCAACGCCTATGAAACCCGCCGTGGGGTCACGGGTCGGCCGAGCGCCTTCTACGGACTCACGGACCCTCACCGGACAATCCCCGGCGCATGGATCAGTACCGCTCTCGCCTCAGCTATCCTCAGCGCCCAACAGCCCGGCGAGGACAACCGGTTGCGGCGCTTGCAGCAGCAACTCAACGACACCATGGCCCCACAATCCATGACCACCGACGTCTCGATTCGAGTGCAGTGGCACAGTACGCAACAAAACGGCACGCTGCAGAACGTCGTCGCACTCCTTCCCGGACAGGATGCCGCACATCAGCACGACGCCATCCTGATCGGAGCTCACCGCGATCATTTTGGGAAACAAGGGGGGCTGCTCTTTGCCGGAGCCGACGACAACGCATCAGGCACCGCCCTGATCCTGGAGGTCGCCCGGGTGCTCACCTCCATGCCCGTCGGCCCGAAACGTTCGGTTCTATTGGTGTCGTTCAGCGGAGAAGAACAGGGATTGCTGGGATCGAAGCTGTACGTGAGTCAACCGGTTATGCCGCTGACCTCTACCGTGGCCATGATCAACGTGGACCATGCAGCGGTCGGCAACGGACGGCTTACCATCGGGGTGACCGGTTTAGACAAACCGGCTGCGCAACAGGCAGGCGAACGGGCGGGACTTGCGGAACGGATCGACCTGTTCGGCTTTTTCCCTGGGGGAGACCATGTGCCGTTTAAGGAAGCGGGAGTGCCCACCGTAACCGTGGTGAGCGGCGGAATCCATCCGCACTTCCATCAGCCGACCGACCGGGCGGACACCGTCAATGCGGATATTCTCTCAGCCGCCGCGCGCTACGTACTCGCCATAGCCTGGCAACTTGCCGACGCGCCTTAACAGGCTGCGGAAAACGTCCACCAGCGGTGAAACGTAAAACGTACCTCGTTGGGATAAGAGCGTATGGCTGATGGCATATCGCTGCTAGGAGCCTGTCCGACATTGCCGAAATTGACCGATTTGGGGGGATGAAATCATATGGATCGAATCGACATCGTTGATCCTGAGCCAAATGCGTGCGTCGAAATTTTCGCGGTTCCTAATGTCGGACAGGCTCCTAGGCGCCGCTATTTCACCGAGACCACTTCGACTTTTCCTGCACGACGGATGACCGTGATGCCCACATCGAGGTCATGGCGCCGCAAGAGAAGGTCCACCGAGGCGGTTCCCACCTTCAGATTCTTGATCTGCATCTCGCCGATGAACTCCGGGAGAATCGGATAGTTGAACACCACCTTCTGCTCCGATGCGATAATCGATAAGCCGAGACAGGCCTGAAGCACCATGAAGGCCGACCCCGCGGCCCAGGCTTGAGGATTACAGGCGACTGGATACCGCGTCAGGCCCTGACCGGGCCGACGTACGAATCCGCAGAAGAGTTCCGGCAAGCGGTGAAAGTCGAGCACGAGACTGACTTCGAACATGCCGGTCATGATTTTTTCCACACCGGACTTGAGGCCGTACCGGGCTAGACCGACCGCAATCATAGCGTTGTCGTGCGGCCAGATCGATCCATTGTGGTAGGACATCGGATTGTACCGGCGCTCCGAATCGGCGAGGGTCCGCACACCCCACCCGCTGAACAGTTCGTCGGACATGAGCGTTTCCGCCACACGCCTGGCATGCTCATCGCTTGCGATCCCCGTATAGAGACAATGGCCGGCGTTGGAAGTCTTCACCTGACAGGGCCGTTTCTGGCCATCCAGGGCAAGCGCATAGGTTGACGATTCCTCGCACCAGAAGACCTCTTCGAAACGTTCCTTGAGCGACCGCGCCTGACGCCGAAGCTGACTGGCACGATCGATATAGCCGAGCGCATCTGCCAGCTTCGAAGCCTGCACTTTAGCGTCGTACACATACCCTTGTACTTCACACAAGGCGATCGGTCCTTCAGCCAGCGAACCGTCCTCATGCGAAATCGAATCATGGGAATCTTTCCATCCCTGATTGTCCAGACCGGTGGGCGATTTCCGTACATACTCTACAAACCCGTCACGGTCGGAATCGCCGAAGGTGTCCATCCAGGTCAGCGCCGATTCGAGGTTGGCCCATATCGACTGGATAAACGCCAGGTCCGCCGTCCGTTCGTAATAAGCGCCGGCCAGCATCACAAACAGCGGCGTGGAATCGACACTGCCGTAGTAGAGGCCGAAGGGAATCTCGTTCAACGCCGCCATCTCACCCTTACGGGTCTCGTGGAGGATCTTCCCCGGCTCGGCATCCTGAGCAGGGTTCACCTCTTTGGCCTGCGTCGATGCCAGATAGGCCAGGACGCCGCGCGCCAATTCCGGTCTAATCCAGAGACACTCGAGCGCCGTGATGACCCCGTCCCGTCCGAAGGGTGTGCTGAACCAGGGCACGCCGGCATAGGGATAGGGGCCCTCATTCGTGTCGGTTACCATCATACGAACATCCAACACCGAGCGATTCCACCATTCATTGAATTGGGCGTTGGAAGTCTGAATCGCGCAATCCTCGGTCTGCTCCGCACCAAAGGCCAGCCCCGCTTCGGCCATTGCCGCATCGTACGCCAACAGGGGCCGATGGCTGTCCCCCACATCGCAGGCCACCATCACCGCCACCGCCGTTTCCCCCTTCGGGTCGAGCTCAATATCGAAGGTGGCTTGTGACGCCGTGATCTCCAGCGGCTCCGGAGAAAACTGAATCCGCGCCTCCCGGGTTACCTCATCGAGGCCTTCGTACCTCAACACCAGCAGGTCCTTCCGCAGCACATTCGGCAGCATCCGCCCCTTCCGTTCACGCTTTTTTCCGCGCACCTCGAAGATATCCGCAAAGTCGGCCTCAAAGCGGATCGACAAGGTCATCTTCACCGGCGACAGACTGTAGTTGGACAGGCGGAACCGTTCGTAACTCACCCCATTCCAAAGGAAGCGCGACCGAAAGACGTGCACACTTCCCCGCGGGATCGCGATCCGGCCGTCCCGATACAAGTCGGGATTTGTGAGGTCCACGGCCAGCAGGGCATTGTCCTCCTTGACCGTTGAACTGAGCAGCATCGGCCGGTCGTTGTTCAGAAACAATTCCTGCCGCGACAAAAACCTCGTCCCCTGATGAAAGACGCCCTGGGTTCCCCGGCCTACCGGCTGAATGTCCCCATATCGATCGTAGACGCCGAACGTTTCCCCATGCTTCAGCACGCGCGTGCGGTCGTCCGCCATCGATGAACTGGCGAGGATATAGAACTGATCATTCACACTGATGATTTCTTCCACGTCTTCCTCCCGTCCTCACAGAATCACCGACACAACGAGTCACGCCTGATGGCCTGCTCCGCTCCGGTGCATGGTCTCATCTCCCCGCTGAACCGGCTCAATGGCTCGTGGGCTGCGTGACCATGACCACGGGGCGCACGTCTTCTTCAGAAGGCAGGCTCGCCTCTGCCCAATTGGTCTGTACCCAGCGCGCCACCCGCATCGAGACCAGCGCCGACAGGAATAACCCCACACCGATCCCGAACACGCTGGGACGCTCGCCAAATTCCTGCGTCACCCAGCCGAAAATCGTCATGCCGGCAATGGCGGAAGTCATCGCGCCAAGATTATAAATCGCCAGCACCCGTCCCAGGAGCGATGCCGGGGCAATCTCCTGCAACACGCCCCAGGCCACCGGCGTGAGCGTCCCGGCCCCCATCCCAATGATGACCATGAGTGCCGCCGCGCTCAACCGATTCGACGTCACAATTAAGCCGAGCAGCGCCAGGCCGCTGATGAAGCTGGAAAGCGCCATCAGCTGGATCCGTTTAGGTAACGACCAGGCCGACAGGGATACGAGCCCCAGCGACACCAGCAACAACCCGATGCCGAATGCCGACCAGAGATACCCGACCTCGATAGGACCGAGGTCCAGCAACTTCTTGCCGAACACCGGAAAGAGCGTGCTGAAGGCGCTCGTGGCGAAGGTATACATGGACGCCGCTCCGATGAGCATCAAAATGACCCGTTGGCGATGGAGCACATAGTGGAAGCCATCGAGCACATCGCTGAAGGTTCCCGCCAGGGAGCCGCCGCCGGCCGGCTGAGACTCGGCCCGCGGAAAGCGAATGAACGCAAAACAGGCGGCGGAAATGACATAGCTGACCGCATTCACACAGAGCACTTCCTGAGAACTCATGGTCGCGATCCCGACGCCACTCAGCGCCGGCCCCACGATGATCCCGATGCTGGTCGTCGTCTGCAGCAACGCATTGGCGGCGGTGAATTCGTGGCGGGAGACCAGCGACGGAATGGCGGCCGTCAATGCCGGACCGAACACCGCGGAGGCGACCGCATGGACGAACACCATGAGATACAGCCGCTCGATACTGAACGAATCCACCGGCAATAAGCAGGGCAGCACGCCTAACACAAGCGCGCGAATCAGGTCGCTGCTGATCAACAACAGTTTCTTGGGAACGCGATCGACGATGACGCCGATGAACGGCCCGAACAGAATGGGCGGCAGGGTCTGCAGCAGCCCGATCATGGTGGTCTTGAGAGGAGAACCGGTAATGGAGTAGACGAACCAGAGCAACGCGAGCTTCGACACCCCATCGCCGATTTGCGAGACCATCTGGCCCCACCAGACAAGCGTGAAGTCGCGCGTCAACAGATGCGGCGACCACTTCACGTTCGGGCGTCCCGGCCCCCCGCCGCTCACGTGCCGTGGTTCCATAGCGTCAGCAGCCTGCGTGTCGGACCTCCTGTAGCCTTGAACTCATGGACCGTTCCTATTCTCCGGCCACCAAGCGCACGGCCTCGGTATTCACAGCGCGCACCCCTGGAACCTGCCGGGCGGCTTGCGCCGCTTCAAGCACAATAATCTGGAACCGCGTCGCCCCGTTCAGGGTGACGATGCCGTCCTCAGTTTTTACATCGAACTTGACCGATTGCAAGGTTTTGCTCTTCTCGAACCGTTCTTTCACCAATTGCGTGATGATTTTGTCGCGTTCCGCAAAGAGCCCATGGGCCGCGTCCTGTTCAACTTTGAGTCGATTCTCGACGACGTGCACCCCTTCGAGACACCGCACGATGTCCGTCGCCACGCGCTTATCCGATTCCTGCGACACCTTTCCGAGCAGGACGAGATCCTTGTCCTTGGCATCGACCTCGATGTCATAGGGAAACAGGTGCGGATCCGCCATGAGCGCCAGCTTGGCCGTCACCATCGACGAACGTATCGGCTTCTTAGCTTCCGGCTCGACCGCTTTGGGGCGCTCTCCTGCACCGGGCTCTCCTGGCGGTGCCTGCGTCTCTGCCGCCGGTTTCACCTCTGCCACATGAGGCACCGTGGGACAGGGATGTTCAGTCGCCACCTCGGGTTCTTTCGCTTTCGACTCCGGCTCCTTAGACTTCTGCTCCGCCTCTTTGGCCTTGTGTTCGGAATCTTTGGCCTTCGCCGCTGGCTCCTTTGCTTTCGGCTCCTGATCTTTGGCCTTAGACTCCGGTTCCTTTATTTTCGACTCGGTCTCTTTGGGTTTCGCATCCGCTTCTTTGGGCTTTTCAGTCGGCTTGGCGTCTGATTCCTTGGGCTTCGAGTCAGGCTCCTTGGCTTTCGTCTCCGGCTCCTTCGGCTTCACTTCGGGATCCTTCGGTCGCGGCACCGGGGGGGCGTCCGCCTTTCCCTCAGGCGTGGATTCTGCCAGAGCAGTCCAGTTCACATTTCCCAATCCCGACGCCGCGAAAAACGCCAGGACACCTGTCACGTAGACGGTCCGAATCACCCGCATAGGCATGTGCCCCTCATGTATTGAATTGATGCGAGACTGTGAAGCCAATTACCGAGAGCCCGTCTTCACCATCGTCTCGGAATACGAAACATCCCCGGAAGAAAAGACATACGCGACGGAGGGGCAGAAAGCAACACCGACAGTGCCCCGATTAGAAGACCATGCCATGGCACGATAAGACTCGCGGCACAGACTGGATGCCATGCCGGCCGATAAGAAACGGATGTGAGGAGAAAATTATGCAACAGCCGGACTCACCACGTGGCCACGGCGGCTTACCTGCACCGTGACCATCGCAGTGAGTAAGAGGAGGAGTCCGATCCCGATGAGGCTGACGGCCGGACCGAGCGTATCAGCGGCCCATCCGAACCCGGCCATCCCGACCATGGCGGAGGCCATCCCGCCGACGCTGAACGTGGTGAACACACGTCCCAATAAATGTTCCGGTGTGACTTCCTGGAGCATCGCCCAGACGACCGGGTAAAAGAGGGAGGTACTCCCGCCGATGATGACGATCAGTAAAAACGTACTGAACAGGACCGGTGTCTGGATCAATCCCAAGGTACAGACGGCGATACCGCCGACCGTCAGCGAGCGCCCGATCTTGCCGATGCGATCCTGGAAGGTGCCCTGGGGCGTCCGCGCCAGCCAGATGGAGGCCGCCAGCATTCCGATGCCCAAGGCCGACCACAACCAGCCCAGCTCCATGGGGCCGACTTGCAACAACTCCTTCGCCACCACCGGGAGCAGGAAGACGAAGGCGCTGATCGCGAGGTTGTAGAGTACGGCGGTAATCATCAACGCGAATACCACTCGATGCTGGAGGAATACGAAACGGAATCCGACCATCATGTCCTGCATGACGGGTGTCGCCAACACATCGAGCCCCTTCACCGTCCGGCTGTCCCGCACCCGAATCGGCAGGAGGAAGAGCGCAGAGACGAAAAAGGTCGCGGCATCCACATAGAGCACATTCTGGGCGCCAATCAATGCGATGCCCAATCCGCTCATGGCCGGTCCCAGTAAGACGCCGATGTTGGTGGTGCTCTGGAGGAACGCATTCGCCGTCGTCAGTTGCGACCGCTGCACGATCAGCGGCACCGCAGAGGCCAGCGCGGGCCCGAAGATGGTGGACACGATGGAGATGAGGAAGACCAGCACGTACAACCGCTCAAGCGTCAGCATGTCGAACGCGTAGAAGAGCGGGATCAAGAGCACCATCAGCGTGCGTAAGAGATCGACGACGATCATGACCGTCTTCTTGGGAAGGTAATCGAGGTAGACACCGATCAACGGACCGAAGACCAGGGGGGGAATCGTCTGCAACAACCCGATGGCGGTCATCTTGAGCGCCGACCCGGTCATTTCATAGACGAACCAGAGGAGCGCCACCTTATTCAGACCGTCACCGATCTGGGAGACGACCTGGCCGGCCCAGAGACAGCCGAAATCACGGGTGCCTAATAACCGCCACCCGTCGACTTTCGGCTCAGGGGTAGATTGCGACTCAGCTGCCATGCTTGTCCTTCCGCGAGGTGAATGTCGCGCTGACTAGAGGTTCGAAGCGTGCTGCTGCCCGGACTTTCCAGGGAGCGCAGCGGCATCAGTGATTAACTGCTGGTAGATCTTCACGTAGTCGTTCGTCATGCGCTGGGCGGTGAATCGCTCGTCGAACACCTGTCGGCATCGGTTACGATCGATCGTGCCGAGCTTCTCGACCTGACTCACCATTTCATCGAGATTTTCGCTGATGAAGCCCGTGACACCGTGGCCGATAATCTCTGGAATGGATCCCCGTCGGTAGGCGAGAACCGGAGTTCCGCAGGCAAGACTTTCAATCAACACAAGGCCGAAGGGTTCCGGCCAATCGTAGGGACAGATCAGGCCGATGGCGTTTCCGATAAAATCGCTCTTCTCCGCATCGGTGATTTCTCCCACAAACTCGATCAAGGGATGGTCGAGGAGAGGCTCCACGACCCGCTCGAAATAGGCGCGGTCGGCCGGATCGACTTTCGCCGCCATCTTCATGGGAATGCCGACACGTTTGGCCAGTTCGATCGCTTGATCCGGGCATTTTTCCGGCGAGACCCGCCCCAGAAAGGCCAAGTACTTACCCGGTTCGGGATTGAATTTATAGAGGTCGTGCGGCAGGCCGTGATAGACGGTGTTTTGCCAGTTGCACCAGGGCAGTGGCCGCCGTTGCGAATCCGAAATGGACACCAGGGGCATTTCAGCAAAATCGCGAAAAACCGGCACGAGTTCGGGCAAATCCAGCCGGCCGTGGAGCGTCGTCACGACGGGCACACGACATCGACGAGAGAGAGAAAATGCCAGAAAGTCGAGGTGGGAGTGAATGAGGTCGAACTGGTCGGCGGAAGCGAAGACCTGTTCCATCATCTGAATGAGAGGCGCTTCTCGGTTGAAAATCCCGGTATTCAAACGAAGGGCCTGCTGACAGGGCGCTTCCAGTTTTGCCTTCGTGACCGAATCACCGCTGGCGAACAACGTCACCTGGTGCCCCTGACGGACAAGTTCTTCCGTCAAGTAGGAGACGATGCGTTCCGTGCCTCCGTACAACTTCGGAGGGACGCTCTCCCACAACGGCGATACCTGCGCAATCCTCATAAGGACAATCTCCTTTAGTCTTGAACGGTCAGTGGTCGGTGCCGGAAACGGCGTCGAACCTTACACCAGGCCCACCACCATCTGCCGCATTCTTTCTGTTCTGCCTATCCGATTCAATTGACATCTTTGACACGGGCTGATTGTTTTTGTCGTCTTGATGCCGATGGAGTGAATGCTCGCGATGACCGGAGGGCAAAGCAAGCGTTGTACCGCCACGCGCCTCAGGAGTGAGACTCACGGAAACAAGCGTTCAAAACAATTGTTAATCAATAACTTAGCATAACCACCGCAACATTTCACCTGAACATCGATGGATTTGCGGGCTGTGGATTCTGTTGATAATTCACTTCCCGACGCGAATCGGCTGTGACAGGCTTGCGTCGACAAACCAAACCGCCACAGAGAGTCCCTTATCCGCACCGAATAAGACTCGACGAATCCCGATCGCGGCGTTGAGAGTCCGCCCCGGCGAGTACCAGGCTGGCGCAGACAAGAAGTTTCGTGATGAGGCGTTGGGTAAGGAGTGGTGGATCGACAGGCGCGAGCGCGAACCCATGAATGCCCCCAGGACAAGGCATGATGAATGGCGGCTAGGGAATGTCCTCGAGTAGGCCGGACTGAATGGGCAGCAGCGGACCTGCTTCGCGCGGCACGGGGGGAAAGACCACCGGAGAACCGACTTGATTGGCCCCTTGAATCAGCCCCACCGACAGTTGCGGGCCAAGGGTCATGATGGCGCCGCTCCAGGCTTGCCCTGTTGCGGGGTTACGAAAATTATACGATTCGAAGTTATTCCCGAAGTTATAAATATACCCCTGCGTGCCTTGGGTATCGATAGACAGATTACCGGGGCCCACGAGATTGAACAGCGGGGCCACCCCACCGTTAAACCCACGCACACCCGACACCGATTGCGCCGCGGCCGAAGCGGCCACTACCAGTACAGTCAGCCCCACGACCGGCAGGATTTTCATCGCGACATTCACAGCCGCTACGGCCCTTCCCAGCATGGACACTGCCTTGTGTTTATGGTACCACGCCAATATCATTGCCAATTCAGTATGGCTCAACCCAGACCTCGCATCAAGGAGTTTGTTATGACGAACACAATCCGCCGGGGGTGCTTGCTCATCGGGAGTGCGGCGGCGCTCCTCCTCTGGACAGCGCCCGATTCCTTTGGACTGGAAGTGAACAAACCGGTGCCGACCGAACGCCGCGAGGCCATGTCGCTCGCCGATGCCGTGCTGAAAGCACTCCAAAACAATCTAGACATCAGTATCGGTCGCCAAACGAGAGAGAGCCGCCTGGCCGACATCGTGATCGAGCAGGCAAAGTTTGATCCGACCGTCAGTTTGAACGGGCAATACAACCGACAGGTTGCCCCGCTCAACCGACCGATCCTGGGGTTCACGGGAGCAGCCCTGCAAGACATCACCAAATTCGACCAGAACACCTCGACCGTCACCGCCGACATCACGCAGAATCTTCCGACCGGCGCCAATTACGATTTGAACTATAGCCCGCAACGCAGTTATGTGAGCGGCCCCAATACGTTCCTCTTCAACCCCGCCTGGACAGGCGGCCTCGCTCTGACCGTCACCCAGCCGCTGTTAAAGAACTTCGGAACCGACATCAATAAGACGTTCATTTCGATCGCGCAAAACAATGCCACCGTCGAACAGCATGTGTTCCTCGACCGTGTGCTGACGGTCATCGCCAGCGTCGAACAAACCTTCTGGGAAATGGTGTTCGCGAATGAGAACCTCAAGGTGGCGCAGGCAGCGCTGAAGGCGGCGGAGGAACTGCTGGCCAGCAACCGCGCCAAAGCCAAGGCCGGCGTCATGTCGATCGTGGATGTGCTGCAGGCGGAAGCTGCCGTCGCTTCACGGGTCGAACAGATCCTCGTCGCAGAAAAATCGATTCGCGATCAGGAAGACCAATTGCGCCGCCTCCTGAACCCCGTCGAGGAGGAACTCCGGCAGGACTTGCGCCTGATCCCGACCGATCCACCTGTCACATCACTGGAGGCGATCAGCTTGCAAGAAGCCATCGATATCGCCATGGAGCGCCGGCCGGAGGTGTTACAAGCAGGGAAGAATGTGGAGAGCAGCGACCTGAATGTGAAGTTCGCCAAGAACCAACTCCTCCCGACCCTGTCCGTACAGGGCACGATGGGACTGTCGGGGCTCGGCGCAGACTACGGCGATGCCACGAGGCGAAATTTAGGCGGTGACTTCTACAACTACGGCGCGGGCCTGGTCCTCAGTTACCCCATCGGGAACCGGTCGGCGTACAGCACCTACAACAAACGGCAACTGGAATCGCGCAATGCCCAGTCGTCGCTCCAGAGCGTCCGTCAGCAGGTGATCGTCGGTGTCCGTGAAGCGGTCCGTCGCGTCCACACCGATTTCAAGCGGATCGAAACCACCCGGTCGGCCCGTATCATGGCCGAGAAACAATTACAGGCCGAACAGGAGCGGTTGAAGGTCGGTCTCAGCACGACACGCTTCGTGCTCGACTTTCAGCGCGACCTGGCCACCGCCCAAGGGAATGAGCTGCGAGCGGTTTTGGATTACAACAAGTCGTTGTCGAATCTCGCCCGCAACAAAGCCACCACCCTTGAGCGATACAGTCTGCGCCTCGACTAACCTGCCCATGATCAAGCCTGACGACGCGTCCTCGACTCATGCGACTCAGGCCAGCGAACGGGGAGCAGCCCTCGTGCTGCTCCCCCTGACCGCCACAATCCTATTTTACAGCTCACCGACCACACTCCAACAGCATACCCTCTTTCAGTTTTTCCCCCAGGCCTGTGCCTATGCCGCCTTCATTGCCTGGAGCACGATCAATAGATCCGTCGCCCGGCGTCTCGGACTCGCTTACCGACTCCTCCCGCAAGGCCTTTATTGGGGCCTGTTCACCGGCCTGACACTCGGACTGATCAATGTGCTTGTCATCCTGTACCTCGTTCCAATTCTTGGAGGAGACTACAAATTTCTCGCCGATACCCCGCACGCCCACATTCCCCTGCTGATTATGGTGCCCTGGTTCATCCTGTTCATCGCCATGATGGTCGAGCTGAACTTTCGCGGCTTCACCCTGGGACGTCTCCTGGCGCTGGGACTTCCAGGTCCGATCGCCGTTCCAATGAGTGCCCTGCTGTTTGCGTTCGATCCCTTTCTGGTGGCAACCTTTCAACACCTGCATTGGATTGCCGTCTGGGACGGCTTGGTGTGGGGGGCCATCTGGGTCATGCTCAGGAACCTGTATGCCACCATCGTGGCCCACGCCGTCGAAGTCATCGTCTTATACGGCGTCATGCGAGCGATTCTGACTTGATATTCCCCTGCTCCGGCAGCCTGAATAACCTAAAGTAACAGTTGCACTCACAATGGGTTCACCGCTCCTGATAAAGTGATGCAGCGCTCCATCAAACCATGAACCCGTCCTTCTCAAGCTACCTCGTCAATGATGTCTTCGGCGATCCAGGCCTGTTCGTGGAGGTTCGCTGGTCCAAACGCGCTCTCCTCTTCGATCTTGGCCACAACGATGCCCTGGGCCCGACCCGCCTTCTGCGCGCCGGCGACATCTTCATCTCGCACACGCACATGGACCACTTCATCGGGTTCGACGCCTTGCTCCGCGTGGCCCTCGGACGAGGGAAAACACTCCATCTCTATGGGCCGCCCGGCCTCATCGCCAATGTTCAAGGAAAACTTCAGGGCTACACCTGGAACCTCGTGGATGGGTACCCGCTCACCATCACCGTGCAGGAATTCCACGAGCAGACAATCCAGCGCGCCACCCTCCTGGCAACCGACGGATTCCAGCGCCATGACGCTCCGGAGGTAGCCCCCATCAATCGGCAAGCCGGCCATCGTTTTTCCGTGTTCGCAGATCCCATGTTCACTGTCGAAGCGGTCGCCCTTAATCACCGCATTCCTTCCCTGGCCTACTCGCTACAGGAACAGTTTCACGTGAACGTCAACAAGGAGCGGCTGCACGAAGCCGAGCTGCCGGTGGGCTACTGGCTGAAGGAAGTGAAGCAGTACCTCTGGCAGGGCAAGCCGGACGACTTTCGGTTTCAGGCCACGCTCTACCATGAACATCACAAGGAGGAACGCGAGTTTGTCCTGGGTGAGGTACGTGAGCGATTCATCACCATCAGCCGCGGCCAGAAACTCGCCTACGTCGTGGACGCCCGCTACGACGAAGACAATGAAACCAAGATCGTCGAGCTTGCGCAAGGCGCCGACATCTTTTACTGTGAGGCCCCCTATCTGGATCAGGATACGGACAAGGCGAGGGATCGCTACCATCTCACCGCGCGCCAGGCCGGGGTCATGGCGAAGAAAGCCGGCGTGCGCGAGCTGGTCGTGTTCCATTTCTCCCCGCGCTACACCGGACTGGGCCACCGGATCGAGGCGGAAGCGCAACAGGCATTTCGAGGCAGTTGAAGGAGGGCACGGATGGGTGAGTGGGCGAAGTACGGATTGTACTTCTTGTTAGGCGGGACGATCGTGAGTATCTCGACGTATCTTGGCTCGCAAGGCCGGTCGTTTCTCGCCGCCTTCGCCAGCACCTTTCCCGCAATGACCGGCGCGACGTTCATCCTCATCTACCTCAACGGCGGCAGCGAACACCTCGTCACCTACGCCAAGAACCTCCTCTGGTTCGTTCCCCCCTGGCTCGTCTATGTCGGCTGCATGATTTACGGAGTGGAGCGCGTCGGCTTCTGGCTCTCCATGGCCGGCTCCATGGTCCTCTACATGTGCTGCGTCGGGCTGGTAAAGTTGTTGGCGCGGTAGGGCTTACAACTTGTCGGATGAGACACAATTGCATACACTCCACATCAACGAGGTATGACGATGACAAGAACCATGTCGCTCAAGCAGGCCCGGTCCCGATTCTCCTCCTTGGTGGACAATGCCGATCGTTTGTCCGAACGGGTAATCGTGACAAAAAATGGAACCCCTAAAGCGGTGGTCATGGGGGCGGAAGAATTTGAAAGCTGGGTTGAAACGTTGGAGCTGCTCTCAAATCCCAAAGCAGTCAAGGCTCTTGAGCAGGGGCTCAAAGAAGCCAAAGCAGGAAAACTTCGTTCGTTCAAGGACGTGTTCGGCGAAAAGCAGTGAGACAAGCGAGACTCACCCCACAAGCCATCAAGGACGTGGCCTCCTTCGATGCCGGAACCCGAGACAGCCGCCATTCGCCACCTCGCAGACCATCCTCTCGACGGCAAACCGCTCAAGGGAAAGTTTCAGAAAGATAAGATCTGGTCCTACCGGGTCTGGCCCTATCGGATCCTCTACCGGAAGACCGGCACGGAGTGGTTGGATATCCTCTCAATTGAACATCGCAAAGATGTCTATCGCTAGATAGCGACATTGCAGACCGATGCTGCTCCAGATCCTCACTTCCCCATGGCCCTGAAGCTGCTCGCGCGGTAAACACATCCTTGCGCGCAGCGGTCTACTTCGACATTTTTCCAGGCGTCACGTATACTCCGATCAATCAGCAGGCATACCGATGGATACACGCTCGATCACACAGTTTCTCAACGAGCAGATCCCCGATCTGTTGGCCATCTACCAATTCGGCTCACAGGCCCAGGGCACCGCGCGGCCGGACAGCGACATCGATGTGGCTGTCCTGAGCGTCCACCCGATCCCCGGTGAGCAGATCTTTCATCTGGCACAGGAGCTAGCCATCCACCTTCATCGCGACGTCGACCTTGTGGACTTGCGTAGCGCTTCGACGGTGATGCGCATGCAGGTCCTCACAACGGGACAGTGCCTGGACACAAAGCACCTTCAAGCAAAGGCCGAGTTTGAAATGTACACCTACGCCGACTATGCGAGACTCAACGAGGAGCGGCGGGAGTTGGTGAAGGGCATCAAAGCGCGCGGACTTGTCTATGGCTGATGATGTGATCCTCAACAAGGCCGCGAGCATCGAACGGTGCCTGCACCGCATCACCGAAGAATTTGCGGGAGACCGGCAAAACCTGGCCGCGAATCAAACCAAACAAGACGCCATCGTTCTCAACCTGCAGCGAGCCTGCGAGACCGCGATCGATCTCGCCATGTATGTGATCAGCCAGCGACGACTCGGTCTTCCCCAAGAAAGTCGCGACGCCTTTGCGCTGCTCGAAACCGCAGGAATTCTTCCAACCAACTTGACCACCCGCATGCAACGCATGGTCGGCTTCCGCAACGTGGCCGTGCGCGAATATATCCGCCTCAATCTCGATATCGTCCTCACAATCATCACGAAACATTTGGAAGACTTCCGCCGGTTCTCCTCGGCCATCGTCAAAGCCTGCGCGTAATCGTTCCACGGGCGAGACACCCTTTCGACTTTTGGCTCCCGATGGTCCGGGGGGAGCGATTCGCTATATGGGCTGTGGGGAGGCTGGTGAAAATCCTGAGGCGGTCACCACCAATATGCCTCCTTCCTGCACGTCCCTGAGATCCTAAAAGTCTTGCGACCCTATGGCATATCCCGTATGATGTTCATGTACAGAAGATGTACATCATGGAGGCTCACATGGGCGCACCATCACTCAAACACAAGCATTTGGTGCTGGATCAGCGAAAGATCAACGCAGCCAAACGTTATTTCGGAGTTCAATCCGAACAGGAGGCCGTCGACAAAGCCCTCTCACTTCTAGTGGAAGAACAGCGCCTCAACAAGGCCTTGAAACCATTGAAGGGAGTCCTGAAAGGGGACAACCGGCCGTGGCCCTACCGATAGGAGGGAAAGTCCTTCTCGACACCAACGTGCTGATCGATTACTTGCGAGCCGGACTGCACGCCGAATGGGTATTGGGTGGTGGTGGCAGCATTGTCCGCTTCATTTCCGCGGTCGTCCTCTTGGAACTACGCCTCGGCGCAGACACACCTAAGCGCAAGAGAGCAGTTGACCGACTCCAGCAGGCATTTCATTCCGGACGCATGCTCGGTCTCACTCCACCTCTCATGGATCATGCCGGACGGATCTTCCGAGCCCTCTATGGGAATGCAGCGGGAATGGGCGATCGCTTGGGTCCACTCAACGATGTGCTGATCGCGCTCACCGCGAGGCAAATCGGAGCCGCCGTCGTGACGAGCAATGTCATGGAATTTCGGCGCATTGCGGCGAAGGTGCCCGGCCTCAGAATCGTGGTTCCGTAACATCATCAAAATTTTCTCCCCTGGAATTCCCGACCCCTTCTGCACTGTGCCTTCCTGGGTCACAGTTTCAAGAGCTCCTTCACCGGCACCGCTGCATCGAGACGCGCCTCACAGGCGGCCACGCCTTCGCGTCGAAGCACTTCAGGAATGCGTTCACCTTCAGACAGGAGCATAAACGCCAGCCGCCCAATGGATTCGTCTGTGAGGCTGAAGAGATGCTGCAGGAACTCGACGTTCAGCTGCGACTGATGGACGGGCCAGATAGCCCTCCGAGTACGCACCAGGAATCCGTTCAGGCGATCATGGTACTCAGCAGGATCGAGCGGACAGACATACACAGCCTGCTCCATGCCTCCCTCAGCGAGCGACACAACATCCCAGGGATGCTCCACCAGAACCACTGAGGGGAATGTTTCGAAGCCCGTTGAGACGCTGGGCGAAGAAAAGACCAGGCGTTCTACTCGACGGGGTTGCAGAAGTCGAAAGCCGTAGGGCAAGCAGGATGAAGTGTTGCCAAGCTCAGCCGTCTCCCCCACAATCTGTTCATAGAACCCGCAGCAACGGCCCTGCCGGTCACGCACCGGCACCAAGATGGAACGATCCGTTTCACCATTCCGCACCAGGTCTCCCTTGCAATCCAGCCATCCGGTCACCCCGGCATCGTCGAGTTGCTGAGCGTCGAAACCGGCTGCCAACAAGCTGTCCACAAGCCGACGACCGACGGCGGAAGACATCACACCGAGAGCGAAGCGCTCGATCGTGGCTTCGGTGATCCCCTGCCGCTCCAGCCAGGCGAGGGCTGACTGTCCCTCACAATCCTCGACAAGGCTATTGTGGGCCAATTCAGCCGTGGCCTCCATCATGCGTCGCAGCGCTTTCAACCACGGCCTCTTTCCTTGCAACTGTCCCACATCCAACAGTTCCCTCACCTGCCGAACCGATTCCGACAGGCTGAGCCCCTCCATGCGCCCATAGAAATCCAAAGCATGACCACCCGCAAGGCAGTCGGTGCAGAAATAGGAATCGTCACGCGCATCGACCAGAAGCGAATTGGGCCCATGTCGGCAGAACGGACAAGGGCCCTTGCCGCTATTCGAGTGATCGCCGGATCGAATGAGCGGGGTATATCGTCCGATCAATTCGACGCCATCCAAGTCGTCGAGCAGGTTCTCCCACTGTTCGACGATTGAGAGGTCCGAAATGGAGCCAACCGGACTCGGCTCAGTTTTGCCCGGCGCAGGCGGGAACGCTGGGAAGGCTTGATTGAAGCGGAACCTTCGATAAAGGCCGGCCGGCCCATCAGTCGACAATACTGAGCTGCCCCCAACCGCCGCCAAGATCTTGAACAACACCCTCCTCGTGAACATGACTTTCCCTCCTGCGATCGCAGTGAACGATCTTTGATTCCGAATAATGGAAAGCTTATGACGAGGGTGTGACAGAGAAGGTCACAAGAGGACGGGGGGCAAGCTATATTTTATTTGAAACAGCCAGTGCAGCGAACGGATCACCGACCGGATTGGTTTCCCGGGCCATCCCACATTTCCTCCAATTGCCGGCATCTTTCAAATCGCTCCATTATTGGAATCATTTCCATCAATATTTCCGGCGTGAGATAGGCGAGATCGTTCGAGTCAGCCCCATCGTCCACGGAAATCCGCTTCTTCATATCGGCGATGAAACGCTCGTCAATGACAAATTGCTTGCCGCGCCAGTTGGTGTAGATATAGCTACCCATCGAAAGACCTCCCCTCAACCTGAGGTTCACTCCCGGGGTCGATCGTCGCAGAACGCGAGATTCCCGACCACGCGCACCGCGGACCGTCCCAGCTTTGTTGTCACGGATAGAGATTCAGAATGACCGAGGAAAGCCTACTACGGGGATGTGACAGAAAAGGTCACAGCACCCAAGACTATCTCGGATCGTAATTGCTCTTGTTGGCGACACAGGCCATCGCGCATAGCATTTGGTCGAGGCCACAGAAAACCGAGGGCAAGGCTGTCTCAAGGAACATCGAGGGGAATATTCAGAAGGACAGGAAATCATTTACCGTCAGTTCGTTCATGTAGATGGCGGCATTAAATCGAAATTTCTTAATGAGCGACAATCGCACAGTCCCTTTTTCCCAGTAGCGGGCCACAGGGGCAAACCACAATCACCATCTATATTTGAACACTATGCGTCTCGCGCACATGGCTTTGCTTAATCGTAGTTCAGCGGACTTTTGCGAGATCGAAAAAGGCGTTCTAAGAACATGACGAAGCCGGTCACGAACGGATAGGTTACCTGAGAAACACTACGGGAAGCTTAACTGCAGATCCCGCGCAAGAACTTCCTTAAATTGACTCGCAGTGCGAAGCATCGCCTCCTTATTTGACAGATCCGAAAGATCGAATTGGGCACCACAGATTGATACACCAATTTTTTCGATCGTAACGACATTCCAGTCCGATGGATACTTAGGTAGATAGTTGATCGCTGGACGCCAAACACTTTCTTGCCAGTTCCGCCTCTCATCTATATCACTCTTGAACGCATAGATCCCAAGACGCGAGAAAGAGTCTTCCGCAACCGGGAAATCTAAGGGATTTGGCTCACCCTTTTTCCAACTAATGCCGTCGGGGTAACCGGTATCCGAAACGAGGTGAATGGCCAACAACCATTCCCCTTTCTTCGTCTGATTTTGATCAGTAGAGAGAGAAAGAAACAAGAAGCTGACACGGTACATTGGAAGCATGTCCCAGACCCACTTATCAAATGGATTCACTGTAGTCGGCCTGTTGAATCCATAGACCGCGGAATACGGTCGAAGGCCCATTTCATTAGCGAATGTCTTGGAGAAATCTAAAATTCGCCTTTGATACAAAAACAACAAACGAAAAGCTTTTCTGACATCAACCAAAGCCAGCTTGAGTTCATCACTATGAGACTCCATTAGAAATCCTTCCTGCAAACTGTTCCAAACTTTCATCGCGAATCGAGGCGAAAGGCCTTGCTTCACGGCGCAAACTCTCCAACCAGGTAGGTTGTCGTGACTGGACATTGTACAATTGGAACGCCTCCAATATGTCGTTGATTACGGTCAAAATGTTCGCATCAATTGGGTGCGCAGATACAACCCTCTTCAATGCTTTGGCAATCAACTGCCATGAAGTTCCAACTAACTGCACTCGCGCTCCATCTCTGCCAAGGTTGCGCAGCGCCTCCTCAATTTGCCTACGAAAACCTATCACGCAATCATCGGTGACTTCCTCTAACCCACTCACCATCATCAACCACATTTGCCTTCCTTCAATCTCTTCGTTATATCCAAGCCACTCCAGCGCCAGCTGTTGGGCATCTTGAGAACGCTGGCCATCATTGAGCTTTGCTTCCACCGCAATATCTATTTTTTCGAAAGATAAAAAAACATCGGGTATGCATCTCATTCTATCGCTTGTTGCCTGGGAGATGTCCCAAGTAGGCCAAAACTCAGACGCTCTGAGGTTTCCTACATGCATCGGCAAACTTCCTACTGGAATTGCGGCTTCGGACAAAACCTTCCAGAAAAGATTAGCCGGAAGATATCGTAAGCGCTCAAATACAGCCGCCGTCAGGAAATCTTCAAGGGTTCGAAACCGCTCCTTAAAACTTTCTCCCTCCGCCCCCTTTTCAAACAACATTCCAATTTTTCCATGCAAAATTGCTTGAAGCATTTAGGCACTCCCCCCATGCGATTCATCTCTAAAGCATTACTCAATTCATATCTATCAAACGTCATGGCCTCACACCGCACCGCAATAGCACAGACCTCCGTAATCTGTCGATGGCATTTAGCCGAGCAATCGCGTCATCAATACTATTTACCCGCTCGAACTCCGGCCTCGCCTCGTCGAACTCCTTGCGGCAACTGATCTGCTCCTGAATGACCTGCGCCAGGGATTTGTTCAGAGTCACCTGCATGAGTGAATCGGCAGGAATCACGATCTGTAAAATGATCGGCAACAGCCATTCCATGACAACATTCCCTTCTAGACCTCACGCCTCCAGCCACTGATGAAACGGGATAGCCTGACTCATCGCCTTGCGTACCGCCTGAGGGCCGCTCGCCTGCAGCAATGCGAGAAGCCCGCCCTTGGACGGCACGGACATGACGCGAAGTGGCCGCCCTTCACGTTCGAGCACTTCAATAAGGCGCAAGGCCGTCACCGACCTTCGCCCCTTGGGGTCGACGCAACAAATCAAGTCTTGGCCGAGAGACAGCAGCGTCCGAAGACGAACGGGATCGGTCGCGCAGTCAAACAGATAGACGGCATTCTCGATACCGGCATTGTGCAAGGCGACGACCTCCCAGGGTGTCTCCGTAATCAACACTTTCTGGTGCCGGTTGAATTCCTGCGGCCAGGCGGGATGGGGAAAGATGAGTCTGCGCAGCCGGCGCTCCGAAACGGCCAAGGTGTCCTGCGTCCATCCTGCCTGCAGAGAGTCCTGCCGCGAGGTGAGCCTGCGTTTCATGAATCCCCAGCTACGCCCTGCCTGATCGCAAATTGGAATGAGCAGGTGGCCGCCGCCATATCGATCGATCAGCTTTTCCTCACCCGCTTCGTTCACCCGAACCGTTTGCAGGAGCTTGGGAATCACATACCCTTCCGCCACCAAGTGGCGGCTTAAGAGATCATCCGGATCGTGCGGGGCATACCCAAGCCGAAACCGTTCGATCGTGGACGGCGCGATCCCTTGTTCGGCCAGACACTCCCGAGCCACTGCCCCTTCCGGTCTTACGCACAGCAAGGCATGGTAGAAGCGCGCCGCCTCCTCCAACATTCTGTACGCATGTTCGTTTTCACGACGACGCCCCTTGAGCACCCCGTCTGTCAACAGCGCATCAAGGCGCGCCGCCGCCACCTCATGCGGCAGTCCTTCAGCTCTGGCGTAACACTCAATCGCGGATCCCTCAGCCTCGCACCACCTGCAGCGAAAAGATTCCGGCCCCACGCGAAAACCAGCCTCACCACAAAACGGGCAATGGGAACTCCCCCGGATCAGATTGATCTCGGCTGAACAGGTCATGCTTCGCGCCGAAGCCACGTACGCGACTACCTCAATACAGTCCAAGTCATCTTTGAGGTTTTCGAACCATTCGCTCTCCAGGAGCGATCTTTCTGGCTGTGAGGAAAAAATTTCAGAAGGCGGATTCCGCCCCGGCCGCAACTCCATTGCTGCACCACTGGCGGACCGGTCAAGCCATGGCGCGAACGTACCCAGCCCAAGTGTGACGGCGAACTTGAAGAGATTTCGTCTCGTCAGCATGACACCCTCCCCCCGACAATTTGATGGGGGAAAACTAACAGGCAGACGTGACAGAGAATGTCACAGTGCAGCGAGGACGGAGTGGACCAAGATAAAGGGAAACGGCTCTGGCTCCGCACCATTGGCGAAGAAGTCGTTATCCTCCCTGAGCTCTTCGTTGAGTCTAGCGATAGCGCTCTAGGGCGCGAGCTAAGTGAGAGGTGACAGCATCAACCAGCGCTTGAGGTTCCAACACTCTCGCCGCCGGCCCCCAGGAGAGAACCCAGGAGGCAAGTTCATCCATTCCGCCTGCGGTAATGGTGGCGATCACGGAGCCGTCTTTTTGAATTTCGTTCTCCTGACTCGGATGCCAGCGGCGCTCCTTCACCAGATAAGCGACATCCGGGGCGAACTGGATGCGGACAGTTTGAGCCGGTTCATCGACCAAGCCGAACAGGTTGTTATAGATCTGCTCCACCTGTAATTCTTCGGGCAGACTGAACCGCTCCTCAAGAACTTCAACCGAGACTACCCGCTCCACCGCGAACATGCGCAAGGCCTCGGCCCGGTGCGAATAGCCGACCAGATACAACCCAAACTGGTACAGCAACAGCAGATAGGGATCGACACGATGTTCCGTCGACTCCTCGTAATCCGGCCTGCGATGCTCAAGGACGACGGTGCACTGCAGGAGTAACGCCTTCTGGAGTTGCTGGAGAACAACCTTCTGTCCCGCATAGTCCCGCACCGGCCCGGAGCGAGGCAGAAACACCTGATTGATGCGCGCCAGGTGATTGAACACCCTGTGCGATAAGCCGCCCTCGACTTTCTCGATGAGACTGTCGAGATCATCGACAAACGGTGTGCCCGCCAAATAGTCGAGATGGCGCTTGGCAAAATGCAACGCCATGAGTTCATAGGGAGACACCGTAATCGGCGGGAGGCCCTTGTAGCCCAGCGGCAGGTGCCAGGTCTTTTCCCCATCACCGTCCGATTGCTCCAGAGGATGTCCTTCTTCATGGATTCGATCCAGATCGCGATAGACCTGCCGCTTCGTCACCTCGAAGGCTTCGGCCAGATCCTTAACCGTCATCGACCGACTCGCCAGTGCGCGCAACATGCGAGCAAGCCGGTCGGCCTGGCTATAGGCTTTGGGACGTCGTCCTCTTTGTGCTGCCATCCTCCCCCCTTCTTTGCCTCTCACTGCGTCAACGAACGGCTACTTGCCCTCCACCATCAAGAACCTCAAGCAATCGTTAATGGTCAATCCAAAGTGCTCCTGGAGCAGCTGTTTGCACTCCCCTTCATTCGTTACATGAAGTTCCTGCGTACCATCCAGCGCTCGAACTTTGAGCAGTTTACCGATGAATGTTTTCCGCCCCTCCTGAGTAGGCATCGTGCACATCCATCGCTGAACGAACTGCGACTCCGGCGCTTGCGAGTGATAATAGTTGGCAAACTGGTAGTCCACCGGCAGCCAGGGCTCGAGAGTAAAGGAATAGAGATTCGTCCAGGCCTCCTCGAGGCGACATTGCAGCACATGCTCTCCCCGCTCGTCGGTCGCGAGCCTAAATTGATCCGGCCCCTGCCGATGTTCCAGACCAACCACAAAGGGCAACGGCTCACGCAATCCCTGCCCTCCGAATCCCACATCCACAATCCAGCGCTCCCCGTCCAGATGAACGAGCAGCACCTGGTGACTCCGCGGCCTCACACCCTCCGCCCCATATAACACCCGGGCGGCCAGTCGCGTGACGACAAATCCAAGCTCCTCCAACAGGAGCGCAAACAATCCGTTCAACTCGAAGCAATACCCGCCCCGCCGACTGATCACGATCTTCCGAAACAGATCGGAGGGATCCAACGAAATCGGGCGCCCGAGGTGGATGTCCAGATTTTCGAACGGCACGCTCAGAACATGGGAGAGATGCAGACCACGCAACGTCTCCATCGACGGAACCACCGAGCCTTGATATCCGATGCGCGCGAGATAGGCCGATCGATCAACCATAGAGTTCTCCGATGAGTGGGCCATTATACAAATCTGCCCGGGTGGATCACACAGGTCTCAGCTCCGACGCCGGCAGGTGACATTGCAGACGACTGCAGCGCTTGCTACGATGGTCGGTCTTTCTCCGGAAGGAACCGCTGCCGTGGCACACCGTAGTCCGCCAAATCACACCACCAACGACTTGATCGTCGAAGGCGCGCGCCAGAACAATCTCAAGAACATCTCACTGCGGATTCCGCACGACAAGGTCACGGCCATCACCGGCCTGTCAGGATCCGGCAAATCCTCGCTGGCCTTCGACACCTTATTCGCAGAGGGACAGTGGCGGTATGTGGAATCGCTCTCGACCTACGCGCGGATGTTTCTCGACAAGGTGAACCGGCCCGACGTCGACCGCATCACCAACATCCGTCCCGCAATCGCAATCGAACAGAAAAATCCGATCCGCACCGCCCGTTCGACAGTCGGCACCGCCACCGAACTTGCCGACCTGCTACGGCTGCTGTTCGCCAAAATCGGCAAACCCGTCTGCCCGGATTGCAAACAGGAGGCGCGTGGCTACCATCCAGGGTCGGTGGCCGAGGAACTGCTGGCACGATTTCCCGACGCGCGGGCGATGGTGCTCTTTCCCCTCAAGGATCTCGGACCGGGCCACGACCGCTCGCTGCTCGACTCACTCTTGAAGCGAGGATTTACCAGACTACGCTGCGGCGAGGAACTGCTGGATCTGCACGAGCAGGCCGTGCTTCCGGAGACCCGCGAATCGGGCATCCAGGTCGTGCTGGATCGACTCGTCCTCAGACCGGATAACCGCCACCGGTTGATCGAGGCCATCGAAACGGCGTTTCAGGAAGCCGAAGGCACCTGCCAGGTCCTGGTGATCGGGCAGGGGCTCCGGACCTACAGCACCCACTTTCGCTGTCAGGGCTGCGGGCGGACCTTCGAACCGTTGCGCCCGCTGCTGTTTTCCTTCAACCACCCGTTGGGAGCCTGCCCGGAATGCAAAGGCTTCGGCAATATCCTGCAATACGACAGGGATCTGGTGATCCCCGACCGCAGCAAATCGCTGGCCGGCGGCGTGATCGAGCCCTGGAGCAAACCTGGCTCGGATTGGTGGCAGAAGCAGATATTGCTGGCGATGAAAAAACAGGGCGTCGATTTGACGGCCCCTTTTCAGGAGCTTCCCGAAGCGGTGCAACAGCTGATTTGGGAAGGAAGCAAGGACGTTGAAGGCATTCGGCAATACTTCGACTATCTGGAAACCAAACGTTACAAGCTCCATGTGCGGGTGCTGCTCAGCCGCTACCGCAGTCCGTCCACCTGTCCGACCTGCCATGGCAGCCGCCTGAAGCCGGCCGCCCGGTTCGTCAAACTGGCAGGGCAGGATATCGTGGAGATCGGCGAACTCACCATTGAAGCCGCAGCCGCCTGGTTCGAGCGCCTGGCCCTGCCAGCCTTCGACGCGGAGGTCGCAAAGGATATTCTGCGCCAGCTGCATGCGAAGCTGAACTTTCTGCTGCGCGTAGGATTGAGCTACCTCACCCTGTCACGGCAGACCAAAACCTTATCCGGTGGAGAAGCGCAACGAATTGCACTAGCCAACCAGCTGGGCTCTCGTTTAGTGGGCACACTCTACGTATTGGATGAACCGACGATCGGCCTGCATCCCCGCGACACGGACACCCTGGCCGGGATCCTTCGCGATCTCGCCAATCATGGCAACACCGTCGTCGTGGTGGAGCACGATCCCTTGATGATTCAGGCTGCCGACCACATCGTCGAAATGGGACCCGGTTCGGGCGAGCAGGGCGGACACATCGTCTGCGCGGCGCCACGGGAACAATTCCTCGCCGATCAGGCCTCACTCACCGCCCGTTACCTCCGCGGGGACAACCGCATTCCTCTGCCGAAGATGCGACGTTCGGGCAACGGCAAGGCCCTAAGCATCGCCGGCGCAGCTGAGCACAATCTCAAGCATCTCATGGTCCGCATTCCGCTCCACATGTTGGTCTGCGTCACCGGCGTTTCGGGATCGGGCAAAAGCACCCTCATCGAAAAGACGCTGTACCGTGCCGCCGCCCGCGCCTTTCGCATCGAGTCGCTCCCGATGGGAAAGTTTCAGGCCATCAAGGGACTCGAACATGTGAAAGGCGTGCGGCTCATCGACCAACAACCGATCGGCCGGACGCCGCGCTCCAACCCCATCACCTACCTAAAGGCCTTCGACGAGATCCGCACCCTGTTCGCTTCCGAGCGGGAGGCCCTGCGCCGGGGCCTGACACCCGGGCACTTCTCCTTCAATTCCGCCGATGGACGCTGCGAGCGCTGCGAAGGGAACGGGTATGAAAAGCTGGAGATGTATTTCTTCGAAGACATCTATGCCACCTGCGAGCAATGCGACGGCAAGCGCTTCAAACCGGAGGTGCTGAGCATCCGGTATCGAGGCAAAACGATCCACGATGTGCTGAACCTCACCGTGACAGAGGCGCAGGGCTTTTTCTCGGGATCACCGAAGTTGACCGAGAAACTCTACCTGCTGTCGTCGATCGGATTGGGCTACCTGCGGCTGGGCCAGGCAGCCACCACGCTGTCGGGCGGAGAAGCACAACGGCTAAAGATCGCCGCCGAATTGAAAGATCCTTCGGCGCACAACCTGCTCTATATCCTCGATGAGCCGACCACCGGCCTGCATCTCGACGACATTAAGAAGCTGCTGACCGTCCTGCACAAACTCGTGGACGCCGGCAACACCCTCATCGTCGTCGAACACAATTTGGATGTCATTAAGACGGCCGATTGGGTGATCGACCTCGGACCGGAAGGAGGCGAAGCAGGCGGACAGATCGTGGCCGAAGGACGCCCGGAGCAGGTCGCGAAAGTGGCCCAGTCCCACACGGGACAGTTTCTGGCGAAAATACTGCAGAGCTAATGGCTTATAGCTGATAGCGTATGGCAAGGACGGAACGGAGATTCCGCCTCCGAACCCTATGCTATATGCGATCCGCTATACGCTCTTATGCTAGCCCGGATTATTCATGAATGCCGTCGCGAGGCGTTCGAGACGGAAGCCCGCCGAGGCTGCTCGCACGTGAGGCCGACGCAGGCGTACTCGCAGTCCGTCGAGGAGGCCGAATGAGAACAACCTCGCCGGGCGAGAGAATCGGACGCCGGAGCAGGTATTCATGAATAGTCCGGGCTAGTTGCTGGTGGGATCGAACGGCATATCCGCATAATAGCGGGAGGTGTCGCCCAGCGAGAGGAAAATATCCGACCAGATGCGGGTCGGTTCTTTTTCAAACACAATCGAGGGGTCGGCAGGCAACGTGATCCAGGAACCTACCTGCATTTCTGACTCCAGCTGGCCGGGTCCCCACCCCGAGTACCCCAAGTAGGCCCGAAACGATTCCTTCCCCGGCTGCTCCATCAGAATCCGCTCCATGATCTCTAAGTCGCCGCCCAGACAGACACCATCGAACACCTGGTGCGAATTTTCGGGCGTCTGATTGATGCGATAGAGCATCATCACCTGATTGGTTTGAACGGGGCCGCCGGAATACAGCACATGCGGTTGGCCTTCCAAGATCGGCACCTGCGGCAGCGCCTCAGAGATGGACATGGCGGTCGGACGGTTGACGATCACACCCAGCGCCCCCTCCGGCCCATGCTCACACAGGAGCACCACCGTCTGCCGGAAGTTGGGATCGTTCAACGCCGGCGCGGCCACGAGGAGAATGCCTTTACCGAGTGGAATTGACATGGTTCATCCTACCGTGCGCTCGTGAGTCACGCAAGTTGAGTCATGAAACGTATACGACGCGGGATTAGTCGCCATACAAGGCTGGGCGCCGGTCGCGCAGGAGATCGTTGTAGTCATTGAGCGCTTTGATCCTGGCCTCGGCGGGGTCGATCTCGACGATGGTCAGGTCCTCGGTGTCACGCGGTGCGCGATGCAGAATCCGGCCGCGCGGACTGACGACTTCGCTCATGCCGATAAACGCCAGCCGGTCCTTTCCTCCGCGCGCTTCACTGCCGATCCGATTCGCCGTCACGCTGAAGACTCGATTTTCCAAACAGCGGGTCACCATGGAATCAGGACAATGCGGCAGCACCAGGTTCGACGGATGGGCGATGATATCCGCGCCCTGCAACGCCAGCGTGCGGGCGGATTCCGGATAATACCAGTCGAAGCAGATCATCACGCCGACTTTGGCAAGGCCGATGTCCCACACGTGAAACCCGCTGTCGCCCGGAGTAAACCAGAGCGTTTCCTCGAAAAAGAGATGCGTTTTCCGATAGCAGCCGATGAATCCCCTGGGTCCGACCACGACCGCCGAGTTAAAGCAATGCCCGCCGGCGCGCTCGGGCAAGCCGGCAACGATCGTCATCCCGCGGCGCGCGGCAATGTCCACAAGCCGTTTCGTGGTCGCCCCGTCCGGCACCGGCTCCGCCAGCCGGCACATCTCTTCCTGCGACACAAACTGGTAGCCGGATGCACACAATTCCGGCAGCACGATAAGGTCGGCCTCCGCCTGTTCAAGCCGAGCCGTGATGAGGTCGAGATTGTGCGCGACCTCGCCGAAGACCGGATCAAATTGGAGATACCCGACCCGCATGATGTCGCCTTTCTACCCAAAGAAAAACGGGCAGGGACGGCCCTGCCCGTTTCATCTTACACACCGTCGACGCGCAAGAACCGACTACATACCTTCCGACAGATGGGGAAGGGCGTTCTCAACGGCTTTGGTCGCCACATCGGCGTGGCCGGCCTTGCCGTGCTCGATCCCGTCCTTGAGCCCCTTGATGGCTTCAGTGACATGCGGATTCTTGGTTTCGGCCACCGCACCCTCGGCATGCTTGAGCGCCGCTTCGGCATGCTTCACCAAGGCGTCCGCATGGCCCTGCTTCCCATGCGCCACGGCTTCCTTGGCATGCTCCACCGCTTCGGCCTGATGCTTATTGCCTGCCGCGAAAGCCACACCGGCAACCATCGGCGCCCCGACGAGCGCCATCATTACACCGGCCACCACGACTCCCCGCCATTTCGCAGTCTGCATGAACCGCCTCCTCTGTATGTATGTGCACCGCATGATTCCAACGATCCTGTATTTCAGCATAAAGACGGGCCTGCATCCTGTCAAGACGGACGCATACCGGTCGGCACCTGCGACTCCGACAGGCCGAGCAGTTTCTGCAACGCGACCAAATCCTTTTCGACCGGGCAGGCGAAATCGCGGCTCCACTCCCACCAGGAACCCGGATAGTTACGCAGCCGCTGATAACCGGCCAGTCGCAAAATGAAATAGAGCCAGGCCGAACGCACGCCACCGGTGCAATAGCAGATCGTTTCATGTGCCGGGTTCAACCCCTTGAGATCCAACTGCGCATTGATGGCGGCCAGATCCTTGACCGTCGCATCGGCATTCAAGAATCCGCTCCACGCCACGTGGACGGCACCGGGAATATGGCCGGGCCTCGGAATGCCGGAAATTTCTTTTCCGAGATACTCTTCCAGACTCCGCGCATCCACGATCGTGGTCGTCTGGTTCGGCTTCCGCGCGATCCCCTTCAACTCGCTCTTCATGATGATCGCCGACTCCACCGGCGACACGACGAAGTTGCCGGACGCGCAGCGGACCGCGCCATGCTCGAACGGCCGGCGTTCATGGATCCACTTGACCCACCCGCCGTCCAGCACTTTGAGGTTTTTGTGGCCTAAGTATTCCAGCATCCAGAACATGCGTCCTTCGTCGCCCCAATTGTCGAAGGGGTTCGAATAGATCACCACGTCGCTGTCCTGATTGATACCGAGTGCCTGAATGCGCTTCTCGATGCGTTTCAGGTCCGGATCCAGCAAACCTTTGGCGACGGCATCGGGGTCGCTGTATTCATGCCAGGTGGAATGCACGGCCCCGGGTATATGGCCTCCGAACTCATAGGCGGCCCTGCCTCGCACGTCGAGAATGACCAGGCCCTGTTGCCCTAAGCGTTTCTGAAGCGTTTCACAATCGATGAGTAATGAATGTTGCATGGGTTCCTCGATCTCGGTGGGTGATGACTTACCCTTTGGATACGGTCGGACTCGCACAGGCCATCGGCGGCGGCTCCGGCAAGGGATCGACCAACGCGGCCGCCAACGTTTCATTCAGCGGCACTTCCCGCTCGTAGACCGTGAAGGCGTAAGGGTCGTCCGCCATCAGGCCGTACTTGGTCTTCAACATCTCATGCTGCCCGTCGGTCAAAATGTGGTACCGAACCCGGGTCTTCAACGTCAACCCCTTGGGCGCCTCCGGCATCCGATAGGCAAATTGATACTCCCGGCTGGCCAGGGGGAGCAAGCGGTTATCGTACAACTCTACGATGGCCGGTTGCCACATAATCCAGCGGCCCATCGTGTGCGATTTCTCGGCCAGCACCTGCCGGTTCCCGTCCTGAACCGTAAATTCCACCGTGAAGTGCCGGTCCGGATCGCCGGTCGGAATCTTGTGCCCCGCCCCGGCATTCATCAGAGAGAGGGTCACGGTGACCTGCTCGCCCGGTTTGGGCGCCGGAGGATCGGCTTTCACCTGAATCGCCACGGCCCGCTTCACCATGTCGGGATCGTGCCCCCCGCGCCAGAGATGTCGCCGCCCGCGCCTGATCGGGCCGTTCTCCGCCACTGGTCGGTCCACCTCCGGCATATGACAGCTTTGACAGATAAAGCCCCGCTCCTGCATGAAATACTTACCTTCATATTCGGCGTAGGTTCCGCAGGGGCCGACATTGTAAAACTGCGCCGGGCCGGAGACCACATTGTGGCAACGTGAGCAGAACTGCCCGTTGCGGAAACTGGGATCGAATTTCGTGGGATGCGGCGCGGCGGAATCGTCGAAGGGTCCTAGGATCATCCCGTCGCGCACATGACAGGCGGCACAGGTGATCGATTCTTTTTGCAAGGCGGGATCAAAATGGGGATTGGGTTCCTGCGTCGCCTTTTCGACCCGACCCCTCGGAATGTCTTTCACCAGCGTCGGCTGTTGATTCTCCAACGGCGTGTGGCAATTCAAGCAAACCCAGATGTTTTTGTCTTTTTTCCAGTAGGCTTGAAAGAACGGGTCTTCGTAGGCCTGGGCGTGGATACTGGTTTTCCATTCTTCATAGATTTCCCGATGGCACTGTCCGCAAGACTCAGCCTTCAGGCTGGTCAAACCCTCCGGGACCTTCTGAAATGGAATGGCATGGGCATAGTCTGACCGCAATCCGAAAATGACGACCGGCTTCACCTCGGTGTAATAGAGGTAGATCGCCCCGGCGAGAGCTGCGACACCCAGCAGAATTTTCATCCAAAGGTTCATGCCTCCACCAGCGTTTGGAGATGCCGCTCGACCGACGCCGCCAACGCCGTCAGGTTATACCCGCCTTCGAGCGACGACAGCAGGCGTCCCTGGCAATGTTGTTTGGCAATCCCGGCCACGATCGTAGTCAGGTCGGCATACCCTTCCTCAGTCAACCCCATACTCGCTAACGGATCATCCCTGTGGGCGTCAAAACCGGCGGACACGATGACAAACTCCGGCTTAAAGGCATCGGCAGCCGGCACGAGCACCTTCTGGAAGACCGCCCGATATTCGTCGTCGCCTTCCCCCGCTTCCATCGGCACATTGATCGTCAGGCCTTCCCCGGCTCCGCGGCCGCACTCGCTGGCGCGCCCGGTCCCGGGATAATGAGGATATTGGTGCGTACTGAAAAACAGCACCGACGGATCCGATTCAAAGCTGTGCTGAGTGCCGTTGCCATGATGGACATCCCAATCGACGATCAGCACCCGCTGCAAGCCATACCGTTTCTGCGCATACCGCGCCGCGATCGCCACATTGTTGAAGAGACAGAACCCCATCGCCCGATCGGCTTCCGCATGGTGACCCGGCGGACGGACGGCGCAGAAGGCATGCCGGACTTGACCGGCCATAATCGCATCCACCCCGGCCAAGGCTCCACCGGCCGCGAGATAGGCGGCCCGGAGCGATCCGGGAGACATGGCGGTATCGGCATCCAGGGAGATCCGGCCATGCGTCGGCGCCTGCCGATTGAGCATCGCGACATACTCCGGCCGATGCACCAGTGTGACCCACTCATCTTCGGCTTTTCGCGGCTCGATCCTGGTAAGTGTGGCCAGCCTGCCGCTCTGTTCGAGCCGTTGCATGATGGCGCGCAGCCGGTTGGGAGACTCCGGATGTCCGGCGCCCATGTCGTGCTCCAGGTAACGTGTATCGTAGATGAGCCCGGTTGTTCCCATATTCAGAGTGCGTGAAAGGTGAAACGTAAAACGTTACATGCCAAGCAGGAGCGGATACAGGCGTTCTAACCTCAGGTATACGCCATCAGCCATACGCTCAGACCCCTCACGAGATCCGCTTCACGCTGCACGAGATACGAACAGTTGCCTCAGCCTATCATGCAGGAAAGAGCGTAGACAATGAGCGGAAACGCGTGCTACGGTTTGGATCTACCTCGCCGATTGACCCTGGAGAAGCCGATGCCGAATCCGAGAATTGAACCGCTCAAACGAGTGCTGGCCGTCGAACCCGACGATGATGTCGCCTGGTTCGGACTGGGGAAAGCCTATATGGAAGATGCCAATTTCGAAGAGGCTGCCAAGGCCTTGAGGCAGTGCATCACGGTCAAGCCCACCTACTCCGCCGCGTATTATGCGCTGGCGCAATCGCTCCAGAAGCTGAATCGGCTTGAAGAATGCCGGCAGGTTTCGGATCAGGGCATCGAGGTGTCTACCAAGAACGGCGATGCGATGGTGACGAAAAATCTGGACGCGCTGAAGAGCACACTCCCCGCCTGACCTCCCACTTCTCAGCCCACTCAGTCGATTGGTGTTTACGGAGTCCGTGAAGCGTCTCTCGTGAAACGTATCTCGTAAGAGGTGAAAGAGACAACGAGGGACGTTTCACGAACGACAGGCGTCGTCCATGCGATGTTCACGCCGTTGCTGCGCCGGGCTCATCGTCATCCCCGGCGCTCGACTGCGCGTCGCGCCGCTGGGCCACCGTCGTGGCCACTTCATCCAGCCAGCGGCCCGCGCCATCGAGCACCTCACGCACCAGCGGCTCAGGATGACCGGTGCGTTTCATCGTCCAGAGACAGAGATAGCCCATGAGATCTTCCCGCTCGAAACGGCAGGTTGACTGCGTGGACAATTGCGCCAGTTCCGACAAACCGGTCCGGAGAATCTCCGCCACCGTGTCCCGTCCGTGCGACGTGGCGGCTGTCACATATTGAATCGCGCGGTTGATTTCCTGTTCGGTCATGTCCTCACCTTGCAGCGGATTGTAACATTCGAGCCGGACCTGTCAACGGGGCCTCGCCCTCCGGAGACGCGTGCCTTCGAAGAATCTCCACGCCCTTGGCCTCCGACGATGGTATGATTCCTTCTATCATTTACTTTCTAGGAGCCTCGACCATGGCCGTTTCGCGCAAGATCGCCTCCGCTACGTCATCACGTCGTTCGTCTACCTCCCGCGAGTTTGCCGATCACTGGGAACTCTCCGACCTCGTCACCGATCCGGTGAAACAGTTCGACCGCTATCTGAAAGACCTGAGCGCGAAAGTGTCCCGTTTCGAATCGGCTCGCGCAGAGCTGTCTGCCACTATGCCCGAACAGGCCTTTTTAAATCTCCTGACGCTCTCGGACCAGATCACGAGGGATTCCGGCCGGCTTGGGGCCTACGCCTATCTGTGGTTTTCTGAAGACACGAAGCAGTTGCAGGCCCGGTCGTTCAAGACCAAAGTGGAAGAACATCTCACCGCCCTCCAGAACCAGCTGCTGTTCTTCGATCTGTGGTGGCAGAGCGTGGATCAGCGGAACGCGGAGCGCCTGATGGCCCAGAGCGGCGACTTCCGGTATCACCTGGAGACCATCCGCCGTTTCAAGCCGCATACGCTCTCGGAACCGGAAGAGAAGATCATCAACATCAAGAACATCACCGGACAAAGCGCCGTCCACCAGCTCTACGATGTCGTCACGAACAGTTTCACCTTCACGATGCGCATCGGCGGGAAAAAGAAAACGATGAATCGCGAAGCCCTGACGGCCTACCTTCGTAGCCCGAAAGCCGCCGTCCGAGAAGCCGCCTATCGGGAGATGTATCGCGTCTATGAGTCGCAGCAGGATCTCCTGGGCGAAATCTATAAAACCCTGGTCAACGACTGGAAAGCGGAAAATCTGCAGTTGCGGCACTTCAAGACGCCGCTGGAGTCCCGGAACCTTAGCAACGACATTCCGGATCGCGCCGTGGATGCCCTCCTCTCCGTCTGCATGAACAATGCGCCGATCTTCCAACGATATTTCAAATTGAAGGCGCGACTTTGCAAGATCAAAACGATGAACCGCTACCACATCTATGCGCCACACCGGGCCGAACAAAAGACTTACCGCTACGCGGATGCGGTGCGGATGGTGTTGGATGCTTATTACGGCTTTTCGCCGCGCCTCGCCGAATTGGCGCAACGCGTCTTCGCCGATCGTCACATCGATGCCCGCACGAAGCCGGGGAAAATGGGCGGCGCCTATTGTTACAGTGTGACCCCCACCCTGACGCCCTACGTCATGCTGAATTTCACGGGTGAAGCGCGCGACATCGCCACCATGGCCCATGAGTTAGGCCATGCCGTCCATGCGATGATGGCCGAGCAGCACAACGTCTTCACCTTCCACTCCACGTTGCCGCTGGCGGAAACGGCGTCGGTCTTCGGCGAGCGAATTCTCTCCGATGCCTTGATGGCCACGGAAACCAATCGATCCGTCAAACAGAGCTTGCTCGTCAACCAACTGGACGACATCTATGCCACGGTCATGCGGCAAGCCTATTTTGTCGCCTTCGAACGAACCGCTCACGACATGGTGGCCCAAGGCGCCACGACGACCGACCTGGCAAAGACATACATGACGTTGTTGCGGCAGCAATTCGGAAAGTCCCTGCGGGTGCCGCAGGAATTCCAATGGGAATGGCTGACGATCCCGCACCTCTACGCCAGTCCGTTTTATTGTTATGCGTATAGTTTCGGCAACCTGCTCGTGCTGGCGCTCTATCGCATGTACCAGGAACAAGGCAGCGGGTTCGTGCCGAAATATCTGGAGCTACTCGCGGCAGGCGGGTCGAAGGCGCCGCAAGCGATCCTTGCGGAGGTGGGAGTCGATATGAACTCCCCCGCCTTCTGGCAATCCGGGTTCGATGCGATTTCGGGAATGGTCGATCAGCTGGAACAGACGATGAAGTAAATGAGCGGCGCCGCGCTCCGGCATGACGGCGTCATGCCGGACGCAACAGGTTCAATGCTCAGTTCTCAGTGTTCAATTGTGCATTCATCATGAAAAGTTGAACCGTTGTTGAAATCACGAACGCGGACGGGAAACTGGTTCAGTATCCTGTCAGATGCGTTCGGAGGCCTTATCCATCACGATCGGATGCCCCAGGATTTCCCGCTCTGCTTCCAGCCAGTCATGCAGGTGATACCCATCCAAACAACCCCGCTGTTCATACAGCTCATGCGCCCGTGCCGCAATCCGTACCTGGATATCCTGGACCGGCCCGAGAACATTAGTTTTTTTCGCCACTGACGTCATCCGTTTCGCCGGACGCGAGGCGGTCTTCTTCGGCGCCGTCTTTTTCTTCATGCATGCTCCATCTAAACTTGTATCCATTCATTAGACCCAGCTTCTCGCGTGAGGGCCAGAAGGCCATACGATACCATATTCAAGCCGGATCTGATCAGGCGGCAGAACGTTCGCCTCAACCCCGTCCCCCTCCTTCAAGCACAGACACCTTCCTCGAGGTGACCACCCGCTAGCCCGCATTATTCATGACGGTTCGTCACGAAATCGCTGAGGCGCGTCGCGAGACCGGCGCGCGGAGCCCGGAGGCCCCGACGCGTACTCGTGCAGTACGTGGAGGGTCCGAGGGACGAGCCCGCCGGCCGAAGGCTCGTCCCAGCAGCGAATCGGCGATGCAGTAGAAGCGCTCATGAATAATGTGGGCTAGGAGGACGATACTGATTCTAGTTCGCGTTCAAGGTGAGGCTAATAATCCAGGGCCAGGCACAGATACTCCGCACGCGGTCTCGATCCGCGGCTAACCGTGGCAGACCCGTTTCTACGGTTCGCACCACCCCGGCCATGTCTGAAAACACCCGGTTCGGAAATTCTTTCTCGCGCAGCTCATCCCACAGATGTTCCTGTGGATTGAGTTGCGGCGAATAGCCGGGCAAGCGATGCAGGCGAATGTTCTCTGGCACCACCAGTGCCTTTGCGCCATGCGAACTGGCGCCATCCACGACCATGACGATGAAGTCTTCAGGGTGGGCGGCACTGACGTGAGCCAGGAAGGTTCCCATCTGTTCGGTATTCATGACGGGGCAGATCCTCCAGTCCAGTTCTCCCTCCAGCGGGCTGACCGCCCCGTACACATAGTGAAACTCCCGTTCGTAACCAGTGTCCACCACCGGACGCGGCGGCGCGGGAGCCCAGCAGCGCCGAATCCGCACCAGGCGTCCAAAGCGAGCCTCGTCTTGAAACATCAACCGCACGTGACGCCCCTTGACTACATCGGGTGTCAGCAGGGTTGCCAGCACTTCGGGGAGTTTTTTTTCCACGCCTCCTGCACCTCAGGTTTGCTCTTGGGATGGCGCGTGTCAGGGGCCACTTTTCGCCAGCCATGGCGTGCCAACAAGCGGTAGACGACCGACGGTTTGACCGGTTTGCCGAGTCGTTGCGCCAAGGCGGCCCGCAGCGGAGAAACGACCACCACCTGGCCGGTGGCCGCGCGTTCCAGCCACGGTTTTAAGAACGCGACTTCTTCCTGTTGCGTGAGGAGGGATTTCCGGCGTCCGCCCCAGGTGCGGGCAGGGTTCGACCCCGCCGACCGGTGCTGGCGGAAGGCGGCCTGGAGGCGTGGCACGGTCGCACGGCCAACGCCCAGAACGGCGGCGGTTTGTTCGAGAGTGGCCCCGAACAAGGCCGGCAGCAGCACCGCCTGACATTGTCGCAGGGACTCGACCGAGGTGGCGGTGGCGGCGGTCATGTGCGCCCGTTTCACGATGAGTGGATCAATCCGGCGTGGTCGTGCCATGCCGAGACTCTACCACGTTTAGTCTCATCTTGAAAGCGACTTAGAATGAGAAGGTGTTATTCGTCCCCTCACTCGGGATCGGACTCGGTGAGCAACCACTACAGGCCGCTTCTACCGCCGACTGCAGCACCTGCAGGAGCCCCTGCGAATCGAAGGGTTTCGGCACGAGAGCACAGGCGCCTTGCATGTTCAGAATCACGGGCAAATCCGTATGCTCGGCGGACAGGAGCACGGTCGGAGTCTGGGGCCACATCAGGCGACTCAGCAACAGGAACTGCTCCCCATCCAGGCGGGGCATGCGGTAATCCGCGACTACCGCATCGAACCGCCGTTTCTTCATTTCGGCCAGGGCTTCAATGCCATCTTCCACCGCATGCACGGTATACCCGGCTTCCTCGAGCACCACGGCCAGCAGGCGCCGCACACTCTCCTCGTCCTCTGCAATCAACACACGTTTTCCATACCCTTCCATGGCACCTCCTCCGTCCGGCGGTATTCCACCAGTGGTGTGACTACTCTCCTTCCGACCTCCATCACACGCGAATCCACAGGCCTCTTCATTGCGGGCGGGGGCGAGCCATTCGATGAATCTGCTCGGGAAGGCGTCGCGCCAGTCCGATCTACGGATCCTCTACATTGCCGCAATTCAGGCAGCGCGCGGCGAACACCCACGCATGAGTCGCCCCTTCGCTGGGAGTAAACAGGTCTTCGGCCACCATCAGGCCCCGACATCGACTGCAGGACATCCTTTGCCTCCTTCGATCACTCGCGTCCGTCGCGAGGTCGTGGCCATCGCAACATCGCCATCACATCCTGAGGCGCCCTTCGGATATCAGGGACAGGCGTTCACTCCCCTGCTGCCAGACCACTTCGTAATCTCCGGCCAGCGGTAGCAGATCCACATGGTGTTGACCACGGAGCCGGTTCAACGCCGCAAACAAGGCATGCCAGGTGTACAATGGAAGGGATTCGGCCAGGGTGAGGAAGGTCAGCCGCCGGTGGTACTGCAGCAAACCAAGAATCTGCTCGTCGATGGCGCCATTGCCCGGAGAAACAACCTGAGGGTCCATCACGCACCTCCATTGCGGACAGAGCGGACTGCTCGCTTCACGTGTGGTCCAGCCCACCCCGGAGATGTTGCAATATGCGATCCTGCTGACGGCACACATCCAGCGAACTGAATCCGCCATTCAGCAATGGTTACAGCATGCTGACTCCGCAACCAGATGTCCTTAACCGGGACATTCCGCACTGTCTGCCCCGTGAGGAATCGCTCGCACCTACAGAATCAGCGCAGCCCGCAATTCATCGACCTGCCGACACGTCTCGCACACTCGATGGCTGTTGCCGCATCGAAAGGAGACATCATGAGTCGCGTAGGAATTCCAGCTGAAGGGTTCAAAACGGTCGGACAAATAGTGGGAACGAATACGGTACAATTCCATTCCGGGCAGGACGGAATGTCGATCACGATCGAGATGCTTTCCGCGCATGTATCCGGGGGACCGGTGTTGGATCAACAGGGCCGCTATGTGGGATTCATCAGCGAATTTGATATCCTCAAGGCCCTTGAGGCGGGAAAGGACTTAAACAGCCTCACGGCGGAAGATCTCATGGTCAGGGATCCCATTGCCGTCCGTAAATCGACACCGATACCGGACGCGATCAAGCTCATGGCAGACCACCACTTGCTGAACCTCCCTGTCGAGGAGAACGGCGAGGTGACCTATTCGGTGACCAGGCACGACCTGCTCCGTGCATCAATCGGCCTTGCCGTAGGCATCGAAGAGTAGCCGCGCGCGGATTGTTGCTGCGCAATCATGATTCGAACCAAACGGGTCTACGAAATACCAAGCGCGCGCGATGGGATTCGGATTCTGGTCGACCGGATATGGCCGAGGGGATGCACGAAGGAGCAGGCACGTCTCCATGCATGGCAAAAGGAATTGGCTCCCAGCACGGCGCTCCGCACATGGTTCGGCCATGACCCGGCAAAGTGGATGGAATTTCGGACACGGTACCGCAAGGAACTGAGCCGACCGGAACAGAACCGCGCGATCGAAGATCTCGCCCGGCTTGCACAAACACAGACCGTCACGCTGCTCTATGGGGCATCAGACAAGGAACATAATCAGGCCGTGGTCTTGAAGGAATGCATCGACAGTGCGAAGAATCGCGTTTAGCTTGCCAACCCCCAGGTGCTCCAGAGAGCGACCGCGGCAATCGCCAACATCACCCAGGCTAACTCCCGATCTCCGACTTTCTTGATCATCCGTACCATGGGCTGACTCCTTGTTTCGTATGCGTTCACTGGACGAACGCCTTAAAAAGCAAGGTACATGCCAGTGCTCATGAACGGAATTCCAATGGTTTTCAGATTTTCACAGCCTCAAATCGAGCGAATTCGCACGCTACGCACTGTGCGAATCGACACCGAGAGCAAATGGGGAAGCATCAGGAAGGGCAGCAAGGGAGGAATCTTCAATCCGGCGTACCGACGCCCCTCATAAGATACACGCACGAGAGGGCCCCCGGACGTTCAACAACCAACTGCTGCCAGGAGACGAAGGCACGCACAGAACTGCAGGCAAGCCTCGATGGTCGGCGTGGCTTGTGCGCTGTCGGCATCATAGGCCGGGCCGATTCCAGTCGATCGTCGAATCTTCATCAAAATTTCATGTGGCGCAGGCGGCATCCTACCGGACGACGTGGTTCGGTAAGGCTTGTCTTCCCGATGCTGCGACAGGGAAACTAATGACGTCCTGTGCCCAAGGCCGGCCTGCCTTCATCCATCTCAAAGCCTGACCTGAGCCGCGAGCCACTGCGCCCCGCCTCAGGCCCCAACGCCCCGGAACTTGGACCGATTGCAGGCGCGAGCGGATGCGTCGTGACTCCCAGATCAGGACTTCTTCGCGGAATGAATGAACTCGGCGCCGGGTCACGATGCGCGCGCATCCGATCGAGGTCCGCCGGCACCCGTCCGTCAGGCGACGTACGCATATCGCCTTTCCTGGGAGTCATCCGCTGAATTTCCTCGTCGTCGTCGAGAAGGGAATCGATCGACTCTCCACGATCGCTGACCACCAAATTGGTCGCCATCACTTCTTTTGCCAAGGATTCCGCCATAGGCAATTCGTCGGCGTAGACATCGGTCTCGTATTCGGCCGTGGATGGAGTCGCCAACGAAGTCCATACCGATTGCCCGGACTCGGTAATGTTGATACTGGTCACGGTCGACAGGCCCGGCCGGATCGGATGTTCCCGGAGTTCGTCGGCCGGCAGAGCGATACGCACCGGGACGCGCTCGACGATATGAATAAAGTTTCCTGTGGAATTGTCAGGGGGCAAGAGGGCGAAGGCGCTTCCACTGCCGGGTACGAGGCCCTCGACCGTGCCATGGAACGTTTGCTTCGATCCGTAGAGGCTGACGTTCACTAAGGCCGGCTGCCCTGGACGCACATGCTGCAGTTCCGTTTCACGCAAATTCGCTTCGACCCACAGATGATCCAGCGGCACGATGGTCATGAGCAGCGCCCCGGGCTGAACACGATCTCCCACCTGGGCTTTACGCTTGGCGACATATCCTGATATCGGAGCCCGAATCTGTTGTCGCGCATATTCCAGATGCGCTTCGATGAGCTGGTGCTTAGCTAAATCGACGGCCGGATGGGCCATGACGGTCGTACCTCCGATCTGGGCATCGAGCGAATCCAGCTCGGCCTGCGTCTCCCGTACCTCCGCTTCCAGACTCGCAATTTTATCGGCCGTATTTTGCAAGATTTGCTTGGAGATTGCGCCGCTCGGGGAGGCTCGTTGATACCGTTCCATGTCGTGCTCGGCCAATTCCAGGCGGGCCGTGCGTGACCGCAATTTTTCCGCGAGTTGTTTCCTATTGATAAACAGTGAGGCAATGCGCCGGACTTCCTCGCCTAACCGCCCACGGGCTCTTCCCAGGGCGGCATAGGCCTGATGCTCATCCAGCCGGATCATCAAGTCCCCCCGGTTGACAAACTGCGTCTCCTCCGCCAACACCTGCGTCACGATGCCGGACGCCTGCGCCGCCACCGGCACCAGGTTCCCGGTGACGTACGCGTTATCGGTTCGTACCCAAAACCGATCGTGGGTATACCAGTACACCAGATAACCGACGGTGGCGACCAAGACCAGCAAGGCCACCACCAATAAACGTCGATTCCGTCGCGCGCGTATGGCCTTCGGATGGATGCGATAGGGGCCGGCCGACGGCGAGCCACCGGCGGATTGCGGATGCTGAGACATATCTGCAGTTGTGGTTGTCATAGATTTAGCTCGGGTTCTGTTTCGGTCGTTTTTCAATGTCCGGATTGTGATAACCGCCGCCCAAGGATTCGATCAGATCGACTGCCGCCACCAGTTGGTCGCTCTCCAAGGCCCTCAGCGCATATTCCTGCTCCAGGACCGGATATCGATGCCGTAGCACCTCCCGATCATCGTCGAGACCATTGACGAGTCGCACCTTCGCCAAACGCCAGTCATCACCCAACGAGGCCACTAACCGTTTATGTGAGGCCATGATCTCGTTAGTCGTGTGCCAGGCACTCAAACTGTCGGCCACTTCCCGCATGGCATCCAGCAAGGTGTCATTGTAGAGTTCCACCGCCGCATCGTATTCCGCACGTTGCGCCCCCAATTCTCCTCGCAACCGGCCGCCTTCAAACCAAGGCATACGCAGGCCGGGTGCCAGTCCATAGGTGAAGCTTTGGCCGCTGAAGAGGAAGTTGGCCAGCTTGTCGGTGCCCTTGGCCAATGTCAGCGCATTGAATCCCACGAACCCCGTCAGATCGATGGTGGGATAAAACTGGGTCGTCGCCACCCTGACCAAACGCGATGCGGCGTGGGCGCGATAAAGGGCTGCAGCCAAGTCAGGCCGATGGACGAGTAATCCCATGGACAAATGATCCGGTGCCGCAATCTGATTGGGAACTACCACCTTCGGCTTGGCAAACAGATGGGCCGCCTCATCGGGACCCTTCCCGGCCAATCGCGCGAGCAAATGCCGCTGCACATCCAGCTGATCACGGATCGCCGCCTGGCGCTTGAACGCGGCTTCATAGTCGGCCACCGCGATTTTGACCGGCTGGTCGTTATCGAGCCCGAGCCGGAATCGAGTCTCCGCCAGCGTCTTGAGCTCGCGGCGGATGCCGACAATGGTCTTCACGATAGTGAGTTGCTGTTGAAGGGCCTGCCCGCGAAAATAGGCGCGGGCAATGCCCGTCGTCAACCGTAGTCGAACCTCGGCCGTTTCCGCTTCTTCTGCCGCCGCATGGCCCAAGGCGGCTTCCAGCATGGCCCGGTTCTTTCCCCAAAAATCGAATTCGTACCGGAAGCTCAACGGGTTGATAATCCCGTACATGATCCTGATTCCAGCCACTTCCGGATTCAGAGCCGCAAACACACCGTGCTGCGAAATGCGCTCATAGGTCAGTGAGGCGTCGGCTTCGAGAAACGGCAACAGCCGCGCGCCTTCCACCTTCACGAGTGATTGCGCCTGCCGCAGCCTGGCGGACGCATGCTTTAATCCGGGGTTATCCTTGAGCGCGGTTTCGATCAGCCCATTCAGCTCCGGATTGCCGAACTGTTCCCACCAATGGTCCTCCGGCCACTGTTGGAGCCGGCTTGTGACTTCAGCCAGCGTTTCTTGCATCTCCGGCGCTTCAAGATATTGAGCCGGCGGATCGCCTTTCGGGATCCAGGCACAGCTGCTGAAGAACAGGACGCAGCCGATCCCAAGACAGATCTGCAACCGGCGCGCGACCGTTGAACGCCCTCTCATGGTACTTCCTCCATCAGTTCTTCAGCACGTCGTTCTCGCAAATCTTCTGCCGGGGTCGGCGCTAACGGCAACTGCGTCGGATGGGCGAACCAGACGAGGATGCCCAACCCGATAAACATGAAACTGGCGACGAAAAAGGCATCGTTGAGGCCGAGAATCGCCGCTTCTTGCCTGATTAAGAGTCCGAGCTTGGCCTGGATCTGAGCCTGCGACAATCCTGCCGCGCTGAGTTTGGCCGTCAACTGTCCCATCGGATCGAAGGAGATCGACTGGCGCCCCCCAAAATGATCGGCCAAATGCAGCTGATGGAAGTGGATGCGACGGAACAGCACAATGCCTTGGAACGTAATTCCGAACGCGCCGGCTGCGACACGCAACAAGTTGGCGACTTCCGCCGCGCGCATGACCAAAGGGCCGGACAGGCCATGCAGCGTCAGCACTGTCACGGGCGTGAAGAAGGAGCCCAGAAAGATCCCCTCCACCACCATGGGCCAGAACAGCTCTTCGTAGGAATGCGGATCGTCGTACAATCCTATCCAATAGAAGGTCCAGGCGAACCCGAGACAATTGAGGCAGACCAGCCAGCGTGCATCGATATACTTGCAGAGGTAGTGCATGACCGCAATGATCGGCGCACCCAACAAGACCAACGGCAACAGGGCCAACCCGGCCAGCTTCGACGAATAGCCGAGAATGAGTTGAATTTGGACGATCAAAAGCGACAAGAGCCCTTGGATCGAGAAAAACCCGAGTGTCAGGCTAATGAGGCCGATCACAAAATTGCGGTGCATGAACAATCGAAGATCCAGCGTCGGATGTCGCTCCCCGAGTTCCCAAATGATGAAGCAGGGAAATGCCACGAGCAGAATCACCGCAATGATCTGGAGAAATGGTGAATCCAGCCAATCGAAATCGTTGCCCATATTGAGCAACGTCTGAAGCCCTAAGAGCAACACCGCCAGCAGCACGAACCCGACCAGGTCGAACCGGGAGTACCGGCGTCGAAAACCCCGCCCGTACAATAAGGCCCCCAGCGTGCCGACAATCACCAGCGTCAGCACAAAGTCGAGGTAGAACAGAAAGCGCCATCCAAGCATATACGCGATGTAACCACCTACCGGCATCCCGATGGTGAAGGGCGTAATGCTGAACAAGCCCCACACGGTCAACGCGACCGCCTTTAACCGTTTGGGATATTCGTTGAGCAGCATGGACTGGGCAATCGGCAAGGTGATGCCGCCCGCGATGCCTTGCACGATGCGGGCAGGAACAAACTGGGCAAGCGTCCGGCTGTCCCCGCACAAGTAGGACGCCACGCTGTACACCATGAACGCCCCGATCAGCAGGCGATAGTCGCCGATTCGTCCCGACAGGTATCGCGCGAGAGGAAAGCCCAGGGCCAACCCGACCATGAAGTCGGTTTGCGCCCAGGTGAGAAAACTCGGTAACACGCCGCCCAGATCGCCCGACACGTGCGGCAACAGGGCGATGTAGGAACCGGCATTGAACAACACGACGATGTGCGACAAGCCGAGTACGGCATTGAAGAGCACGAATCGCCATCCGTGCAACCGTCTGAGATACACCACTGCCATCGCCGACTTCGTACTCCTTAAAACGAGGGAGAATAATCAGGTTGTTTAGCCTGGGGGGTTGATTGTCCGACCGGTGCCGCTGCTGGGACAGGCTGTGCCCCCGGGGCAACGGTACGATGCGCCGTATAAATCGCCAATCCGGTAAACAGCATTCCTCCGACCAAATTTCCCAACGTCACCGGAATCTGATTCCAGAGCCACCAGGTCGAGACACTGACATTCGCGCCCAGCACCATGCCGACGGGAATCAGGAACATATTGACGACCGCATGCTCGAATCCTTGAGAAAAGAACAGCAAGGTGGGACCCCAGATGGCGAGGATTTTCCCGGAGAAGGACGTCGACATAAATGCCGCGACGACCGCCAGGCTGACCATCCAGTTGCACAACATGCCCTTAGTGAAGGCCGCAAGGAGGCCCGCCGCGCCATGCGACGCGTAATAGTTGGTTTTTGCCTCGGCAATCGCAATAAGCTTGGTGCCGATCGCATTGATCTGGGCGTCTCCTGCGGTGGTCAGGGCGATTGTGAACAACCCTGCATACAAGACGCTGCCCAGGAGATTGCCTAAAAACACCCAGCCCATGTTTGCCACCACATGACGGAGGCCGGAATTCTTCTGGCCATCGGCCACCGCGACGGGGAGAAGCGCAAAACTTCCCGTAATAATCTCGGCGCCGAGCAAAATCGCCAGGGCCAGGCCGAACGGAAACAGCAAACTCCCGATGATCCAATAGCCGGTTTCAACCGCGACCGTCACCGCCATGCTGGTTCCGATTCCCAGATAGGCGCCGGCCAGCATGCCGCGAAGTATCAATTGGCGAGGTGGCAAACTCAGCTTCAATGCGCCGCCGGCCAGCATACTGTCCACTACGCCGTATGGCTTCACATAGTCCATCACATCCTCCTTGTTCGGTTCGCCGACCATCACTCGTCGCGCGATGCGTGGCACGGTCACGGAGATCCTTCTGTCACACGTTGAGCAAAGCGCGTGCCTTAGCGTTTTTCACCCCTCTGTACCGCTCTGAGACAGATGGGGAAGATCGTTCGTCGCCGCCTGGGCCGGATCCGGATCATCCGCCCCCTTGAGGAACTTCATCAATACGGGCGAGATCGCACAGGCGCACGGTGCGAAACCGCTCATTTCGCATCCCGCCGCAGGAACTTCATGCGGAACAGAGACCGGCACCCGCTGAAGGCAAGGGGATTTCTCCGGAGAGGCGCGTTTTGTGACAGGACGGATCAGGCGGCAAAGTTGCACACAGACAAGCGCACAGACTACGATATCGTCGGAGATGAAGACCGCCCTTGAGTGACCTGCTCAGCAATCTGCCCATTGCCCGCAAGTTGTTTCTTGCGTCGGTGATTCCTGCGCTCACTGTTCTGCTCCTCAGCGTCTTGACCTACCGCAGCGTCACGACGTTCTCCGACGACGAAGGCCAGTTGAACGACATCTATTACTCTCAGCGATTGGCGTCGGAATACCTACGACTCGTCGTCGACCTTGAAACAGGATTCCGGGGCTTCGTACTGACGAGCCAGGAACATTATCTGTTCCCCTATCGAACCGCCCAAGACCATGTGCTGAACATCGGCCGGACGCTGGAAGCGCAGGTCTCCGCCTATGACGATCAACGCGCGCTGATCACCTCCATCCAACAACTGGTCAAGCAGTTCATCGATGAAAAGGAAACGCTGATCGAAGCCGTGAAGGCCGAGCATCCCGACGAGGCGCGACGCTACATCGAGGAGGGCAAAGGGCGGACGCTGATGTTGACGATCCGGCAGGACATGGGGCGGTTCGAGCATCTCGCGCAGGCCGCGCTGAACAGCAAGCTCGCGAAAATCGCCCAGGATTGGGACGAGATGCTGATGACCATTCTGGGCGGCGGCCTCTTCGCGTTGATCTGCATGGTGGCAGCCTTGCACCTCATCGCCCACTCCATCACAACGCCGCTGGAGCGCCTGGCCAGGGCGGTGGTGGCGTCGGACAGCAATCCGATTCCGCAGGTTCCGGTGATGACAAGAACGGATGAAATCGGCAATCTATCCCGTGTCATGCACGCCATGAGTTCGGCCATCCATTCCCACATTGCGGCGTTACAACTGTCGGAAGCCAACCTGCGCCGGCTCAACCAGGATCTGGCCGGTTCGGAAGCCAAGTATCGCAGTATCGTCGACCACGCCCCCTTCGGCATCTTCACCACGCGCGGCATGACCCTCGTGTTCAGCAATCGGTACAACAGCCTCCTCGCAGGACTCGATCCGAGTGAAGAAAAAGATCCTGAGGCGGTCCGGCGCGCCATCCACCCGGAGGACCGGGAGCGGGTCATCGAGGAATTCGCGCAGGCGGTGACGGAGGGGCAACCCTATGAAACGGTCTTCCGGTTTCTCCATGCGGACGGCACGGTCAGAAAAGTCTTGAGCCGACGCATCCCGATTCGCGATCATTCCGGAGAGGTCGTCATGTACCAGGGGTTCAACGTGGACATCACGACCCTCGATCTCATGCAATCGCGACTGCGGCGGGCCGAGCGACTGGCCACACTCGGGCAGGTGGCCGCAGGCATCGCGCACGAAATCAGAAACCCGCTCGTCGGCATCGGCTCGACCACGTCCCTCCTGCTCGACGACACCGATCCAGCCGATGCGCGCCGCCCCGATCTGGCCGTCATTCTGCAGGAGACCAAACGCCTCGATCGGATCGTGAACCAGATCATCGACTATGCCCGCCCCCGTGAGATCGTGGCGTTCGCTTTCGACATGGCACAGCTGGTGCAAGAGGTGATGAAGGTCTTGGATGAGCCGCTCACGCGCAAACAGGTGACCATCCGTCTCTCGGCGCCGGACTCCCCCTACACCATTCAGGCCGATCGCGATCAACTGAAACAAGTGCTGCTCAACGTCCTGCAGAACGCGATCGAAGCCAGCCCCTCCGGCGGGACTATCGCCGTCACCCTGACCCAGCAGGCTCGCGGTGTGGAACCGGGGCTGGAGGTCGCCGTCGCGGATCGGGGAGTCGGGATCAGCCCCACCCACCTCCCGCATGTGTTCGAACCGTTTTTCACCAGCGGCAAACCGCGAGGGACAGGATTAGGACTTGCCATCTGCCGCAACATTCTCGAAGCACACGGCGGAGACATTGCGCTGGACAGTGAAGCGGGACGCGGCACCACGGTGCGCGTCTGGGCCCCCTTACGACAACTGCCACCACGAATGCAGGAAGAGGAACAGCATGCAGGCCACGATCTACGTCACGGATGACGAACCAGCCATTCGATCCGCCATCGTCAAACGCCTGTCGCGGCGCCACCACACCGTGACCGGCTTCGAATCCGGCGAGGACTTGATCCGCGCCGTCACGCAACACGTGCCCGACCTGGTTCTGCTGGACTTGAAGATGCCCGGCATGGGAGGCGTCGACACGCTCCGGCAGCTCCGTCCGATCGCTCCCCAGGCGCTGATCATTATGTTGACGGCCTATGGCACCGTGGAAGATGCGGTCGAAGCGATGCGGCTGGGCGCCTACGATTTCCTGATCAAATCGGTCGACCTCGCCGGTGTCGACCCCGTCGTCGATCGCGCGATCGAATTCCTCACCCTGCGCCACCGGGTCGAATTTTCGCTCGAAGACCAGAACAGCCCGTACGCGCTCTCCAACATCGACGCCCGTAGTCCGGCGATGCAGCTCCTGCTCGGCCAGGTTCGGGATGTGGCGGAGAACGCCAAATCCACCGTGCTGCTCCAAGGCGAAACGGGCACCGGCAAGGAGTTCCTCGCGCGGGTCATTCATTGCAATAGCCCGCGCGCGTCCGGCCCCTTCGTCGCGGTGAACTGCACGGCCATTCCGAAGGATCTCTTTGAAAGCGAGCTGTTCGGACACGAGCGGGGCGCCTTCACCGGCGCCCATCAGCGCAAACGCGGGCTGCTGGAGAAGGCCGAAGGCGGCACGTTATTTCTGGACGAAATCGGCGACCTGGACCCGGCCATGCAAGCGAAGCTGCTCCGCGTACTGCAGGAACGCATGTTCAGGCGCGTGGGCGGCACGGAAGACCTCTCCGTAGACTTCCGCTTGATGACCGCCACCAATCGCGACCTCAAGAAAGACACCGCGCGCGGCAGCTTCCGGGAAGATCTCTTCTTTCGCCTGAACGTGGTGACCTTCGAACTCCCGCCCCTGCGCGTGCGCACGGAGGATATTCTCCCGCTTTCCATGCAAGCCATGCTGCGATTCGGCAAAGAGTTCGGCAAGGAGGTCGTCGACATCGAACCCGAAGCGCAAGAACTCCTTCAGCGGTACAGCTATCCGGGCAATATTCGCGAACTCCAGAACATCATCGAGCGCGCCATGATTCTCTGCCACGACAAAACCTTGACCGCCGGCTGCCTCCCGCGCGAATTGCGCGAGCAGGCCCCGCACATCTCCGTGGCCATGGCGCAAGGCGAGCACCCCTCCCTTCGCATTGAGATGGTGCTGGGACAACAGACGCTGGCCGATATCGAGTCGGCCCTGATCGAGGAAGTCGTGCGCCTCTCGGATCACAACAAGACCCTGGCCGCCAAACATCTTGGATTGACGCGATTCGCCCTGGATCGGCGCCTCAAGAAGCAAATGGAACAGGACTGAGCATGCAGGCGGCAGGGAGTGCATTCCGGGGTTGAACCGCGCCACTCGGGAACGGATAATGGGCACATGAATCAGGCAGGCGATGGCCGGCAATCATAAGAGCTGGATTCTCCCAGGCATCGTCGGATTGACCTGCGGCCTCTTTGCGCTCGATCTGTTTATGCCGCTCGGAGTCGCCATCGGTGCGCTCTACGCGGGGATCGTGCTGCTCGCATCATTCTCCACGAATCCGCGACTTCCGCTGCTCACCGCCGCCTGCGCCACAGGGCTGCTCATCGTGGGGGCCGTGGCGGGGCCTCGCTTGAGCAGCATTCCGCTGTGGGTGGGCGTCACCAATGCCTCTCTCGGTCTCGTCGTCGTCTGGATCTCGGCCGTGCTGCTGCGACAACGGCATCATGCGGAGATTCGACTCCGCCAGGCGAAAGACGAACTCGAAGCGCGGGTCGCCGCCCGCACCAGCGAACTGGCCGACGTAAACCGCACCCTGCTGCATGAAATCTCTGAACACGTCGAGACGGAAGAGTCCCTGCGCGCCAGTGAACACGATCTCGCCACCAGCCGGCAGGAGTTGCGGGATCTGGCAGCCCGTCTGCTCACAGTCCAGGAAGAGGAACGCCGTCGCATCTCCAGAGATCTCCATGACGATATCAACCAGCGTCTGGCCATGCTGGTCGTCCAAGCCGAATCATTGGAAAGCACCCTCCCCCCCTCGGCGAGCGACTGCAGCAAAGAACTGCGCTCGATCCAGGATCGGCTCACCGAGCTCTCGGACGATGTGCGCCATCTGGCCTACCAGTTTCATCCGTCCATTCTGGACGACCTGGGACTGACCGTCGCCTTGCAGCGCCTGGTCGATGAATGTGCGACACGCGCGAGCCTTCAAGGCACGTTCGAGGCGTCGCCCCCGCCGCCGGCCATGCCGCAAACCATTTCCACCTGTCTCTACCGCATTGCCCAGGAGAGTCTGGCGAATGTGATGAAACATGCGCAGGCGAACAAGGTAATCGTTTCCCTCGCCTCGACGGCCGATGCCATCACGCTCACCGTGCAGGATGACGGAGTCGGTTTTGACATGCAGCAACTGGCGAACAGCCATCGCGGTCTCGGACTGATCAGCATGGCGGAGCGCCTCCGCCTGGTCCGCGGCACCGTCACCATCGATTCGATCCCTCACCAGGGCACGCGCCTCTCTATCAAAGTTCCGCACGTGGAGGTTCCCGTATGACCACGCCCCCTCGAGTATTGCTGGCCGACGACCATACGTTGGTGCTGGAAGGATTCCGGCGAATCGTGGAACAACGTTGTGAGGTCGTGGGGGCGGTCGAAGACGGCCGCGCGCTCCTCGACGCGGCCACGCGGCTGCGCCCCGACTTGATCCTGCTGGATATCTCCATGCCGTTATTAAATGGAGTCGATGCCGCGCGCCAATTAAAGAAGCTGCTGCCCAACGTGAAACTCATCTTCGTCACCATGCATGCGGACCCGGCCTATGTGAGCGAGGCCTTCAAGGCCGGGGCATCAGCCTACCTGCTCAAACGATCCGCGGCCAGAGAACTGGAGCAAGCCATCGACTCCGTCTTGAAAGGACAGTATTTCGTCACCTCCCTGCTGACCAAGGATCTCGTCACAACCCTCTCCGCAGGGCAGGCCGGCCTATTCGCACAACGGCAGGACCTGACGCCGCGCCAGCGGGAAGTGCTGCAGCTCATTGCCGAGGGGCGCACCATCAAGGAGATCGCTTCACTGCTGAATATCTCTCCCAAAACCGTCGAGTTTCACAAAGCCCAGATCATTTTTCATCTCAACCTCCGCACCACCGCAGAATTGACGAAGTACGCGCTGGCGCATGGGCTGACCTCGGCTTAATTCTCGACAAGGTCAGTCCCCCCATTTCCTGCCACCCGACCCATCGCAGATGAGCGACTCGGGACATTTCAGCTCCGACCTAGGATATCGCCTAGTTGTCTTGCCTCTGCTCATTCGTTATCCTGCGCGTATATGTTTCGCCGTTCTCCATGCCCATCCGTCTTGTTGGCTCGATACGGTCGAAGGAGGTCTGGACGATGGACTCCGCAGCCACACAATGCCAGGTTTGCTGGCGAGTGCGGGATAACAGGACCGAAGCAAGCTCCAGTGCGGTATGGTCAGACCTGCAGACGTTCATGGACAATCACGATGTAACATCGCATGGCCCCAGCTTTTCCGAAGGGTATTGCCCCCAGTGCACCACCTTGTATCATCGACTCACGCAAGAACATCTCTACGACGCATAACAGATCCATACCCGACACGACCAGGCGCCGATCCAAGGTGGGTGAGCCGTAGCCGCGTTGTCGTCCGGTCTTTACGAAGAATTCGTCCATTGCCTGCTCCAGGAGAGCGACAATGGATCAGTGACAGAGGAATGCCCGCAATCAGATGCATCGGACCATACATTCGACCTGTTCGCCAGGCCGGCTCCATCGAACCGCACAGTGCTGGACTCGCTTCATCGCAAGTCATTGGGAGACCCCTCCTACACCACACAGACTGTACTCTCACTGGACTCACCGGCCTGGCATCTATCCCTGCCCTCTCCGCACTGTAGCTCGCGACACAGGCTCTGGCGCGCTTGATCGACTTCGCTCCGGGAAGGTGCTACGTTGTTTGAAGCAGGACAACGGACATCGCGCGGTCATGACGCACCGTTCAGTGCCGGGCACAGTTCTGCGGAGGGAGGAAGTGCGACGATGAACTACGCAGGTCGACGCGGACCGATTCAGGAGCCGCAGCAGCAATCAGAGGCCGGAGAAGGCCGGGCATGTGGACCACAGCCCGGCGCGGTCTCCATTCCTCAACAATCCATGCCATGGAGCGAACGACCGGCGCCGACGCGCAGACGCAACGCGAGAATCGCCGCTTTCGCGCTCCTCGCGTGTCTATTCGTCGTGCCCTCGAGTCCAATCTCCAGCCTGGCAGCCTCGGCATCAACCACTCCGTCCCCGGCGGCGCCGGAGCCGGTCTATTCGCTGGATGCCGTGCTGAATTTCGCGTTGACGCGAAACCCCACCGTCGCCAGCGCGGAAGGGACCATCGATCAAAATCGTGGGCAACAGGTGGCCGCGTACACCTATCTCAACCCCTCGGTCAGCGCCAACAGCGGCGTCGGCAGGATGCGCGACCTGGGACTCTTCGATCCGGCGGTGCGCGAGCGGGTGACAGAATTCAATCTCAGCGTCGGACAGCCGATCGAGTGGCCGTCAAAACGCGCGGCACGCCAGCGTGCCAGCGAAGCCGGCGTAGCCGCCGCCTCGGCCGGACTGGCGGAGACCCAGCTGAATTTAGTCGCCGACGTCAAGGTCGCCTTTTACGATCTTCTCCTGGCTCAGCGCGCGCTGATCCTCGCACAGCAGAATCTGGCCACCGTAGAGGATGTCGATAAGGCGGTCCGGACCAGGGTACGCCTGGGGGAGAGTCCGCAGTTCGAAGCGATTCGCTCCGGAGTGGAAGTGTTGAAAGCCAACCAGTCGGTCACCAGAGCGGCCAATCGAGTGCGGGTCAATCGGGTGATGCTCGACACCCTGACGGCCGGGTCACTCGGCCCCATGTATGCCATCGACGGGCAACTCCACCGTGTGGGCCCGGGATTCGGCATCGACATTCTGACCGAACGCGCGCTCACCCAACATCCGACGATCGTGCGCCTGCGCAAGTCGGTCGAACAGGCCGACCATAGCCTGGAATTCGAGCGTCAAGCCCGCGTGCCCAATATCACAATCGGAGGCAGCTACTGGCGGGAAATCGGTCGGGAAGCCTTCACCGGTGGCCTCACATTCCCCACCCCCGTGTGGGATCGGCGGCAGGGTGAAATCATCTCGGCCTTCGGAAGCAAACGGAAAGGCGAAGCTGAATTTCTTCGTGCGCGAAATGAACTCATCCGGAACGTCAGCCAGCATTTCCAGGATGCGAAAACGACTGCCGATATGATCGAGGTCTATGAAAAGGGTCTTTTGAAACAGGCCGATGAGGCGCTTCGAATCGCGAAGTTCAGCTTCCAGCAGGGGGCCTCCAGCCTCATCGAGGTACTCGACGCCCAACGCGTGCAGCGTCAGATTTTGCTAGACTATGCGCAGGCCCAGTTCGATCTCTCCATGTCACTCGCGCTCCTGGAACGCGCCGTGGGAGGCGCTCTGTAATGAAACCAGCCCATTCTCACCTCCGCGCAGCCCGGTTCCCTACAAGCACCTGCTTGCAGCGATTGACCGTGACGATGCTGCTCAGTGCCTTGCCCCTGCAGCTCCTCTCCGGATGCGAAGGCCCGCCCCCGAACGCCACGGGGGCCAATCCGCCCGCCGCTGCGACCGAAAGCGGCCTGGTCCGGCTGACAGCCGACAAAATCAAATCGGCCGGCATCGAAGTGCAACCCCTGACGCGCGGTGAGTTCCGAACCTTTCGCGATTTTCCCGGCACCATCGAACCGAACGAACATGCCTTAGCTGAGATCACCACCCTGGTCCGCGGGCGGGTTATCGACGTCTACGCCGACCTGGGGCGCGAAGTTAAAGGCGGCACCCTGCTGGCCCTGCTCTATAGCAGTGAACTGGGCATGGCGCAGTCGGCCTACCTCAAAGCCACGGCCAAACTGAACGTCGCCGACCGAGCCTTCCGGCGGGCGGAGTTGCTCTTGAAGGAAAAGGTCATCGGGGTGGCTGAATTGCAACGGCGCGAGGGGGAAATGATCAGTCTTCGCGCCGAGCAACGGGAAACGCGAGACCGCCTCCTGATTCTGGGACTCACCGACGAGGATTTGCGCAATCTGGATCGCAATCACACCATCCGGTCGCACGTCCCGGTGGTCGCTCCCTTCGACGGCCGCATCATCGTCCGGAACCTGACCAAGGGCGAGGTCGTGGAAACCACGGAGAAATTGTTTGTTGTCGCCGATCTTTCGGAGGTCTGGGTCTCCGCCAACATTCCCGAGAAAGACATTCCCTACATCCGCGCCGATCAGACCGACACCGGCCAATTGGTGGAAGTGCATGTGACCGCGTATCCGGGACAGAACTTTCAGGGGCGGATCACCTATGTGGGAGACGTACTCGATCCGGCCACCCGCACCATGCGGTTGCGACTCGAACTCTCCAACCCCGAACGCAAGCTGAAACCCTCGATGTATGCCACCGTCCGCGTGCATTCCGAACCGCAACCGGAGACACTCCTGATTCCCGAAACGGCCGTCCAGCGCGACCGTGACCGTCAATTCGTCTTCGTTCAACGTGAACCGGGAGTCTTCGAAGTCCGCGACGTGCAATTGGGTGAGTCCAACGGCAAGCAGGTCAAGGTGCTGGGCGGCCTTCAGGAACAGGAGGCCGTCGTCGTGAAAGGCTCCTACGTGCTCAAATCCGAGTTGTTTAGTTCCCAGATCTGATTGCATGGTCTCCTCACTTCTGCAATTGGCCCTTCGTCAACGCGTCCTGGTCGTCGTGATCGCCTTGGCACTCAGCTTGGGAGGCCTCTACTCCTTTCAGACGATTCCCATCGATGCCTTTCCCGACGTCACCACGGTCCTGGTCCAAGTTGTGACCAAAGCACCGGGACTCTCGCCTGAGGAAATCGAACGGTTTGTGACGTTTCCCCTCGAACTCCAATTGACCGGCTCTCCCGGCCTGGTCGAGGTGCGCTCCCTCTCGAAGGTCGGCCTCTCCATGATCGACGTGATCTTCGAAGACACCGTCGATATTTACCTGGCGCGTCAGGTGGTGCTGGAACGCGTCCTGGAAGTGCAAGACCAGCTACCGCCCGGCTCGCTGTCCCAGTTGGTTCCCAATACCACCGGCCTGGGTGAAGTCTTTCAATATTTCCTGAAAGGTCCTCAGGACGACGCGGTAGGCGCACAGCTCTCTGAGTCTGAACTGATGCACCGACGTACGCTCCAGGATTGGCTGATCCGGCCGCTGCTCAAGGGACTCCCGGATGTCGTAGACGTGAACTCCCTGGGTGGCTTCGTCAAACAGTACCAGGTCATGGTCGATCCGGGACTGCTGCGAAAATACAACCTCGCGCTCCACGATGTCTTCACAGCAGTCGAGCAAAACAATGCCAATGCCGGGGGCAATATCCTGGAAAAAAACGCCGAACGCTACATCGTCCGGGGGGTCGGCCTCATCAAGACGCTGCGCGACATTGAGCAGATCGTGGTCAAAGAAGTCGGCGGCACTCCCGTCTATATTCGAGACGTCGCCGAGGTACGGATCGGCAGCGCCATCCGCCATGGTGCGGCCGTGATCAACGGGACCCACGAGACGGTGACCGGCATCGTGCTCATGCTTCGAGGCGGCAATGCCCGCGAGGTCGTCCAAGCCGTCAAAGATAAGATCGACGATATCCACGCACACAAACTGCTCCCCGACGGTCTCCGCATTGTTCCGTTTTACGACCGGATCGAATTGATCACCGCGGCGCTCGGCACGGTCTATAAAGCGCTCCTGGAAGGGATGCTTCTCGTCGTCGTTGTGCTCTTCCTCTTCCTCGGCAACGTCCGTAGCGCCCTCATCGTCACCGCAACCCTCCTGCTCACCCCGCTCGCCACCTTTATCGTCATGGACCGTGTCGGGTTGACCGCAAATTTGATGTCGCTGGGAGGGTTAGTCATCGCCATCGGCATGATGGTGGACGGCTCGGTGGTCGTGGTCGAAAACATTTACCGGCATTTGTCCGAGCATCGCACGTCCTCGACAGGCACGACCTCGTTGATCCTGCAAGCCGCGATGGAGGTGGGACAGCCGGTCGTGTTCGGCATCCTGATTATCATCATCGTCTTTTTTCCGATCCTCTCCCTGCAAGGCATGGAAGGGAAAATGTTTCAGCCGTTGGCCTATACCATCATCATTGCCCTGCTGATCTCGCTCTTGCTTTCGCTGACCCTGTCGCCTGTGCTCTGCTCCCTGGTCCTCAAGGATGCGAAGGAAGAGGACACCTTTCTCCTGCGGTGGGTCAAGCGTGGCTACCTGCCGACGCTCGGATGGGCGCTCGGCCATCGCACCGCCGTGCTCGCACTCGCGCTCGGCCTGTTGGCCGGCAGCCTGGCGCTGTTTCCATTTCTGGGGGGCGAGTTCATCCCGATTCTGAACGAAGGCTCGGTATCGCCGCAAACGATCCGGCTCCCCGGAATCTCGCTGGAAAAATCCATTGAGATCGAGAAGGACATGCAGCGGGCGGTGCTGGAATTCCCCGAGGCCAAGAGAGTGGTTTCGAAAATCGGGCGGACCGAATTAGGGAACGATCCTCAGGAACCCAACTCGAGCGACCCGGTCGTATCGCTTGCGCCGATGGACCAATGGACAACCGCCCACCGCAAAGCCGAGCTCAATGATGCCATTCGCCGCCGCTTGCAACAGATTCCGGGCGCGAACTTCCTCATCAGCCAGCCGATTCAACAACGGGTCGATGAGCTGGTCTCGGGAGTCCGTTCGGAAGCGACTGTGAAAGTGATCGGCGAGGACCTGGACATTCTGCGCAGCACAGCGGAAAAAATTCAGGGCATCATGACCGGCATCCAGGGGGTCAAAGACGTGCGTGTGGAGCAACTTTTCGGACAGTCCTACCTGACCATCGATATCGAGCGCGGCAAGATCGCCCGCCACGGCATCAATGTCGCCCAGATCCGTGAAATCATTACAACCGCCATCGGCGCCGACGCCGCTACACGCGTCTACGAGGGTCAACGCCGCTTCGACCTCATCCTTCGGTATCCGGAACAATATCGCGACAGCGTGGACACCATCGGCAATATTCTCCTGACCACCGCAACCGGCGCGGTCATTCCACTGGGCGACATCGCGAAGGTCGAGTTACGCGAAGGCCCGGCGTTGATCAGTCGTGAAGGCCTGCAGCGGCGAATTTATGTCGGCTTCAACACGTTCGGCCGCGACATTGAAAGCATCGTGCACGAGGCCCAGACCAAAATCGACCGGCAGGTCCCGTTACCGACCGGATACCGGCTGCTGTGGGGCGGCTCGTTTGAAAACATGCAGCGAGCCATGGCCCGACTGAAGATCGTCGTGCCGCTGACCATCGCCGTGATTTTTCTCATCCTCTTCTCGTCGTTCAACTCGTTGCGCCACGCCGCGCTGATTATTTTGAACCTGCCCTTCGCCTTGATCGGCGGCATCGCCGCCCTGTGGTTGACGGGCGAATATCTCAGCGTGCCGGCCTCCGTCGGCTTCATCAATCTCTTCGGGGTCGCCGTGCTCAACGGCATCGTCCTGGTCTCCTACATCAACAAACTTCGCGACGAGGGGATGAATCAGAGCGAGGCGGTCGTCACCGGTTGCACCCTCCGATTGCGCCCCGTGCTGATGACGGCGGTCGTCGCGTTGCTCGGTCTGCTGCCGCTGGCGCTGTCTCACGGCATCGGATCGGAGGTGCAGCGGCCGCTGGCCATCGTGGTGATCGGAGGGCTCGTCAGCTCCACCCTTCTGACCTTGATCGTGCTGCCGGTGCTGTATCAATGGTTCGACCGGCCAGATAAACCGGCAACGCTCGACGAGGAACCCGCCCGTTGACGACGTTCCCTCTGATGAGAATGCGTATCCCGTATTCCATTCAGTCGCCCCGCTCGATGTCCCTAGTGATCTGCCGAGGTTACCCGGAAGAGATGATCGTGTACCATCTCTCTCCTGGGAGTGTTTCCATGTTAACGTTGATGCTCCCTCTCTAAGTCATACGTCACGAAGGTCGATGTAGCCGAAACTATGGCGTGGACGTTACTGTGTGTCGCCGGACTCTTTGAAATCTGTTGGGCCATCGGGTTGAAGTACACCGAAGGATTTACCCGGCCGTGGCCCACAGTCGGAACATTGGTCGCCATGGCGGCGAGCTTCGGCTGCCTGGCTCAAGCCGTGCAAACGATCCCCGTGGGAACGGGGTATGCGGTATGGACAGGTATCGGCGCGGCAGGCACCGCCGTCCTCGGCATGGTCCTCTTCGCAGAAACTGCCTCGACCATCAAAGCGCTCTCATTGCTCTGCATCGTACTCGGCATCATCGGACTCAGAAGCACTTCCTGAGCCAGACGGCAGCGATGTTCATTGGCGGATTCACGTAGACCATGTTGCCACTCACTACACCCACTCAGCACGAATCTCCGTTACTCCACTTCCCGAATCGCAACACCCCGAAGCCGACCGACTGGACGCTCGGAGAATGGCTCCTCCTCCTGCCCATCGGAACTGCCGCCCTGTTCTTTCACTACGGCCATGAGTGGCTGAGCGATCTCTCTAACCCCGTTCGATTGAGCGCCATCCTCGGCTGGCTCCTGCTCGTGATTATTCTCTCCGCCTTTGCGGTCCTTCGTCATGCGGAGCACCTTGCGGAGCGGCTCGGCGAACCGATGGGAACCGTGATCCTGACCTTGTCGGTCACCGGAATCGAGGTGATGATGATCGCCGCCTTTATGTATACGGGCAACGGCAATGCGTCGCTGGCGCGGGATGCCATGTTTGCGGTGGTCATGATCGTGCTGAACGGCATGGTCGGCCTCTCGCTCCTGCTCGGCGGCCTGCGGTACCACGAACAGACCTACAATCTCCAAGGGGCGAACGCGTTCCTCGCCGTCATTGTCCCGCTGGCGGTGTTGGGGCTCGTGCTGCCGAGTTATACGATTTCCTCACCCGGCCCGACATTTTCCCCCCATCAATCCATCGTTCTCATTGTCATGTCCTTGGGGTTGTATGGGGTGTTTCTCGCGATTCAAAATCTGCGCCACCGCGACTACTTCGTGGCGCCGCGGAGCACACGAACAACGGCCGTGCGCCATCAGCTTGAACCCGCCGCGAAGACACCTGTCTGGCGCCATACACTCCTCCTGATTGCCTACCTGCTGCCGCTCGTCATCCTCTCGGAACATGTGGCGACACCGATCAACTACACGCTTCGCCTGTGGAATGCCCCGCACACATTAGGCGGTGTACTGGTGGCCGGGCTGGTGCTGGCCCCAGAATCTCTTGGCGCGGTCCGGGCCGCGCTGGCCAATCAGTTGCAGCGCGCCGTCAATATCCTCCTGGGGTCGGTACTCGCAAGTATCAGCCTCACCATTCCAGCCGTCCTCGCCATCGGCTTCTTTACGGAGTCCACTATCATTCTCGGAATCGACGCAGTCGACACCATCCTCCTTGTCCTGACCTTCGTGGTCAGCATGCTGACCTTTGCCGTCAGACGCACCAATGTCCTTCTCGGAGCCGTCCACCTGCTCCTGTTCCTCGCCTACCTCATGCTGATTTTCGAGAAATAGCCGTCAGGACAAGGCCCTGCTTGGAGTGGGCCACGGAGTTGATTTGCCTCGCCGTCGCCTCCTAAGATACGGGCCAGATGACGGCAATTCACGCAACGCACTCATGGCCGCCCCCGGGCCAGTCTGAACCGCACCAGATCAAAAATCCGTTGCTGTGAGCGGACGGTAGGAGTTTCCAGGAAAGACACGCATGTCAGGCACCAAGCACAAAGTTTTCACGATCCTGCTGGTCGAGGATGATGCGGGAGACGTGGACATGTTCTTGCGCACCGTCGAGCATGAACTGCCCCGCCATGAGGATGAGCAGGTCACGCTGGTCATCAATGCCACGGCCGAGGGCGCACTGGAGCGGCTGCAACAGCAACCGATCGATCTGATCATCGCCGACGTGCGGCTGCCTGGCATGAGCGGAATCGAACTGCTGCGACGGGTACAGGACCTGAACCGACGCATCCCCGTCATCATTGTGAGTTGGGTCCATGCGATCGAGACGGTCATTGACGCGATGCGCCATGGAGCGTTCGACTACATCGTGAAGCCCTACGACACGATGGATCTGTCGGCGCGTATTCATCGGGCCATGCGCATGTCGGAGATCCTCTTGCAGGCCTCTCCGGACGAGCCTGCCGCTCCTCGTATCCCCTTCAAGAACCTGGTGGGTGTGAGCCCCCCGATCAGAAACGTGATGGCCATGATCGAAGCCATCGCCAGAGTCCCCTCCACCACCCTGATCATCGGGGAAACCGGCACGGGCAAGGAATTGATCGCCAAGGCGATTCACGAGCGCAGTCTCGATAGCGACGGCCCGTTCCAGGTCGTCGACTGCACCACCTTCTCGGAAGGCACTGTGGAGAGTGAGTTGTTCGGCCATGTCCGCGGCGCATTCACCGGCGCAGTGGCCGACCGAACCGGCTTGATCGAGTCAGGCAGCCACGGCACCGTCTTTCTCGACGAAATCGGCGACCTCCCCGCCAATCTGCAGGCGAAACTCCTGCGTGTGCTGGAAGCCGGGGAAGTGCGGGCGGTCGGCAGCACCCAGCAGCGGAAGGTGAACGTCCGCTTTATCGCTGCGACCAATCAGGACCTGGCCGAGAAGGTGAAGCGAAACGAGTTCCGGAAAGACCTGTTCTTTCGCCTCAATGTCATGGTGATCCGCGTCCCGCCTCTCCGTGAACGGACGGAAGATATCCCCGTTCTCGCGCGACACTTCATCGCGCGCTATGCCAAGGAGTTTACGAAGCGCGTGGAGAATCTCCATCCCTCCGCCGTCACAGAGCTCGTCGCCTACCCATGGCCGGGGAATGTCCGGGAATTACGGAACGTGATGGAACGGGCGGTCATGCTCGCCAAGGGCGACCGCATCGGTATCGCGGATGTAGCCGGCATGCTCGCCGTGCCCGACGAGCGACAACGCGAGGCTCCCGAAGAAGACTATCTTCACCTGCCGTATGCGAAAGCCAAGGAACAGGTCCTGGAAGCCTTCAACCGACGGTACATCTCGACCAAACTGACGATCCATCAGGGCAACGTCACCCACGCTGCTCAGGATGCCGGACTGCCACGCTCCTACTTCCATGAGATCATGCGCCGCTATACAAAAGACGAAAAATAGCGGTGTCAGCAAAGCATGACACCCGTCCACGCGAAAACAATATAAACAATTGTTTTTATTGAATATACTAACAATAAACCTGCGCGTCCGCGTTTACAGACACAGATAAATCATTATATTTCAATATCTTAGTCCCTGCACCCCCCATAGTAGTCAGCAGTTACTGACCCCTGAGTTTTCGTCAGCCATCACCCTCCTCATTCGCATCTCAACATGAATCACAAGATACTGATTTAATTAACTATATATCCTCACTACCAAAACGAAACGGAGCCATCTTTTTAGCCCTCGACGGCACGTGAATTGTAATACTCCTACACCGCGAGCGAATGTCCGCTCGACAATTTCGAATTGTGAGGGACGAATGTTTCCAATTCGACACATGGAAAGGGGGTACTCCAGACCAGATTGCATCCACGTGAGTGTAGTGAGGTTGTACGAACAGGTGCATGAGGGACTCATGTGCCTCACAAGGAGGTAGCTATTATGCAGGTTTCCGTTTCACGGAGACAGTTTCTCAAAATCTCGGCGGGAACCGTCGCGGCCGTGGCCGTGGCGGACAAAGTCCTCGCGTTGACCGCGCTGCAGCCGGTCATCGAGGTTGGGAACCCGCTGGGTGAGTACCCGGATCGGTCCTGGGAGCGTGTCTATCACGACCAGTACCGATACGACTCATCCTTTACCTGGTGCTGCTCACCGAACGACACCCACGGCTGTCGCGTCCGGGCCTTCGTCCGGAACGGCGTCGTCATGCGCGTGGAGCAGAACTATGACCACCAAACCTATGAAGACCTCTACGGCAACCGCGGAACGTTCGCGCACAATCCGCGCATGTGCTTGAAAGGCTTCACCTTCCACCGTCGCGTGTACGGCCCCTATCGTTTGAAGGGTCCGTTGATGCGGAAGGGTTGGAAGCAGTGGATGGACGATGGCTCCCCCGAGCTGACGCCCGATGTGAAGCGCAAGTACAAGTTTGACAGCCGCTTCCTGGACGACCTCAACCGGGTGTCCTGGGATACGGCCTTCACCTATGTCGCCAAAGCCGCCGTGCTCATCGCGACGCGCTACAGCGGTGAAGCCGGTGCCCGTCGTCTCCGCGAGCAGGGCTATGCTCCGGAAATGATCGAAATGATGAAGGGTGCGGGCGTGCGGACGTTCAAGCATCGCGCCGGTATGCCGGTGCTCGGCATCGTCGGTAAGATGATGAACACCCGCTTCAACGGCGGATGTTTGCCGTTGCTGGACTCCTGGATCCGCAAAGTCGATGCGGATAAAGCCCAGGGAGGAAAGTACTACTCCAACTACACCTGGCACGGCGACCAAGATCCTTCCCATCCGTTCTGGAACGGGACCCAGAACTGCGACGTCGACCTCTCCGACATGCGCTTCTCCAAGCTGAACACCAGCTGGGGTAAGAACTTCGTCGAGAACAAGATGCCGGAAGCGCACTGGAAGCTCGAGTCCATCGAGCGCGGCGCGCGGATCGTCGTCATTACGCCGGAGTACAACCCAACGGCCTACCGCGCAGACTACTGGATTCCTGTGCGGCCGGAGACCGATGGCGCGAACTTCCTCGGTGCCTGCAAAATCATTTTCGACGAAAACTTGCAGGACATCGATTACATCAAGGAATTTTCCGACCTGCCGTTGCTCGTACGGACGGATACGCTCCAGTATCTCGATCCGCGCGATGTGATTGCGGATTACAAGTTCCCGGATTTCTCGAAGAGCTATTCGGGACGCATCCAATCCTTGAAGCCTGAGCAGATCGAACGGCTCGGCGGCATGATGGTCTGGGACCTGGCGAAGGGGAAAGCTGTTCCTCTGCACCGGGAACAGGTCGGATTCCACTTCAAGGAGAGCGGCATTGATCCAGCACTGACCGGAACCTTCCGGGTCAAGCTGCTCAACGGTCGCGAGATCGACGTGATGTCGATCTACCAGATGTATCAAGTCCACTTGCAGGACTACGATCTGGACACCACGCACCAAATCACCCGTGCGCCGAAGGACCTCATCGTCCGTTGGGCGCGTGATTCGGGCACGATCAAGCCGGCCGCGATGCACAACGGCGAAGGCGTCTGTCACTATTTCCACATGACGGAAATGGGCCGGGCGGCTGCGTTGGTGATGACCATCACCGGCAACATCGGAAAGTTCGGGACGGGCTGCCATACCTGGTCTGGTAACTACAAGGCCGGTATCTGGAACGCCGTTCCTTGGTCCGGCGCGGGACTCGCGGTGCATACCGGTGAAGATCCCTTCAACCTGACCTTGGATCCGAATGCCCACGGCAAAGAGATCAAGACCCGTTCCTATTACTATGGTGAAGAAGTCGGGTACTGGAACCATGGTGATACGGCCTTGATCGTCAACACGCCGAAGTACGGACGCAAGGTGTTCACCGGCAAGACCCACATGCCGAGCCCCAGCAAAGTCCGCTGGGTGACCAACGTGAACATTCTGAACAACGCCAAGCACCACTATGACATGGTGAAAAACGTCGATCCGAACATCGAGATGATCGTCACGCAAGACATCGAGATGACCTCGGACGTCAACCATGCCGACGTGGCGTTTGCATGTAACTCGTGGATGGAATTCACCTATCCGGAAATGACTGGCACGGTCTCCAATCCGTGGATTCAGATCTGGAAGGGTGGTATCCGCCCGCTGTACGACACCCGTAACGATGCGGACACCTTCGCCGGCGTCGCAGCCAAGTTGGCTGAAATGACCGGAGATGCGCGGTTCCGCGGCGTGTTCCACTTCGTGTACATGAACCGCGTCGATGTATATCCGCAGCGGATGCTGGATGCCAGCGCCACCTGCTACGGGTACAGCGCTGACGTCATGTTGAAGTCGGAAAAGGGCTGGATGGTCATGGGTCGTACCTATCCGCGCCACCCGCTCTGGGAAGAGACCAACGAGTCCAAGCCCCAGTGGACGCGGTCGGGTCGTATCGAGACCTACCGTATTGAGCCGGAAGCCATCGAATACGGGGAAAACTTCATTTCACACCGGGAAGGCCCGGAGTGTACCCCGTATCTGCCGAATGCGATTTTCTCGAACAATCCGTTCATTCGGCCGGATGACTACGGTATTCCGATCACCGCGCAGCACCATGATGACAAGCACGTGCGAAACATCAAGCTGCCGTGGGCGGAAATCAAGCGGCATCCGAACCCGTTGTGGGAAAAGGGCTACCAGTTCTACTGCGTCACGCCCAAGACCCGGCACCGGGTGCATAGCCAATGGTCGGTGAACGACTGGGTGCAGATTTACGAGTCGAACTTCGGCGATCCGTACCGTATGGACAAACGGACACCGGGTGTCGGCGAACACCAGTTGCACATCAACCCGCAAGCGGCGAAAGACCGCGGCATCAACGACGGCGACTACGTCTTTGTCGACGGTAACCCGGTGGACCGGCCCTATCGCGGCTGGAAGCCCTCGGATCCGTTCTACAAGGTGTCCCGTTTGATGATTCGTGCCAAGTACAACCCGGCGTATCCGTACCACGTCACGATGGCAAAGCATGCCCCGTATGTGGCCACGGCGAAGTCGGTGAAAGGTCACGAGACGCGGCCAGACGGACGCGCCATTGCGGTGGACACCGGTTATCAGTCCAACTTCCGGTACGGCGCTCAACAGTCGTTCACCAGAAGCTGGTTGATGCCGATGCACCAGACCGACTCACTCCCCGGCAAACACACGATTGCCTGGAAGTTCAAGTGGGGCTATGCCATCGATCACCATGGCATCAACACGGTTCCGAAGGAATGCTTGATCCGCATCACCAAGGCGGAAGACGGCGGTATCGGAGCGCGTGGTCCGTGGGAACCAGTCCGGACCGGCTTCACGCCAGGTCAGGAAAACGAGTTCATGATCAAGTGGCTTAAGGGTGAACATATCAAGATCAAGGTCTAGGACAGAGGTACATAGTCTGAGAGGCATGCCTCTCGGCACTTCGTCCTCGGTACTTGAAACGAATGCGAACCATTAACTACATGATCATGTTCAGAAGGAGGATTCACAATGCCAGAAGTCTATAACTGGCAACTGGGACGGAAGATGCTGTATCCCTACGAGGAACGGCATCCGAAGTGGCAGTTTGCCTTTGTGTTCAACATCAATCGCTGTTTGGCTTGTCAGACCTGTTCGATGGCCGACAAGTCCACCTGGCTCTTCTCGAAGGGGCAGGAGTACATGTGGTGGAACAACGTGGAAACCAAGCCGTACGGCGGGTATCCGCAGTTCTACGACGTGAAGATCACCCAGCTCATCGAGCAGGTGAACCCGGGCGGGCAGGTGTGGAACGTCCGCGTCGGACGCAAGCACCATGCGCCATACGGGGTGTTCGAGGGAATGACCATTTTCGACGCCGGCGCCAAAGTCGGACAGGCGGCGATCGGGTACATCCCCACGGACCAAGAATGGCGGTTCGTGAACATCTATGAAGACACGGCGACCTCGATGCGCGCCCTGGTCGAAAACATCGACAAGTCCGGCTTTACGCGCGATGAACCGTGGCGTCTCTCCGGCAGCAGCTTGCCGGAGCACGAGACGTATTTCTTCTACCTGCAGCGGATCTGTAACCACTGCACCTATCCGGGCTGCCTGGCAGCCTGCCCGCGGAAGGCGATCTACAAGCGGCCGGAAGACGGCATCGTGTTGATCGACCAGAACCGTTGCCGCGGGTACAAGAAGTGCGTGGAACAGTGTCCGTTCAAGAAGCCGATGTACCGGGGAACCACACGCGTCTCTGAAAAGTGTATCGCGTGTTATCCGCGCATCGAAGGCAAAGACCCGCTGACAGGCGGCGAGCCGATGGAAACGCGTTGTATGGCGGCCTGCGTGGGTAAGATCCGCATGCAGTCGTTGATGCGCATCGGGGAAGACGGCCTGTGGGCGGAAGACCGCTGGCATCCCCTGTACTACACGATTCGTGTGGAGCAGGTGGCGCTCCCGCTGTATCCGCAGTGGGGTACCGAGCCCAACGGCTTCTACATCCCGCCACGGCATAGCCCACGGGGCTACGCGCGGCAGATGTTCGGCCCGGGCGTGGATAACGCCATCGAGAAGTACCTCGTGCCCAGCCGCGAACTGTTGGCCGTCCTCCAGCTCTGGAGAGCCAGCCAGCAGATCGTCTTCCGGTACGATGTCATTCCTGGACCGAAAGTGTTTGAAACCCAGATCCATGGGAAGCGTTTCGACATGTACAACGATACCGTGTTGGGCTTCAACAAGTCGGGCAAGGAAGTGGCGCGTATTCAGGTCGAAGAGCCGATCTACATTCGGCCGGCCGAGCGCGTGAACTGGCTGTAAGACTCACACTGACGAGAGAGGGCAACTTCGCTCGGCAGTGAAGGACCGCAGCACAAGGAAGGCAGGAAGTTCGAAAGAACTTCCTGCCTTCCTACTTTCAGGCAAGAGGCAGACGTTCACAGAACCGGCAACTGCACCTATTCAGGACCTTCCCTTCCCCAGCTGAACAAAGAGCGCCGAAGCGCCCACGATCACAACGGCTGAGCTGCATACCCCACGAGAACTCCCTCCTACTTAGTTCTCCCAAGAAACGGGCCCGATCCCCCCCTCCAGTACCAGGTTTCATCGTCACGGCGAAGTCTTGGATACATTGCCTTTCCCAACATCTGGCTGGCCATAGGAAACACCCGGCTCATCCCATCATAGAGGGGATCTGTGCAGATGTTGACAGGCTCCCCTTTGACGGCTATACTCACCATAGTTGATAACAGTTATCAGTATCGAGAAATTGAGTACATCAGACGCCCGCAAGGACAACCGATCATCAGTGGGAGATGCCACTCATGTATGTCTGCTTATGTAAGGGCTTAACGGAATCAGATGTGCGGGCGGCCGGTCGTCAGGGCTTCCTGACCACCAGACAAATCGTTGCTGAATTCGGCTTGCGTGAGAGCGGATGCTGCGGCCGTTGCGCGAAGAATATCCACGAACTTGTGTCGCTGGCAAAGAGCCAGCTGGAGACTACCTGTCAAAATCCTGTGCGATCCTAGAATCCCGATTCAGAAGCAATCACGGCCCGCTCGAATCGGCCCCATTTCCTTGTGACTCGAATCCCTTCTTGACCGCACCGGCAACGTCGGCCACGCGCCGACCCAACTCGCGGGCTCCGGTCAGCTCTTGCGCATCAATGCCAGGACTGTCGCCTTCTGTTGTCGCAGAAGCGCCAAACGCACCACCACCGCTGACGACAATCATCTGATTCCCGAGCATGGCCGCAAGAAGAGAGAGCATCGTGAGCTCCTTCCCACTGGAAATCTGGCCGCCGGTTGCAAATGCAGCCCCTACCTTGTTCTTCAATTTGAATTCCGGAAACACGCCGAACTTGAATTGCCAGTCGTCGATAAACGTCTTCACCTCGCCGGCCATGTTGGACCAATAGACAGGAGACCCGAGCACAATGGCATCGGCGGCGAATAATTCCTCAGCCGTCACTTTCCCCACACGCTTCAGGACAACATGCGTCCGGGGCACCGATCGAGCGCCCTCTGCAACCGCCTCGGCCATTCGCTCGGTGTGCCCGGAAAGAGAGTGATACGCCACCAGCACATTGATCGCCGGCGGGCTATCAGCCGCTCGGCCAATGATCGGCCAGGCCAGAAGACTGCTGACGCACAGAAGCAGCACTCGCCACAGCTGAATCATGACGCACCTCTTACTGGAGAAGAAAACAACCTGACATCGGCTGGGCCAGGCCGTGAGCGGCCTGGCATGAACTAGTCGCAACTTCGAATCGAGGACTGGGGACTGGAACTCAGGAAAACTCGCCCAACCGGACCGTAGCACTTACCGGCGAATGATTTCTTCGTCCATGTGCTCTTCAACCGACACTTGGGTCAACGTCCCGCGGTAATCACACTTGTGGCAACGGATTCTGAACTCCTCAATCCACTTTTCCTGCACATATGATTGGCGGCACTTCGGACAGACAAATACGCCTCGCATGTACACCACACGTCGCGTTTCTTTCATGAATCCCCTCCATCCAAGTCAAATGATAGGGCGAGGATGGCATAGGGGCCGGCGGAATTGCAAGACAGCGTCGCACACGGAGCTACGAGACCAATTCAGGCGCCTTGACGGCTCGCAGGGCGCCCGCTAGGATGCAGCCATGACGCTCAAACCGACAGTTGCTCTTGATAAAGCACGATCCCCAGCACTGCCGGCCCGTGCGATGTTGTGGTTATGGGGCATCACCATACTGGCTGTGGTCTCATCCAGCTGGGCCGCTGATCTGCCCACCGACACACTCATCACAGTTAAAACACCGACCGGCACGCTGATTCAGGCTGAATTAGCTGATACGGCCTTGAAACGTGCCCAGGGATTGATGTTTCGGGAGCATCTGGCGGATGACCGAGGCATGCTGTTCATCTTCGGCGACGCCCAGCCCTGGACATTCTGGATGAAGAATACCAAGACTCCCCTCGATATTATCTGGATGGACGCGAAGAAAACGATCGTCCATATCGAGCGAAACGTCCCCATTTGCACCAGACAAGACGATGGCTGCCCGCAGTACCACTCAGAGGAAGGAGCGCTGTACGTATTGGAGCTTGGCGGGGGCCGCGCGGCGGCACTGCAGCTTCAACGCGGTATGAAACTGAGCTTCAAACAGCCCTGACCAGCCTTCAGCCTGATTACTGCGCCTTGCGCGCCCCCCAGAAAAAGTTCTGAATACGCTCGACGAGGGAACGCGTGTGTGTGACTGTCGAAAGGGCGGCCGCATCACGAGACAGTTGCGCTTTCGCTGCCGCCGTCGCCGCCTGCCGACGGGCCACCACCTCGCCGATCCGCTCGATCAATCGCCGGTCTTCCTGAACGACCTGTAACAACGCCTGCTTCCCCACGGCAATGACCAACAACTCCGTCGCGGCCAATACCGTGGCCGAACGCGGCTCACCGGTTAACAGAGACATTTCGCCGAAAAACTTCCCTGCGTCAAGCGTCGTCACCGTGGAACTAAGCCCCCCCTGTTCCAACCGCACATCAGCTTTTCCGGAAGCGATGACGTAGAGGACCTCTCCGGGCTCCCCCTGACGAACAACCCGTTCACCAGGCAAGTAGGACTCCCATCGCGCTTCTTTTGCCAACGCTTCGAGCTGCTTGGCATCGAGCGCACCCAAAAAGTCGACCGCCGCGAGTTGGACAACCATGCGTCCGACCGCCTGCCCGTTCGCAACGACCTCCGGTTCGACCGTCTGATGCACCACACGCTGAGGAAAGGGAATCTCGATTCCATTGCGCGCAAAGGCATGCCAAATGTACGTCCGCATCCGGCTCTCGATCATATCCCGCTGTGCGAAATCACCGATCGGAAATTTGATTCGATACTGAATCGCCGATTCATTAAATGCCGTGACCAGAGCGGTCGCTTTCGGGTCCTGCAATACCCCCGGCACCGCCACAGCCGCCTCAAGCAACGTCGCACAGACCTGCTCAGGCAGAGTGCGATAGGCGGCATCGACATACACGCTACAGAAATGCGTCGTCGTGGGCCTGCTAAAATTCGTCACCCCGCTCTGGATCACCAGATCGTTAGGCAGCGACACGAGATCGTGAGCGCGAGTCAGCAGCGTCACATGCTCCATGCCGATGTGGGTCACCATCCCTTCACGATCAACCACCGTGATCCACTCCCCCACCTTCACAATCTTTCCCAGCTCAATTCCGGAAAAGAAACGCGTCAGCGTATCTTTCAACGCGACACCGACCATCGCCGCCGCAACGGTCGGCAACGCCACCAGGGCCACGAGGTTGATCCCCATGACCAGCCAGAGGATCAACACTCCGGCAGCCACCACTTCCGCGCCGATGAGCAGCTGCCGGACAATATCGGGGATATAGCGCTGCCCTCGTTCGATCAGCCATTCGCCGATGATCAGGACATCAAGAATCGTGAAGAGGAAAAAAGATGCGCCCAGCCAGGCCGCGACATCGAGTCCCGACCGGACAAAGTGCGGAATGTGGCTCACGAGTTCGCTGCGGCCGACCAACGCGGCGGTGACGAGCACCAGTGCCACACCGCCGGCATAGAACGGGAACGGCGGCGCCGACCTGCCGCGTCGAGCCACCAGATAGGTCAGGCCCATCAACACCGCGGCCATGACGGCAAGCATCGCCATCACCGTGCCGACCAGTAGACCGAGGCTCATGCGGATCTCACCTGATGCTGGGAGGAGCACACACGAACACCTCTCGGGCTAGGAACGCTCTTGCCACGAGCGAACACGTCGCACGGTGATAATGCCATCGACCCTTTCGATCGCCTTGAGCACCCGAGCCAGATGTGCAGTGTCCAGGACCTCGATGATGAAATCCAGCATCGCCTTCCGGTCCTCACGCGTCGTAATTTCAGCCCGACTGATATTGGCCTGGCACTCGGAGATGGCCGTCGAGACGTGCGCCAGCACTCCGGTCTTGTCCACGGCGACGACCGAAACCTTCACGGAGTGTGTGCTGGGTGTGGAATGGTCCCACTCGACTTCGACCAGCCGGTTCTTGTCATAGTCCAACGCTTCCAAATTGGGACAATCCACGGTATGAATCGTGAGCCCACGCCCCCTGGTGATATACCCCAAGATGCGGTCCCCCGGCACAGGGTTGCAACAACGGGAGAGTTGCATCAACAGGTCCCGCGCGCCTTTGACCTGCACACCCGTGTCATCGGTCCGTCCGGTGACCGGTTTCGACGGTGGCGGAACCTCAGGGGCGACCGTCTGTCCTTCCGTCGCGACGGGCGGATTGATTTTGCTCATCACCTGCGAGGTCGGCACATGGCCGAAGCCGACGGCTGCGGCCAGTTCCTCCGGCGTTTCATATCCGACCTGTTTGGCCACGGCCAGGAGCTGTTCCGACCGCATCATCTGGGCCGGCGCCAGGCCATGCCGGCGGAACTCGGCTTCCAGCAACCGCTTGCCGATCTCGATGCTACGGGATTGTTCTTCGGCCTTGATCCAATGTTTGATCTTGGTTTTCGCGCGCGACGTGCGGACGAATTTCAACCAGTCCCGGTGAGGCGTTTGATTGGCGGCGGTCAGGATCTCCACCATATCTCCGCTTTCCATCATGTGTTTCAGCGGAACGATCTTGCCGCTCACCTTCGCCCCCACACAGTGGTCGCCGATTTCGGTGTGGACGGAATAGGCAAAATCCACCGGAGTGGAGCCTTTGGGCAATTCCTTCACCATGCCCTGAGGGGTAAAGACGTAGACGACATCGTGAAAAAGATCCAGCTTCACCGAATCCATGAACTGACGATTGTCCGGCAAATCCTGATTCCATTCCACGAACTGTCGTAACCAGCTGAACACCTTTCCATCTTTCTCGTCGATCCGCCCGTGTTCTTTATACTTCCAGTGTGCGGCAATGCCTTGCTCCGAGACGCGATGCATCTCCGCCGTGCGAATCTGAAACTCGACATGTTCACCCTTGGGTCCGACGACCGTGGTGTGCAACGACTGATACATGTTCGATTTCGGAATCGCGATGTAGTCCTTGAACCGGCCCGGCAGCGGGCGCCACAGCGAATGGATGACACCGAGGAGCGCATAACAGTTCATCTTGATGTCGGTAATGATCCGCAGCGCGGCAAGATCGTACACTTCCTCGAATGAGATCGATTGCTTCTCCATCTTCTGGTAGATGCCGTACAGGTGTTTAGGCCGGCCTGAGACTTCACCCTGCAAGCCGGCCTCGGCCATGGCCTTCTTCACCAGGTCGATGACTTCAATGATGTACTGCTGCCGGTCTTCATCCCGCTTCGCCACCCGAACGCGCAGCGATTCGTAGACATCCGGTTTGAGATGTTTCAGACAGAGGTCTTCCAGCTCGTTCTTAATCCAACCGATCCCCAGCCGATTGGCCAGCGGAGCATAAATCTCCAGCGTCTCCTGGGCGATTTGTTGCCGCTTCCCCTCGCTCAGATATTCCAGGGTCCGCATGTTGTGGAGCCGATCCGCCAGCTTGATGAGGACGACGCGGATATCGTCCGCCATCGACAAGACCATCTTGCGGAAATTTTCCGCCTGCTTTTCCTCGTAGTTCCGGAAGGTAATCTTGCCGATCTTGGTCACGCCGTCGACCAGATGCACCACGTCCTTTCCGAATCGCTGCTCCAACTCAAGCGGCGTGGCCAGCGTATCTTCCAACGTGTCGTGCAGCAGACCCGCGACGATGGCCGTGACATCCGTCTTCAAATGGGTCAAAAGGCCGGCGACCGCCAGGGGATGCCGAAAGTAAGGCTCACCGGATCGGCGCATCTGCCCTTCATGCGCCTTAGCCGAAAAATCATAGGCCCGGCGCACAAGATCGAGGTCCGCCTCGACGTTGTAGCTCTTCACCCGATCGATCAGCTGACTCAGCTCTGTCACCGTCTCATGCGGCATAATTACGACACCTCACCGCTCATGCGGAGAGCCTTGATACGCAACTGCACCCGATCGTAGCCATTCCAATGATTGCGCTCGGGGCTGAAGGCCAAATCCACCGGTTGACCGGCTCTAAGCCCCAGTTCTTCAAACGAGCCCATGCGAAAGCCGATGCTATCGAAGATAAACGACCGCCCTTGCCGCACACGCAACTTCAGATGCTTCTCGCCGACGACTCGCGCGTCCACCACATCCAGGCCGCGAACCGCCAACGTGGGTTCGGGATTGCCGGCCCCGAAGGGATGCAGGGATTCCAGTTCCTGGATCAGATCGAAATTGACATCCGTCAGCTTCACCTCGGCATCGACGTGCAGGGTCGGCACCGTGCGAGCACTCCCGGCCCACTGAGCCGCCACCTCACAGAACCGCCGGCGGAATTCCTCCAACCGCGATTCCTTGAGCGTCAGTCCAGCGGCACTCGGATGGCCGCCATAGGCCTCCAGCAGATCCTTGCACTCCGACAACCCCTGATACAGATCGAACCCCTCCACCGTCCTGGCCGAGCCCTTTCCTATGCCCTGCCCATCGATCGCAATCACGATGCTCGGACGATGAAACCGGTCCACCAAGCGAGCGGCAACAATCCCCACAACACCCAGATGCCAGTCACGCGAGCCCAAGACGATCGCCGCGGCCGGCTCATCCTGCTTCAGATAGGTTGCCGCCTCACCGGTAATGCCTTCCTCGATCTGTTGCCGCTGCCGGTTCAACTGCTCCAACTGTTCGGCAATCTGCATGGCCTCCTGATCGGACTCCGTCGTCAACAGCCGCACACAGAGCATGGCATGATCCAGCCGTCCTGCGGCATTCAACCGTGGGCCCAGACGGAAACCGATCGTCTCGCTCGTGCAGGCCTTCGCGATGCCGGCGACCTGCTTGAGCGCGCGAATTCCAGCGCGGGCCCCGCGCGTGATGTGGGTCAGGCCTTCCCGCACCAGAATCCGATTCTCGTCCTGAAGCGGCACGATGTCGGCCACCGTTGCCAACGCGACCAGATCCAAACAGGAGTCAGGCTCTACTTCACCGGATCCATACCGTTGCTGATACGCCGATACCACCTTATACGCCAACCCCGCCGAGCAGAGCCCTTTGAACGGATAGATCGCATCGCGCCGGTGCGGATTGAGCACGGCCAGGGCGGCCGGCATCGTGGCATCAGTTTGATGATGATCCGTGACGATCACATCCATGCCGAGCTCCCTGGCGACCGCAATCTCATGATGCGAGGTCGTCCCGCAGTCGGAAGTGACCAGCAGCGAAATCCCCTCTTCCGCTAAGCGACGAACCGCCCCCTCGTTCAACCCGTAGCCTTCGCGAACCCGATGCGGAATGTAGCCACAGGCATTCCCGCCGAGACCTTGATAGAACGACAGATAGAGACTCGTCGCCGAGACCCCATCGACATCGTAGTCGCCGTAAAAACAGACCCGCTCCTGGCGAGCGAGGGCCTGATGTAACCGCTCGACAGCCGGTTCCATATCAGGGAGCAAAAATGGATCATGCAGCCCGCCCTGCACGCTGGACATCCAACGGGTCGCTTCATCGGGAGTCGTGACCCCACGCGCAAGCAACACCGACGCCGTTACCGGCGAGATCGACAATTGCTGCGACAGATTGTGCTGCAAGGCACGATCGGCCGCTCGAAACACCCACAACTTGTCCTGCATGAATCCTCTATCTTTACCTGAAATAATCAGAAGTTACTAAGAAGTGAGGGAATGGTATCGACTCACCTATTTTTTGTCAAACGAAGCTCGTTGGACGGGAGCGTTCCGCGGGGGACGGTGACGATCAGCGCTCTGACAGACGAACGGCGTCTCAGGTGAACAACAGGAGGGCCAGACAGGGAGCGGATAAAAAAAAGGAGGGGACTACTCCCCTCCCTTTTGCACATAATTCTTCACGAACTCTTCGGCATTTTTTTCGAGTACGTCGTCGATTTCATCGACCAGTTTGTCGATGTCCTCTTTCATTTTCTTTCCGGATTCGACGACCTTCGGATTCGGCTTGACCTCTTCCTTCTGATGAGACTCTTTCCTGGATTCCGGTCTCCTCTCCTGTTTCTCCATCGGAGCACCTCCAGTCAATCAGAACCTGTTCGAACCACCCACTCCTTGTCACCTTACTCTAGGGTCGTCGAACGCGTCAAGCCAAGGAACACATTGTGTACGGAGCCGCTCGCATAGCGCCCGGAACGCCTCACTAGCGACCAACCCCACCTCACACCCGCAGCTATTTCACAATGAGCGAGACGATCAGCAGCGCGACAATGTTAATGACCTTGATCATCGGATTGATCGCCGGCCCGGCCGTATCCTTGTACGGGTCGCCGACCGTGTCCCCGGTCACCGCCGCCTTATGCGTATCGGTCCCCTTCAGACCCTGCTCTTCGATGTACTTCTTGGCATTGTCCCACGCGCCGCCGCCGCTCGTCATGGAGATGGCCACAAAGAGACCCGTCACGATACTCCCCACCAGCACGCCGCCAAGCGCCTGAGGTCCGAGGACCACACCCACCAGAATCGGGGCCACGACGGGAATCAACCCCGGAATCATCATCTTCTGAATCGCCGCCTGCGTCACGATATCCACGCAGGTGCCGTACTCCGGCTTTCCGGTACCTTCCATAATGCCTTTGATCGTCCGGAACTGACGCCGAACCTCCTCCACGACCAGCCCGGCTGCCTGACCGACCGCTTTCATGCACAACGCGCCGAAGATGAACGGCAGCATTCCCCCGAGAAAGAGCCCGACCAGTACCAAGGGATTGGAGAGATCGAAGGTGCTGGCTTGGCTACCCTTGGCCACCTCACGGGCGAATTCCGCAAACAAGACCACCGCCGCGAGTGCGGCAGAGCCGATCGCATACCCTTTGGTGACCGCCTTTGTCGTATTCCCAACCGCGTCGAGCGGGTCCGTGATGTCACGTACCTCCTTGCCCAGGTGCGCCATTTCGGCGATCCCGCCGGCATTGTCCGTAATCGGACCGAACGCATCGATCGCCACCACAATCCCCGCCATCGAGAGCATCGACACTGCCGCCACGGCCACACCGTACAAACCACCTGACTCCGCTCCACCGCAAATCCAAAAGCTGCCGAGAATCGCCGCACCGATGACGACCACCGGAGCGGACGTCGACTGCATCCCCACTGCCAAACCGGCAATGATGTTCGTCGCGTGGCCGGTCTCGCTGGCCTTGGCAATATCCTTCACCGGCGCATACTCCTTGGACGTGTAATAGTCGGTGATGAACACCAGCGCGAGCGTCACGGCCAATCCCATCAATGCGGCCAGGTAATAACTCACGCCGCTCACCCCTCCGACACCCTCCATAATCTTCGAGGTGATCGGAAAAAATGCCACAGCGGCAATGCCGCCGGCGACAAACAGCCCCTTGTACAAAGCCGGCATAATTTCACCGCCAGGGCTGACTTTCACAAACAAAATGCCGATGATCGTCGCGAAGATCGTCACTCCACCCAACGCCAGCGGGTAGAGGATCGGCGCGCTGACACCCTTGAACATCGTGAACGCCAGGACCATCGCCGCCACCGTCGTGACCGCGTAGGTTTCAAACAAATCCGCTGCCATGCCTGCGCAATCACCGACGTTGTCGCCCACGTTGTCGGCAATGACCGCCGGATTACGAGGGTCGTCTTCAGGAATACCCGCTTCGACCTTCCCCACAAGATCGGCACCCACATCGGCCGCTTTGGTGTAGATGCCGCCGCCAACGCGCGCAAACACGGAGATCAAGCTGCCGCCGAAGCCGAGGCTGAGCAACGCATGAATCGCTTTTTCCTGCCCGGCCATCTGCGAGGCTAGTGTGTAGAAACTTGTAATCGCCAAGAGGCCTAACCCGATCAGCAAGAGGCCTGTCACCGCACCGCCTCGGAATGCGACGGTCAACGCCGCGTTCATGCCGTCGTGCGCTGCTTGCGCCGTTCGCACGTTCGCCCGGACCGCGATAATCATACCCACATAACCGGCGAGTGCCGAGGCCCCGGCGCCGATTAAAAATCCAATGGCCGTCAGCATCCCGAACTTATCCGATACGGCGCCCGCCCCCCAGAGCACCACGAACAACACGGCCGCCACCACGCCCACTGTCTTGTATTGGCGGTTCATATAGGCACCGGCGCCCTCTTGAATCGCTTTCGCAATTTCCTGCATCTTCGCATTCCCCGCGTTGAGCTTGAACACCCACATCGCGAGATAGAGGCCATACGCAATCCCGGCAACCGCCGCAACCAGAGCAAAAGTCACAATCGCTGAGTCGCTCACAGTGTTCTCCTCCTGTTAACAGAATGGTGAAACTGAGAATCCAGCTAAAATGTGTCGGTGGATACTCCGTCGCTGACATGAACCAGTCACGTACAACGGTCGATGAATGTCACAGAATCTCCGTGGTCCAAACCCATCGCGAGCTGAGAACGCAGCGGGAAGAATGGCTGCGGGCCCGACAACAGACACGGGTGTAAACAAGCGGGAAAGTGGCGCCATTCTATAGCGAGGTCGGAATCGGATCAAGGCGAAAGATGGGAAATCAGGCCCTCTATCGAGAACCGATCGAACGATTATAACCGTTCCACCAACCCATACATCGCCTGTTGCGGCCACATGAGCGCCCCGTTCGCTCTGCAGGGGCGCTCGTTTAGGGCTAGAGAAGTCGCGATCGGGTCGAGATCCATCACATTGGCGGTTCTATTCAGCATGCCGTACTTGAGGTCATCCGCAGCAACACGCATCGAACCGAGCACAGATCGATCGGTACTTCGATGAACCTCCAATGGCCCAAGCATCAAACCAACACGGACAATCCGTTCACGCGTCAGCCCCTGCGCCTCCAACACGGCAAGAAACAGATCGCGATGCCGGTGTCCAAGTTCGGCCAACTGCGGAGCACGCAGACCCGGCATGAACAGCACATAGCGAGTGATGTCGTGACAGAACAGCACGCACTGACGGCGGTCGAGCGTCAACAGATGCCCATGCCAGCTACTCAATGGACCTGCTTGGGCATCACGCTCAGCGACCACTTCAGGCAGATCAGTTGCGGAAGGAATCCGGGGTATCAGCTTCTGAGTGCAGTGGAGAATCACAGATACGCGGCCTCTGGACTGATAGTAACTGCAGCAACCTAAATCGAGCGGAGCACCGGGGCTCACAGCTCCATCGCCGCGCCGTTCTTCTTGAGCCACTCTTTTCGATCGCGATGATTGGGCAAGATCTTATCCACTTCGTTCCAAAACGCCGCAGTGTGATCGAGAGAGTGGAAATGACAGAGTTCATGTACCACGATGTAATCAATGATGGTGGGCGGCGCCATCATGCATTTCCAATGGAATGCAAGGCTGCCCGTTGGTGAGCAAGACGCCCACCGATGCCCAAGCTCTCGCACATCGACGTTGCGAGGAGTAACCCCGACTTTGGGCGCATAATAGCCGACTCGCTGGGTGATACGCTCGTGGCCACGGGCAATGAAATAATCCCGAAAGGCAGCTTTTGCGGTCGCCACTTCACCATGATCCACCAAGTTGCGGCGCAAGCAGAATCGCCCATTCCTGAGCAGCAATGGCTCATCCTGATCTGCAACCAGCGAGAGGCGGTACGATCGTCCAAGATAGAGAAAGCCCTCGCCGTTGCGATACTCCCGCACCACCCGGGTAGCATTGAGATCGCGCCACTCTGCGAGCGTTTTGTAGATCCAGTACTGCTTCGCCTGGACGATATCTTCAATGCGTTCGTCCGGAAGGCCGGCCGGCGCACGAACAATCACGCGCCCGTCGCGCTCAACCACGATATCTGCAGTCGTACGGCTGCTACGTACGACCCCATACGAGAGAGCAGGATTACGCGAAGCCTTCATGTCGTCAGTTCCTCGTGACGCTTCTCTGCAAGTTTAACGATTTCGACGGCGAGGCGCTCGTGCTGCTCAGTGAGTTGCGGAATATCGGCGAGAAGAATCTCCGTGTCGATGTTGCCACGCAGCCGCTTGACTTCAATCGGCTTCTTCCAAAAATCGATAATTCCAATCGTCGCCTGGAGTATCTCCACGATACGGAGCATGAGTGGCTTCAATCGTGTCCGGTCCGGGGAGGACATATCACCGTCACCGAACGCCACCTGCGTCACATAATCATAGAACGTCGTGGCTTCCCTGGTCAGCCCTTCAACGGCTTCGCCGCGCCCCGCCAACGCGTCCGCTCGGAGCTGTTCATACCCCTCCGCCAACGCGTCCCAGTTATTCCTGTGCTCCTGAATGAGTGTTTCCAATTTATCGCTCAGCCGCTTATAGAAGGCCGGATCTTCATCGAAATGCACCGTACAGTGCTTACGGAGGGCGTGCTCCATCTCGCTAGCCTTGGCCTCAGGAGCCCCGGCCGCGTGCTTCCGCACGTGAGCCAAAAAGTCGGCCGAGAGCAATTCAATGGGCGGAATCTTCGGGTCGATGCCGAGATCGATCAGGTGCTCATTGATAAGCGCCTTCACCTTCGCCCCGGCATCCGCAAGATCGAGCGAATCGTCCTTGTACCGCTCCTTCACCATGCGTAGGAGATACCCGAACCGCCTGGCCGGCCCTCGATACGGATGACCGGCCTCGTGCGGCAGGATCAGGTTCAAGCTCTGGAGAAATGTCTTCAAATACACCTCAAAATCAGCCCGCCGCTTGAGATCCTCCATCGCGCCGACCGCCGCATGCACGACGGCCACCTCCTCTTCCGGCCCCTTCAATACCCCTGTGACGAATCCCTCGATTTTAAAGATGCCAGCAGAACGAAAGTGCTGCAGAAGCCGCTGGTACCGTTCGTCCAAAATAGGCACCTCGGTGAGCAGATTCTTCAACCCCTGCTGAATGTCCTGCGCATCTTCCTTGGCATAAATGGACAAGGCATGGGCCAGGTGATTAGCCAGGCCGATGTAGTCCACGATGAAACCCCGCCCCTTGCCGTTCGACACACGGTTCACGCGGGCGATCGCTTGTAGAAGATTGTGCTCCCGCACACGCTTGTCGAGATACATGACCTGCTCAACCGGCGCATCGAAACCGGTCAGCAGCATGTCGCACACAATCAAAAAGGCAATGCCGCTGAGATCCTTATCCGGATCATCGAGATCAAACGGCCTACAGAAATTCTCGACCGCATTCCAGCGTTTGGCTTCTTTGCGGGCCTCGATCACGACCGCTAACTCATTGGTGGCATCAGACGAGACGACCACCACCGCTTTCAGGAAGGCCATGCGCCGGATCAAGTCTGCATTGGGCGTCGGTTGGCGGCGTTCACCATCCACCCGCTCGGCAAGCGCCGCCCGTATGGCTTTCTGATACCGAATCGCCGCCAACTTGGAGTGGCACACCACCTGAGCCTTAAAGCCATCCGGCAAGATGTTCTCGACGTAATGCTTCACTAAGTCGCGGGAGATGGCCTCAATCCGCTGTTCCGATTCAAGAATGTCGCCACTTGCGCCGTATTTCTTCTTGATCGCCAGTAGTTCCTCCTCGGTCCGCTCCTTGAACAAATCCTCAAACTTCGTATCGAAACCATGCTTGTCCTTCAGTGCGGTATCCGCCGTGCGACCTTCGTAGAGAATCTGAAGCGTCGTGCCGTCATGCACGGCGTCCATCAGTTTGTAAGTATCGATATATTCCCCGAATCGTTTCACGGTCCGCTTCGTACCGTGCTGTTCAGAAATGAGAGGAGTCCCCGTGAAGGCAATCCTGGTCGCATGCGGGAAGGCCTCGAAGAGATTGTCTCCTAAATCGGAGCTTTGCGTACGGTGTGCCTCGTCGATCATCAGGAGAATCCGCTCGGACCGATTCACCACGCCAAAGGTTTCTGCCGTGGGAGCCTTCCCATAGCGAGCCAGCGTCTCCGCCACCATCAGCGGGACATCGTCCGCCCGCTCCATGAACTTGTGGACCATCACCATATTCACATCGGACGCGTCGGTGCCCAGGTGCTCCCGGAGCTGAGCCGTGCTCTCGATCACATTCACTTTTCCACCGATCAAACGGGCGGTCGCGGACAGCTGCGTTTCAAGGTCGATCCGGTCGTTGACCATCACAATCTTGAAGTCAGCCAGATCGGCAGACGCTCGCAGCATTCGGGCGACAAACACCATCGTGAGCGATTTACCGGACCCCTGCGTATGCCAGACGACACCGGACCGTTCCTCTGCGGTCTTGCCCATGCGCAGCCGCTCAACAATGCGTCGGGCCGCGCGGTATTGCTGATAGCGACAGACCACCTTGACGCGTTTACCGGCATCGGTATCCATGAAGACCGTGCAGGTACGCAGCACATCCAACAGCGTATCCGGCGCAAGCAACCCTTGAATCATTCGTTCCTGTTCGCGCTCGACCCCAAGCGGCGGCCGGTAAGAACGCCGGGGCTCAGGCCAGATGTCTTTCCAGGCGGAGAAATGCTCGTGTCCGGACGTGATCGTGCCGAACTCGGCCTTCTCGCCGCAGGTACGAATGAGCAGGAGCGTTGAGTAGAACAAGCGCGGCTCACCTTCGCGCAACCCGGCAGCGGCCGTCTCAGGACGTCCATTCCTGTAGCGGAGCAACTGCTCAAAGGCCGCGTGCATCGGGTTGGCCGTATTCGGATCGCCGATCTTCGCCTCGACCACCACCAGCGGAATCCCGTTCACAAACAGGACGATGTCCGGAATGATGCAATGCTTCACGCATCCCGGCGTATCGATCCGGAATTGGTTGATCGCATGAAAGACGTTTCGCTCCGGGTGGGTGAAATCGATCAACTGCGCGACCGGGTCTGGCTCCCCGGTGAGTTCGTTCACATCGACTTGAGCCTTGAGAAAGAGCGCCTGCACCGCCTCGTTGGCTTCAAGCGCTGTGCGGCTGGGATGGCGAAGAATCTGATCCCGCAGATCGTCGAGCTGGCGATCGGTCAGCCAGGCCCGTCCATCGGAAGTGCGATTGAGCGAGCGGACCGCCTGCCGAAAGACATCCGGCAGGAGCCACTCACGAAAACTCCCACGCAAGCTGGTTGCAGGGTCCGACGGAATCAGCCCGTGACCCTGGTCAATGATCGTCCAGCCTAGCGTCGCAAGCTGGTCCAGGAAGGGCTTTTCGACGTGCAGGTATTCAGACATCGGGCTACCCGTACAGTACGCGCCGCAAGCGCTCAACCGCTTGCTTACGCTTCGCAGGCGTCATGCGTCGAACATTCACCAGCTTCCACTGAACAGCCGGCAAATCATGCGCACCTGGAACGCCTAAGAGTTCCCAAGCAGGTTCACCACGCTTGAACGTCAACAGGAACTGACGGTGGCGCTCCGTCAAGTTGGTCCGAATGAGAGCAATCATCGTTTCACGGGCCTGGGTGAGTTCCTCCAGCGTGACCAGCCTCAACGCCATCCCGCGAAACTGCTCCTCGAATACCGCCGCAATTGGCTGTCGAGCAGGAGCCAGCATATCGGCAAGAGAGCGATCACTACTCAGCAGATACACGAGAAAGACCTCGAATAACTCGTCGCTGACGCCTTCCTGTTCCAGCAGCACCTGCACATCAAAGAGATCACGCGGATGTTGCCGGTCCAGCGCAGCGCACAACTTGCCGGCATAAAGATCGTGGTGGTGCAGCGTCGGCACCTCGATATAGCCAAACTCTGCTTCCACCGACGGGCACACACCGCGCACAGCCGGCTCGCGCACACAACCGCGTAACACGGGTGAGACCTCGATCTTGACGCGCACGGGGCCTCGCCACGCCAGCAACTTGGCGACTTCGCCCTCAGCACGCATCCGGTCCACACGAATATTCTTCATTTGTCGTTCGATGGACAACGCGATGCGTTCCAATGCCTTCCCGACTGCATCCAGGCTGGTCGCCCGATCGTGCACCGGAACATAGGCGAGATCGATATCCACGGACAAGCGCGGCAGATCTTGAACAAACAGGTTGATGGCCGTGCCGCCCTTGAGGGCGAAACAGCGTTCCTCCGCGACGAGAGGCAACACATCCAACAGGAGTACCACCTGTGGACGATAGAGATTATCCCTGGGCAACACTGTAGGCCTCCGGGACCGTAATTCCAAATGTCTTGTCCAGCCGCCCCCCGCGGGTCACGAGTCGTTTGCCTTGTCCCAGCAGGACACGCTCCGTCCTCAGCTTGCGGCTCCACGGCGTATCCTGACGGGTCGCTAAAAAGAGAAAGAGCCGTTTGACTTTGATGCTGGCACAGCCTTCCAGCAATTGCTGCACGAGCGCAGGCCTCAGCGGAGGCAATCCTTCGAATAACTCGGCCGCGTGCGTGAAACTCGCCGCCGACTCATCCACCAGGCTCAGCACTTCCAGAATTGCCCGCTCCGGCGCAGCCACGGCGAGGCCCCAGTCGCGCACACGGGTCGGCACAGACGTCAGTCCCTCGCCGTGGACCGCCGGGTCAAAGAGTTGTTGGGGATGGAACACAAACTGCTGCGGGAGAGAGACAGCCGAAACCCACGCCGGCAGACGTGTCGGACCTTTCCCATGACTCCAGAGATGGATACGCGTCTCGCCGCCCAACGGCAGGTAGTGAGCCAGGCCCTGGAGATTCAGCGCCGAAAGTCCACCGACATGGACAGGCTGTCGCGCCAGTCGCTGGAGTGTCAGCACCACCCCCTGCCAGTCGACCGATACCGCCGGGCGCGCATAGGCGCCGTGCGCTAATGCCGTGAGCCAGCCGCTCGCGACATACTTGCGCACGAGTTGGGGAGAGATCCCCTGCGTCGATAACCAGGCACTGGGAACCGCCACCCCTTCCGGCAGCTCTTTGAGCAAGTGACTCAGCAGCCGGTTTGGGATAGAGTTGTTTTGTATACCCATGGTTTATCTATTTGAGAGAACGTAAACCATTCCAGGCCACCGGTTTACAATTTCAATGAATAATATACCGCAGGTTTATAAATATCCAGTTCAGTAAACCGATAGTTTGAAATGGGGCTGGTTTCCAGAGATAGGCACTGCAAACCACGAGGTCGATAAACCGTGTGGGTCAGCCAGCGGAGGTTATGGCCTCTCCCGACACCTTCACGCGCACGCGACCGGTCAGGAGGTCCTGCATGAGGCCATGTTTTTGCTGGCGGAGCTTAACCACTTCTTGCTTATGGCATTCGATGGTCAGGTCCACCTCATCCAGCATGGCCGCGACCCTCTTTGGTTCCAAGTCATCGAGTGGTTTCACGACAAGTATTTTCCCAACGGCAGGCAGATTCAAGCCAGCCTTGGCACCGGAATCGTTAAGACGGAGAAATTGCTTATAGACGCGTACCGTAGAAAGAAAGTGGCCTAGAAAGCGACTAACTTCCGGCTCCACTCTGGGGCGAACGAGGGCGATATGCTGATTCACGTATGCCTCTCCAAGGGCATTGCCTGCCACCGCGACGATTCCCAGGTCGGCAGTGATCGAGATCAGAATATCGTTCGGCAGGACAGCCGTCCTTTGCCCCTCAGTGAACTTCGGAAGCGATACTCTTGTCACACTGTCCCAGCGGAAGTTGATGTGCTCCCGAGTAAGGTTTCCGATTCGAATGAATTGAGGGCCGACTTCGCTGTAATACTCTGCCCACCCACGCGACCCACTGGTTATGAATTGAGTCACGCTGCTGAGCGGTACAACCTCCCACTCTTTCGGAATCCAGCCGAGGGGGGAGTCTTTATAGAGGTGAGGAGCTTGGGCGCGGGTGGGCCGAAGATTGCCATTGGCGGTGGCACCGCGGGTGAAGAGATCGTGCATCAGTCCCAACTTTATCTGCTGATACTTCGCAATCAGCGCCTCCGACTGCCGGGTCGTTTCATCCAGCGTCCGAACGATGTCGCCGATTCTTCGTTGCTCTTTTGGTTTCGGCGCTCTCAGCCGTATACGCTTCAGCGTTGAAAGGGAAATTCGCGTGCGAGTCGTTCCAGTGGCCAACCGCTCGGCCTCACGCCGAAACTCTGTCCCATTGATGGCAGAACATATGAAGGTTGCGTCGTGCTCGCGGTCCAACCGAAGCTTGATCAAATCGGCGACGATCAAACCTTTCGCCAAATGCGGTGGCACAATACAGGCACGAGCCAGCGGATCAGCCATCTTTGCAATTAGCAAATCGCCTGGTCTCACCAAACATCTTGACAGAGATTGCGCCTTTCGCTCAGGAGCATACTTGACGTTGTCATCGAGAAAGTAACCGTCACCGAGATTCTGAAGCTGAAGAATTCGCACCCCGCTTTCAGCATAATCGGAAACTTTGAGGTCAGAGCCAAAAGGGCCGTCAACAAATGACGTGGGTTCGTGTGCAGCAAAGGCGTTTAAAGGAGCTTCACTCCAATTGAATAGCTGCGTCTTCTGAAGCTCACTCATACCCCAACTCCGACAGGAATGCCTTCAGCTTCGCCGCTTCCGCGTCGCGTTTAACCTCAATGGCCTTGGCAGTCACGGCGTATTTCGCGTGCAGATTCTCCAGAGCGGCGGTACAGGCTCGTTGATCGGCCCGGAGATAACCTTCGTAGGTCTGGACAAGGATACGATGCAGCCGGTCGAGGATCACTCGGCGGGCTTCATTACGATCGATCTTCTCGCGCGCGGCGGCCACCAGTTCTTCTTCCTTCTTTTCCGTCGCGCTCAGGTCGGCCTTTAACTGCCTGGCTTCATCCTCCAGCGCTTTGTGGCAGGCCAGCCGTTTCTCGGCCGCTTCGACGCGGGCCAGGAATTTAGATTGGCTACGTTGTTCCTTCTTTGCGAGCTTCGCCTGGGCCCTGGCTTCCTTGATCTCTGCCTTGAGGGCCTTTACCTCACTGTCGGGAAGCACACCGGTGTCGTCACTGTCTTCGTAATCCTCTTCATCAGCAGCGGCAAAGAGCGCCTGGAGTTCGGCTAGTCTGCCCCGCTGCTGCTCCATCTCGGCCAGGATCTCCGGGAACTGGCTCTGGAGAATCTCGTCGTCGGGGATCAGCTCGGGGCCCCACCCGCTGAAGGCGATGGATTTGAATTCCGGCTTGAAGGACTCGAAGTAGCTGGCCAGCGCGCCGCGAATCTGATGCTCAGTCAGCAGATCCTGCCTGACGAAAGCGGAGGCAATGCTCGCCAGCAATTGGCGGCGGAGTTCATAGGCATTGCCCCGCTTACCGTTCTTGGGCGCGAGGGCTTCGATGAGCGGGAGATGCTCCTTCCACCACCACTCCAACTTCTCTACAAAACGGGCATGGGCCTTGGCGACGCCGGGATCAGTCTTCACCATCTCCGCCATCCCGCGCCGATCGGTGACAGCGGGCGCAAAGTCTGAGTAGGTCTTGTCCTTCGCTCGCAGCGCGAATACCCGCTCGCGCAGGCCGGCATAGTTCTTCCAGAAATGTTCGAGCGCGTCGATTTCCACGACAGGTACCCCGCCGTGCAGGTGCGCGCGCACGTCGTGCGGCTCAGGCGGCGGCGCATTGTCCACGTAGCGGCGGATGTTGCAGTTGTATTCTTCCGCTTCGATCTCTTTGACCGGCACCAGCCTGGCGTAGCCCTCAACATTCTTTCGCTCGCGATAGACGTGGACGATCTTGGAGATGTCTTCGGAACGGAGGAAGTTCTGTGCTTTGCCCTCGCGATAGTCCCGGTCGGCGTTGATGAAAAAGACGTGCTGACGGTCTTTCGCCCCTTGTTTGTTCATCACGAGCACGCAGGCCGGAATGCCCGTGCCGTAGAACAACCCGGCAGGCAGGCCGATGATCGCCTCCAGCCAGCCCTTTTCGATGAAATGCCTCCGCGCTTCTCGTTCTTCGCCGCCACGGAACAACACGCCGTGGGGCATGATGGTGGCCATCTTCCCATCGGCCTTCAGCACGGCCAGCATGTGCTGGACGAACATGAGGTCGGCCTTCTTGCCCTTCTCCGGCATCCACACGGCGAAGCGCCCTGGATACTCAATGTCCTTCTTAATGTAGTTCTGGCTGAAGGGCGGATTGGCCAGAACGCGGTCGTAGCGCTGGAGTTCGTTGTTCTCGGCCTTGTGTTGCGGACGCCGGAGGGTGTCTTCCTGACGGATATCGGCGTGCGCGATGCCGTGGAGCAGCATGTTCATCTTGCAGATGGACCAGGTGGTGCCGATGCTCTCCTGCCCATAGAGCGAGAGGTCTCGCGGATCGCCGCCGCATTCCCTGATGTAGTCCCGGGTCTGAATGAGCATGCCGCCGGACCCGCAGGTCGGGTCATACACGCTCATGCCGGGCTTGGGATCGACGATCTCGACGAGGGTCCGCACCACATCGGCCGGGGTATAGAACTCGCCGGCCTTCTTGCCTGCGGAGTCGGCAAAAAACTTGATGAGATATTCATAGGCGGCGCCAAGCAGATCGGGGAACTCGAAGTTCTCATCGCGAAGCGGGATCTTTTCGAAATTTTGCACGAAGTTGGCCAACGTGTCGTCGTCGAGCGTGCGCTGGCCGATCTTGCGATTGAAATTGATGTGCTTGAGAACATCCTGAAGCGCCTCGACGTTAGCATCCTCCAGAGCTTCGAGCGCCTTGTTGAGGCCACTTCCGACATTGGTCTTGAGGTGGCGAATCTTCGACCAATGGGATTCCGTCGGGACAAAGAATGTGTATTTGTCCGGGTTGATCAGTTGCGCGGCGATTTGCTTCTCAGGCATCCCTCGTGACGTGAGATCTTTGGCGAGCTGTTCTCGTTCCTGATCGAAGAGGTCGCTCATCCGCTTCAGGAAGAGCATGCCGAAGATGTATTCCTTGTACTCGGACGCATCCATGTTTCCGCGCAAGTCGTCGCACGCGCGGAAGAGGAGACTGGAGAGCTGGCTGAGGGTGAGCGTGTTCATCTCGGAAGCGAATCAAAACAGACACAGGTAGGCCGAAGAATACCCCGTTTGCTCATAGGATTGCACCTTGCTCGCCGACGAGCACAGGCCAAAGCCAACCGGCTGGTTTGCGGAAGCAGAGGGACTTTGTTATAGTGCGCGCGGATTGAGGGGTACGTGATGGGACTGGCGCCGGAATATATCCTGATCGATCAGCAAAAGTTCAGCAAAACCAAGCTGGCGCTGGACAATCACGTGTATAAGAATTGCGAGATCGACGACTGCGATGTGTACTACAGCGGCGGACAGTACGAATTGATCGATACGCACATCACCAACTCACGACTCATCCTCAACCACCCGGCCAAGGGCATCTACAGCGCCATTCAAATCTTCAAGATGAAGTCCCCCGGTTCCAGCATCGTCTCCGAGTAATCCACATATCGTAGCGCGTCGTTGCCGCCTCGTGTGCGCAGAGGACAGGTGGTCTTGGACGAGATGCGCGTCACGAATAACGGGCAATGCTACCTGGCGATCGGAATATTTTCGCTGAACTTCGCGATGGGGATGGATTGAAACACAGGGTCCTGCGCACCCTTGGATGATTCCGCCTCAATGCGTTGCAAAAAGGCAGATGGCCCGGTCACAGGAGCATACCCGAGGACGGCCTCGACGTCGAAGGTCTTGGTGTCCTTCGGTGTCGCGAAGGTGAACGTTTCCACGCGCTTTTCTTCCGGCTTGAGCACCGTTTCTTCAAGCACCTTGACGGCCTCAAAATCGAACACCGTCTTCTGGCCTTTGGCGTCGGCGTACGTCCGTCCGTAGACGCGTTTGTCGTTGAACACGGTCTTCAGGTTCTTGCCCTTGATATCCAATTCCAAGACGACACTCGCCCAACCGGGGTGGGTGGTCGGCAGGTTGTGCGGGACCAGGCTCTGCACCGCTACCGTCACGGTCGTTTTCTCCCCTTCTACTTTGGTCGAGACTTCCAGCTTGGCCGCTTCCTGCCTGAGCTGACCGATGCGGCCCGGGAACGTATGATTCGCCACCTTCCGCTTGGCTTCTCCATTGGCGGATTCCCCGACCTGTTCAGGCATGTGACACGTCTGGCATTCCTTGCCCGACTTCACCGCTTTGCTCTGGTCCCAATTCCCCAACAAGTCGTTACTCTTGCCAAGGTCCGCCGCAGCGGGCACCACCTGGTGGCAATTCAAGCACAAATCAGACTTGTGGAAGAGCCCCAATTCCATGGATTGATGCGCGAGGTTCTGCGCGAAATCTTTATACGGGCCATACATGGTCTTGCTGCCGAGATCGTACTTCGGCTCAGGCGGTTGTTTCGTCCGATCGACCTGTTTGATGAGGTGACATTGCGCGCAGGCCACACCATCCAATGACGGCTCACCGGATTGGGCCTGGGTCACGAACAATTGGGCCTGGTCGGCAAACTCGCGTACATGCGGGGCGTGGCAGCGAAAACACAGCGCCTTATCTTTACCGGCCGACGCAGTCAGGTAGGCATCAAGGGCAGCACGGAACGTCGGCGTATGTATCGAACGCGAGAGCGGCGACGTCTCCCACTCTTCGAACACCCGCTCATGACAGCGCTTACACTTGCTCGAGCTGGGAAAAGCCTTTTCGATGGTGGCCTGGGCCTTGGCATCTTGGGCCAATCCCTGCTGCACGCCGTAGCTGGTGATGGCCACGACCACCAACACCAGGCCGATCACGAATCCCTGCAGTAATCCTCGTCGATTCTTCACCGTCCGCATATCCTCCGCACAGTACTCACTCCTCGCTGCCTGTGGTGCACGGCCCGCTGCAGGGGAGCTTAGAGTGATTTGGCCCGATAGGTCAGCATACGGGGCTGAATGTATTCCTCAATGACCTTTTTTGCGGTCGCCCGCTCCTGATCGTTCGCCAGGGTCGCCAGATACTTCGCCTTGAGCTCCGCGTCCGGTTCCGGGATCAATGCATAACTGAGCACGACCTCAATCGTCGCCGGCGCGGCGCCATCCTTCAGCGTTTGGGAGAACGGGACACGGCGTGTATTGCCGCCCTTGATGAACGGGTCCGGAATCGGGCCGCGTAGAATCTTGTCGTACGGAAGACCGAATCGTTTCGTGTCTTCACCCAACACATTCCCTTGCGCATCCTTAATTGCGATCGAGAGGAAGAACTGCTTCAACACCGGATCGCCGTCGGGGAAACTATGCGGCAGACTGCCGACTTTCACCAACACAGTGCCTTCCACTCCCGCGCCGGATTTCGTGGCGTCGATCTCGATACGCGGCATCCATTCCGCCTGCAGGTTGCGGTTCTTCAGCAACGTCCCGGGAATGACCACGCCTCGGAACCAATGGCGGCCGATCGCGCGAGTCATGGCGCCGCGTTTCGACGTGGAACTCCCCGTGGAAGGCTCCATATGGCAATCCTGACAGATGGTCCCTTGCAGAATCTCGCCGGGTAAATCCTTCTGCGTGACATCCTTCACCTTGTCGAAATGGCAGGACGTGCAGAAATTCGCGCCCCGAAACAGCGGCAACTGCGTGGCCGGATGTACCAAGTTCTCTTCCGGATCGGCATAAGGACCGTAGAGCATCTCACCCGGCTGCACCTTGTAGGTTGGTGGCGGCAGCGGCGTCGTTTCGACCGCGTTGATGAGGTGACAGGACGCACAGCCGATGCCCTCGACCTGCGGCTTGCCTGACAGGATTTGCGCGCTGATCTTCTCGACATGCTGCGGGAAGACCGTCACGGCCGGGGCATGGCACGACAAACAACGTTGTCGCTCCTGCATCGTCGGATTGGTTTGCATCCATACCCCCAGCACCGTCCGGAACACCGGCGATTCGAACGAGGTCCCATGCAACAAGGCGGCATCGACCCGCCCGAACGATTTCAGGTCCGGGGTCTGCTCGCGCATGCCCTTCCATTCTTCGTAATGACGATCGTGGCACTGTTTGCAATCTTCCGATCGGATGAAGATCTTTTCGATCTCGGCCACCCAGTCAGCCGGCATCTGGCCATCGGTCTTCTGCGCGATCGCCCGCTCATGAAAGGTGATGTTGAGCAGTGCCATGAACAGCAGCACCCCACCCATCGCCAATTTTTGAATCGATCGTCCCTTGTCGCTCACGTTGCGCTCATAACCGGTTCGGATTTAGTCCCGCTTGCACCCGACAAAATGAAAGTTCACGCCCCAGCCGACCGGATCGCCCGGATCTGCCGGCTCATAGGTCCCGACGGTAAAATTGCACTCTTTCATCGCCGCCTTGATGGCCTTCCCGAAATCGATCAGGTTGCGGACTTCCTTCTTGTCGATCTCCTTGATCACCGACCGCACCTTGATCCCCGCGTAGTCCGCTCTGGAATTGCCGATCACTTCAAAGACCGCCACGCCCTCGGGTCGCTGTAACTTGAGTTCTTTCTGTACCTCTTCATCGACTTCACCGACCACGATCCCGAATTCTTCCCCAAGTTGCACAGCTTCCTCCGCCGTCATCTCGCCGTTCGCACCGGTACCCGCATCGGCCTGGAAGCCCCATGTCGCGGTGAACAAGACCCCACACACACAAAGAGCCCTTCCGAGAGAAAGGGCTCTGGTGAACATCGCTCGATTCTTTTTGGACATTCCCTCCAACGGGTTCGCCTCATCCGCACAGGTTGAACCGCAACTGGCACGTCCTGCCGACAGTCACATCCTACCAGGAAGAATTATGTCTTTGTGGCCGGATCCAGCGCGAGTTGAAACCAGGGGGCAATGGCTTTCTGTCCGTTGCGCTCTTTGTTCTCACCGTTCCACACGGCAAAAGACACGACCTGAATACGTCCCGGAATCAGCTTGGCTTCATTCTCCTGCTCTTCACTTGACAGGGGACGACGCATCACGACTCGCCACGTGCCGTCTTTCCACGTCGCTTTTCCCTGCACGCGCCCCTGCTTCTCTTTGGTGGTCAGGGTGCTGAACCCGCCGCCGATCAAGTCTTCCACCGAGGACGCCCGCCGCGGAATGACCTCAAAACGCCGGGGTTCACCGCTGGCCGCCTTGTCTTTTTCCGTGGTCCTGGAAGCACGCCGGTCGATGTCGCTCTGCCAATCGGCTTTCCAATGCCAGATATTGATGTAATGATCGAGCTGACCCATACAGAAAAATGCCGGCGCATCGCCGAGCGGCAATCCCAGCGCAACACCGTCACGGAAGGTGCCCGGCGTCAGGCGGTCGTTTTTCGTATTGTCCTGCCACTCCAATAAGAAGGCGATGTCGGTTCCGTTGTGCACGGCGCGGACCGCCAACGCATGGGCCGTCGGCTCCGGCCACACCGGCCGGGTGATCACCTGGCCGCTCAACGGCAACGTCATGGGCGCAATTTTCTGCCAGAGGGGATCTTCGGGAGCCGTCGGGATGTCCCCCGAGAGGGCCTGTGCACGGATGATCATGCCTTCTGAGCTGACGATGGGGATACCGAGACCGCCCAGAATGAGGGCGAGAACGAACAGGCTGGAGAGAAGTGTCAGTAACCGGGTGCGGGATGTGTGAACCGATGTCATTCGCCTCATGTCCCGACGCAATCCGCTAACCGCGAAAACTCCCGCACCTCTTGCCTGCGCGGGACGCTGAATCCGTTCCTCAAATTACCACAGCTTGGCGCGACGAATCTTATTTTCACCCCGCTCACAGATATACAGGGACCCCTGCGTGTCGAGCGTCAGCCCCACCGGGGAATTGACCACCGCCTCGACGGCGAGCAGACCATCGCCATGCTTCAGCGCGCCGGCCGCATCTTTGGCGACAAACCGCGCCGCGCCACAGCCACCCATGTTCTTATCATCATACCCGCTGTCACCGTTGCCGGCCACCGTGCTGATAAAGCCCGTGTCCGCATCCACCTTCCGGACTCGATGGTTGCCGGTGTCAGAGATATAGGCGTGATTGTGTTGATCGAAGACGATGGCTTCCGGCGCGTGCAACATCGACTTCGCCGCCGGCTTCCCGTCTCCATCGTATCCATACCGGCATACACCGGCGAGGGTGGAAATCAGCCCGGTCTTACGATCGATCTTGCGCACTCGATTACTGCCTTTGTCGACGATATACACATCACCGGCATTGTCGACGGCGATACCGACGATATCGTACAGCCGCGCCTCCATGGCCGGATGTCCGTCATCGAGGTACATCGACAAACTGAGCCCATCCGAACAGACCGGCATCAGCCACCCGTTGTCGTCACTGAAGTCGATGCCGATCGCATCGCCGGACAACACCACCAGGTTGCGCGCCACCAATGGCTGCTCCCGGGCTTCGTCTTCCGCGGTCCAGCTTCCCGCGATGGTTTCCACCAGTCCGGTGCGCGAGTCGTACCGACGAATCCGGTGCGCCTGCGTGTCGGCGATATACATTACATCGTCCGCGTCGAAGGCAATCGCCGCAGGCCAGGTCAAATTCACTTCCAACGCCAGGCCATCACCATTAAACCCATGTTCACCGGTGCCCACGACCGTGGTGATAATTCCGGTGTCACGATCGATTTTTCGAATCCGGTTACTGCCGGAATCACAGACATAGAGATCGTTGCGGGAGTCACAGGCGACGTCCAGCGGCAGATACAGTCCGGCTTCTCCGCAAGGCCCTTCGTCGCCGCTGTAGCAGGTCTCACCGATCCCGGCAAAATTATGGACGGTACCCTCCGTGAGATTGACGCGACGAACCCGGTCGCTGCCTGATTCGGCGAAATACAGCCAGCGCTCGTCCCGATCCAGCGCGACATGGTGCGGCAGCGGAATGCCTGCTTTCACCGCGCGCTTGCCGTCCCCCGTGCTTCGCGCCTTCCCGTTTCCGGCAAAGGTTTCAATGTATCCGACCGCTAACTGAACGTCCGTTTCCATAACTGTGTCAATCCGTTCTATGCTGGGCCCATTGTGCCGAAGGATGCTACGCGCGCGCGGCCGGGGGCGCTGCGGCGACCGGCTGCTCAACGACCGGCGTCGACATCGCCACCGGCGGCGGGGCCTGAATAGCCTGTGCCTGCACCGGTTCGGCCTGTTGAGCCTGCGCTTGCGCCTGGGCTTCAGCCTCGATCGCATCCGCCTCATGAACGGATTTCTTAAAGCCCTTGATCGCTTTACCGATCCCCTCGCCGAGCTGCGGCAACTTCCCTGCTCCGAAGATAATCAGCACGATAAACAGGATCAGGATCAACTCTGTAAAACCAAGGCTGCCAAACATGGTGTGTCTCCTTTGCTCACATGTTCAGGATGCGGCTCCCTCTTTGGCTTTCTTTGCGAATCGTTCTTTCAAGCGCTGGCGAGCCTGTTCGGCCTGCTCGAACATCTTGCACTTGTCGTAGACGCTGATCAAGTTGTAGTAGGCGAGAGGCTCGTCCGGGCTGTGCTCCACCGCGCTCTCCATGACCTTGATCGCCAAATCCGTCTTCCGATGATTGAGAGCGATTTCCATCAGTTTGAAGCTCGCCTCCAGATGCTTCGGATCCAACTCCAGGACACGAAGATAGCACTGGATCGCCATGTCCATCGTGTTGTAATCGGAGACTTGTGGATTGTCGAGTTCCACGTACACACCGGCGAGATTGTACCACGCCATCGGATCGTCCGGCGTGATCTCGACGAGCCGCTCGTAGTAATTCTTCGACTCCATGTACTTTCGTTTGTCCGCCTGCACGCGGCCCAGATTGAACAGAGCAAGCACATCGTAGGCATGCACATCGAGCGCGCGCTTGAATTCCGCTTCAGCCTCGTCGATCATACCCTTGGTGGCATAGATGGTCCCGAGGTTGGAGTAATACATCGCGAGCGACCGGTTCATCTCGGTCCGGAGCCCCTCCGCCATCTCGATCGACTTTTTCACTTCGGTGAGCGCGTCGTCGAGCCGGCCTTTGCTGAAATACAGTTCCCCCAGCCGGCACCGTGCCTGAAAATCGTCGGGCTCGGCACCGAGCAACTTTTCAATCTCCGCAATTTCTTCGTCGGGGCTCAACGGTTGATCGCCAGAATCCACCGCCGCACTCCCCTGCTCTGCTCCGCTTGCCTGTGTCTGTTCATCCATAACAACGTATCCTAATCTGGGTGACTCATAAGATTAAATTTGTCCACCAACGAGAGATTCCTGCGTGCCGACGATGGGGGGCCTGGTCACCGCCGCCTGTTCCGTCACCGCACCTTTGGGACGATCAAGCGTCATCAGCATCACCCCGAGCACCACCATCAGAGTCAAACTGGAAAAGAGCAATGCATAGCCGGCAATAAACATCAACGCCAAGCCGTATCCCGCAAGACGCCCCATCGTCACGAGCCTGATCACGGTGTACGACCAACAGAGCAGCCCCGCGACATAAAAGGCAAAGGGCAGGTAAAAGGTATACCCCATGCCCATCTGAAAGATCCAGCTGATCCCCTCCCCGGCTTTCCGGATGGAATGGGCCAACACCGGGTTGTAGAGCCCCAGGAAATAATCCATAAACAACAAGCCAAAGAACACCACCGCCGAGACGGCGCCGAACCAGATCGCGCGCCGGCGCTGCTGTCGATTCCTGGTACGGAACGACACCCCGCGCCCATAGGCCCAGAACACCAGAATGCTGGCAAGCACCATGAGCGCTTCGCCGAGACGATTGGCTTCATACACAAACGGCGGCGCCGCAATTACGCCCATCCATCCGTAGGTGGTGGAGAAAATTTGATAATAGAGCCACCCGGAAATGCCGAAGTAATAGACCGCGCCCATCACTCGCTTCGACCATTCCTGCTGCTGGGAGAGATACTCCAGCATCAGCGCGGTGAGTGCAATGAGGGTCACGACATTGTAGACGATGGAGCCCAGCATGGCCGGCGGCACAATCAGAAAGGAAACCGTGAGGATCAACAGGAGGGCCACACTGGGAATCGTGACGGTATTAAACCCCGTGATGCCCTTGGCGCGAGCCCTGTTCACCAGCAGAACCACCAGGGCCAGAAAGACAAAGATCGCGACGACATTCAACAAGGCGAAGCCGACAGACGTCAGCAACTGGAAGATCGTTCCGACCCACTCATGCTGGGCCGCAATCTTGCTGATATGCATGCCGAGTCGGGATACCAGGCGATAGAGGACGAGTTCGAAAAATCCGACGAACAACACCAGCTTGATGGTGTATTCGAACAACAGTCCCTGATCTTCGACCCGCCCGGTTGACCGTTCGACGGCGGTGGCTACAGCAGACATCTCCAGCCCCCTGTGCAAAACGTTGATGATAATCCTCTGGCCACAACCGGTCAACGCGGCAGGAGCCTGCCCTGATGACCGCACGAACGCTAAGAGCCGGTCGGCTGTGGTACCTGCAACGCTTGCGACTTGGCCCGAGCGATATAGAGCAGCCCGTCGGCCATGGAATAGTTAAACGGCAATTCGCACACGACTTCGCTGATTTTTTCGTAGACCTGCTGATAGAGTTGCTCGGCCTGAGCAGGGGTCATCCCCTCCTGCACTTCGTAAAAGAAGCCCAGGCTCAGGTCTTCGGTCGCCGGCCGCATGATCCGACGGATGCCGTAACTGCCCGGATCACTCATGATCGGCGCCTCTTTTTCCAGGTCGAACAAGCAGGGCTGACAGGAGAACCCGTAGGACTCGTGGAGCTTCTTATTCCCCACCACAAAGTTCATGGTATCGAGGGCTTCCTCTTCCTTTTCCGTGGGGAACCCGACGATCACGTAACAGTGCACGGCAATCCCGAGATCGACGCAGTCATCGACGATCCGGCGTACGGATTCCTGCTTGATCCCCTTCTTCATGAAATCCATGACTCGCTGATTGAACGACTCCAGTCCGAACACAATTTTCAAACAGCCGGCGTCCCTCATCTGGCCAAGCAATTCACGCGTGAGGTTCTTCTCGAAACGCAACTCGCAGGTCCACTTCACATTCACTTGCCGATCGATCATCTGCTGGCACAAACGCTTGGTGGGAGAGAGGGCGAAACATTCGTCGGTGAAGAAAAAGGACTGGGCTCCATAGCGCTCTTTCAGCCAGACCAAATCGTCCACCGTCTTCCCCGGATCACGTTGCCGGAAATTCTGATGATCCAGCGTGAGGGCGCAAAACGCGCAATCTTTGTAGTAGCAGCCGCGTGAAAATTGTACCGGCAGGACAGGCTCGGGGGACAAATACAGATCCAGCGGAAAGCCGTCGTAGTTCGGCGCTGTGAGCTGGTTGATATTCTCAGAGTAAAAGGGCTGATTGACCGTAATCTTGCCGTTCTGGCGATAAATCAGATTCGGAACCTTGCTGAAATCCCGCTTGCCGTCCATCTGGTTCACAAGTTCCAGCAGGGCTGTTTCGCCTTCAAACACGACGAAATCATCGACGAGGTCGAATAACCATGGGCATCGCCGCAAATTATCGACCAACCGGGTGAAGATACTTCCACCTACCGTCACATGCAGTTCCGGCGCATGCTCCTTGATCAACCGGCAGAGCGTAAGCCCGGGAATAATCTGCGAGGTCGCTGTAATCGAGACACCGACCAGATCCGGACGATCAGTCAGGAGAGAAGGCAACACATGCTCGCGGAAGAGACTAATATAGGGATTCTGCCCTTCGTCACGAATGGCCTTGATCAGATCTTTTGAGGAGTAGATCGAATAGTCGCCGAATTGGTTATCGACCACTGTCATGCGCGTCGGAAAGTACAACGAGGAGAGAACCTCAAGCCATTTATCGATCAGAAAGAGACTATTGCGGTACGCCTCAATATCGTAAAACCCTTCACCTCGCAGCGTCTCTTTCGCCAGTTCGATTCGTTCAAACAAATAGGGAAACCGGTCGAGCGATTCGATCACGCGAGCAAGTTGCTCTGCGCTCCCGGGCCCCCTCTCACCGGTTCGCTCTCGCTCCAGACTTTGCTGTTTGTCCACCAACTGCTGGTAGAGCCCATGCGCAAAGGATTGCGTCAGAACCTTGTCCAACAGCTCAATGCCGAGGTCGCGTTGAGAGACGTTTTTGACTCCGGCTTGGGTGAGGAATCCGGTGAGTGATGGAAGGCTGAGGTACGGTTGGGATGGGTGCCACGTAGGAGGAAACAAGAGTGAAACTTTCATAGGATTATCTTTATATTAAGCAGGAAAATCAGTATTTTCAGAAGAATCGCACCGTATCGGTATATACACTCCGCTCCAGTCCGAATGCAACCCTCCGCCCTCTGCACGCCAAGAAATTTCAGGCCTTCCTGAGGTTGAGCCACTCTCTGTCAAAACGCACGAAGGCCCCGAATCACTTTGCCATCTCTGGCAACGACTCGGGGCCTTCCTGTTACGAATCACCACACGATTCCTACCCGGCACAGGAGTAGGATTGGCCACTTCAGGCCACTAGGCTCACGGCATCTTCAGCGTGAACCAGGTGGAGAGCGCCTTCATACCGTTTCGCTCAATGTTGGAACCATCCCAGACTGCGAAGGCGATTGGCACCGAAGCGCCCGCCTTGAACTGGGTGTCGTTGGCATCGCTGGTCTCCAGCGAACGCTTCACGACTACACGCCAGGTCGGGCCGGTGTATCCACCGCCCTTGAGGGACCCGGACGGCTCCCACACACCATTGCCGATCACATCCTGATGGGCCTGGGTGGTCAAGGTGCTGAACCCGTTGGCATTCAGATCCTCGACGGAGCTGACGCGCAGGGTCGGGTCGGACATGATGTTACCGGACCAAATGCCGGAATTGAATGGGCCAAGGCTCCGGCCGATACGATCCGGATAGGTCACTCCACCAGCTGGCTCTTCGAAATAGTAATCCCAGAAGATGCCAGGGTATTGGTCATCCACGTCCCACATCCCAGCGCTATCCTTGCCGAGATCCTTCTGCCACTCCGCGTTCCAACGCCAGATGTTGACCGTCCCACCTGACTGGCCCATGCACTGGAACGGCGGGGCGCCCGCAGTGTTGACCGGGAACATGACGGCGGCTTGGTCCCGGAAATCCTGCGGACCGATTGCCGTGTCGTTCTTGGTCTGGTCGCTCCAATCAAGGCGCAACCCCAAATCCTTCCCATTGCTGACCGCCTTCACAAACACCGACTTCACCGAAATATTCGGGTGCATCGGGGTCGTGATGGTCTGGCCGCTCAATGGGATGATGACACCTGGCACTCCTTCCCAGATGGGGTTTGCACCATCCATCGGGATTGCCCCCTTGATCGCCTTCACGGGAATGGTCACCGGTTGGCTGACCGCGAGAGGCACCTGCCCGATCGTCAACATAATGCCGACGATCAGCGCAGAGAACAAAATGCCAAACACCAAACGCTTATTGCGTGTCTGCACCAGTCTCATTGCGTATGCCCTCCTCTGAAAGATTAATAAGAAAAAGAACTGGGAACGTATAACGTCTGCCGAAAACCGAATACTGCACTGCCCGAAAACCGAGAACTCCTACGCAGCCCCGACTGGGCCTTCGCTCTTCCCGCCGGCCTTCTCTTTCGTCTGTTGGTCCATGAAGGACTCAGCGCCGACCTCACTCAGCAACATGCTGAGCTCATTCCCCTTGTCCTGCGCCCCGCACTCGTAGGTTTGACCTTCCGGAGCATTGAAGGTAGCTGGTCTATAGTCCGCCTCAGAGTACGGTTGCACGGTGACTCCGAGGAAGGCGACCTCAAAATCCATCCACTCCGACATACAGTCGGCAATCAGCTTGAATAAGCCCGTATCCGACTTCTTCGCCAACATTCTGCAGAACAACGGCACCCATCGGCCGATATGATTGTTGATAAATTTCTTTTGCGCATCGACCACGATCTCCGTCTTGTCGATGCCGTCATGGCAGCGCGAATAGGACTCTTTGTAGGTCAGAAAATGCATGAACTCGAGCTCGACACTCAGGTGATCGAGACGCTCGTGCACGTCCTTGGAGAGCTCGACTCCGAAGGCTTTGTAGAAGCCGGCGATGTCGCCCATCACGTGGGACTGCGCAAAAACGTGATCGTTACCGAAGAGTGTTTCGTAGGGCGGACAATCCAGCGTGATCACATTGGTGAAGACCCGCCGATGCTCCGTCTGAAGATCGCCGATCTGCCAATTGACACACTCAGCCGAAACCAGTTTCTCGATCTGGTCGAACTGTTTTTTCATCAGGGCGATTTTCTGGCTGGCCCGATCACCGCCGATGCCATCGAGTGCGAGACGCAATCCGTCCAATGCGGCACGACCATCTTCGACGAATTCACCACACTGGAGATAATCCAGGAACTCCTCGTCCTCAGGATACAATAAACTCCACGAGAACAAGAGATATATTTTGCTGCGATTGAGCGCCCGTTCGACGGCCGGCGAATCTTTTATCGCGACCGCCTGCGGGGGAGCGATTGCGGTGGAGGACGGGGAGGTGGGCTGCACGACCTGTTTCGATGTCATACGTATTTTGCTCCTCACCTCAACATGTTGCGCATTTTTTTCGCACACTACGCAACATCTGAGTCCTGCGGCACAGGAGGCGTATGATAGGTAAAGGAGGGAGGGATGTCAAGCATGAACTCTCTCTCCTTTGCCCTCGCCGCAAGTGCCGATGTTTCACTACTCTGCCTGATCATTTCGCATTCCGGAACGAGTACATACACACTGCGTTCAGTAGCCCAGCGCACCGGCAGACAGGTTCCTTGCCGGCGTCACCTTGATCGCAATACGATCATTGACCGTCTTGCAAATCTGCTCACACATACCACATCCGACGCACCGCTCTGGAGCCACCACCAGATGCAGCGCGTGAAAATCCATCGAGAGGGCCTCAACAGGGCATTTCGACACACAGGCATGACAACCCTGGCCCGCCGTACACACACGGTGCGACACCGTTGCCACACCCATCCGCACATCAAAACAATCAGCCACCGGCAGGAGCGCCTCGGTCGCACAGGCGGCAATACAGGGAAAATCGTCGCACAATTCGCATGCGACCTGATTCGAAAAAATGACCGGCGTACCGTTCGACACATCGCTCACGATCGCTCCCGGCGGGCACGCCTCAATGCAATCGCTACAGCGCGTGCACCGATCGAGAAACGTGGCCTCATCCACAGCACCCGGAGGACGCAGCCAATCTGTTCGCACGGGCGCAGCCGGTTGCTCGCGGGGCGCGTCCTTATGCGCCGCAAATTCCCGCGCCGCCTTCGCCACCGACACGACGGAGTCTTTCAGAAAATCACGACGCCCGTATTTAGGATCAGCGGCCACCGTGCACCCCGATTACATCACACCGTCGGCCCGTAACTTGTACACTTCCACGCAACGGTCACAGGCCCCGTACTCGACATCCCAGCCCGGATGGTTCTCGCGGATGAAGTCCAAGATATACTTCTCCAACTTGGTCTCCATATCTTCCACCCAGGTGTAGGTCGGGAACCGGCAGAGCGGACAAGGAAACCCCGGCATGAGCATCACCTTATTGGTGGTCTCCGGAATTTCTCCGCCCTCGACATCCACCGCGCGATCCAGGATACGCAGGGTGTCGGTGGCCATTTCCACCAATTCGGAATGGGTAAAATAGCTCGTCTGCCACAACCCCTCAAATACGGATTTCAACTGAGCCGGCGGAATCTTTCGATACCACGACCGGAACTCCTTGAATCGATCTTCCTTCTGGAGCATCGGCTCCTTCCCGGAAGCGATCAAGCGGCTATCGACGCTGATATTCCAAAGAATACGATAGCGGTGCAGGATGAGTGTTTCTTCGCCGGGATTCTGTCCGACCCGTGTATCGGGATCGTACCCGAATGCCGGGTCGAGCATGTCATGGATGTGCAGGAGTTCGTGACGACAGTACCGCGTCAACGCCGGATCGTAGAACCGCCGCGGAATCAGCTTGATCCCGACTCCCTTCAGTCCCTTCTCCTCGAATTGCTTCGCCAGGTCGTGCTCGACGGAGCCCCATTTGCGCAGGACGTCGACCCCTTCCTGATCCTCCTTGAGCACCCCCTTGACTAGGACGATTCCGACTCGCTGCCTCAGCTCTGGAAATTCATTGAACGCGTCGCGGATGATATCGGAGAACCCCCAGATACCGAATAAGTACTGATACAGCTTCTTGAACTCGGCCTCACGATCGTCCAGCGTGAACTTTTCATAGATCGGGTCGGCCAGTTCATGGAACTCTTTATAGTAGGTCGGATCCCCTTCCCGCTCCGTCTTTTCAATAAAGGAGTCGATGACTTCCTGCAGTAAGGCCGGCTGAAAACGGATCTCCATCGACGGCTTGGAAACTTCTACTCCGGTTGCCATAAGACCTCACATGTTCTGGTTCGGTGAAGGGATGAAACCCGCACGGGTCCTGTGCTTGACTTGCTCCCAGTCGTTCTCTTACGATCATCGAAACGACCGCCGATTATACAAACCCCTGAGCGATTTTTGCAAACCGTTGAGGGTCCGGCCGGGGCTCAGTGGCCCCCGCTCAGCACAGCGACGACGAGGCACACACTTTTATGAGCAATCCAACGACCGTCCCCCTGACTACCCCATCAAACGGACAGCTGAACAACCAGAGCGGGACCGCACAGGCCCCTGCCCCCGTCGACCATTTGGAATATTGGAAAGCAGGGTTTCGGGAGCTCAAGACGTTCCGCGGACACTCGCACGGCGTGTGGACCGTTGCCTACGCTCCCGATGGCCAGACGATTGTCAGTGGCGGCGTCGATCGATACGTCCGCGTCTGGGACATTGAAACCGGGCGACTCCTGCGTTCGCTGAGGGGCCACACCGCCGACATTCGCGCCCTGGTGTTCACGCCGGACGGCCGCACGCTGGCCTCAGGCAGCGAAGATCGGACCATCCGCCTGTGGAACCCGAAAACCGGCGAGCCGACCAAGCTGCTATTTACCCGCTACGATCACAATGTCTGCAGCCTGTCGCTGTCTCCCGACGGCCTCATGCTCGCCCGCGGCAGCCACAATAAGGACATCAAGATCTGGGAAATCACGACCGGCACCGACCTCATGACCCTGCTGGGAAAAGACCAATACGATCACCACTGGTCGGTCTGTGTGGCGTTCTCGCCGGACGGCATGCACCTCGCGAGCGGGTCCGACATCGGCAAAATCAGAATCTGGGAAGTCCTCCCGAGCGGAGAGGAAAAAATCCTCCATAACGGCCATTGGGAAGAATCGGCCGAAGACTCAACGGAGACCCGCGGCTTCTTCATCGAAGACGACGGAGGCTTTCAGAAGCCGATGGAATATTGGGTCGGCGCGATGGTCTTTACGCCGGATGCCAAAATGCTGATCACCGGCAGCCGTGACAACACGATCCGCTTTTTCGAGATGCCGACGATGAACGAACTGCGCGTCGTGCGCGGGCATAATGGATGGGTTCGGTCGTTAGTGGTCTCGCCCGACGGAAAAGTGCTCATCAGTGCAGGGGATGACAACACCATCCGCTTCTGGGACATCGCCACGGGCCGAAATTTCCGGACCGACAAGACCCATGGCGGAGCGGTACGCGGTATCGCCCTCTCGCCGGACGGACTACGCCTGGCCAGCGCCTCCTGGGATCGTACGGTGAAGCTCTGGGAAGGTGGCGTGGAGCCCGCCGAGTAACCTACTCATCCTTCTCCTCCGCCTCACCCTTGGCGGAGGAGAGACCGTACCGCTTACATTTGTCCCACAAGGCTTTTCGGGATAATCCCAAGATCGTGGCGGCATTCGTCCGGCTACCGCCTACCTGTTTCAAGACTGCGGCAATATAGTCCCGTTCGAATGCCTCCCGCGCCGTCGCGAGCGTGGCAGGAGCTGTGGACTCCGGTTTCTCAACCTTCGCCGTCAGTCCTTCCGCACAAAAACCGCAACCTGCTTGAGGTGCCCCGCCGAGATAGGGACAGGTCTGGAAGCCGCACAGGTCCCACGGCTGTAGCGATTCCCCGTCCCGCCCCAAGGCGGCGGCTCGCTCCACCATCTGCTCCAGTTCACCGACATTGCCGGGAAACGAATAGCGCAGGAGCAGATCGCGACTCGGTTGCGCAAACCCGTCGAGCGACTTGCCGAGAGCCGCCGACCTCGCCTCCAGCATATGCTCGGCGATCACCAGCACATCTTCCCGCCGCTCGCGCAACGGCGGCACCACGATCTGCACGGCCGTGAGCCGATCGGAGAGTTCTTTGTGGAACCGTCCCTGGTGAGCCATCTCCTTCAGGTCATGGTTCGACGCACACACGATACGGACGTCCACATCAATGGGTTCACGCCCGCCGACGCGCTCGAATCGCCGCTCCTGAAGCACGCGCCACACCCTTGCCTGCACATGTGGAGAGACCGCATCGATATCATCAATAAGCAATGTTCCCTTGTGCGCCAATTCGAACCGTCCACGTCGTTGGCGCAGCGCCCCTGGGAACGCGCCCTTTTCATGACCGAATAACTCTGCCTCCAGAAGCGCCTCGGGAAGGTCCGCGCAACAGACCTTAATCAGGGGCTGATCGCGCCGGGGACTATTCAAATGAATGGCATGGGCCACCAACTCCTTGCCCGTCCCGCGCTCCCCGACAATCGACACCGGCGAATCGGTTGCGGCTACCAACTTGATCTTCTCCAGCAGGGCCCGCATCTGATGATTGCATCCGAGGATCCCGCCGAAACTGAACCGGTCTTCCAGCACCTCTTTCAGTTCGAGATTCTCCCGTCGCAACCCAAGAATTTTCCCGACACGCTCGACGATCAGCAGCAACTCGTCCATTTGAAACGGTTTGGTGATGTAGTCGTACGCACCCAGCTTGATCGCACCGACCGCCGTATCCACCGACCCATGGGCGGTAATCAGGATCACTTCCGTCGTAGGACTCCGCTCCTTGCAGGTCTTCAAAACCGTCAGTCCGTCGGCGCCGGGAAGGCGCAGGTCGGTAATCACGATATCGAACTGACGCGTGCCCAGAATCGCTACCCCCTCCGTTCCAGTGGCGGCTGCCATGACCTCACAGCCGATGCCTTCCAAGGCATCCAGCATGGACAGTCGCATCAACGGCTCATCATCAACGATCAGAACTTTAAGGCCCTTCACGAAAACCTCCCGATGGCGTGCCGTTCCGTCGCAAGCGGAATGGAGACGGTAAAGGTGGTCCCTTTCCCGACTTCGCTCTCGACAAAAATCCTCCCTCCGTGACGCTCCACAATGCCCAGGCTGACGGACAGGCCCAGCCCGGTACCCTCCCCTTCATTTTTCGTGGTGAAGAACGGATCGAAAATCCGCGGCAACACCGAGGAGGAAATGCCGCAGCCTGAATCCTGAATCCGCACTAGGCAGTGCGCCTCGTCCATCGACGTGCGGATCGCCAGGACTCCACCGGCCCGCATCGCTTGAATGGCGTTCAACACAAGATTCATCAACACCTGCTCCATCATATGCCGATCGATCATCAACTCCGGGATGTCGGGCGAAAGCGCCGTCTCCAGCTGCACACGGTGGGGCACAAACAGGTGGTCCGTCAGAAGCAATACCCGATTGACGACTTGATTGATATCGGCCAGGGCGAGTTCCGGATTGTGCTGTTGTGAAAAATCGAGGAGTTGCCGAACGATCCGTTGCACCCGTCGCAATCCGTCTTCCATCGACGCCAGGTACTCCTCCTGCCTGGACGGCGACAGGGTTCCCTTACGCATATTGTACAGACAATTGAGAATGCCCCCGAGTGGGTTGTTGATCTCGTGCGCAACCCCCGCAGCCAGTTTTCCGACCGACGCCAGCTTCTCGGAGTTTCTGATTTGTTGCTCCAGCTTCTTCGTGTCCGTCATATCGCGGGCGATTCCCAGCACGCCTAGGATCTCCCCCTCCACGCCATGAAGCGGGGAGACGCTGACCATCACGGAACGCGGCTCGCCGGACTTCGTCAACACTTCGACCTCATAGACCTGTTTTACACCGATATCCAGCGTCGATTTCAACCGGCGCCCACGATGCCGTTTCGACAGTAACCCCAGATACGGACGCCCCAACAGATCTTCCTTGGCGTAACCCCACGCCAACACCTTGCTGTTCACATACGTGAAACACTGCTCGCTATCGAGCGTGTAAATGACGTCATTAGCGTTCTCCAGCAGGTTCTCAAGGTACTGTTTGGTCTCTTCAATCTCGCGGGTTCGCTCGCTGACCTTCGCTTCCAGCTCCTGCTGGTAGGTATGCATCTGCCGTTCAAGACGTTTCCGGTCGGTGATGTCGCGAAGCTGAACCATGACCCAGGTATGATCGCTGCCGCGCACCAAAATCAGGTCCATCTCCACCGGCGTTTCCCTGCCGGTCGCATCGCGTACGGTGATTTCCTGAGTCGGCACCTGGCGCTCGCCGGCACGAATCTTTTCCAACAACACCCGCATGTCGTCATGGTGAACCGGTTCGACCACGTTGAGAATGCTGCTTCCGACGACCTGTTGCTCCGAATAGCCCAGCGCCTGCTCTTCCCGTTTGTTGACGGCCACAATCACGCCGTCTTCACCCACCATAAACACCGAATCCGCCACCAGGTCGAACAACGCCTTATACCGTTCTTGCGAGGCCACCAGTTGCCGTGTGCGCTCGTTGACCGCCTGTTCCAGTCTGGTCGTGTACTGATGGATTTGCGCCTCCAACAGACGCCGCTCCGTGACATCACGGACAAACGCGCGCGAGTGAACCAGACCGCCACCGCTTTCGAATAGAGCCGTCGCATGAATTTCCACGTCGATCGGGTGGCCGTCCCCGGCCACAAACACCGTCTCTATCGTGCTGCGCCCCTGCGAGACCAACCGTTCCAGGTAGGCCAATACCTCCGCCTCACGGCCCTTGGGAACGAGATCCCAAAGGCGCATCTGCAGCATCTCCTCCAGGGAATACCCAAGCTTGTCCAGGCCGGTCTTATTCACGTGCACAAACTGGCCGGCCTTGTTCAACTGGTAGATCATCTCCGGGGAATGTTCGATGAGATCGCGATATCGCGCCTCCAGCTGGCGGACATCTTCCATCCGCTGCTCGATCTGTTCGAACGAGATGCGCAGGTTCGCCGCCATCTTATTGAAGGCGTCCGCCAGTTGCTCGATTTCATCGCCGGTCTTGAGATTCAACTGCTGATCCAGCCGTCCACTTCCAATGCGCTGCACCCCCTCATGTAACAGCCCGATCGGACGGGCGATGCGTCGCGCGACCGTCAGCCCCGTCAGCAACAGCACACCGAACACTCCCAGCCCATACACCGTCACTTGCACCACCAGCCTCGAGAGCGGCGCATAGGACTCGGCAGGATCTTGCCGCACAAAAGTCACCCAGCGCTTGCCACCCAGGCTATCCGGCGTTAGTTCAGTCCCCAGCCGGACCGGCGCGAACCCCACGATCGAGTTCTGTCCCCCATGCGAATCAGACACGACAGTGGTCCAACCGGCGGCGCTTCCGCTGATAGCGCTCACCAGCTCAGGCTTCACCGCATGTTCTTCCGGCGCCAGCACCGGACAGATCAACGGGACCCCGTCCGAATTGAATAACATGGCATGCCCCGTCTGCCCCACGGTGGCTTCCGATACAGAATGGAACAGGGTATCCCGACGCAAAAGAACCGTGACCGCACCGATCGTCACATGCTGCTCATCGTCGATGATCGGCGCCGACACGTTGACGACGTGGGTGCCGAAGGCCGGATCGAAAAAGATATCGCTGACAAAGACCTTGCCCGTGCTGCGCTTCATCACCGCCTGCCACCAGGTGGCCTTGCCATGGTAATACTCGACCTGCGGGATCGAACTCACCACAAGCGCACCGCGGTTGTCCGTCACAAAAATCCCCACATAGTCGGCCTTCCGGATGTCGTGCCATCGAATCAGATAGTTGGTCACGATCCGGTTGATGAACAGCGGGAACTCGCTCTGCTTGTCCCGTTGACGCCACCGCTGCTGCCACGCTTTGATCATGGACTGGACGGTCTTTTCGTCTTTGTCCAGGTAGGTACGATTGGATTCGGTCACCGAGGTACGGAGGAAGGGGGTGGCGGCGAGCTGTTGGGCCTCATTGACGCCACGCGTCACCTGCATCTCAATTCGCCGGGCGGCTTCCACCGCCACTTCTTTAAAATTGGCCCCGATGGTTTCTCGAAGCGCCCGGCGTTCTTCGATATATGTGAGCACGAGGGAGAGGCACAACGGCAGGAGCCCGACCATCACGATGGCCGTAATGATCTTTCGCTGGAGACTGTGAGACCGGCTCCAGATCAGCATGGGTGCGGCTTACCCCGATCAATGGCCCTCTCACAACAGCAGACAGGCCTGAGTCTAGGCTCGGATGATCCGAGCCCTAGCGACGCTTCATGAGCCCCCCGGCACTGCCGGGCCACAGCAGCAACAACGGGCTCGCCACGAAGATCGATGAATAGGTACCGAACATCACGCCCCCCAGTAACGCCAGGGAGAAATCGTGCAGCACCTCGGCACCCGCGAGCACCAATGGAATCAGCACGATGACCACGGTGAAACTGGTGACGATGGTGCGGCTCAGCACCTGATTAATGGCCTGGTTGATGATCGTTTCTTCATCCTCACGCCGGCGGGTCCGTAAATTCTCACGGATACGATCGAAGACGACCACTGTGTCCGTCAACGAATACCCTGCCAAGGTCAGCAAGGCCGTGATGACCAGCAGCGTGATCTCTTTATCCAGCAGATAAAAGACACCCAGTACGGCCAGCACATCGTGAAACGTCGCCAACGCGGCCGCCACGCCGAATCGCAATTCGAAGCGGATCGCTATGTAGATGACGATCCCGACGAACGAAATCAGGACTGCGATCATCGCATCTTCCTGGAGCTTCTTCCCGATCGTCGGGCCGATTTCCATGCTCGAATCCACCACAAACTTGTTGGCGGGAAATTCTTTACTGAATACCGCCACGACCCGTTCGGCGACTTTCTCTTCGATCGTCGTCGACGCCTTCACACGAACGAGCAACTTGTTGTCTTGCGTAAATTCTTGCAACTCCGCTGACCCCAAACCGTTGGCTTCCAGCGCACGCCTCGCCTCGTCGATCCGGATCGCCTGATCGAACTTCAACTGCACCGCCGTTCCACCGGCAAAATCGATTCCCAGATTCGCCGCGCCGCGCGCGATTTGCAGCACTGCGATGAGACCCAGAAAGGCCAGGATGCCGGAAATCACAAACGTGATGGACCGCTTCCCCATAAAATCAATATTCGTCTTCCCCAAAATCTCGAACATGCCGGCTCCTTCCTAGATACTGAGCTGCTCAATTTTCCTGCGCTGATTGAACAGGTCGAACACCACTTTGGTCCCGACCAGCGCCGTAAAGAGGTTGATCGCGATACCGAGGCAGAGCGTCACGGCAAAGCCTTTGATCGGCCCGGTACCGAAGAGAAACAGGGCGAACCCGGTGATCAGCGTCGTTACGTGCGAGTCCACAATCGTCAGCAAGGCCTTGTCGTAGCCCGCATCGATCGCCACGCGAACGGCCTTCCCCTGCCGCAACTCTTCGCGGATGCGCTCAAAAATCAAGACGTTCGAGTCCACGCCCATACCGATCGTCAGAATGATGCCGGCAATGCCGGGCAACGTCAGCGTGGCGTTCAACCCCGCGAGGGCCCCGATCAGGCAAATGAGGTTCAGGAGCAATGCAAAGTTGGCGATCACACCGGACAGGCGGTAGTAGATCGCCATGAACACGATGACAAGAAGACCCGCAAAGAGGGTGGCCTTCACGCCTTTCTCAATCGAATCCCGCCCGAGTGACGGACCGACGGTCAGGTCCTGAATGATCTTGAGGGGCGCAGGCAATGCACCGGCTCGCAACACGATCGAGAGGTTGTTGGCTTCCTCCATCGAGAACGTCCCGGTGATCTGGGCTCGCCCGCCACTGATGCGCTCCTGAATGACCGGCGCCGAATAGATCGTATTATCGAGTACGATCGCCATACGCTTCTTGACGTTCTCGCCTGTGATCCGGTCAAATTCCCGCGCGCCTTTCGCATCGAACGTCACGGACACATAGGGCTCATTAAATTGACCGATGGAGACGCGCGCATCGCTCAACACGTCGCCGGCCAGCATCACCCGCTTTTTCACCAGATAGGGCGCCAGCCATTCCTGCCCGCTGTCCTTTTCGACGATCCGCTCGAACAGAATCTGGTCGCCTTCCGGCACCTTCCCCTCGACCTGCTTCAAGAACGCGTCTTCACGCTCCTTGCCCTTCTGAATTCGGCCGGGGAGATCCAGCTTGAGCTGGTTGTCATCGTCCAACATTTTGAATTCGAGCAGCGCAGTCTGCTTGATGAGATCCTTCGCGAGTTTGGCATCCTTGATGCCGGGCAACTGCACCACCACCTGCTTGAGGCCCTGTCGCTGAATCAGCGGCTCGGCGACACCGAACTGGTCGATGCGATTCCGGATCGTCTCCAACGCCTGATTGATGGCGGAATCCTTGATGCGCTTGATCTCCGCGTCCCGCAACTCCCAGACGGCCTTGTTCGCGGACCCGGCCGACTCCACCTCGACATAGGTCGGAAAGTCATCCAACAGCTTCTGGACCTGTGCCTTCAATTCGGCATTTTGAAACCCGATCGTGATCTGCGCCGGGCCGGTTCGCTTCACCGATTCCGCGGGAATTTTCTTTTCCACCAACAGATCCTGAAGTCCCGCCGCCGACCGCTCCACCGCGATCTCTACCGCCCGATCTTCCTCCACCTCCAACACCAGGTGGATGCCGCCCTGCAAATCCAGCCCCAAGGTAATGCCCTTGTCCGGCAGGACCTCACGCACCCATCGCGGCAGCTCCTTGTACAGAGGTTGATATGAGGGCAAGAAAAAGATGATCGAGGCGACCACCATCGTCACTAGGGCTAACAACCGTCCGCCGACTTTTTTCATACGTGCGCCAATCCTTCCCGTCTCCGTCGCGTGCGTCAATCTTCTTCGTCACCGCGCAGCCGAGCAATATGCTCTTTCTGGATTTTGATTTTCGTCGTGTCCGCAATCTGGAGCGTCACCGTGTCTTTTCCCAAATTGGTGATGGTCCCCCAGATTCCGGAGGCCGTGACCACCTTGTCGCCCTTCTTCAAGGTCTCCATCATCGTCTTCAACTGCTTCTGGCGTTTCTGCTGCGGCAGAATCAGCATGAAATAGAAAATGACGAAAATCAGGACGAACGGGACCAACGAGAGGAGGCCTCCCCCTGCGCCAGCGCTCCCTGATGTTCCCTGCGCCCATGCCACCGAATCCCACATAATGTCCCCCGCCTGTGCCGCCGTTAAGAACCGTTCGTACTCTGCATGTCCGATCGACCATCATCTGCCGGCCGATCCACAACATACGTCCGATGAAACTCACGGCGAAATTCCTGAAAGGTTCCGCCTCGCACGGCGCTCCGGATCTCCTCCATCAACTTCGCGAAAAACCATAAGTTGTGAATCGTATTCAGCCGGGCGCCCAACATTTCTTTCACGCCGAACAAGTGATGCAAGTACGCCCTGGTGTACCGCGTGCACACCGGACACCGGCAAGCCGGATCGATTGGCTGCTCATCGCGCGCATAGCGGGCCTGCTTGATCACCACACGCCCGAACGAGGTAAACAACCAGCCCGTGCGGCCGTGACGCGACGGCACGACGCAATCGAACATATCGATGCCGCGCGCCACGCCTTCAACCAGATCCTCGGGCATGCCCACGCCCATCAAATAGCGAGGTTTGGCCGACGGCAACTCGGGCACCGTCACATCCAGCATGCCATACATGTCGGCTTTGTCTTCGCCCACCGACAACCCACCGACGGCATATCCGTCAAACCCCACCGAGACCAGATCACGCGCCGACTCCACCCGCAAGCCGGCATCCAGGCCGCCCTGAACGATCCCGAACAACGATTGATCCGTCCGCCGTTTGGCACTGACGCACCGTCGCGCCCACAGCGACGTCCGCTTGGAGGCATCACGGACCTGATCCAGGGAGGACGGCAATGCCACGACATGATCGAACGCCATAATGATGTCCGCGCCTAAGGCTTCCTGAATTTCAATGGAGGTTTCCGGACTGATAAACCGCGACGACCCATCGATATGGGATTGGAACATCACTCCTTCGTCGGAGATCTTGCAAAACTTTGCCAAACTGAAAACCTGGAACCCACCGCTATCGGTGAGAATAGCGCCGGGCCATGCCGTAAACCCATGCACCCCGCCCAACTCCTCCACCACTTTATGTCCGGGACGAAGGTACAGATGATAGGCGTTATTCAAGATGAGGCCGTACCCCATCTTGAGCAATTCCTCTCCATCGACACTGCGCACATTGCCCAGCGAGCCGACCGGCATAAACGCCGGTGTCGCGATCTCACTGCGGGCGGTGGTCAACACGCCGACGCGCGCGCGTCCGCCGGATTCTTCATGGGTGATGCGGAAGGTTAACATGGGATCGGCAGTCCTACATCTGCTCGGGGGCTGACACGCCCAACACGTTCAACCCGTTTCGGACCACCTGCTGCACCGCCCACATGAGTGCCAGCCGGGCACCCGTCAGGCCCGGCGTCATCACCTCAGTCGTCCGGCCTGAGGAGCCGGACTGCTCTGTGGATGAGACGGCTGCTGCCTCGCTGTCTGGTGCCGGAGGTAAAATCCGGTGCTTGTTATAAAAGGGGTGCAGCATGCCCGCCAACTCACGAAGGTAATACGCCATCCGATGCGGCTCTAACTCCACGGCACTCGCCTGCAACACCACCGGGAAGGCCGACAGTTTTCGAATCAACGCGAGTTCATCGGGGTCTTCCAACAGATTGAGATCGGCCTGACTCGGGAGCGGACAAGCAATCCCTCGCGAGGCCGCTACACGCCGGAGACTGGCTATCCTGGCATGCACATATTGCACGTAGTAGACCGGGTTCTCTTGCGATTGCTGCTTAGCCAATTCCAAATCGAAATCCAGATGTGTGCTCGAGTCGCGCATCAGAAAGAAAAATTTGGCGGCATCCGACCCGACCTCGTCCATCACCTCACGCAGCGTGATGAACTCTCCGGACCGTTTGGACATCTCGACCTTCTGACCGCCGCGCAGGAGATTCACCATCTGCACCAGCACGACCCGCAGCCGCTCCTTCGGGTAACCGTAGGCCTGCACCACCGCCTGCATCCGAGGAATATACCCATGATGGTCGGCGCCCCACACATCGACCAGGAGATCGAAGCCACGTCGTAGTTTATCTCGGTGATAGGCAATGTCGGAAGCCAGATAGGTATAGTCCCTCTCCTGCTTCCGAACAACGCGATCTTTTTCGTCACCGAAGGCCGACGATCGAAACCATTGCGCGCCATCCTGATCGAATACAAGATCTCTGCTTCTCAGCTCACCCAATACCTCCTCCACCGCGCCGGAGGACAACAGCGAGGCTTCACTGAACCAGGATTCAAAGACGATCCCGAACGTCTCCAGATCTTGCCGAATCAGCGCCAGCAATTCCCGGTAGGCGAACGCTTTGCTGCGCTCTTCCGCATCAACAGCGGGAAGCGAGAGGAACGCGGTACCCTGTTCCTCCTTCACATGTTCGGCGACTGCGCGAATATACCCGCCGTGGTAGCCGTCCTCTGGAAAGACTCCGGCTTGCCCGCACGCCTCGAGATATCGAGCCAGGACCGATACGCCCAGCAACTTCATCTGCCGACCCGCATCGTTAATGTAATATTCACTGACGACATCATGCCCGGTAGCCCGCAGCAGACGGACCAGCGCTTGCCCCACGGCCGCACCGCGGCCATGTCCGACATGCAACGGCCCGGTCGGATTGGCGCTGACGTACTCCACCAGCACTCGCCGTCTTTGCCCCAGTTGACTGTGGCCATACCCTGCGCCCTGCGCTTCGATCTCGCGCAGAACATCCATCCAGAACTGCGGTTTGACCGTGAGATTCAAGAATCCCGGACGAGCGATCTCCGCCCGGCTGAACAACGCGTCTCGCTGCTCGATGTGATCGAGAATAATCTGTGCAATTTCAAACGGAGGCCGACGTTCCGAGGCAGACAAGGACATGGCGACGGTACACGACACATCACCCCATTCTGGCCGCTTTGGAGCTTCAAGATTGATAACCGGTATCTGCTCAAGCTTGAGCATGCCGCGTTGCTGCGCCGATCGAAGTGCCCCAAGCAACGCCTGACTGACCTTGTCTTGCACCACACCCTGAGTCACAAAACCCCTCTAAGTCTGCGTGGAAACAGCGAAAATCAAACTGGGAATCTAACACACCATGACATGAGAGACAAGGTCGCGAGTTACGTGGCAGGAACCGTCCGTCGCTCTGCCAATAATAGTCGGCAGGCCTCGATGATGCGCTCCGGAGGAATCTGGAGACACCGTCGGTCACGACACCCTCCCACGGCACTCCACGTGGGGCAGGCACAGGACTCCCCAGACACAATCGACAGGGTGCAACCAAGCGGAGCCCAGCGGCGGGAATCCGTCGGACCAAAACAGGCAATCGTAGGAACCGACAAGGCCGCCGCAAGGTGCGTCACGCCAGAATCGTGTCCCACGTAGAGTTTCGCATGCGACAGCACCCCTGCCATTGTGGACAAATCCAGCCCACGGATGACCGGCACGTCGATCTTTATAGTCGCGAGGACGCGCTCCACAGCCTCACGATCAGACGGGCCTTCCAGCAACAGAGGAGCCATGTCGGCCTGGAACAACCACTCAATCACGGGCACGAGAAGCCGTGCATCTAAACACTTATAGGGGCTCCCGCTCCCCGGATGAATCACCACCACCGTGTGCCGACTGTCGCTAGTGAGCCCTCGAAGAATCAGCCCCCCGCGTTCTCGAATAACTGTCGAGAGAATGAGTGGCGTGCCGACTGCTTGACTAGCGCCGCTCACCTGAATGGCATCACGATACCGAGCCGCTTGATGTTCGGCATCTAGATCAGCGGATGAAGCGGACTTGAGACAGACGGACTGAACACCTGTGGCACGAAGTGCCGCTGAGAGGGCGCCTTCTGTGTCCGGAAGCCATCCGACTGCCAAATCGCAGTTACGAAGCCATGTTCGGAAGTCCGGACGAAGGCTATCCACTCCGGCCCATAATTCACTCAGATAGGTGGATTCGAGCGGGAAAACTCGATCGACCTCTCCAGCTTCACACAACAGCGCCCCCACGGATTGTCCGACCAGGAGCGCAATCTCATGTTGAGGAAACAGATCTCGAACTGTGGAAATCGCGGGACGGGAGAGCAGCACATCGCCGAGGGCACCGGGATGGATCACTAGCACCCCGCGCTTGCTGAAGTCCTTGGGCGCGTGAATTGTCACGGCTTGTCAGAGATCGGCGATTCGGCAACCGCCAGGTCTTCGGGAGTATTGATGTTCTGAAACGAGCGGACCCCTGCACGGAGAATAGAGAGATCCCTCACGCCTAACACGGTCACTCGAAGCCCTTCCGTCAGAAACAGTTTTTGGATCTTCAGATCCTTCCGTTCAGCCATCGCTTTCAGGAATGGGACGCAACGTTTGGAATAGACTGCGTGCATGGGTTGGAACCGCCCACCGAGCTCAGCAACCACCACGTCGGCCGCTTCATCATGTGACACCATGAAACGAACCACCCCTGTATCAAGAAACGGCATGTCACAGGCTACTGCAAATATCCGAGGCTGCGAAGCCGAGATGAGCCCCGTATACAAACCGCCCAGACTCCCCGCGCTAGGAATCGCGTCATACACAACGCGGCACCCGCGCACATCCAGCAATTCGATTGGTTCAGCAAGCACCACGAGCGTCTCTGCGAAGGTCTTCATCAAGAGAGAGAGCGTCTGATCAAACACACTCCTTCCCCTCACCTGCAGGAAGCGTTTGTCGCGCCCCATTCGCCGACTCTTCCCACCGGCGATCAAAACTCCTGTGACTTTCTCTAGTACCCCTTCGCTCATCCCGCACTATTCCATCAATCGATATTAAAAAAACGAGGGGGTGAGTTTCCTCACCCCCTCGCTCCAACACAACCTCTAGCTCGACTATCGCTTAGAGGACCTTACCCTTCTTCTTGTTGGCACGGCGGGTCAGCATCCAGCCTTCCAAAAACACCACGCCAACAGCGATCACCGCCGGATAGATATACACTTCCTGCGGGATCGGAGGTTGCAAGATGGTGTAATAAAATGCCGACACAGCCATCTTGCGTCCAGCATCTCCGTTGTGTCCGTCCCAGGCAAAAAAGACCATCGGAATGTACTTACCGATGTCGAACCGAGTGTACTCATCATAATCATCCTTGTCGCCCTTCAGCGGACGGGAGATCATGACAGTCCATTGCCCATTCTTCCACTCGGACTTCAGCAGCTTAGTTTTTTCTTCGAAATCGTCACGCTCCTCGAAGTCCTGATCCCAACCCGTTCCCTTGAAGGAACGGAGCGAACCATCCGCCTCCCACTTCAAAATGTCGGCGTTGAACTTCGCATCTCCCCACAAATATCGTGGCTTGAATGGGGCAGGGATCTCCTGCCACTTGATCGGGAATTGGAACGCGATACCATCGTTATAGACGGCATAGTTGTTCTGAGCAGCCGCGATTGACCCTTCTTCTCCGGTCTTAGGCGCTTGCTCCTTCACACCAAAGTTCTCAACATTGACTTGGATAGGCGCCCAAGGAAGTTTCCCCTCGGCGACACTCTTCGTCCGGTCATCCCACTGGATCAAGTACACCACGTTTTTCTCGTTGTACAACGACTTGACCCAGATATCATCGATACGATTGACGAAGTTACGAGGCTTGTGGGTGATCTGACCGCCCATCGCAACATAACGACGGCCCTGCTTCTTCCACATCTCATTCTCGGGGTCGTTCGAAATTTCACCCTCGACTGGAGCAGAAGGAACAACGAAGTTGATCTTCGGTTTGTCGGTCAAAGGATCAATGCCAAGAGGCTTACCCTCGGCATCGCGCTCACACAACGAGTTTACGAAGTTCGCAATGCTCCAACGGTCTTCAACCGACGTGCTATCCGCGAATGACGGCATGGGCGTCCCGTTTACACCCGTGGAGAAGGTACGGAAAATATTCCGCACGTTATAAGGATCTTGGCGACTGCCACGGAAATTCCAACACTTGTGCCAATCGGCCGGTTGAATTGAAAAGCCCCAGTCATCTTTCAAATTGAAGGCATTGCCGTCCCCACGCCCTTCCACGCCGTGGCACTCAATGCACTTCTTATCGACAATCAACTGAGCGCCCTTCTTAATGCTTTCTTCCGTTGCCTCAGCTGGCTTGAGAGTACCGAGCTGCAGAATGGTCTGCGTCTCAGATTGCTTGTCAGTAAATTTTCGATCCTTGACGAGTTGAGTCGTCACGAATGACAACACCTGGATCCGCTGCTCCTCAGTGAGGATGCCTTCCCACGGGGGCATGGCAGATCCGGGGAGACCATGCGTAACCGTATCGAGCAGGTCATTCTTCCCAGAATCAGGATTCTTCTCGTTGTAATTGAACAGGGGCAACTCTCCGCTCGCTGTGTGACGGATTTTGAATGTGCCCTGGTTGAAATTTCTCGGCCGTGGCCAGAGCCGATCGGCACCTGGCCCATCACCGGCACCATCCACGCCGTGACACCAGACACACTTGGTAAAATAGACACGCTTCCCTGCTTCAATCATCTCGGCAGGAGGAGCTGGTGCCAATTCTCCCTTGGCAAAGCCTTCCGGAAGATCTTCGGCATGGCCCAATCCCGCCGCAGTTGCAGACAGGATAAGGGCCCCTAAGGCTGCTCCGATAATCGGCGTCGCCTTTACGTTCATACGAAGTTTGCTCATTGTTAACCTCACCACCTGTTCTCCCAGGTTGTTTGTAAGATTCAGGATTAGTCCCATGTCCGAGGATAGTATCCCGTGTGCCAATACTCGAACAGGATCACCTTCCAAATTTCGTCCGTCGTCAGGTGCTGTTCCCATGGTGGCATAACCGAAGCCCACGGGAATCCTTCGTTCGGCAGACCAATTCCGCCCTTAGCCACGCGCCAGAAAATGAAGGTTTCCTGCAACTGTGCAATCGTTCCCGGGTCTGTGAAGTTAGCGGGAATCGGATTGAACGCAAAGGCATGGAGACCGCGGCCGTTAAGATTGTCACCGTGACAGAAGTGACAATTCTGGAAGAATATTTCGCCACCTTCCCGAACGTACTTCAGATACCCCTCAGCCTTGTCATCCCATGGGTTGGCATTGGGTGCCATCAATCGTCCCATCCCCTGTTCGACGATCAGCTTGTTGCTGTACGCCTGGTCAAACTTGCCCTCGAGATTAACCCGGTACGGGTTCTGTGACGTTTGTAGGGTGTAGGTCTTGCCGTGCACTTTCGTGCTAGCTGGCGGTGCCGGATGTACCGTCCGGAGCTCAATCGGCTCATCCACATTCGGCTTCATGGTCATGAAGGAGAATCCGCCGATAAGAATCGGCAAGAGAATGAGATACATCGTCCTGAGTGCCTTATGGAATCCAGTGTTGGCGTCCAGAACATTGAGAATTGGCTGACGAAATTTCTTCCAATCCTCTTCATTGGCGGAGACCCACATGAATACGGCTACGAACGATACGGTTCCGTACATGGCACGAACGCTGAATGGAATCGGCGGATAGATACGGAACTTGAGATAGGCCTGAATAAAGGCCCAAAACAACACACCCTGCCAAAACCGAGGGAAGGCAATTCCCATTGAGTTGGCCAGATAACTCAGGCCGGTGAACCCGGCCACGAAGATGGCCAGCTCACTCAATACCTGCATGGGCATGTAGCCCTCAACGAGCCTGACGGTGTTCGAGGGCACTACTCCGAAGATCATTCCGATCAACATGAGCGACCCCAGGACGCCGATCAATGCCACGACCGACATTAATGCTTTCATGTCCTCATCTCCCTTTCTTCCGCAGTAGCAATCAGATCCCTACTCCATGCAGTTAGGAGGCCTTGGGCGGCTCTTTGCCTTCCTGTACCTGCGAGAGGTAATCTACAAGTTTCTTGAGCGCACCGGCGCTAAGCTTTTGCCCGAACACCTTGGGCATGGTGTTGTCCGGGAATCCCTTCACAACGTAGGCGCTCGGCTCAACAATCGATTCCATGATGTACTCGGCCGCACTCTTGGCCTTACCCTTATATTCCTTATCCTTTATCCGGAGAGGTGCATTCGTCCCCTCAACCAACTTCGGACCGATCGTACCGATCGCCCCAGCGATGCCAGGGATGGTATGGCAGGCGACACATTGGCCTTTGGCAAAAATCTGATCCACTGGCTCAGTCCCGTCAGCCATCAAAGCGCTGGCTCCCGGCTTTGCATCACCCTCCGTAGGCGGCTTAGGGCGATCTGACTCCGGAATGAATTTCTCATAGGATTTGACAATTTCATCAAAGCTCGGCGCATCTCGCCCTTCGCGCGCATAGAGCCAGGTATCGACCGCAGCCAGTTCTGGCAAAGACAAGGAAATCGGTGGCTTGTGGATGGACGGCATCGGGCTGACTTTGTCATTGGTACCCTTTACACCGTAACCCGCCACCACGAAGCAGCTCGGGCACGAGTGTGACTCAGCGATGTATTCCTGTCCATTCTCAGCCGTACCTGAGCCTGGGAATGCTTCCTTTTGATCAGAATCACGAGCCGCAGGATTACCCTTGTGATAGCGAGCATCGTTAATCTGGGTTCCCGCGCGCTCCGGAAGTCCGTCAAGATTTGGCGCGCGCTCACCCAGCATGCCCTTATGGAAAGCGTGGCAGAGCGGACATTGCCCCTTCCCGATGGCACCCTGCACTTTATTCTGCCCTACGCCACCGAAGATGATTTTCTCACCTTCGTCGGCGAGCTCCGTCTGTGGCATGTTGCTGAAATCTTTCTTTTCCTCGACAGGCGGGAATCCACCCTCTACCTGAGGCAACCAGTTCCCATAGCCAGAAAGCGCGGCGGCGATAAAAAACATGAATCCGCCGATTTTCAGCAAGGCGCTGATGTTGGTGAAATACAGCGCCATCATAAATGTCATGGACGTAATCAACACGAGAGACACCGGCAGAAGCCTGGACTCTTCAAAGAAATTCATCTTGTAATTGGCGATAGCCATGAAGAAAAGCATGGCGCCAATAGTGCCGATGAATGTCTTGAACACCGCACGCTTGTTGGCAACTGGGTCTGAAATGGAGGCCTTAAAATAAAACATTAGGGCCACAAGAATCCCCAATGCAGGCCAGCCCATCGCTACGGCCGCTTTAATGAGTTCAATCACAGCTCAAACCTCCTGCAGGAGGGGAAGGCTCCGGCCACCATGATGACCAGACACCCTCCCTCATTGATTCATTTCTTGCGCTTTGATTAGTGACCAACTGCCGGCGCTGTCGCCCGACCGGGCACAGCGGCCTTCGCTTCGACAGGAGCTTTCTTAGCAGCGAGGGCCCCCAACCAAAAGACGAACATGATGGAAATCCAGAAAAATAGCACGTTGGCCGAAATCATGTTCGCAGCGAATCCCACCGTGTGCGTGTAGGCCCACGGTGAATTGTCGCGCATAATTTCATTGACGTGCCAAAACAGGCGGACGGACGACCTGATATAGCCCATCAGGCCCATCATCCACGTAAATGCCGTGGCCAACATAATGAGCGCGTATTGAGACCGGGCTGAAATCTTACCCCACTCAATTGGTCCCATCTGCTTGGCACCCTTCATCATGACGCTGTTAAGCGCGAACATGAAGAACAGGCAGGACAACGTCGTGGCCACCTGCGGAACAGACAATCCGACGCGTACGTTGGCCGGAATGTAGTAGCCGTATATGGCCAACAGAATAATATTGAGGTAGGCGAAGAAGAAGAAGCAACCCATGAAGATGTTGCCGAACTTCGCCCATGACACCGTAGATACCTTATTGCCTCGCATGTACCACACGAAGCTCAACACAGTTGTCGTGATAATCACGTTGATGCCGCCATTTTTGGCCGACATAACCCCGTAATTACCAAGCACCGGGTGCTGCTGACCTCCCATTGCCTTCAACTCCGCCGGAGTCATGACGATGGTATGCGGGGTGATAAAGACCAGAAATCCGCAGGTCAACAAGAACACGAGATACTTAATGTAACGTTGATACTTTTCCGCACCACGCATCCGTCCAAGCGCCTGCCAGAGGTAGTAGTTGGTGCTCAGGAACAGAATTCCGATCATGGTGGCCTGAATGATGAACAACCACGCCAACAGGCCGCCCATCAAGGTGATACCCATCTGCTGCCGATAGGCATAGACTTCGCGCATCAACCAGTAACCAGCGAATGGTAGGGGAATCAGGAATGCCACGCCGAGCGCCATCGCAATGTAACCCATCCAGTCATAGTGGGCACGTTCTTCGTCGGTTTTTGCCGACAAGAATCGGTAGGCCGCATAGGCTGCGACGACACCGCCGCCGAACGCCATGTTACCCAAGATGCGGTGAAGATTGAGCGGGTTCCACAAGGCCGTGTGGATCACGTGCCAGATGTTACCCAGATACCGACCCTGCTCATCGACACCGGCGGGAGACATCATGAAACCGATCCATGAGTTCGCCAGGAACATCAGGATGGTACCGATGACGTTCAGGACGACGGACATGCTGAGGTGAATCCACTTCAGGAATCCCTCTTTCATCTTGTCCCAGCCGTAGTAGTAGATGTACAGCGTTCCACTCTCGGCCACGAACATCAATGCATAAATATGCATGACCGGCCTAAAAATACCCGAGAGGTACTGGAAAAAAGCAGGGTAGAGAGTGAGGAAGGTAAAGATCAGAATACCACCCAGAATAGCCGTCAGCGAGTAGGCCGTCAGACTGATCTTAATGAAGTCATAGGCCAGCTGATCGTAACGCTTGGCCATCGCCTTATCCTTAGTGACGACCCCCATGAATTCGATGACCATGCAGAAAATAGGAACAGCCAACACGAAGCTGCCGTAGTAAAGATGCTGCTGGTTGGCAAACCAGAGCAGGACGCGGCTCTCAAAATTGTAACGCGGATAGTCCTTGTCGCTGTCCGTGGTCTTGGGGGCCGGAGGACCCGAGACAATGCCTTCCGTCTTATAATAAACGTCCTTGCCCTTCTCAACCTTCTTCTCAACCTTTGCATCACCGCCCTCCGCCTTCGCACCAGCAGCAGGAGCGCCACCGTCGCCGGCAAGGGCAGGGATCGCAACCAGAATAGGCATGAGGAGGAGGCCGATCATCGCGCACAGCGCCATGACCGACATCAACTTCGTGCGGGTTACAGAGCCCATGGGTTACCTCCTTGATACATCGCGCATGTGAACAACAACTTCAAATCCCTACCCCTCGAAGCATTACTTCCGCAGGAGATACCAAAAGTCCAAGCCCTGTGCGTCCATCAAAAAGTGGTCAACAGCCGCAAAAAACGAGACGCAGATCACTACCGATACGACGACATACACAATTGTTTGGCCCATCTCAAACCCCCCTCAACAAGATGAACAATTTCCCAGGCCAGAATACCGGATCAGCATGGGCACTGAATGCCGCCGAACCAGTAAAAAAACCAAAGGCCGACTGCCAGGGTGATGTAGAAAATCATTTTGCCGATCTTAACCTTGACGTCATCCTGAGCAGCTTCCATCATGATTCTCCCCAACGGTTTAAATACGTATTTTGAATTGACACACCAACTACGCTGTGTTAATCAAAATCCCTCACGCACATGATTTCTAAAGGGATTTTTATGGCTAAAAATTCAAAAGTGTTCGACATTATAGTTTTGGCTGGAATGGTTGTCAATATCATTTTGGCCGTGTTCCTGATCCTCTACTACTTTGATTTCCTATAATTTTCTCCGACCCCATTTCCTCGGATGACCGGCCATTCTCCGCACTTGACTGAGCGCAACGAAAGCCGATTGTTTCATCCCGAAAATCCAGCATCATCTTGCTGCGCGCGGTAATGCGTAAATCCGATCCCGAACTGGTATACGCCGCCCCGCGCAGCACCTTATAGGTCCCGTATTCAGGACTTTCGGGGTTGCGATCAGAGGCCGCAGCATAGGCCCCCTCAAGGTACCAATCGTTCACCCATTCCATCACATTGCCCGCACCATCCATAACCCCATAGGGACTGGCGTCACTCTTCACTCGCCCCACCGGCGCCGCCACTTCAAACCCATCGTCCACCCGAGCCCAATTCGCTGCGTTCGGCACTTCCACGTTCCCCCATGGCCACAGGCGACCATCAGGCCCGCGCATGGCCTTCTCCCATTCCGCTTCAGAGGGCAACCGCCTTCCGCGCCACTCGCAATAGACCTTGGCATCCTCCCAGGACACATAGACCGCGGGCTGATTCACCCCTCGCATACGCAGCGTATTTTTCGCATAGCGTGAGGACGGTCCTGACTTTCGATGTCCCGTTGCCTTCACAAACGCAGCATATTGCGCATTAGTCACCTCGTAGCGATCAATCAGGAACCGGTCGAGGTAAATCGTGCGCTCAGGCTGCTCATCAAACCCACCCCGATTGGTTCCAAGCACAAATGGCCCCGCAGGAATTGCAACGAGCTCTTCTTCAAGAGGCTCTTCAGCGGAGGCCGACCCAGGATTGGAGACGTCCTGATCCTGCTCGGCATGCTGGGGCTCAGCCTCAAATGGAGTGGATATCGTCCCGCGAAGAATCGCAATGACGGGCAAGCTGGCGGCAAACAGCACCACCAGAAGAAAGATCACTTTGAATCGCGTTTCGAGCATGACGTGACCGACTACTTAACGACCACATCTGCCTCGATGTCTTTCGCGCAGCGAAAGCCGACGGTAATGTCATGTCGCCACGGTTTTGCCTGGAACCGCTTCGATGAACGCACATTTCGCTTGGTCTCCCGCCAGGAGCCGCCGCGAATAACCCGCTGCTCACCCTGATCAGGGCCCTTCGGGTCGCGATAAGGAGAGCCTCGATAGGAATTCTCATCGTAGAAATCCGCGACCCACTCACCGACATTGCCCGTCATATCGTAGATTCCATAGGGACTACGACCTGACTCGAACGAGCCCGGGGGAGCAAGGTAACGAAATCCATCCTCATTTCCATCGATGTTCGCGTATCCCATCACAAATTCATCACCCCAGGCATAGCGGCGCTTCCCCTCTCCGCGAGCGGCCTTTTCCCACTCCGCCTCCGTCGGCAACCGCTTACCGGCCCATTTGCAATAGGCTTCCGCATCATCCCACGTCACAGCAATCATGGGGTACTCAGGCTTGAGCAGTTTGGCGGGATCCTCTTCAAACACTTCGATCTTTCGCTTGAGTCGCTTCGTCATCTTGGCAAAGCGATCATAAGCGTCCTGCGTGACCTCGTGCCGATCCAGAAAATAGGATTTCAGATACACCTGGTGCTCAGGCTTTTCATCTGGATCACTATCGTTATCCCGGCTGCCCATCACAAACGGCCCCTCAGAAACTTGCACCATGTCACGGCCGTCGTCGCCGACAAGTGCCTTATACATTGAGAAGTCCTGCGCCGCAGCCGCGACAACCGGCGTGGCCTCCGTGGTGATCGACTGCGCCAGTTGGCGCATCTGCTTGGCCTTATAGGATTCGTAGACCAAGGCGCCAATCATCAGGATAAACGACCCGAACACAAAGATAATCGACCCGATCAGCACACCCCTATTTTCCATCGCGCTACCTGCACCTCATGATTTGGTGACCGCTGAGCGTGCGGCAAGTGTGCCATCACTCGCTTCCAGCGCCGCGGCTTTGCGCGCCGCACGTATGTCCAACAACATCGAAATCTGCACGCCGAGGAATCCTCCCATCGCCGCGCCAGCTCCCGCCCCAAACGAGACTTTTTCGAATCCCGCGACCAGCCACGCCAGCAAGCCACCCAGAACTGTCCCGACTAAAATGCTGACCAGGAATCGACGCCCACCGAGAAAACCGACGACGGCACCAAGCGCCAACCCGAGACCGGAGGCCAGGGGAATGGACGAGCCGCCCAAAATAGTCCCAATCAGGGCTCCGACGGTGCCCATGACGACCACTCCAAAGACGACGTCGAACCACGCCCTACGTGACGGTCGGGTCATCGCTTCCATAGACGCCCCATCTGTCCGCGGGACAAGCATACACTCACTTGGCCTGACTCACCGTGACCGCACCAAAATCGATCTCGACTCCAGGGCCGGCAAACAGGGAGATGCCCCAGGCTTTTTCCGCCGGCTCATGCTTATGAATGCGCTTGAAGTCCTCGTACACATTCACGCGTTCTTCGACCCATTCCCCGACCGGAAGCACGCCGCTCTGTACAACCAACTCAGATCCGCTGAACATCCCACCCTCCACGAACGTCCCCTCCGGCTTTCCGGCACTCCAGATGTATTTCGTGAACACCGGAATAAACATCAGATCGGTATCCAACGAGGCATAGAGCGCCGCGATCGGCTCCGAACCGGTTGGGGCCTTATGGAGACGCCACCGCCAGGTCAGTACGGGATAGGTCTTCGGATCCCAGTCGATTTTGCGTTTCTTTACACGCTGCCCCGCATCTTTGGCGGCGAGAAACTTCTTCCCGTCCTGCGACTGAATCCTATAAGCGTCACGCCCCTTCGCTTGGCTACGCTGGTTCTCATGCTGCCAATCGATCGGAAACCCATCCTGATCCGCCGACTGAAAATCCTCCAGCACCAACACACCGGCCTCACCCGCATAGGCCGGGGCATCAGATCCCATCGCACCGCACAAGCCCACCACACCCCATAATCCGATCGCCGCAACAACCATCCTCATAGCCATCTCACATTCCCTCATCAACGTCCCTATCCCTCATGAGACGGAGACGGCAGAAAGCCTGCCTCCTTCTCCGCACTCACATCTTCATGCATCACCGGCTGCTGCCCGCGCTGACAGACCCAAAACAGGAAGAATACCGCCCCCCAAAACAGGGCCATGTTGATCGTGACCATTTTTGCCGCGAATCCAAGCGATGGCGTAAACGCCCAGGGGGACGTATCCGGCATCAACTCGTTGACGTGCCAGGCCAACCGGCCGGAAGAGCGGATATACCCCATCAACCCCATGACCCAGGTGAACGCGGCCGCTAATCCAAACAAGCCAACCATTCCGCGAACCGAAATCTGGCCCCACTGTACAGGACCGTGGATCGTGGCACCACGCAACATACGCCGGTTCAGCAGCAAACCCAGCGTGACCACGAGCAATGTGGTGATGGCCTGCGGGCCGGACAGCCCTACGCGCAGACTGGCAGGAAGATAAAATCCATAGACCGATAGACCGATGATGTGCGCCGTTCCGAGGCCGAACAGAGCCCCCAGGATAACATTTCCTGCTTTGGCCCACGAGATCGTCATCGTCCGATTTGCGCGTCGATAAAAAATGTAACTCAAGGCGGTGATGCAGATCATCACGTTGACCGCGCCGTTCTTCGACGACATGACGCCGTAGTTTCCAATGACCGGATGCTGCGCCCCGCCCATGGCTTTGACTTCTGTCCCCGTCATCAAAATGGTGTGAGGCGTCAACCAGATAAACAGACAACCCGTCAGCGCAAGCAGGAGATACTGATAGTAGGGCTGATAGCGCTCACCGCCGCGAATCCGTCCCATGCTCTGCCAGAGATAGTAATTCACGCCGAGAAAGAGCGCGCCGATCAGAAGCGCCTGCACCACGAAGAGCCAGGTCAGCAACCCGCCCATCATCGTGACACCCATGCTTTGACTGTACGCATAGACGGAACGCATCAACCAATAACCGGCGAACGGCATCGGCAACAAGGCGCAGACCGTCACAAACAAGAACACGTAGCCGACCCAATCGTAATACGCTCGCTCCTCCTGACTCTTGCCGGAAAAAAACCGATAACAGGCATAGGCCAGGACGACCGCGCCACCCGACATGATGTCCGCGAGGAATCGATGCAAGTTCAGGGGATTCCAGAGTGCCGAGCGGAGCAGATGCCAGGGATTCCCCAAATACCGCCCCTGTCCGTCGACGCCGGAGGGCGCCATCATGAAGGCGGACCAGGCATTGGCCAATAACAACAGCGACGTGCCGAACACCACCGCAAGCACGCCAATCGACAGGTGGACCCACTTCGATCCCGGCGCTGCCAGACGATCCCAACTGTAGTAGTACGCGATCGTCAAAAATGTCGTCCCGACAAACACGAGTGCGTACAGAGGCATCATGACCTTGAAGGTGCCTCCCATGTACTGCATGAAGCTGGGATACAGCGTGATAAACATCGTCAGCATCACGCTCCCCACCGCTGCGGTCACGGAAAGCGCGAGCAGCGCCACCTTCAACAGATCTTGCGCCAACCCGTCATAACGCACGGCCATCGCGGGATTCCTCGCGACCAACCCTAGAAATTCCAAGAGGACGCAAAAGATCGGCAAGGCCAGGACGAACCCCCCGAAATACGTATGCTGCTGAATGATAAACCACATCAGCAACCGGCTATCGAGCGACCCGACTTGCGGATAGTGGTTCTCATTCGCCGTCGGCGCCGAAGGACCGTCCGGCACTCCGGGCGTATGGAAATACACATCTGTGGAGGGGTCGGCGGCCACCAGCGGTAGCGGACTCAGCAACAGAACGCTCGCAGCCACCAGCAACGCGCACAGCAACAACAGGATCATGGACGGAAGCGGAAGGCGTTTGATCATGACGACGCTCTCTGGCTGTTCTTGTCAAAGACAGCCGCAGATCCACTCAATGCCGTACCAGCAATGGCTTCGCGGGACTTGCCGAGAATGCCCATGACGAATGGGCAGCGCAACAAGGCGCTGGGCACTCCTCCAGACTGACGATTTTCGATATCCCGCCGATGTCCCAGGTAATAGCAGTACAGCGCCATCACGCCACCGACGAGGCCGGCGACGCCAGCGAAGAGTCCGGGTGAACTCATCGGCTGTTTCAACACATACAGACAACCGCCGACCAACACCAGATAGTAGGTCGAGGCGAAAGCCAGCCCGGGCCACCACCAAAACTTCATCAATTCACCCCAGCGGGTCGAGGACAATCCGGCCGTCCAGGGCCCCCCGTTTCCTTGCCCGGCGAAAAACGCCAAGAGGCCGACCGTTCCCGCCGCCATCGTCACGACAGCGCCTTGCGCCAACACGGCCATGTCACCGCTAACGAGCGCCGCCAGAAGCAGCGAGAGACTCACACAACTGACAACCCCTGCCGCCATCCACCTCGCCAGTGCCGGCGTCACTCGTACCAGCAGAGCACGAAGCCCCGCGCCATCAGGAAACGTGACGAACGGCCGCCCGCTGGCTTCAAGCCATCGCACATACCCGATCTCAAATGCATCGCGCGCGACCGCCGTACTGGGAATAATCATCGCCATCATGGCCGGGCCATCGGGATGCTTGGCATAGTCATATCCAACCAGCCAGAGTAGCGCCAGCACGAGCAGCGACAACTGCACGCCGTACACAAAACCGATCCAGGCTAGAATCCATCCGATACGCCGGGCTCCATCCGCGCTCACTAGTTGCGCAAACGGCACCCCTCGACCGACGCGATAGGCACAGATCGCCGTCACCAGCGACACCAGGCCACTCAGGAGCAGCAGCGTCACCGGCTCTGCCAGCGACATGCCATGCTTCGCCGCCCGGTACACCGCAAACGCCACCAGCCCCGGGACAAACATGACCAGGCGCTTTCTTGTTCGAACCGAATCTTCGGTGACGGCCAGCGTCAAACTGGGAAGGACTCGTAATGCCAATCGGTGCAACATGTTGTCAATCGCCAAGCACAATGATATGGGACGCGGGAGCGACGCCGTGGACTCCGCGCAAGAGCCGCCTTAGCATTTACGCGTCATCGCGCTGAGCCGCCATGCCGAAATATCGCGCCTTCACTTCTTCCATCAGCGCGACGGTCACAGCGCGTTCACCACGATCCACCGCCGTTCGTTCCAACTCAACGCGCGCCATGGCCCGAACCGGCGCCGGCACATTGGCGAGACGCTGCTCTGCATCCGGGTCCCATGAGACCATATCGCCCGTTTTCGCCTGATCGATCAAATCGTAGGTAATCACCCGCTGCCGTCTGGCCCGGGCAAATCCTTCCACCAATTCACGCAGGACTGGAACGGCATAGGGCGGAACGCGATCCAGCCGATGCCGAGCATCATCAGTCCACATCAGACGATCGACTAAGCCGTCAACCTGCCCCACCGGCACGTCGACCCCCACTACCCACTGGCAGGGCCGACACTCCGAGCGGACAAACCACGTGGGATCGCCCTCACAGGAGATGCGCTCCTCAACACCCTCGGTATGCATCCATCCGCCACACCCGCACACAAGCATATCGACCCTCAGCGCTTCATCTCCACTCGACGTTCCTACCCGATTTTCCCCGGATAGAGGACGTACAACATGGCATAGGTAAAGGTTCCAGTCAGAAAGAGGATGCAGTAGACGATCATGGTGAAACGGCCGAGGGCGCGGTGCCGCTGCCCGCCATCAGGCCAGATCCGTTGAATACCCATCTCCACGGCAAACACGATCGCGACCAGGGTGAGAAACCCGATATAGACCTCCAGCTTTCGCATGGAAAACCCGGCAGACATGACGCGTGTTCCGAATAACAGCATCACCACTGCCAGAAGCACCGCAAATATCAGGCTCACCTTCTTCCACGATGTCAGCAGCCGAGCTGCACTCAGCACCCGTGCGCCGCTCAGAAATTGCTGCGAACGGAACCCCAGCACAATCATGTACACGGCCATGACCAACCCGATGATCACCAGAATGATATGGATTGTCAGGACGGGGATGAACACGTAGTCGTACAGGGCCTGAGAGCCGCCGAACCCTTCTTTGCCTTCGAAGGCCAACACACCCAACTGCCGGAACAGATAGTACGCGGTGAAGAATCCGACCATGGTCACCATCCCGCCCAACATGAGCCAGTGATGGTGATGTCCACGATGCTGCTTAGCCTGCAACCATCCGATGATGAAGAGGCCGGTAAACAGCGTGGCCATCAACTGACTGAGATCGGCCCCCATCGTGGCATGGGTGCCGAAGAATCCAGGCTGACGCAAAAAATCAAACATGGTACATCTTCTTACCCGGCACTATGTCTGACACCCTGCACCACCGCCGTCCGCTCGATTTCCTCAACCGAGACATAGCCCCCATCGTGCATCCACTGCATAGCTTCTGCGGTGCGGTAGCAGGCGCCTTGTTCAGTATTGACGAGAATATGGACGGCAAACGCCGCCGTCCAGGCAGGGCTCGTACCCGAGGCATCCAAGAACCGGTCTTTGATGATCAAGCGCCCACCGGGAGTCAGGTGGCTATAGATTTTCTTCACCAGCGCGGCATTGGTTGCCAGATCCTGATAGTGAAGGATATCGGACATCAACACCACGTCATAGGGACCACCCAACGAATCGCGGTTAAAGTCACCGGCCTTCAGGGAAATCCTGCCCTCAAGCCCCGCGTCCTTCACGGTCCGCTCGGTCAACGGGAGCGTCGTCTGCAGATCGAAGACCGTCGCCGAAAGTTGCGGGTATACCTGGCAAAACGCAATGGCATTGGTCCCGGCCCCACCCCCGAGATCGAGCATCGTCCGTGCCTGACCGAGCGCAAGGCGTTTCGCCAAATCTGGGCCACTTTGCTGCCCGATCCGATGCAAGACGGACAACACATTGGCGCCCAGCGCGGGATCCGTCTCGAAGACATGTTGGGACACCGGCGATCGGCCTGTTTTCACGGCCTCCTCCAGCTTGCCCCAATTGCCCCATTCGGCATCATGCAACAGCAGCAAGTGCCCGATATATTGCGGCCCGTGCTTGACGAGATGCGTCGTGGCTACCGGCGTGTTGGCATAGAGATCGCCGGTCTTCGACAGAAGCCTGATCGCCACCAGCGCATTCAGGAGCAGCTCCAGCGCCCGCACGTCGGCACCGAGTTTTTCGGCCGCTTCAGAGGCGGTACGGCCTCGTCCATCCAGCGCCGAAAAGACGTCTAACTTCACGGCTGTCAAAAGAATTTTCGTTTCCCAGTAGTACCCTAACTGGAACACTTCGGCGAGAGACAATTCACGAGGCACAGATCACCCACTCAGATAATGTGGTGTTGAAATTTGGCATCTTACCCAGTTCAGAAAGGGAAACGCAAGGCGAGTGGCGGGCAGGGAACACCCGCCGAAAACCAATACCGATGCGGATTGGCTGGATGGATGATACGGATGAAATCGATGGACTCAGAGGCAGGAAACACCTGATGTAACGAAGAGAAAGATCGCTCGCGGTGCGACACAAACAAAAGGGGCAGTGGCCCGATGTGAACCACTGCCCCTCAGTCAGCGGGCTATCCCGCCGTTGAAAACAAGACTACTTGATCTCGGCCTTCAACGTGGCCGATCCACCCTCTGCAACCTCGACTTCGAATTCATTCAGCTTGCCCCTGCCGACAAACGGGTGCCACACCACCACTTTGTGCTTTCCGGCAGGAACGCCCTGAATCTCGAACGATCCATCATCCTTCACCACTGCATGGTACGGATTCCAGACAGGGAGGAAGAAGGACTGCATGAACTCGTGCTGGTCGCACTGCAAACGATAGAAGCCCAGCTTTTCCGCGCCGCCCTTGAATGAAACGGGCTTCTCCAACTTGTCACCCTTCTTGGCCAGACCGATATTGAAACCGGTGGCCGAGCTGGAGCCCTTCACCACGAAGCTGTGCGGGTTGTGAAGCACACCCAGCACTGACTTGGGATCATCGGGGTCGGCATCGCGATTCTCGGTACGGAAATTCTTCGTATTGACCACCACACCGCTAAAGGGCAAGAATTCGCAGAATTCCGCGACCGTGTCCGTGCCCTTGAATCCGTCCACGAATGCCTGGTCCTCGATATCGACCACGGAGACGACGGCGCCCTTCAGACCGCCATCCTTGCCGACTTCAATGGTCTTGAGGAAGCGCTTGTCGCCATCCATGAGGCTCTTGTTCGGGTTCTTCGGACAGAACTTCGGGTTCGGGAACTTGGCAAAAGAGAATTCCTTCTGCTCGGCCTTCCCGGCGTAGGTTACTTTCCCTGCAATCGTGCCTCCGGCAAACGAGGCGAGGGGCGCAGCCAAAAATGCCGCGGCCGCAACGCCGAATACTACTTTCATCGCACCCTTCTTCATGTCACTGCCTCCTTGTAATGAACATTAACCGAACGACCACACCGTCACCACTCAATCAGAAGGGGCCGGTGACTATTGTCCCCTCATCATAACAATCTCGATCAATTGACGTGGCTCCACGTCGACTACGCTTAGGCCTCTGAACATTTCTCTATACTGGAATCATACTCACACTGTCAACTTGAAATCCAGCCGCCAAAGCCTCTTACGATTTCGCGCGATTAGGTGATGGTTTCGCATGATTGAGAATGCGCGCAATCGACCCACCCACGGTGGCCCGAACGGCATCATCTTCATCATGCAAGGCCAACTTCAACATCGGCAATATCTCCGCCTCTCCAATCTGCCCGAGCGCCCTGGCCGCGGCGATCCGAGGGCGCGGAATCGGATCCTTCAGCATGCCGGAAAGAAACTCAATCGCGGCCTTCATATTGGCGCCATGCGCCCTCCCTGCTGCCTTGCTGGCTGCGGAGCGGGTTCCGGGATCATGATTTTGCGCCAATTCGTACAGTGCCTCTCCAACGGATTCAAACGGTTCCTCGACCCGTAACAGCGCCGACACAACTGCCGCCTTGACCACCGGGTTCGGATCAGCCAGCGCCTTCCTCAGGGCAACCAGTGAATCTTTCACGCCTAATTCGCCCAGACTGATCGCCGCCGACGTTTTCACGGCTGGAATTTTATCCTCCAGCGCATGCTCCAGCGCAGGGATCCCCTGCACCTTCCCAAGGTCCCCCAAGGCTGAAGCGGCGGCCCCGCGCACAGATGGCTGCGTATTGGTGATTGCCTCCAGTAGAACCGACAGTCCGCGCGCGTCCTTCAACTCCCCCACCATCCGCAGCGCTGTGGCGCGCTCTTCCGGATTCGGGGCGGAGGCGGCCTTCAGTATCGTATCCCACATCGCCGTCTGCCCGGTATGGTACAACGCTCCCGCCGCCGCGAGCCGCACCGCCGGCTGTTCGTCCTTCAAAGCTTTCTCAAGTAGCGGGATCACCGAGCGGTCACCGCTCTTCCCCAGCACCTTCAGGACAGTCGCCTTGACCAGCCCGGCCTGATCTTCCAAGGCATTACGCAAGCGCGGCGAACGACGCCCCGCCTCCAGCTTCCCCAGAGCTTCTGCCGCCAAGGCGCGCACCAGTCCGGATCCGTCACTGAGTCCATCCTCCAGTGCGGGAATCATCTCCGGGGCATCCACATCTTTCAGCGCCGTGTAGGCCGCGCCGCGCATCTGCTCTCGCATGTCTTTCAGGAGCACATACACAAACCCCAACGCCACTTCTTTCAGCAGCGCCCGGTCCTCCTGCTTCAAGTCCTGCTCGAGACGCTCGTACTCGACTAATGCGTCCTTGGGCTTTCCTAAAAAAATCAATGAACGAGTCTTGAGCCGCCGGGCATCCGGTTGAGGCCCCTGCTCTTTGGTCACTTGCTCGACGAGATCGAGGGCCTCCTGATACTGCTTCTTGTCGAATGCCGCCTGCGCCTCCTTCAGCGAGCGTGCGGACGCGGCCGACGGCCAGAGGCACAAGAGCACTCCGGACACAACCGCGACGGTTATCCATCCACTTACGTTTCCAAGCCAACACGACTTACTGTGCAATGCCATGCAATCCCTTCCTGGCCCTACGCCGAAGCCTATCCTCGTTCTTGTGTCGCAGCTGCCGGAGCCCAGCGTTGATATCCCGTCGGTGCCTCAAAATAGTAGTCCGGCTGAGGGGAGAGACGGATTCGCGAATACTCAATCGACCAGTCCCGATCCTGACTGACCAATTTCAAGACCACGCCGGTCTCAACGTCCACCCATTCATAAAACCGTTCATCCCGGCCGTTATAGTCCACCCGCACCTCGTAGAGTTTGGACGCACGGCCGATGGTCGTGGCATCGCCCACCAACATCCGGCTCTTTTCTCCCGGAAGGCTTGGCTGAATCGGCAGGATTTCTTCGGGCTTGACGGGAACCGGAAGAATTTGCCGGCGCTGAGCCAGCAAAAACCACGACTCGTGCTTATCCAATCGGATGATTTCTATACTGGAATAGCCCAGCTCGGTCTTGACCGCGTACTTGTACTCCAGTCGGATACGATCGCCTTTTGCGAAAACCTGAGCCTCAAAACGACGCCCTTCAACCCGCTTCACCAAAGAGGCAGAGAATTCCGCCGGAGTGGCGGGAGATCCGCCATTCGCATCCGCGGCATCACTGACACCGGGCCAACAAAGACACGCCGAAAGGGCCACTCTCACGCACCACCGTGAGAGGCACCCCCACCTGCGCTTAGTGCTGATGCTCCACCAACGGCTCAATCTCCACGGGATGGCCAAGAGACTCCAGCCCGAAACGAGGATTGTCCATGACCCTGTAGGCAGTCCGAGTTCCCCTAGGAGCAGGAAGCGCCACTTGTTCCACCGTCGTCCCATCCGGACCGACCGTAATCGTCCGCGTCACCCCGGGCCCTGCCTGCGGATGCCAGACTACCATCTGATAGGTCCCAGGCGGGACATTCTCAATCCTGAACGCGCCTTGGTCATCCGTCACCGCGTAGTAGGGGTTGTTCACGGCCATCGCCCAGCTTTCCATGTAGGCGTGAAAGCCACACTGCATATAAAACGTCCGCCGCCCCTTGTTCAGATAGACCGGTCCTACCAGAGACTTTCCCGGTGCATGGTTGTGAATCGCATGCATGTTTCCCCGTTGATGCTGTTGATTTAGAATCAAGGGCGTATTGAACAACACTCGCGCCCCGGCCTCGGGGGAAGTTTCATAGCCCTGAATGTCGTGCATGACCGGGTCCATATTGACCACTTCCACCGCATGGCCGTTGCGCACGATCGTCATCCAGGGGCCGAACATACAATCCCGCGCCTCGATCAGGGGCACCGAGAGATCGAATGGCTTCCCGGACTCAACCCCTTCGAGCAGCACCACGGCATTTTTCAAACCGCTCTCGGCGTTTACGATGAAGTCGCGCAGGAGACGCCAGCCCTTCCCGTTCGAAATCCGCCCACAATAGGTCGGGTCCGGGAAGGTGATGAGATTAAACGCCTTCGGGTCCGGAACGGCGCCCGACAAGGTCACTCGTCCTTCAAGCGTCCCGCCATGCTGAACCTCGACAATATCATAGGCAGAGACGGGGGGCACGACCTGACACAACCAGACGACGAGCGCAAGACAACGGAGCAGGCTGGAACGAGTCAATCTCATGATCTCCCTCTTCCCTCTTCGAACAGACCTTAGGGAACCTGACGCTGCAATGTCGGACGAATATCCACAACCTTTCCAAGTGACTCAGGGCCGTAATGCGGGTTCTGTTCGATTTCATGCACGCTTCGCCGCCCCTTCGGAGCCTTAAAGTCGAAATCGACGGTCGACAGCCCATTTTCCGTGACGGTCACCTTCTTCTGCAACATCGTGCCGACCCCGGGGTGCCAGACCATCAGCGTATAGTCGCCCGATGGGACGTCCGTCAAACTGAAGGTGCCGTCGTCCCCCGTCAGCGCGAAATAGGGGTTATCGACGGCGAATCCCCAGCTCTCCATATAGGCATGGAACCCGCACCGCATCACGAACATCCGCCGTCCCTTGGTCATATGAATTACTTCGGTGACCGGCTCGCCCGCGAGATGCTCATGACTTTCCGCGCTCACGAGACGTTTGTGGTGGGGATTCATCGGCAACGGGGTGTTGAACAGGACGCGAGGACCGAGTTGCGAGGTCTCATAGGCCTGAACGTCGTGCATGACCGGATCCATGTTCATAACCGCCACTTCAGAACCATCTTTCACAACCGTGACAAAAGGAAGGAACCGGCAATCACGCGCTTCGATGGTCAAGGGTTCGAACTTGAATGGCTTCCCCTTCGTCACATCGGTCAAAACGACGACGACATCCTTCAGACCTTGGCTGGAAGCCATTGAAAATTCATCAAGAACTCGCCAACCCGTTCCGGTCGATATGCGACCGCAATAGACCGGATCCGGAAAGGTGATCATGTTATATCCCTTCGGGGTTGGTTTTCCCCCGGTCATGGTGACTGTTCCTTTTATGGTACCGCCATCCATGGCCGCGATCTCCTCATAAGCTCACGATGGAGACCAGCAGACACTGACAGCGCAGAGCACGGCACTGCCGACTAATCGCATGTCATTCCTCCGGAAATAAGTATGATATCGATACCGGCAGTACCGACAGAAAGTCAGACATATCGGCTCATCATACACAATCCCCGGCGGACAACAAAAGGGGGGAGCCCTTTCAGGCTCCCCCCTCCTCACCTCATCTCGTGAGAGATGCGATCAGTCTACTTGGCCGCGACAGGAATCGCGTGCGCAACCGGCTGCTCAACCGCGGCACTCTTGGTGCCGGCGCTCGCGCCAGCCAATGGCAGCAGTCGCGTATCACCGGACGGCAATACCCGCACATAACCCCACTGACCGGACTGCGAGTACGGCAAGCGCTGGTTGCTGTACACATAATCCCCGGGCAGACGATACATTCCACCCGCCGAAGGGAGGAACGCGTCGATCGTCTCAGAACCGGAGAACTCCACGACACTGATCAGGTCAGCGCCCCGCATAAACGGCTCGATCGGCCATTCGTGCTTCTCAACACTGAACATGCCGTTCTGCTCGTTGCTGACACCCAACACATGAATGCGCACCGGGTCTCCGGCATGCGCCTCGATGACTGGGGTGGCCGGATCTTCCGGCTTGTCCGCCTTACAAGGTTGGAACACCTTGCCGAGCGAGCAACCCTGCTCTTCACGGAACTTGTACGGTTCCGACCGGTAATTGACGCCGGTCAAGCCCGCCACGTTCTGCACGTAGGGCATGAAGCTCGTGCCGATGATGTTATCTTCATCCTGGAAGAACAACGCCACGTCACGATAGTTTGCCCGCATTTCATTGCCCGGCACCGAGCGATCGATGATGACATCGGCCGCCCAGGCATTCTTATTGGACAGATCCGCGCCGGTCTTGGGATCACGATACTTCGATCCCTTGGGTCCGACGACGACGGCACCGAACAACCCGTTCCTCGGATTGGTCATCACATTGCCCCAATCCCACACCAACGAAGTGGTCTCGCCGTTAAACGGATCCGCATAGTACGTGTACTCACGCTCGCCCCCCGGTGCGACCGTCTGGTCCCCCGGATTGTTCCCTACGTTCGCGCCCATGGAATCCTTCGGATCGAAGGCCAGGCCGATCGCAGAGAAGGAGGCCTTGCTGTCTTTCATCTTGTTCTTCAAATGGACCTTGACGCAATCACCGCTGTTCACACGCAGCGTCAGCGGCATCGGGTGTGCACCGCCGGCCACTTTCGCGGTGTCCTCTTCCAACGCATAGATTTTCGCTTCAGCGTTGGTCATGAGGATCCGCCGCTCAAAGTCCACTTCGATGGATTCCGGCGCCTTGGCATTGAACTTCATGCCGGCGTAGTCCATCGCGACGACGTTGAACTGCTTCACGGGAGCATCGGCAGGACAGACCGGCAGAGGCTTCGGAATCTCCCCTTTGATCGAGAAGCCCGCGGGCAACTTCTTCAAATCAGCCTGCTCCTTATCCAATACACGGATGATGCCCCAGCCACCCTCGGAGAACTTCGAGGACCGACCGTTGAAGTGAATGTAATCGCCGGCTTGATGCCGTGACCCACCCGCCTCAGGAACCACCAGGTCATACCGCTCAGCGATACCGATATGGATCGAGTTCTTTCGATTGGCATCCGACGCATACCGCTCGGTCCAGAACGTGTGGCCGGACAGGGTCCAGACCATCGACTCGTTCATGAGGGTGTGCAACAGACGGAACACCATCGTGTCGCCGACATAGGCACGCAAGGTCGGCGTGTACGGATCACCGTGGACCAGGCTGCTGAAAATCTGTGACGAATCAGGGTTGGTCGCCAACCGCTGCGCGACCGGCGCCGCCCTGAAATTCAAGCCGCTGCCGGTGGTATGCGTACCACCGTTCAAGAACGGCATCGGCGTCATATAGATCTTCTCCGGCATCATGAACGAGACGGTCTTTCCTGCCTCGAGCGCTACTTCGATCGGCTGCCCGGGAGGATTGCCCGCCGTCACGATGTTGACGGTGTGCGGCACGGTGTCGTGCACTTGGACCATCAATTCACGGAAGCTGTTGTTCACGCCATGACCGACCGGCTCGTTCGTGTGAATGTCCGCGATCGGTCCGCTGCGGATCAACTTTCCAGTCTTTGGATCATGATACGTCGATCCAACCGGTTCGGCGATGAAGGTGCCGAAGCCGCCGTGCGGCCAGGTGGTCGCGCCGAACGCGTGGTCGTGCCAGAACACGGTACCCACGTCCGCATCGACCCAGAACCGCTGACGCACGAACTCGACCGTGACGATGTCATTGGCCGGGTGATCGTTCTTCAGCCCTTTGGCTAACGTGATCGTATTGCCATTGATCGCCTTGATGCGGGAAATTTCATTCCCCTTCACATTGTCGGCACCGACGAGAAGGAGTGTGCCGACATGGAACGGCTTGGCATTCTTCACCGTGATCGTGTTCGCGCCCTTCTTAGCGGCGGCGGTCACGACGGTGTTCATCGGGGCGGGAAGCCCCTTCGCATTCTTCTTCTCCAGCATCGTGAACGGACGCACGGATTGCTCATAGGAGAATCCGGTGATCACGCCGTCGGACGCCTGGTTGTCGAACTGCAGGAAATGCCAATGGGTGTTGATCTTCGACGACTGGAAGTTGGTGTAGTCATCGTCGTCCCACTCGCTGGTCAGGGTCCAGTCCAAGCAATCGTAGATGTTGCCACGGACGACCAGCGGATACTTCAGATCATCGTTCTTCCGAATCTCCGCCTCTTCTTCGTGCAAGACATAGATCAAGCCGTTCGGATCGATGACCGGCGGCTCCTTGCCCGTCTTCTTGGCGATGGTGATCGGGAGCTTAATGAAGTGGACATTGTAGTGCTTCCGTCCGGCATTCTCCGGGCAGAGACTCCAATTGCCGTTTTCGCCAGGCAGAGCCTGATCGACGCTTTCCTCACCGTTGGCATCCCGGCGGATCATCTCCAACCAGGGTGCACCCACGTGGTTCGGGGAGAACATGACGCGTCTCCCGAAATGCGGGGTGAGGTGAGGCCAGGCCACTTTACCGGTCAACGGCTCGAACGTGATCGGATGCCGCTTGCCCGGATGGGTCGACTTATACTTTGGATTGTCGATCGTGCTTTCCGGTTCGCTCAATGCACGGGTGCCTTCCCAGGCCCAATCCAACACCGTGGCATCATAGGACACGGTCTGTCCCTTTTCGTCGTTCTTGTGTCCCGGCTTGCCCATCGTCGGGAGCTGCATTTCGACCCAGTCCTTGATCGTGATCGTGGCCGGATTGGACTTCCAATCGCTCTTGCCCTTCTCGACGATCTTGAAGGACTTGCCGAACCAATCCACAGTCTGACCGACTAACTTATCCGACGTGATCGGACCCTTGATACGACCTTTCCGATCAGGCAACTCAAGCAGATCCGGCATGACGTCATTACGCATGTCGCCCTGTTGAAGGGTGTTGTATACCCGCCAGTATCCCCACATGCCCGCCACATAATGGTGCGCCACGTGGCAATGGAACAGGAAGTCGCCGGCCAACTGCTGGCACAGGCCGGAGCCGCACTCCGTCTCGAGGTCCAACGCTTCCGACGGCCCAATGACTTCGACGTCGACACGATCCGTCTTGGCACGGATGACCGGATACTTGACCGGTCCGTTTCCGGCGGTCGTCCACAGATTCATGTCATCAATGGCGCGCGGACTGCGTGGCCACCGGATGGTGCCGCCATGCGGGTGGTGGCTATGGAACACTTCCGATCCGCCATGGACCAGGCGGAACTTCGCCGGGTCGCCCATGTACGAGCGCGGGATCGTGGGAGACGGATCGCCGAAGGTGTACGAGCTGTACCCCATCGACTCGTCTTCGAATCCGAAGTACTCGTGCTGCACGTGCATGTTGTTGATTCCGAACGGCTCGCTGCGATAGTTGATCGCACGACCGCCCGGACGATAGGCGTCGGTCAGCGGGTCACGCTGAGGAAGAAAGTCCCCTTTCTTATTGACGGGGCGGAAGGCTTCGTCGCCGACCTCGTGATAGTACAGGACGAATTCACGGAAGTCCGGACCGGTCCCGTTCTTGATCATGACCTGCCAGCCGCTCGAAGTGGGCGTGGGCGCCCCGCTCCCCAACGCTTCCAGATATTCGGATCCGCGCGGCTCGACGACAAAGGACCCGAAGAGGCCCATCACGGTCAACTCGCGGTCATTGGCGAAGGTGTGGAACTGCCGGACACCTTCCTGGGTGCTCGGATGAATGTACCATTCGAACTCTCCGCTCTTATCCTTCTGGACGATGCTATCGGAGTTCGTAGTGGCGGCGGCGGCACCGGTGGCGCTCACCACCATGCTGGAGCCATGGATGTGAAGGCTGACGTCTTCGCCACCCTCCAACTTGTTGCTCAACTTGATCTTGACGCAATCCCCCTGGTTGCCGCGAATCGTCAGCGGCTGAATCCACTGGGCCTGCACACCGGGAATCACCGCGCCTGGATCGAAGCCTTCCTTGTCACGGGCTTCCCGATTCTTCGTTTCTTCCGCCCGAACCTTGTCGAGATTCTCGTCCAGCGTATACATATAGCCGGGATAAAAATCGAGCCACTGGTTCAGCGTGATCTCGACGTTGATCGCCGACACGTTGTATTGCTTGACCGGTGCGGAAGCCGGGCACTTCCCGCCTCCCGACAATGCCACTGGCTCCACTCGTGGGTCGGACATCAACAGGAGGTCCTGACCGCCTGCCCCATATTGGTGCATCATGGTCTGGGTATTGAACATACCCGTATTGACCTGCTGCGCCTGCGGGTCATGGGTCAAATGCTCCATGATCCGTTGGTGCTGCTGCTCAACCATCGCAGAACGCTCGGGCTTTCCAGCCATCGCATCTTCGACGATCGTCTGCCCCTTCAACTTCTCCGCCCAAGACGGGAGTTGATGGGACATCGCTGTTTGTTGCGGCGCCGCATGGTCCACATGCGGCTGAGTTTCAGCCGATGCGGCTAGCGGAAGACACACAAGCGCACCACCAGCGATAACGCTGAGGGCGCGCGATGTGACACGAGTGAACCAATGACAATCCATGGACCGGCCTCCTTGGATAGAGTTTGGAAAGAAACAGTTGGAAAATTATGAGCGCTTACGATCAGAACATGACAACCTCAACACTAGAGATACGCCTTCTGGCTGTAATCCTGCGGCATCACGCACGCAGAGCACTCCGTTGAAAAACAAGTGCCGGAGATTACTGAAGTCACCCGCCTCTGTCAACCCCCGCACCTGCTCGCACAACACATGATGCCAAGCGGTCGCACGCTCACGTGATCGACTTCAATACAGGTTTTCCCCCGGGGCGAACTCTGAGGTTGCCGCGCCTTGCCACCGCCAACAACATTTCCCAGTCCATTGTCTCTCTTCCGCAACTTGGGGCATAATGACCCATGATCTTGAAACGCTGGCTTGTCGGCCTGCCACTCAAGACGAAGGAAGCCGCTCACGAACGCCTTTCTAAGCGACTCGCCCTAGCCGTCTTTTCCTCCGATGCCTTGTCCTCGGTGGCCTATGCCACGGAGGAAATTCTGCTCGTCCTGACGCTGGCCGGCGCAGCCATGGTCGGCTATTCCATCCCGCTCAGCCTCTCCATCATCGGTCTGCTGATTATCCTGACCATGTCCTATCGGCAGATTATTTTTGAATATCCGGAGGGTGGCGGCGCCTACATCGTGGGCAAGTCGAACCTCGGCGAATGGCCGGGACTGGTCGCGGCCGCGGCCTTAATGATCGATTATGTGTTGACCGTCGCCGTCAGCGTCGCGGCGGGAATGGCCGCGCTCACCTCCGCCGTCCCGACGCTCCTTCCCCATCGCGAAGCCCTCTGCGTCGCCGCAATCCTTCTGGTGACCGTCGTCAACTTGCGAGGTGTCCGCGAATCGGGGCAGTTCTTCGCCGTGCCGACCTATATTTTCATCGCAACCATCGCAGCCATGCTCGGCGTCGGCGTCGTCCAGATTCTGTTCGGCCATGCGGCACGTGTCGAGCCGCTCCCCAGCATGGCGCCCACGGAGCCGTTGACTCTGTTTCTCCTGCTTCGCGCCTTTTCTTCCGGCTGTACCGCGCTCACCGGCGTCGAGGTCATCTCGAACGGTGTCTCGGCGTTCAAGAAGCCTGAACCGAAGAACGCCGCGTTTACCATGATCGGCATGGCGGCGATTCTCGGCACCATGTTCATCGGCATCAGCGCCATGGCCTACTACTTCGGAATCGTGCCCAAAGGCGATGAGACCGTGGTCTCTCAAATCGCACGCGCCATCTTCGGAACAGGCCCGCTCTACTTTCTTGTGCAGGCATCGACCATGGTCATTTTGATTCTGGCCGCCAATAGCAGTTTCAACGGATTTCCGCGCCTGGCCTCGATCCTGGCCCGCGACAGCTATATGCCGCACCAAATGTCCATGATGGGCGACCGGCTGGTCTTCTCGAACGGCGTCATCATTCTCGGCGTCTTCTCCTGCCTGCTGATCGTCCTGTTCAACGGCAACACCCATGCGCTGATCCCCCTCTATGCCGTCGGTGTGTTCCTCTCCTTCACGATCTCCCAGGCCGGAATGGTGAAACGCTGGCTCGTCAAGAAGGGACCGCACTGGGAAAAGAAGCTGTTGGTCAACGGCATCGGCGCCGTGACCACCGCCATTGCCACATTGATTATCGCCAGCACCAAGTTCGCCCATGGCGCGTGGATCGTCATCGTACTCATCCCGCTGCTCATTACGTTTTTTCGCGCGATCCGCTCCCATTACAAGGCCGTCTCGGAACAAGTCGCACTATCCCGTGGACACCGCCCACCCATGCCCCGGCGCAACATCGTCGTACTCCCGATCGGCGGGGTCAATCGGGCCGTCATTCGCGCCGTAGACTATGCGCGGAGCCGTTCCGGAGACATTCGTGCGGTGCTCGTCGATGTGGATCCGGAAGAGACCGCCCGGGTGGAAATTCAATGGGCCCAGTGGGGTTGCGGCGTACCGCTCACGGTGCTGCCCTCTCCTTACCGGTCGGTATTGAGTTCCCTACTCGACTATCTCGAACAGGTGTTGCAGAAAGATCAGGAATGTTGGGTCACGGTGGTGATCCCTGAAATTCTCCCCGCCCGTTGGTGGCAAAATATTCTGCACAATCAGCGAGCCTTCATGCTGAAAGGCGCCCTCCTGTTTAAGGATCGCGTCATCCTAACCGACGTGCCCTACCACCTCACGAGGTGAGCATGCGCAATACAGAATCCACGGGTTCAGCGAACGGACGGAAGGCGCGAGCCTGTCTCCTTGCGCTCACGCTGTTGCTGTGCGTGCCTGAGTTGCCGGCATTGGCCTTTAAGATTGTCGCTCCCGCCGACGGTGCAGTCTTGACCTCCGGCCAGGCAGTTCCTGTCGAGGTTGAAGCTGGGCGGGAGGCAGGCCTCGTCGAAGTCCGCTATTACTGGTATCCGGAGCAGACCGAGGCCCTGGTAGAACAGGGAGAAGATCGGGCAGGGAAGGCCTCCCAAGGAAGCATGGCCACAGAGAAATATTGGCAGAAAGACAGCATCACCGGGGCGCCTGTCGTGGCCCTGCCGGCGCTGACCTCAACAGTCGACCGCGTGCCTCCTTATGGTGGCGCGTTGCCTGTCCCGTCGGACGCCATCGGCCGCATGCGACTCCTGGCCATCGCCGATATTTCACAAGGCCGGCTTGGCCGCAAGACCGTGTTCGACGAAGTCTTTGTCACCGTCCAGCCTGCAGTTGACCTGCTGTCCATCGATTTCGAGACCGAGAAACCGCTGCAGCTTGGTCGTACCGGACAATCCTCCGCCTACGGGCACGTCGACTCCCTCGGCAAGATCTTTGAACTCCCCGTCGTGGGTGAATTCGCCGACGGGGTCATGCGCCCCCTCTCGTCGCCCAGTACCGGCACGAAGTACAGCTCCGGCGACGACCATATTCTTAAAGTCTTGCCGGAAGGGCTGCTACAGATTGTCGGTAACGGCAAGACCTCGCTCACCGTGACGAACCGCGGCAAACAAGCGACGCTCGACGTGCGTGTGGAGGTCAATCCCGAGCCGAACGAACCCCCGACTGCCGATGCCGGCGCCGCCAAAACGGTCAAGGCCGGCACGAAGGTGCGATTGAATGGATTACAAAGTCGGGACCCCGAAGGTGAAGCCCTGTTCTACGCCTGGAGTCAGGTGCGTGGCAGCAAAGTCGCGATGCTCGATGTCAACATGGCAGAACCCTCGTTTACCGCGCCCTACGTCTCTGAAACCCGCACCTTTCGCTTTAAGCTGCGCGTGACGGATAAAAAGGGTGCCGATAGTGTGCCGGCGTATGTAGACATCACCGTCGAACCTTAGGCAGGCTGCTGAAAAAGGCCCCCGGCGGCGTTCTCAGTCGTGCGCTTCCTTGCGACGTACCATAAAGGTACGCCTCAGTCACCGCACTCCTTGCGGCCTCGTTGGATGACCTGTTTGAGCAGCCTGCAAGAATAGAATGTAAGCGCATCGAACCTAGGAGCCTGTCCGAGTAATGCGGGACACCGCAGCAAGCTCAGGAGAATGTGCGCCGTGTGCAAACGTAGGCCACCTGGCAGGACCCGAACCGAGGCACTCACAACCTATCAACTCACCAACCTTCCGCTACGATGATAGTGATGGCTGCGAGACAGGGTTCGCTCTCCTGGTACAGTCTCGCAGGAGACGGGCGGTAACAATATTCCGTCATCGTTGAATACGCCTACTTCAAAAATCTACTTACCGTATCCACTTAGATACTCATCGTATCTTGTTGGATACGATGAGTAGGACCATCACCAGACGACATTCCCGCCTCATGCTCATTGCACGGCAGCAAAAAATTTCACCGTACCTACCCTTACCGACAAATGCTCCACTGAACTGTCGTGCCAGGAACGGTACGGCGTGGCAGCAACCATGACAGCACTTACACTAAATTGAACGCCTCCCCCGCACGGGCCAACTCGGCTCGATGGCGGCGCAAGGCGGGACCGAACGACGACCGGCTCACATCTTTCTCATGGGTCAGCATCTGTTGTTCGATGTGCGCCAACGCATCGGCCAACTGCGCCACCACTCGTGTTCCCCCGCGGGTCAGCCATTTGAAGTGGCCGCCCGCAAGGTCGAGATCCTTCAGGGAATAACGCACCGAGTCGATTTCTTCGAGGCAACGGTAGCGAGCTCTCTCAAGATCGCGCAGGCTCAGGCCGGCCTTTTTCCATCGTGCATTCCCTGCCCGACCAGACCCCCAGGTCACCAGCCTCTCGAACAGCATCGCCCCCATGGTGAACGTGAAGGTCGCGTGAAGAATCCCTCTCAGCGGCCGCAGACTGCGCCGCCAGGGTGAATAAAAAATCTCCTGGTTGTGATCGTGTTGATACATCACGTCTTTGCGTAGCAGCAAATTGAGGTGATGGTGGCTGTTCTCGTGGATCAGATCGTCGATCAAGTCGAGCCGGTCACGGTCAAAACAATTGATGGCCGACAGTCCGGGGCGATGCCGGTAGCTGAAGCTCACCACACCGGAGGCTTTGAGCGGCACGACACGCGAGGTCAATAACGCCAGCAGCCGATCCCCCTCCGGCCAGGCCGACGCAATAACAGACAGTGCCCGTCGCATGCGTGCGGCAATCTCCGGCCTCGTCGGCCGCACCGCCACCGGCGTCTTGTCCTTTCCATAGACCAGTGTCGGCCCGAGTATAAGCGCGCCATATTGGCTCTCCCTGAGGCACAGGGGCTCCATACGCCGCCAATGCCACCGCGCCTTCTTGTCGTATGCAACCATGGCATAGTCCTGATCGCCGACCAGCAGATCGATCCCGGATGGTTTGATCAGAAATTCTCCCTGCCCGCCAGCGCGCTTGAGCGCCGATTGAACCGAGCCTGGAGCCGCATAGGACAAGCCCGCTATGCCGACTGCGCAGACCCAGGGCAATTCGACGCGCTCCATATTTGCGTTCAAATCACAGGGCACCAGCCACGCGTCCTTACCCTGCCCGGCTACCCACGCACAAGCCAGCTGGGGAGCAAAGCAGACAGACTCTTGCGTGATTTCCCGCGCCAATCGCTGGCAAAATGCGGTCAGTCGGGAAAGAAGCAGGCGAGGCTCAGGCTTGCCGTTGGGGAAAATCTCATCGGCATACCCGTGCTCGTAGAACTTTTCCCTAAACTCCACGCGGAGCTGCTCGGCAATCTCTCCGCGAGATCGCTCCTGCCGCACCTGCACCAGGATGTCGACGAAATACAGCAAGTCGTTCAGCGACTCGATCCACCCGACCACCTTCCAATTGCTGTAATCCTCCGACGTGTACGACTGTCCCAACGTACGAAACCAATCGACCGGCAACCCGAACATGCAGACAGCGTCGGCATAATTCCGTTCAAAATCCTGGCATACTTCCTTGAGCAACCCTCGCATCGAGCGCCGAAATTCCGATATCAGCCGTTCGAGTACCCGCGCATCTAATAACGTCATCAACTGCAGCCTTTCTGGATCACATAGGGTGTCGCGCGGGCACTCTACGCGAGTGCCCGTCGGCTGACAAGCCAGCGGGTGGCAACCGACTGCGGGAATGAAGTCACCTGCGATGAAGCGGTGAGAACAGGGGCAGAACTGTCGGGAGAGCGGGCAAGCCTGGCGGAGGACGATTCGTCGAGGCTGCTGCGTCGGCGGAACAACCCCGCGAAACCGGCGCCGGTTTCGCGGGGGAAGGCCTACGCCGTCAGCTTGATCAGATCAAAGAGGAACGGCTTCTCGGGAGCCGAGGCCGGAACAGGGTGGAGATGAGAATTCTGCACCATCCGATGGCGCTGGATCAGCGTATCGACCACATTGCCGCAGCTCAGGCACCGGTGCGCACTGAGCCGCATGGGGTGATAACTTTCCTGCAGATCGATCAAATCATCCGTCACCATCAAACCATCACAGCGCGTGCACGTCATGAGTCGCCTCCCTTCGGACAGCTGGTGAGATCTCCCGTCCTGTCCGGAAAAACCTCGTGCCCATGTGAACAACTCAACAACCGTCAGGCCTGAAAAGAAGCAATGTGGATGCCACTGATCGCACCGGGCCATTTCTTCACCTGGCCGCAAGATGCGACCACACCAAAACCGATCCTCTCACGACAAATTGACTCGGCTGTGACCGAATTGGTCTCATGGGACAAAAATGGGTACAATCGACTAACTCCGCTGAAAACCTATCTACCCCCTGTTGGATCAGGGGTCAGATCTATCCCTGCGGACCAGGAGTAACGTACCGAAAATGGCGCTCAGCGCGACAGAAATTGGTTCCATTGTTCAGGAACTGGCGCCGGCCCTGGCCGACGGCTGGATCCAGAAAATCTCCCAACCACTCCCTGACGGCCTGTTGCTGGAGATTCGTGTGCCCGGCCACACTCGCCGATTGCTCTGTTCCTTGCGCGACGGAACGGCACGGATACACCTCGTGCGCGAAAGCCTTCCCAACCCGCCGACCCCGCCCTCGTTCTGCCAACTGCTGCGGGCACGCATACAAGGCGCGCGTATCGACGGCATCACACATGTCCCCGGCGACCGAATCGTTCGGCTGGACCTGACAAGCCGGGATGGGCCGGTGACCTTGATCGCGGAACTGTTCGGTCGAAACGCAGACCTGTTGTTCCTGAATGGAGAAGGACGAGTGCTCGCCACACTTCGCCACAACAAAGACCGTGTGGGCCAGGCCTACCTGGCTCCAACTGCCGCCGCGCCTCGCCCCTCAGAGAACGAGGGTGCCACGCCCACACTGGAAACTCCGCCGCCGACCGACTCTGATCCCTTCCCGCTCTCCTCCAGGTTGGCAACTCTTTATCGGGAGCGCGAAGCGGAGCTGTCGCACCTCGCCCAGGTCCGACAGCGCGAAGCGGCACTACGAAAAGCCCTCAAAAAGCTTCTGCGTCGGATGGAAGGGCTCCGTCGCGATCTCGAACAGGCGGGACGATACGAACCCTACGCGCGATACGGCGAACTGTTGAAAGCCAATCTCGGCTTACTGAAGAAAGGAATGACCGCCGTCTCAGTTGTGGATTATTACGATGAACGACTGCCGGAATTGTCGATTCCGCTCGATCCCACCAAGGGGCCACAGGCCAACATGGATGCGTACTTCGCTAAATATCGGAAATTCGTGTCCGCCCAACGAGAAATTTCACCACGCGTGGCAACCATTGAGACGGACGTGCAGCAGCTCCAAGCTGAATTGGAGACCATCAAGAATGGAACCTGGCAGGCGCCCAATCATGATCGACGAACCACGCCAGCAACAATATCTCGCCCAGAGCGGAAGCAAACCGCCATCGAGGAACGCCGGGGACCGTTTCGACGCTTCATCTCTTCGGACGGCCATCCGATCTTTGTCGGGCGCAATGCCCGTGAGAATGACGAACTTACGTTCGGCCTCGCCAAAAGCGAGGATCTCTGGCTGCATGCGCGCGGCACACCGGGCTCGCATGTCGTCGTGCGCTTGGAGAAGGGCACCGATCCGCCTCCTGAGACGATACGGGACGCAGCCACGCTCGCCCTGTTGTATAGCGATCTGAAAAAAAGCGGAAAGGGTGACGTCATTTACACCCGACGTAAGTGGGTCAAGAAGGCCAAGGGCCAGGCGCCAGGAGCGGTCACCGTCACCCAGGAGAAAACCATCTACGTCACCCTCGACAAACCGCGCCTGGATGCGCTCAAGGCGCGAGGCGCGCACTGACGACAAATGCTCAGTGTTCAAATTCTCAATTTTCAATTCAACATTGAGAATTGCGCATTGAACATTTCCCCTCTTCCCTGACTGCCTTTCTATCGATAACCGAGACATGCTAGAGTGCCCACATATGGGCACCACCGCAGACCCACGAGATCAATTTCGCATTCTGAACACACTGCTCCAAGCGAAAACGCTTCGGCAGTTCGATGAACGCCTCCAACAGGAACTTGCACCGCTCTTGGGCTGCGAGATCATCGGCCTCTACCTCTATAGTGAAAGCACGGGGGCCTTCTCGCCCGTCTCGGAAAACCTCCGCACACCGGCGTCGCCCGCCTATCCGATCGATCAGTTGCCCGCCGCCGGTACCATCAAAGAAGCAGCCGTGCTTGCCGGGCAGGCCATCTTCACACACGACTTGAGTGCCTCGCCCTGGGCCGAGGCGCAGGCCATCGACCCCACAACCTGCCAAGCCACCTCGGTCCTGGTGTCCCCGATCAGGATACCGGCTGAATCCAGGCCCTGCGCCACCGCCAAGACCTTGGCTGTTATTGTAGCCGTCTCGCCTGGAAGACCCGGCCTATTTTCCGAAGCGGACCGGGTGTTTCTCGACATGCTCGGCCTTCATATTGCGCCGGTCCTGACCGCCGTTTTGGCAGCCGAAGAACGCGACACCTTAGTTGCGATCAACAGCCAGGTCGTACTGGGCACCATGACCCTGGATAATCTTCTGAGCTCGATACAGCCCATTCTCCGTGAGGTCATCCACCACGACGTGACCGGCCTCGTGAGGTTCATCGGTGCGCCCAACCGTCCCTGGTTCGAGATCGTGTCCTGTGAAGGCGTCGCCGTCGACCAGGAGGCGCTGAAACAATTTCCCTTCGAGCGGATGGCGCCGGCCGAAATCCTGGCCACCGGAAAGCCCCTGCTGCTCACCGGATACAACCAGGAACGATTTGCGGAACATATGTATTTCGAGTCGCTCGGCGTGTTCTCTGCCATGCTCTGCCCGCTGCTCGTCCAGGGAGCGCCGTACGGCTTTCTGGCCATCGGCAGCAGACGGCGGAACGCCTTCTCCGAACGCGACCTGGCGCTGGCCGAACAGATCGGCTTTCATTTGTCGCACGCCATCGCCAATCTCTCGGCCTACGACCAGATCCGTCAGCTCAAGGATCAGCTGGAACAGGAAAATGTCTATCTGCGTGAGGAGATGGGCGCCTCTCTCGACCTGAAAAGCCTGATCGGCAACAGCGCCGCGCTGCAGAAATCGCTCAGGGCCATTGAACAAGTGGCACCGACCGATTCGACCGTCCTCATTACCGGGGAGACCGGGACAGGCAAGGAACTGGTAGCTCAAGCCATCCATCGGCTCTCGCCGCGCCAACACAAGGCGCTGATTACCGTGAACTGCGCCGCGCTCCCGCCCACGCTCATCGAGTCCGAACTCTTCGGTCACGAACGGGGTGCCTTCACCAACGCCACCGCCCGTAAACTGGGACGCTTTGAACTGGCGCACAGCGGCACGATTTTCCTCGATGAAGTGGGGGAACTCCCCATCGATGTACAAATGAAACTCCTGCGCGTGCTGGAGGCCCAGGAATTCAACCGGGTCGGTGGAAGCCAGACTATTCGAGTCGATGTGCGCGTGCTGGCCGCCACCAACGTCGATCTGGATCAGGCCATCAAACGGGGCTCCTTTCGCGCCGACCTCTTCTATCGCCTCAACGTCTTCCCGCTTCGCCTTCCGACCTTGCGCGAGCGCCGCGAGGACATCCCGCTGCTGGCCCGCCACTTTGTGAAGAAGTACAGCTTGCGCCATCGGAAGCCAGTCACGCGCATGAACAGTGCGGCGTTCAACGCCCTGTCCGGCTATGACTGGCCCGGGAATGTCCGGGAGCTGGAACATGTGATCGAGCGCGCCGTCATCGTGAGCCAAGGCTCGACGATCACGGTGGACGAACTTGATGGATTGGGCCGCGGAGAAGAATCAGCCCTCGAGCCGCGCACACTCGCAGCAGCTGAACGGGCCCACATCGTCGAAGCACTGTCTCGAACTAATTGGATCCTGGCGGGTAAGCAAGGAGCGGCGGAGAAATTGGGACTGAAACGGTCCACGCTCCAACACCGCATGAAGAAGCTGGACATCAGCCGCCCCCCTCGACATGCCTCGTAAGTGCCCGCATGTGGGCACGCACCCCTAGGCCTTGCCGAACTCTCGGCACTTCCCCCTACTGATCAACTTCGGTCACGATTTGCGCTTACCCTCCATTCGCCTGACCTTTCAGTGACTTACTCGCCTAAATGATCCCGTTCTCCACGCTGGCATCGCCCCTGCTCTAGCATTCCTCCATGAAGAACGTTGCTTCGAGGCTGACACCAGAAACCGTCAGCCATCAGATCGAGGCCTATGTCGCCGCGCGACAGGCAGAATTGCTCCCGTCGGGCGAGGCCAGCAAAGACGGGCGCCGGTTCTCCTGGTGCGGGGAAATTCTGGACTTTCTGACCGAAGGACTTACGGAGCGGTTCGCCGCAAGAGGCATTACCTTCACCGATGCATTTCCAGGCCCTCTACGGCTGATGGACGAAGACCAACAACCGAACGGACAACATGTACGGCGTTTCTGGACTGTCGCCCTGCACCATGGCTGTCCTGTCGCCAAAATCTGCACCTATTTTTTCCACCGGCATGATCAAGTGAGCCTTCCGCAATTGCCGCGCGTGGTGGCCCATGCCCCAACCGACACTGCTCAGGAGGAGCACGAATGAATTACGTCGCCCTCAGAATGCTCTTCGGCGATCGGGCGAAATACCTCATGCTGCTGTGCGGCCTCACTTTCGCGGTCATGTTGATCGTTCAACAAGGCTCAATTTTTTGGGGGCTCATGATCTGGTCCCAATCGAGTATCAGCAATCTCAACGTGCCGATCTGGGTGACGGATCCCGGCATTGCGCAGGTCGATGAAGTCAAACCGATCGCCGACACCACGGTCGATCGCGTCCGCAGCATCCCCGGTGTGGAATGGGCTGTTCCCCTGTATAAGGGGCTCTTACGGGCCAGGCTTGCGAACGGCGAGTATCACCAAATCACTTTGACCGGCCTGGACTCTGCCACCTTGATCGGCCGCCCGGCGGAAGTGCTGGAGGGACGATTCGAAGATCTCCGGCAACCTGACGCCGTGGCCCTCGATCAATGGGCCGTCGAACGCATGGGTGGGCCAACAGTCATCACGGTCGGCACGGTGTTCGAACTCAACGACAAGCTGGCCCGCGTCGTGGCCATTGCCAAAACGCAGAAAACTTTCACCAACATTCCCGTTGTCTACACCACTTACGAACGGGCGTTGCGGTATGTGCCACGGGAACGCCGCACCCTCTCCTACGTCCTCGCGAAAGCCAAAGACGGCGCGCCGGTGGACGAGGTGATCCAACGTATCCGCGACCACACGGGACTGGGCGCCTTCACCGCCGACGCCTTCGGATGGAAAACGATCGGCTGGGTGCTGAAGAACACCGGCATCGGAATCAACTTCGGCACCACCATTTTTCTGGGGTTCGTGGTCGGCATGGCTATCGCGGGGCAAACGTTCTATCTCTTTACGGTCGAAAACCTGCGGCAGTTCGGCGCGCTCAAAGCCATGGGCGCGTCCACCGCAACTTTAGCGCGCATGATTCTCCTGCAAGCCTTCACTGTCGGGATCACAGGATACGGGGTCGGCATCGGACTCGCCACCGTCTTCGGTCTCCTGACCGCACAAGAGGGTCAGCTGCCGTTCCTGGAAACCTGGCCGCTGCTTCTGTTGGTCTTTGTGGCTCTACTCATGATCTGCGCCTTGTCGGCGCTGATCAGCATCATCAAACTGGCCCGGCTTGAACCGGCGATTGTGTTTCGATGACTGCCATGGATGGTGCGTCACAGTCACAGGGGCGCACGGAAGAAAGCAACGGAGCCCGGCAGGCCATCGCCGTGCAGGTCCGAGGACTCGTCAAGTCGTTCGGGTCCGGCGACACCACCGTCACGGTGCTCAAGGGCATCGACCTCGACGTGTATTTCGGCGAGCTGCTGCTGCTCGTCGGAGAATCAGGGGGAGGAAAGACCACACTGCTCTCGGCCATAGCCGGAATCCTGGATATCGATGCCGGCGATCTCGACGTATTGGGATCTTCGCTGACCAACATGTCACCCGGCACACGCACTCGTTTTCGCGGACAAACCATGGGGTTCATCTATCAACAGTTTAATCTCCTGCCCGCCTTGACGGCGGCGGAGAACATCGCCATTCCACTCTTGATTCAGGGCATTCGTAAAAACGAGGCGATCGCACGAGGGCGGCTGATGCTGGAACGTGTCGGGCTTGGCGACCGGACGGAGTTTCTGCCACGCAATCTCTCCGGCGGCCAGCAGCAACGCGTCGCTATTGCCCGGGCGTTGGTCAATGAGCCGCAACTGCTGGTGTGCGATGAACCGACCGCCGCCCTGGATGGGCCCAATGGGCAGAAAATCATGGAGTTGATTCGAGATGTGGGGCGGGCCCCGGACCGCTGCGTCATCGTCGTCACCCATGACAGCCGCGTTTTTCAGTTCGGTGACCGCATGGCGGAGTTGACCGACGGCCGCATTGTGGGCATTCACCCGATCCAGAAAGAGGGGACCGTATGACCATCCTCAACCGCTTCAGCGTCTGGCTCGCCATCGCAGGCGCAGCGCTTGCCGCCTGGGTCGTTCTGACCGCCGGCAAGAACCAGCCCATGCCGACACCGGTCGTGGAACCACCCCGGTCCCCCTATGAAACGACCGTTGCCGCGACCGGCATTATCGAAGCCGCCAACGAAAACGTCCGCATCGGCCCCCCGACCGCTGGACTGGTGACGAACGTATTCGTGGCGGTTGGCGACCGGGTTCGTGAGGGCAATCCCTTGCTTCAACTGGATGATCGAGACATCCGCGCACAACTGGTAGCCCGCCAAGCCGCGATTCCACCGGCGGAAGCCCAAATCGAAGAGCAGAAGTACCGCATCGGGGATCTCGACACGCAGCTCAAGCGGTTGAAATCGGTTCGGGACAGTCGGGCAGTCAGCGAAGACGATGTCAAGCGCACCTGGTACGCCTCGGAAATGGCGAAACGTGCCATGAGTCGCTATGAGGCGGCCTTGAAACAGGTCATCGCCCAGCGCGATGAAACACAGATGCTCTTGGAGCGGCTGACGGTCCGGGCGCCGCGCGCCGCAACGATCTTACAGGTCAATATTCGCGCCGGTGAGTTCGCCCTGACGACCGGAGCAGTCGAGCCGCTCATGCTCCTGGGCGACATGCAGCAGTTGCAAGTCCGCGCAGAGGTCGATGAGATCAATGCTCCCCTGGTGGCCCCCGATCAGCCCGGTATCGCCTACCTGAAAGGCAACACGGCCCAGGCCATTCCGCTGACATTCATGCGCATCGAGCCCTACATCGTCCCCAAGAAATCTCTGACCGGAGACAACAATGAACGCGTCGACACGCGTGTGCTTCAAATCATCTACCGCTTCGAGCGGCCGACGTTTCCAATCTATGCCGGGCAGCAGGTCGATGTGTTCATCAATCGCGCGGCCACCGGAACACAGGCCCAGGCAGCGGGCGGGCCTCGTCCCGTTGAGGAACCGAGCAAATGAAGCGAGTCACGTCCCTCGGCCAACTCGCGGTTTCAGCCCTGCTGATTATGGTGTCGCTGCCGACCGCCGGTTGCCTGCAAGGCCAGGATTACCGCCGTCCACCGGTCGAGACACCGGCTGACTGGACACGCATGGCCTCAGGCCCTTTGGCTGCCGGAGCGACCGATAAAATTCCGGAAGCGGACTGGTGGCACGCGTTCCGCAGCCAGGAGTTAACCCAGTTCATCGAACGAGCACTCGCACAAAATCATGACGTCCGCCGCGCCGTGTCGCGTGTGATGGAGGGACGGGCATCTGTCATGACAGCCGGCGCCGGCCTCTATCCACAATTGAATGTGCAAGGCAGCTACAGCAATATCGTCGTATCGAAGAACACCCTCGCAGGATTGGGATTAGCCACCGGCCAACAACCGGGCCCTCAGGTCTTTGCCAAGCCCGGAAGCAGTTTCGATCTCTGGAACGGAGCAGCCGACCTCCGCTGGGAGCTGGATGTCTGGGGTCGCATCCGTCGCGGGATGGAAGCCGCCTCGGCAGATGCGCAGGCGATCGAACAGGATGCCCGCGCGATCGCGCTCACTTTGATCGGCGATGTCGGGCAGTCGTACTTTCGAATTCGTGAGTTGGATGAGCAAATTGACATCGCCCAACGCGCCCTCACGCTCCGACGGGACTCACTCGACATCATCACCAAGCGGGCATCGGTGGGCCTGGCTTCCGATCTGGATGTGAAACGAACGGAAGTCCTCGTCGCGGAAAGCGCGGGACAGATCCCGGATCTGATGCGTCTGCGCGCCGTAGAATTACACCGGTTGGAAGTGCTGACGGGATCGGCCCCGGGCAGCATAGTCTTGGCCCCGACATCGTTGCGGAAGGTCATCGTACAGCCGGAAATTCCCGTCGGCCTCCCGTCGCAATTGTTGGAGCGGCGACCCGACATCCTGCAGGCGGAGGCCTCCCTCGTGGCCGCCAACGCCCGCATCGGTCAAGCGCGGGCCTATTTCTTCCCCACACTGTCCATCACGGGGCAGGGAGGCCTACAAAGTGCCGAGTTCGCAAACTGGTTCTCGGGAAACAGCGCGAATTTCAGTATTGGCCCATCGGTCACCCTCCCCATTTTCCTGGGTGGGACCAACGTCGCGAGGCTGGATGCGGCCGAATCCCGGTATCAGCAAATGTTGGAAGGCTACCAACAAACGATTCTGCTCGCCTTCCGCGAAGTGGCGGACCTCCTGGTGTCGATACACTCACGCACGGAACAACTCGCACGACAGCGTGAACAGTCGACGGCAGCCACGGCGGCCGTCGGGCTGGCGGAGGTACGCTATCGCAAGGGATTGGTCAATTACCTTGACGTCCTCGACGCCCAACGAACGATGCTGGCCGCAGAAACACAGCTTGCGCAAACCGAACGCGCCCGTCTCACCGACATGGTCGGCCTCTACAAGGCCCTCGGCGGCGGATGGCAGACGCCGACCAGCAACTCTTCCGCTTCGACCAACAGTTCCGCCGCACACTGATCCTTCTGTCTCCTCCTTTTTTCCCAGACAGCAAATCCGACCGGCAACCGAGACTTTCAACTTGAATTTATTGCGCGGATAAGGCTATCTGACAGGATGCACTCCCGTGCCCTCGATCGAGCGGCGGACCAGACACCGGCCACGTCCACTCGTAATATTTTTCGTGCGACTTCTCGGAAGGAGCCTCCCATGCGAGACGGTGTCCGCGGCCATACCCTGGCCCGACCGATTCACCCTGTCCTCATTCTTGCGATATTTGGAATGACCGTGCCGGTCGCGACGCATTCCATTGCAGCTCCGACGGAAAAACCGGCTGCTAAGTCTGCCATGCCCGACAAGAGCGGCATGGAAGAGGAGCAAATTCTTTCCGCCACCGACAAAATTACACAACCGGTAGACACCGACGCAGAAGCGATGCGCCACAACGATCTCGGCGTGGCCTTTGTCTTCAAGGGCGACCTGGGGCAAGCCATCGATGAATTCAAACATGCACTTCGGCTTCAACCGAATTACTTTGCCGCCCACCTTAACCTGGCGAATACCCTGCTCGATGTCGGGCGGAACGACGCAGCGATGGTGGAATTCAAAGAAGCGCTGCGCCTCAAACCCGACGATCCGAAAACCCACAATGATCTGGGCGTCGCGCTGAAAGAAATGGGAAACCTGGAAGGCGCCGTGGGGGAGTTCAGAACCGTCTTACGCCATAACCCCAGCGACGTGAACGCCCACAACAATCTCGGCGTGACGCTCAAAGCCATGGGTGATCTCGATGGAGCCATCGCAGAATATCGCACGGCCGCAAGCCTCCAACCGAACGACGTGAACGCGCACTTTAATTTAGGGCTGGGACTGATGGAAAAACGCCAGCCGGAAGCGGCCGTCAGCGAGTTCCGCACCGCGCTGCACCTGCGGCCCAACGATGCAAAGATCCGCCTCAACCTCGGCAATGCCCTGGCAGGCATGGGACAGCGGATGGAAGCGGCCCAGGAATTGAGACAGTACCTTCGCCTTGAACTCGACACACCCGCCAATCGGCGATGGCTGGAACAGGCCGAAGCCAAGCTCCGTGAACTGGAGATGCCGTAGCACTCGCCTCGTTCGCCGATGCGGATATGCCTGAATACGTACCCGGGAGTCATCGTCGACCTGCCTGAACTGTCTCACTCTCCTCTCGCCGATCGCCACCCATTTAGTGTACAGTCCTCAACGCTTCCGCCCGGACGGGGAACTTCGATGCACAACCATTTCACGGGGGGCGCCATCGGCAGATTCACGCACGTGAGAGGCTGGATCCTGGCCGTCCTGTGCGGGATAACTCTGTGGCCCGGCCAATCTCTTCCGGCAGAGCAGGAAGATCGGGAGACGTCCCACACCAGGCAATGGGATTTTGACTCGATCGCTCCGGGAACGCTCCCCAGTTCGTTCGTGATCGGCACACTCTTCGATGGCCGCCCAGCCGGCGACTGGAAAATCCTCATCACCGACCGCGCGAAGAGCCCCTCCCAAGTGCTCGCACAACTGCAGCCGAAAGGAACGGATCAGGCGCACAAGCTCCTCCTCATGGCAGGAACCGAGAGTACCAACATCGATGTCGAAGTGTCGTATTTAGCGGTGGCGGGAAAAGCCGATTTCGGCGGCGGCCTTGTGTGGCATGCAACAGATGACCGCAACTACTACTTATTGAGAGCCAGCTCGGTCGAACAAAAAATACGCCTCTACCGTGTCGTGAAGGGAGTACAGCAGATCGTCAAGCAGATCGACCGCCCAGTCTCTGCAACCGGATGGCACAAATTGCGCATCGTACAACGTGGCTGCGAGCTCAAAGCCCTCTATGACGATGCCATGCTTTTTCACGTGTGCGACCAGACGTTTTCCAACGGACGGATCGGGCTCTGGACGAAAGCCGATGCCGTGACCTATTTCGACGACCTGGTCCTTCGACTCCTCGATGCACCCTTCCGAGCGGTCATCCCTCGCACTGAGCAGCCACCGCATCACCATCTGCCTCCAAGGCACAAAAAAGGGGCAGCCACCAGAAAGATGACTGCCCCACGAGCTGATACGAAATTAGGCGTTACCAGCGATCGCGCTTGCCCCCGCGATCGTTGAATCCCCCGCCGCCGCTCCGCCCAGGTCCACCGCCAGAACGGGGCTCCTGAGGACGCGCTTCATTGACCGTCAATGTCCGGCCACCCATGTCCGTCCCATTGAGAGCCGAAATCGCCTTCTGCGCCTCGTCTGAAGAGGCCATTTCGACGAATCCGAAACCTCTCGATTGGCCGGTAAACTTGTCCGTGATGATACGGGCCGATTCAACTGCCCCGTGCACCGCGAACAAATCGCTTAACTGCTGTTCGGTTGCCGAATAGGGCAACCCGCCAACATAAATTTTAGAACCCATGTGGGTCCTCCTCTTGGGTAGTGACATTGTCTTGAACGAAGGAAAGAAAGGGAAAGGACGGGCCGAAGACGCTAGGTAACGGGGCGACTTGGGTCTGGCTTTCGATTAGATTCCCGGGCAAGGCAACATCGAGTCAGGCCTGAACTATTTCAACGCATCTCTCACCAGGCCCCAGCGGGAGACGCGGAATAGTACCATGCGTCCCCCCGCCAAACAAGCCATGAAATGGAGCCGATCTACCGTTCTACCTTCGACCGGCATCGGTCGGACCGCGACAAGACCAACCGACTCTCAGGCACTCGACGGCACGACAGTCGCGGTGCCGAGCGGAAAATCCCCTCTCACGTACGGCGCAAATCCCTCATTGCAGATCGCAGCGGTTATCCTATTACCAGCGACAGCGATAGCGGCAGCCGACTACAGCCGGTACTTGTTACACCGTCTCGGTGGGATCAGAAAAGCCCGGAGAAAATGAAACTCGCAGAGAATGCCCCCTCGTTAGCCGCGCGCAAACAGATTTTTCTTGTCCAGTATTACTGGACATATGCTAATATGCGGCGGTGAGGTACCGCCTACGTATTAAGCTCAATGGCCGCCCGCAGCTAGAGGGAATTGGATCTCGCTCATTCCCCCTACTCACTCGCAAACACAGATACAGGATTATGACGCCTAGTGCCCTGCTTGCGGAATATTCGACAACTCATCGATCGGCAGCAGGCACGATCGATGAACGCACTCGGAAATCGTCGGCCGCCTCCACTGCGCAGCCCCAGAAACGAGACAGCGCCACATGACCGTTCGATCCATACTCATACACGTGACAGGGGTGCCGATGCTGGGGACACTCGTCAGGTTCTATCGAGGCATACAGGAACTACGAAACCAGGTCATTGAAGACTGGACCGTGAACAGCCGCGACTGGACGATGCCCGGATTTCGAGCGATCGCCGTGCATCGCCTCGGCACCTGGCTCGCGAATCGGCGCAGCGGCGTTGTCAAATCCGGACTGCTCACGGTGTACCGTGTGCTGTATCGCTATGTGCGCAATCATTACGGGATCGAAATTCCATTGACGGTCACAATCGGCCGGAGACTCTGGCTTGTCCACCAACACGGAATCGTCTTTCATTGGAAATCCGAGATTGGAGATGACTGCCTGATCCGCCACGGCGCCACAATCGGGGCGGGATATGGCGGACAAAAGACGTTGCACAAGGGTCCGAAACTTGGACAACGAGTGGAAGTGGGCCCCGGCGCGGTGATCTTTGCCGGAGTCAAAATCGGCGACGATGCGGTCATCGGCCCGAATGCGGTGGTGATGTCGGATGTTCCGGCCGGCGCAAGAGTGTTTGCCGAGGCGCCTCGGGTCATACATTTGCCGACCGCTCATCAGGCAGCTCGCAAGAAATAACGCCCTACGGCCGGAGAATGAATACGAAGAAACCGAGCGCTATTCACCGTCCAGGGATTAACTCAACCACAGCCGCCTCTTATCCGGCGAGTGTACTGCGTATAGAAATGACAGGCCGTCCCTCATGAATATTGCCCGGGCACAATGCGCCGCTTCAGCTCTCACGCCTGAGGCACGTGGCGACGCCTTCCGTAAGAAGGGGCAGGTCGAACAGGCGATCGAGGCCTATCTGGAGGGTGTGGCGGCTCCCCCATCGGCTGCGCTGTGCCTCAAACTTGCGCGATGTTACGAGCAGATGGCGAACTATGCGGAGGCCTGTCGATGGGCTCTTTCCATCGTCGATGCAGGCGATGATTTTACGTCCTGGCAAGCAGGCTGGACATCGTTTCAACGCAATGCACAGAAGGCCCGGCGACCGGCGGTCAGGTCGGTCAAAGTCGCGCTCCTCGGAAGCTATACCACAACCCAACTGGGCCCGATGTTGTGCCTTGCGGCGGGGAAACTCGGTATCCACATCGACCTGTATGAAAGCCGGTACGGGCAATACCAGCAGGACATTCTCGACCACAAGAGCGCCCTCTATGCGTTTAACCCGAATATCGTCCTCCTTGCGGTTCACGAGGGGGACCTCCATCTTCCTGAATACAGTCAGCGCCCTGAAGAGGACGTTCGACAAGAAGTGAGTCGCTGGACCGGCCTCTGGCAGATGGTGACCGAACGCTCCCGCGCCCGAATCGTTCAACATAACTTTGCGCTGCCCTGTGAGGTGCCCACAGGCCATCTGGCCACCAGACTTTCCGGATCTCGATACATGATGACGCAGGCCGTCAATACGAGGCTGGGGGAAGCGGCTGCGAACACCGTCTCCCTGGTAGATTGCGAGCGTCTTTCGGCGCTCATTGGAAAACAGCGATGGTGCGATCCACGCTATTGGAATGTGTCGAAACAAGCCGTTGCGCTGGAGGCCCTGCCCCTGCTCGGAAGACATACCGCGGCTGTGATTGCGTCGGATCTCGGGCTCAGCCGTAAATGTCTGGTGCTGGATTTGGACAATACGTTGTGGGGCGGTGTCATTGCGGAAGACGGATTAGCGGGCATCAAGTTAGGGCAAGGGCCGGACGGTGAGGCCTTTGTGGCATTTCAGGAGTATCTGCTGAAGCTCAAACGCAAAGGCGTGATCCTGACGGTCTGCTCGAAGAATAACCACGCCGATGCCATACAGCCCTTCGAAACACATCCGGAGATGCGACTGAAGCTGCAGGACATCGCCCTCTTCATTGCCAATTGGGAGTCCAAGCCCGACAACATCCGCACCATCGCCAAGACGCTGCAAATCGGCTTGGATGCATTAGTTTTCGTCGACGATAACCCTGTCGAACGCGAGATCGTGCGCAAGTTCTTACCCGAAGTCGATGTCATCCCGCTGCCGGAAGACCCCTCCTATTACCTCAGAACGCTGGCGGACTATCTCCTGCTCGAGACGAGCTCATTGACCGCCGAAGACACGGAGCGGACCGACCAATATCGAGCCCGAGCACAGATCATGGAGTTGGAAGTGGCGGCCGGTTCCATTGAAGATTTTTACCGCAGCCTTCGGATGCAGGCCATCGTGGTGCCGTTCGATGCATCGCAGTTGCCGCGCATTACCCAACTTATCGGCAAAACTAATCAATTCAATCTCACCACTCGGCGTCACGGCATGGCACAATTGGAAGCCTTCGTCCTGGACAAGAGTTATGTCCATTTGGCGCTGCGGTTGCGTGATCGCTACACCGACCATGGACTGGTCAGTGTGATGATCGCGCGACAACAGGGAGACATCCTCGATATCGACACGTGGCTCATGAGCTGTCGGGTCATCGGCCGGACCGTAGAGACGACCATGCTGGAACAGCTCTGTCGGCGCGCCGCGCAGCTTGGATGCACCTCGCTTCGAGGCACCTACATTCCAACGCAAAAGAATGCGATGGCAGCGGACGCCTATGCCAAGCATGGCTTCGAGCGAGTCGGGGACAATGAAGGATCCGAAGTCTGGACCTACGACCTGACGACCAAAGGCCTGATCGTCAATGCGTTCGTGAAACCTGTCGACTCCTGGGAGCTCGCTGATGGCGCCTCCTGAATCGCCGTCCGGGGTTCGCGCCTCCCCGCCACATTTGAGCACAGTGTGTTTCACGCCGCAGGATCTCGCCCAGTTCAGCGCAGCCAGCGGGGATCGAAACCCCCTACATCTCTCCGAAGAATATGCGCGAGCCACACCCTACGGTGAGCCGGTGGTATTCGGCATGCTCGGCGTACTGGCGGCCCTCGGCCATCTCACCGACCGCCAGGATCGGCTCCTGCAACGCCTCTCGGTCGAGTTTCGCAATCCCCTCGCCGTCGGCATACCTTATCGCCTGGAGGCGCTCGAAACCTCGGCAGAACGGGCATGCGTAAAACTCTATGACGCCACACGCCTGATGCTGAAGGCGACGTTCTTCTTTGTGTCGGGCCATGGAGACGTGAGCGCGACGAACGTGCGGGAAGCGGCCTGCTTCACGGAAGCAAAGGATCGAAAGAAGGAGGACCTTCCGGCAGGCACCCGCGTCACCGGCCTATACGGGCCGGCAACCAGCGAACTGGCAGAGGTGATCGCTCGCTGGAGACTCTCCGAAAAAGGCATTACCGCGATGCAGATCACTGCGATGCTGTGGGCCAGCTTTGTCGTCGGCATGGAACTCCCCGGGAAACGTGCCGTCTTCTGGCGATTGGAACTCACCTTTCATCCCGAAGACAGACCACCGGACACTCCGCTTTCCTATGATGTGACGGTTCAGGACTTCGACGAACGATTTGACCTCTTGCACAGCGCAGGCACGCTCTCCGCGACCGACACCCGTTGCGCGACGGCCGGCATGTGGGCTTTTGTACGACAGGATTCTCCGCAGCCCTCCCTTCATCGGCTTACAGATCTGTTACCGAGATCAGACCGGCTGAAGGGGAAGGTTGCGTTAGTCATCGGTGGAAGCCGTGGACTCGGTGCGGCAATCACTCAGGCGCTGGCGTCGCAGGGCTGCACGGTATTTCTGAACTACCATCAATGCAGGGCGGAGGCGGAAAAGATTCGGGCGAGCCTTGGAGACGCCTCCCGTCTCATCGAATTAGCTCAGGGGGATGCGTCGGAGATCGAATGGTGCCGAACGTTACGGCAGAGAATTGTCGAGCGATACGGCGGGCTTGATCTGCTGATAGGCAATGCATCGCCGCCCATCCGCCCGCTCTCGTTCGTGCCGGAGAAGGTCGCGCAGCTTCAGACCTTCCTCGCGCAGAGTGTCGCGCTGGCCAGTATGCCCATGGCCACGTTTCTCAACGACTTGTCCGAACGCTCGGGCTGGAACGTGCTTGTCTCTTCGGCGTTTGTGAAAGATCGTCCTGCGGAATGGCCCCACTATGTCACTGCGAAATGTGCGATCGAGGGCCTGGCGCAGTGGGCGGCGGTTCACTCTCCGAAGGTCCATACCCTTATCGTCAGACCACCGAAGTTGTTGACGGATCAAACCAACACCACGGTGGGACGGCAGGGCGCGATGGAGGTCGAACGAGCCGCCGCTGCGATCGTCGCACGGATCACTTGCCCCGAATCGTCACCCACCGTACAGATACTCGAGACGTTTGAGCTGAATCCTGAGGCTTCGCGATGACCCTCCGGAACCATTGCGCGACGAGCAGATCGACCTCCCGCTGCGGCTGCCTCAAGCAGCGTCACGGAACAGGGGTTATGGGAAGATGGTTTCCCAGCGACGACATGATGATGGACATGTGACGATACCACTGAGAGTTGGGGGAATGAATGGAGCTGCACGATCGACTTGAAGAAGTGTTTCGCCAAGTGTTCGACAATGAGACCCTCACGTTGACCAATGAGATGACGGCACCCGATATCGAAGGCTGGGACTCCGTGGCCCATATCAATCTGATGTTCGGCATCGAACAGGCGTTCGGAGTTCGGTTCAAGGGCAATGAGTTGGCCGAAATGAAGAATATCGGCGAACTCAAGCAATTCCTGATCGGCAAGGGAGCCAGCTAACCCATACCGCCGCCACGGGTCGATCAACGAACGAAGCAACAGGAACCTTCGCCGATCTGATTTAGGGAAGGTCTGATTAATTGGAAGAACAAGACAGCGACGAGTTAGATTCCCTGTGTTTTAGACGCCGACTGATCAAAATTGGGAATTAATCAGACCTTCCTTAGATGAGCAACACCGCTGTCAGCGTCACCGGTCTCTCCAAGCGCTATCGCCTGGGGACGACGCATGCTCAAGACGGCTCCCTGGCCGGCGCCTTGACGCGTGGGCTCCGCCGCCTCATCGGTGGGCCGCCGGCGTCCTCCCAGACCCCTGACACGCTGTGGGCGCTGCGCGACGTGTCGTTTGAAATCAAAAAAGGCGAAGTCTTCGGAGTCATCGGCACCAACGGCTCGGGTAAAAGCACACTCCTCAAGATCCTCTCGCGGGTGACGGAACCCACCCAAGGCCGTGCGCTCATCCACGGCCGATTTTGTGGCTTATTGGAAGTGGGCACGGGCTTTCATCCGGAACTGACCGGTCGCGATAACGTCTTCATGAGCGGCGCGATTCTCGGCATGAAGCGGCAGGAGATCGCCCGCAAGTTCGACGAGATCGTGGCGTTTGCCGAAGTGGAGCAGTTCATCGACACGCCGGTGAAACATTATTCCAGCGGCATGTATGTCCGGTTAGGGTTCTCCGTGCTGGCCCATATGGATCCGGACATTCTGATCGTCGATGAGGTGTTGGCGGTCGGGGACGTCCGGTTTCAAAAGAAGTGCATGGGGAAGATGGAAGATGTGGGGCAGCATGGGCGGACGGTGATCCTTGTCTCCCACGACATGCCGGCCATCACGCGGATGTGTGCCCGCGCGATTCTGCTGAACAAGGGGGAGGTCGTGCAGGCAGGGCCGGCGCATGAGGTGGTGAATCACTACCTCCATGCCGGACACATCCAGCCCGCAGTGGAATGGCCGGATCCAACCCAGGCCCCGGGCAATGACGTCGTTCGCTTGCGCGCCGTGCGGGTCCAGACTGAGTCCGGCATCATCACGGACCGATTCGACATTCGAAAACCGATTGATCTCGAAGTGGAATTCGACGTCGTGAAAGGCGGGCATATCTTTGTGCCGGTCTTCAATCTCTACAATGAGGAAGATGTCCTTGTTTTTATTGCCCATGACCGGGACCAGGCCTGGCAGCGGACCCCTCGCCCGACGGGTCGCTATACTTCCACGGCCAGAATTCCAGGAAACTGGCTTGCCGAAGGAATGATGTCGGTCTCATCCCTGATGATGACCGAAGATCCTTTTCGCATGCACCTCCATGCTCCCCGGGCGATTGGATTTCGTGTGGACGACAGCGGGACCGGCGATACGGCGCGAGGAGATTTTCACGGTCGGTGGCCGGGAGTCGTTCGGCCGTTGTTGGAGTGGAGAACCACGTATATACCGGGATAAGAACCTGCAGCGCCACAGCAGGGCGGTCCCATGGCGACAACAGGCTTCCCCGTTGTGAGGAAGGCGAATAGGGCCGAGAAGATTCTGCCTCTCCGGATGTCTTGCGACAGGCCCATAAACGTGCTACACCAACCGCGCGAGTCCTGGGCAGGACCCAAAGGATAGGACGAGGTGGAGAAAAAATCTAAGAAGAAGGCCCCGCGGGAGAGCGAAGCAACCGATGACCGAAAAAAAACGCATGTCGGCGACATCGTCCGCCGTCTCCGCAAAAGCCGTTACCTCTCTGTCCGAACCCTGGCGGACAAATGCGGCTTCTCCCCCAGTTTTATCTCCCAGGTCGAACTCCGGCAGGCCTCACCCTCTATTGCCTCCACCGAGCGGATCGCATCGGCGCTCGGCGTAACCCTCGGAGAATTTTTCAGAACGACCAGTCCATCACATGCGGCTGTCATCCGCGCCGATGCCAGGCCGGTAGTGGAAAGCGAATGGTCTCGGGCCAGAATCGAAGCGATCGGACCAATCAGCGAAGACAGTCAGCTGGAGCCCATGGTCATTACACTGGAGTCGGGTGGGGCCAGCGGATCACGTCCGTATGTACGGCGCGCGGAACAATTGGCAGTCGTGCTTCAGGGTACCGTCGAACTGACATTGGAAGAAAACACGTACAGCCTCAAACGAGGGGATGCCGCCTGCATTCCTTCTGACATCCATCATTGTTGGCGCAACACGAGCAGAAAACCGGCCCAAGTCCTCATCGTGACCGCCCATCGACACTTGTAGCCCTTCTCCCATTCTCGACGGCTGAAAAGGGGCTTCGTCGTTCGTCATTGACACGCTGGCCGCCGACCCCACCGTCTCATTTTAATCTCCAACAGATGTTCCCGGAGCAAGGCCGACGGCAGGCCAATCAGGCATGTTCGGTCATGAACCAGCCGGCAATCGAGAGGCGCTTATGGTCTCCCGCCGTTTGGTCCACCCGGCACACCCGATGGAACCGCGGCACGGTAAACATGACCAATGCCCCCGGCTTGGGAGCGATGCAATGCGTAATGGCCAGATCCGGCTTTCCGTCTTTGGGTTCGCCGGTCGCCGAGTAGATCATCAACTCTCCGCCCCAATCGCATTCCCATTCTTCATGGAAATAACTCACCATGGCGAGGCGGCGACGGGGAGCGGGCTTCCCACCGACCGGATGGCCTTGATCCGTATCATCGTGGGTCAGAAGGCAGTCACCCGCACCATAGGAGTAATAGCTGAACCCCAAATGACGCCCGGTGATGTTCGGAAACGACTCGATATACTGCTGAATGCAGGGCATCTCCAACCGGCTCAGCAGGAGTTGACCTTGCGGTTGGGCGATCTCGGCCTTCGCCCAGTTCCCGGAATTGGGGAAGTCCTGCCGCACGTACGACAAATCTTGCAACTGATTCCAATTCGCACGATTCATCGCCTGTCGAAACTGAGCCCGCTCCTCGGCGGACCAAAAACTCTCGATGACGAGAACCGGCGTCTGATGAAACGAAAAGGATTCGAGACCCACCGGCAGCAGTGCCGGTCTGACTTGCCCTGACTTGATCTTCATCCTACTACTCCCACATTCCCGTTCGGTCTATCACCTACTCACCGACCCGCACCAAGGATCCCCGCTCCTTGCACACACTGAAGGTGTGATGAAACCACATGATGACCGCTCCAAGATACACAACATTCAACCCGCTGGCCAGGCTCAGACTGCTCAAGGGAGCCACATGGGTGGCCAGAAGACCGCGCATGCCCTCAAACACATGCGCGGCCGGATTGATCGAGGCCACGGCTCTCAGCCAGGACGGCAGGACCTCCATGGGATAAAACACGCAGGAGATCGGCTGAAACAGAAAGACCATGCTCCAGGCCAACACTTCCGCCTCCTGGCCAAACCGCATGATCAGCGACGTTGTGAACACACCGATGATCCAGCCTGTCAACACAAGATTCATGATGAACGGGATCAGCCAGAGGCCGATGATAAAGACGTTGTACCCGTAAAACATCCAGGCGCAGACCGACATGACCATCGACACCGCGGTCACTTTAAACAGGCTCATCACCATGGTCGCCGCCAGAAATTCGCTCGGCGTGAGCGGGCTGGCGAAGAGGTTCATCAGATTACGCGCCCAGATTTCTTCGAGAAACGAAATGGTAATACCCTGCTGCGAGCGAAATAACACGTCCCAGAGAATCAACGCCCCGAGGAGGAACGTGACCACCGCCGGCATCTGCCCTTGAAACGTCGCTAGATAGACGGTGATGAATCCCCAGACCACCAGGTCCAGAAACGGCCAGTAGATGATCTCCATCACCCGCGGGAGACTACGACGGTAGAGATACAGGTGACGAATCACCAGGGCTGCAATACGATGATAGGCCATCGGCAGCTAGGGCTTCCCTTCACAAGGCTTCTCGTGGCAGGACTGCTCGTAACAGGGCTTCTGGTGACAGGGCGGCTCCTCAACAGGTTTCTCGTGGCAATGCCCGCATCCCTCCTCATGCACACCAAGCAGTTGATGCACCATGAGGCGGCTGCCTTCCAGGAACGCCGGACCGATCCGCCGGCCATCCTCCAAACGACAGAACCCGGCGACAAGCAGCGCCAGCGGAAGCCCGGCCAGACCGACATGCAGCGAAGAACTACTTAACCTCGCCGGATCCACCGTCCAGAGCACTCCCGCCATCGACACCCCCGCAATGGCCGTGCTGCTGACGCTGCTCATGAAGATCGCCCATCCGCACGTCTCTCGTACCAGGCCGATGGCGCCGACGACGAGCCACAACAATCCCCACCCCGACATCAGGCCCAACCCGCCGATGAGCAGGCCCACTCCGAACGACACTCCTGCGTCAAGCATGACTGCCCGTACTCCCTTCCACCAAGAAGCGATCCCGATTTGACGCTACTGCTCGCGCGCTAACTTGAGAAACACATCTTCCAGATCGGCCTGTCCGAATCTGGCCACAATGTCCTTCGCCGTGCCCTCTGCAACGATTTTGCCCCGCTGCAGGAAGATGATACGATCCGACATTTCCTCCATCTCCCGCATGTTGTGGGAGGTGTAGAGAATGCTGAGTCCGGTGGCCTGCCGTTCCTCCAGGAGGATGGCGCGGATTTTGTGCGCGATGTCCGGATCGAGGCTGGCCGTGGGCTCATCGAGAAACAGCACCTTGGGTTCCGTGAGCAACGCTTTGGCCAATGTGAGCCTGGTCATCTGCCCGGACGAAAGTTTGCGGGTAAGCTTGCTCCGCCACTCACCCATCTCCAGCTTCTTCACCATCTCGTCGATGCGACCGGCAATATTGGACATCCCGTACAACCGAGCGACGACGCTCAGATTTTCCTCCACCGTCAGAGAATAGGGCAACGAGATGTACGTGGAGGAAAAATTCACCTGCTGAAGAATCGCCTCCCGATTGGTCTGCAAGTCGAGTCCGAACATCCGGATTGAGCCGGAACTGGGCGTGACCAGTCCCAGCATCATCTGAAACGTCGTCGTTTTTCCGGCGCCATTCGGGCCCAACAGCCCGAGAATCTCACCCCGGCCGATGTCGAACGAAATTCCGTCCACTGCCGTGAACCCGCCGAAGCGTTTGGTCAGATTGCGCACTTCGACGACCGAGGGCGACATGAAGCGAGTATTCCCGTGGATTAAAACGATAAGAATTCTGTGAGTTTCTCAGGCAGATGGCACGTCTCGCACTTCCGGCTCAGGACTCTACCTTCATACTCGGTTTTATTGTCGTGGCAGCGGAAGCAATCCGCCTGCGCCCGCTTGTGCAGGACGGAACCTTCCGGATGTTCAGGCTTCCAGGGCCGGCTATCCGCCGACACGTGCCCGCGAGGAATTACAATCGGATATCCTTTAATCGCCCGTTCGTGCACGACCGCTGCGTGACAGGTCGTGCAGCCCTCGCCCTGCCCTCGATTTCCGAACGCGTCCATATGCTTGCGATGGCTCATGACCAATCCCACATCTTTCACAGGTGCGGGCAGATCCCGAGTCGCAATCTCCGACACCCTGAGGATGTTCCGATGGCAACTCAGACACACGCCCGAATCGACATGCGCTTGCAGATTGTGGGGCTCGGTCGGTTTGCCGAAGAGATAGATCGCCACATCCCTGGTTCCATGCCACGCCTTGTCCTGCAACCAACCTGACACGCCGGGCCTGACATGGCACGCCACACACTCCACCTCTTTATGGGATGATTCCAGCCAGCGCTCATAGGCCGGTCGGATAGTGTGACAGCTGGCACAAAATTTCGGGTGGTTGGTCAGCGGAACCGCAACTCCCCCTAAAGCCACTGCGCCGGCCACGATCGCTCCGAGCACAATGACGGAGGATTTACGCATCGTCCCGTTGGGGTTTCGGAAAGTGACGGATGATCAATGCCGCGACACCGGCGACATCGTCGGGGTCGAGGAGCGGGACCGAGGTCTCGACCGGCTTGTTGGACACCACAGCCAGTAGACCGTCCTGCGAAACCGGCACCTCGCCGATCTGGTCGCGGACCACCACGATCTTGGGATACCCTTCGCTCCGCCAGCCTTCAGCGAGGATCAAGTCGTAGGACGGATCCAGATATCGTTCACGAACATCCTCGACGTTCATATGGTCCGACACATCGGCGAACATGGCGAGGCTGCTCTTGGAAATGATGACCACACTGCTCGCCCCGGCTTGTTTGTGCCGCCAGCTGTCTTTTCCTTCGGTATCCAGATCGAATCCATGCCCGGCATGTTTGACGGTCGCCACCTTATATCCCGCCCTGACCAGCTCCGGGATAACACGCTCGATCAGCGTCGTCTTGCCGCTATTGGATCGTCCGACAAAAGATAAAATCGGCACGGACATGACCATGTTCCTTTCGCGGCTCAACAACAGGCAGGACGATGACCGGTCGATGCCATCGGGGCCGCTTGCTCCAGCCATGCCGATCCACTGAGAAGCTGTACGGTGACTGAGTCGCCGGGATTGATCCGTTCCACCTCGACGGGAATGTCGATCAGACAATTGGCTTTCACCATGGAGGTGAGAATGCCTGACCCCTGATCGCCTGTCGTCCGGACTTTGAAGACCCCGTCTTCCCGCCACAACACCCCGCGGAGAAAATGACGACGATCGGTTCGCTTCGAAAACTTCTCCTGAAACACCGCTTCAAGCAGCGGACGCCCATATCCTCGCGCCCCGGCCAGTTTCAGCATGGCAGGCCGAACCAATTGTTCGAAGGTCACCATCGAGGAGACGGGATTTCCCGGTAACCCGAACGCCAGTTTGCCTTGAATCTTCCCGAATGCGAGGGGCTGGCCTGGGCGGATCGCCAGCTTCCAGAAATTCATCTCGGCGCCTAAATCCCGGAAGACGGCTTTCGTGAAGTCGTAGTCCCCCATCGACACGCCGCCTGAGAGCACCAGAATATCGGCATTCAATCCGTGCGAAATCTTTTCTTTCAATGCGGCCGGCGTGTCCCGCGCGATCCCCAGTAGAATCGGCACGCCGCCGGCTTCCTGCACTGCAGCGGCAATCCCGTAGCTGTTCGAGTTGATGATTTTCTCTTCGCTGAAGCGCTCATCCAGGTCGGCTAACTCATCGCCGGTCGATAAGATCGCGACACGCGGCCGCTGATAGACCAACACGAAAGATTTGGCCAGGATGGCCAGCATTCCCGCTTCGCCGGAACGGATTGGTGTGCCCTTAGGAATGATGCAATCGCCCTTTTTCACATCCTCACCCTGCGGCCTGATATTGGAGCCACGGGGTTCCGGCTTGAAGACGCGCACCGAATCGGGCGTATGTTCCGTGTCCTCGACCTTGAGTACGGTATCCGCGCCCTTTGGAATCGGCGCGCCGGTCATGATCCGGATGGCTTGGCCCCGCCCCACGGATTTGGTGGGCATCTTTCCGGCCGGCACATCCTCGATCACCGTCAACGTGACCGGCTTGGAGATCGCATGCTCCTGCTGAATATCCTCCGCCCGCACCGCGAATCCGTCCATCGCGGAATTGTCCCACGGCGGATTATGGCGTTCGGCAATGATATCCTCACCGAGCACGCGCCCCAGGGTATCCAGAATCGAGATCTTTTCAAGCCCCAGCGGAGTGGCGGCGTCCAGCACAATGCGCTGAGCTTCTTGGAGCGGAGTCAATCCGGTTGTCGCATCGGGAGCTTTCACGCGTCACCGTCCCATCAATGTTGTTGACGTGGCGCCAGCTTGACCAGCGATCCGCTCTTCTTGCAGAAGGTTTCGACCTGGTTGGCGATATCATGATAGGCCTGCGCGGTCGCCGAATCGGAATTAAAGAGCGCAAACGGCTCACCGGCATCACTCTGCGTCACGACATCAGGGTCTAACGGAATCCGCCCCAGGAAGGGAACGCCCATGTCCAAAGCCGAGGCTTCGCCGCCGCCCTTACGGAAGACATTCACTTCCTTGTGGCAATGGGGGCATTCCAAGCCGCTCATGTTCTCCACGATGCCGATGATCGGCACTTCGCTGTCTTTGCAGAAGGTCACCGATTTGCGAGAATCCAACAGCGCGACTTCTTGCGGCGTCGTAATGATCACGGCTCCGCTGACACCGCCCAAGAGATCGATGGTCGTCACCGACTCATTGCCGGTGCCGGGGGGAAGATCGATCAACAGGAAATTGAGATCCTGCCATTCCACCCCTCCCAACAGCTGATTGATGAATTCATACTTATAGGCATCGCGCCAGATGATCGGATCATCGGAGTTCTGCAACAGGAACGACATCGACGCGATCTTCATGTTGTAGGCTTGAAACGGAATGATTCCCCCGGACGTACTGATCTTCAGCTTCTGTCCTTCCGCCCCGACCATCTTGGGAATGTTGGGACCATGAATGTCCATGTCGCAAATCCCGACATGCCAGCCTTTGAGCGCGAGGCTGACCGCCAGGTTGGTGGTGCAGGTGCTTTTCCCCACTCCACCCTTGTTGCTCATGACCAGGACCTTGTATTCGATCCGTTCCATGCGTTTCGCGACGAGCCACCGGCTGTGGCCTTCCTTGTCTTTCTGACAGGTTTCATTCTCGTCGCAAATGGCGCAGGCCCACATATAGGTGCAGGCATCTCCGCCGCTGCTGGAACCGGGCTGTGAAATGACGTTTAACTCGCGTGGCATCCTAGACTCCTCATAAAGCGTATATCATGATGCGTGGGACGAACAGGTGCGTTCGTCACGTTGCTGATTCCTGCCCTGCGTTACCCTCGACGACCAGTCGGCACACCGACATATTCACTATCACCGCCGCCGGACGGCATGGACGGTCCCGGCTTTCCGGGACCGGGGCTCGCCGTGGCGACCGCCGGCACAAGCGCCTCTTCGGGAGCGCCCGCCTTCTTCTTGTTGAAGATTCCGGCACTCACGATTCCGACCTCATAAAAAATGTACATCGGCAGCGCCATCAGGCACTGATTGAAGGGGTCCGGCGTCGGCGTCAGAATCGCGGCGAAGATAAACGCCGCGAGGAAGGCCCACTTGCGATATCGTTTCAGCAGTGGGGCGTCCACCCAGCCAAGTTTGGCCAGCAGGGTAATCACCAACGGCACTTCAAAAATGAGACCGAAGACCAGAAGGAACCACAGCGCGAATCCGACATATTGCGCAATCGACAGTTGCGGAATGAAGCCCGCATTCACGCCATACGAAATCAAAAAGTTCAGAGCAAAGGGGAGCACGAAGAAAAACGAGAACAACAAGCCCAGGTAGAACGCCAGCGTACTCAGGATCACAAACGGACCGACGAATCGCCGCTCCTGCGCGTGCAGACCCGGCACCACAAAATGCCAGAACTCGATGAGAATATACGGAGTCCCCAACACCAGGGCAAAGAGGCCGGCCACCTTGACGTTCTGCCACAGCGCTTCAGCCGGTGCGAGAAAAACGAAGGGGACGGTGGGAAGATCGGTGGGGATCCAGGAAAGAGATCCGGGAACGAACATATTCTGGAGCGGTACCCGGATCCACTTCACCAGCATATCGGCATAAAAAAACGTGCCGACAAAGATAATCGCCGTCACAATGACCGCACGGGTCAGCCGGACTTGGAGCTCCACCAGGTGCTCCAAGACCGGCATTTTTTTATCTTCAAGCGGCTTAAAGACCGTATCTTGCAGCCACTCTTGAAACTTGAACCCGTCAGCCATTCACAATCGCTTTCAGCAGGAGGCCTTCAGCCATCAGCCGGAATTGGCCTGATAGCTGAAAGCTGTCCGCTGGTTGCTGTCTATTTCGGGTTGACGGCTACGAACAGATTGTTCCCCTGCCGACTCAGCAAGAGCACAACCATTTCGTCTTTCTTCACCTTGGCCGATGCCTTTTGGTAATCCTCAAGGCTCTTGACCACTTCGTGGTTGACCTCTTGAATCACATCGCCACGCTGCAACCCTGCAGACTCGGCGGCGCTGCCGGCCTCAACCGAACTGACCACCACGCCGCTGGTTTTGGCGGGAATATTCAGCTGGCTCTGCATCGCGGCATCAAGCATCTGAACGCGCAAGGACGCCAAGACATTGTCCGGCGGCTTGACGGTCTCGGTCTGAGGCGCGGCAGGACCCGGCTCCCTCTTGGCAAGCACTTCGTCCGACGGCCGCTCAGCCACCTTGACCTTCAAGATCTGCTCTTTCCCTTCGCGCAAAATCTTGATGTCGGCGTCTTTCCCGACGCTCATGCGCGCCACCAGGTTCCGCAATTGGCTGACGCTCTGTACCTCTTTGCCGTTGAATGCAATGACCACATCGCCGCGCCGCATGCCGGCCGAATGAGAGGGCCCATTCTCGTTCACGTCGCTGATGAGCACGCCTTTGCGCTGCTCCGGCAACTTAAAGGATTTCGCCAGCGCCGGGGTAATTTCCTGAATGGCCACGCCCATCCAGCCGCGCACCACTTTGCCGGTCTTCGTCAAACTCTCCACGATATCGGTCGCGATGCTGCTCGGAATGGCAAAGCCGATGCCCTCGGATCCGCCGGTGCGGGAGAAGATCGCCGTGTTAATGCCGATCAACTTGCCCTGCATATTGACCAAGGCACCGCCGGAATTCCCCGGATTGATGGCCGCGTCGGTCTGAATAAAGTCTTCGTAATCGGCAATGCCCACGTTCCCGCGTCCCAGGGCACTGATAATGCCCAAGGTCACGGTGGAACTCAGCCCGAACGGGCTGCCCACCGCGAGCACCACGTCACCGACCTGCAGTTCATCATAATCGGCCCACTTCATGGACTCGAGATCTTTGGCTTCGATCTTGATGATGGCCAAATCCGTCTTCGGATCGGTTCCGATGATCTTGGCTGGAAATTCACGACGGTCCGACAGGGTCACGGTGATTTGGGTCGCGCCTTCGACCACGTGGTTATTCGTGACGATATACCCGTTCGCATCGAGGATCACACCGGATCCGGCGCTCTGCTCGGGGCGATGGGGACCACCACCCGGAGGTCCGGGAGGTCCACCGGGACCACCTGGCGGCTCCATGCCGGGCGGCTCATCACCGGGACCAGGAGGCGGGCCACCGAACGGTCCTCCGGGAGGAAGCTGGCGACGGCCTTCGCGACGACCCTCCCCTCCACCGGTGACCGCGATGTTGACGACCGCAGGCGTGACCGCCTTGACGATTTCTGAGAATCCCTGCGCAAACGCCGGGGGGACACCCGCTGCCTGAGCCTGAGACCCGGGCTGCATTCCGCCGACTAAGAGCGTGGCAGCAATCATGGGGATCCCTGCCAGCACGGACAGCACTTTCCTGCGCCGATGTCGATACGTCATGTGTACTCCTCTGGAAGCCTGAAAATGAGGGACCATCCTCCGCGCCATCGTGAACGAATCATTCTACACTAATCACAGAATCGCCTTCAAAGAGGAAAACGCAGGGCCGGTTTCTCTGAGGAACGGTAGTCATGGCCTGGACATGGCGGCCAACTCCAGGTCTCGCTGTTCGACCCAGGCACGCTGCAGATTTCCGGCCAATCGCTTCGCCGCCTGCTCCATCGACACCACACGCAGCGTCACGGGGGCGCCTTCATAGGACGGCGGCCAGATGCGCCGCTCCGGATCCTGCGGCCGCAGATAAATCACCGGATACCATTGCGAAATCCCAGGCGCGGTGGGGCTGTCCAACGTCGCCATGGCTCGCCCCTCCGCCTGGAGAAGCTGCCGGCCTGTTCGTCCATCCAAAAAGGCTGCTTCCGCGAGGGACCAATTGTCGCGACGGAACCCAGGCTGCCGGTGCGTCGTCCAGCCGAGAAACAGGGAGGCGGGGTACTCCTGCTCCGTGCTCGAGAGAACCACGACCAGGACATAGTCCACACTCTGCTGACGGGCAACGTCAGTCCAATTCGGCGGTGGCGCCCCCGCCGCTAACTCACCGAGATTCACGACCCGTTCAATGGCGATAGGGAAGCCCCGATTGACCTGCCCGCTGAGCGTCTCAGCCAGCCTTGCCTGAGCTTCTTCAGGCAAGCCCGGGGCAGCCTCCGGAGCCGATCGATCGGCTAGCATCACCAGCGCGGTTCGAAGCGGGCGTTGCACCGGCAGCCCGGGGCTTGTTGATTCGTCCGCCGCGACCGGAGAGACATACTGACTCAACCGGCTGGGCGGAGTTGCCACGGCACACCCGGCAAGCAACAGCGCCCCGACCAACCACATAAACCTGTACTGTTTCCGCCTCATCGCAACCTCCTGACCAGAGAGCTACGCCTGGGCACCTACAGTCTATGGGATTACGATCACCCCCGGTCGATGGCGCTGTCAAGACCCGGCACCCACGGCTTGCATTTCGCCCCTCGGTCAGATACGGTGGGCCACCTTTCGCCTTCAGCAGGCGAAGGGGTCCCGTCACACTCCGACACGAGGCTGTCCCAACGTGACACCGTGCTCGACTCAGACGCCTTCTCTTTCGATCATCATACCGGCCTATAACGAGGCGCGCCGTCTTCCACTCTGCCTGGAACGAGTCATTGCATACCTGGATCAGCGCGGCCGGACCTATGAAGTCCTCGTCGTCGATGACGGCAGCCACGACCAGACCGCGCAGGCCGTCGAGTCGGTGGCCCATCGCTGCCCGCACGTGCGACTCATTCGGTTGACCGGCAACATCGGCAAGGGCGCGGCCGTCCGCCGTGGCATGCAGGCCGCACGGGGCACGTATCAATTGTTTGCGGACGCGGATGGGGCCGCACCGATCGAAGAACTGGCACGGCTGGAATCGGCGCTTCTGGCAGGAGCGGATCTCGCCATCGGATCACGGGCGCTGGCGTCCCAAGATCCCACGTTCACCGTCCAGGCACGGTGGCATCGAAGCCTGCTGGGAACCGTCTTCAACAACATCGTGCAGCGCCTGGGTCTTCGCGATATCGCCGATACTCAATGCGGATTCAAGCTGTTTCGTCGATCGATCGCTCAAGACTTATTTTCGGTCGCCTGTGTCGACGGGTATGCGTTCGACCTGGAGCTGCTCTACGTCGCGCGACAGCGCGGCTACCGGCTTGCGGAAGTCCCGATCAATTGGATCGACCAGCCGGGATCGAAAGTCCGCCCCTGGCGCGACGGACTCGTCATGCTGCAAGAACTCCTGGCCATCCGGAAACGTGACGCGCAAGGGCTCTACGAGCCCCGTCTTCGTCCCGCACCGAGCACCGGCGAACCAGCCTTAGCTTCCGTCGAACCCACCCATTTTTAGCAGACCCATCCAACCGATCACCCCTTCCGTCGCACGATCACCACCTTGGCATCGGCATAGATCGTCCTCCAGGCATGGTCCGCCTCCAAGGCCAGCGCGAGCGCGCTGCCCCGCTGGATCAGCCCCCAATCGACGGCGTAACGATCCAGCACCGCCAAACCTGGTGCGTCCTCACGATTCAGGTCTGCATAATCCTGAAAGATGCGCCGGTCGCCGATTCGCCAGGCCGGCATACGACCATCGATGAATATTTTCTCACTGGGAAGGTGCCAGAGCAGAAACCCGCCGTATCCGTAGTCGTTATAGAGCCTGGTTCCCACATCCTGCCGATGGCTCCGGATCCATCGCGCCGCTTCAATCGGATATTCCGTCTGTTCCAGATACACGTCAGGCGACTTCCCCGATAACCAGACATGCTCCAGATGTTCGCTCCCCAACGCAGAGAGGGCACCGGCCGTCCCAATGGTCAGCAGGAGCAGAGCCGTCGCAGCGTGCGTCCTCAGAATCGGTACCCACCGAACGCACGAGGCCACCGCAAGCGCGAGCAACTCTGCCACCAGCGGGAGGCTCACAATCAGGAACAGCGTGACGTTCCGCCAATGCCGTAGCGACAACCCCAACATGAGCAACAGCAGGGCCCATCGAACCGGCTCCACCCGGCGATACCATCCGGCCATCAAGCACGCCAACCCGGCCAGATACATCCCGTAGGCCTTCCCCGCCCACCCCTGGAAAGACACCGGCTGCCATTCCCGTAACGTCTCAATCATGAACCGATCGGTCAGGGACTCATAAATCTCCTGGTAGAGACGCCATCCATAAGGATTCAGGAAGGTGACTGCCACCGCAATGCCCAGCGCCAGCGCACAGCGGCGAAGATCGTCCCAACTGAGGACCGGCTCATCGAGCGACGCCGCGACCGCCGGCCGTCCGGCGCATATCGTCATCATGAAGGAGAGGCCCAACAGCACACCCGACAGAAAAAGTCCCGCCGTAAACCCGCCATGCAGGTTCGCCCACAGCAGGAACAACGGGGGCAGTCCCCAGACCCATGTCCGCTGTCCAGCCTGAACGCGGCGCCATCCCCACAACAGAATCGCGACGCCGAGCAGACTGACCAGTTGCGTGCGCGCGCCAAGAAAGGGTAATGCCCCCCAAAGGCTCGCCACCATGGCCGCCAAGCGATACGTCCGGTGCACTCTGGCCTGCGAGGCTGCCACCCACCAGGCGAGCGCCGTCACGCCACCAAAGAACAGGATCAGACCCAGACCACCCGACGGGTCCATCACACGGTAGATCACCGCCAGCAGACCATCGGTCAACCAGGCATGCTCGATCCAATGCCAATCCGGCATGGTGTGGGAGTAGGGATCGGTCTCCGGCAACCGCCAGCCCTGGGCGACCAAATCCAGCCCGGCGCGCAGATGCCATCCCAGGTCCGGCTCTACCAGCGGCTGCAGCGTGAGATTCAGAATGAAGCCGACCAGAAGACAATCGAGCAAGAGCACGATCAGGCGATGAGGGGACGGATCTGAACAACGAACCGGTTCAGCAGGCATGATTCGGGATGGCCGGTGGAGATGATCTGCCCACCAGTAGATTGCCGAGGACTAACCACTCCACCTGAGTCCGCTGGAAGCAGCGCACCGCATCTTCGGGCGTACAGACGATCGGCTCTTGCACATTGAACGACGTATTGAGCAGCACCGGAACGCCTGTGAGTCGCCCGAAGGTTGCGAGAAGATCATAGAACCGCGGATTGGCCTCACGCGTCACCGTCTGAACCCGGGCCGTTCCATCGACGTGCGTGACGGCCGGAAGGATTCCTTTCGCCGAGGCCTTCACCCGCACAGTGAACTGCATGTAGGGCGATGGTGCCGGCAGCTCAAAAAATTCCTGCGCCCGATCAGCCAGCACCGAGGGGGCGAAGGGTCGAAATGCCTCCCGGCATTTTACTTTACTGTTGATCAACTCCCGCATGTCTTCCCGCCGCGGATCCGCCAACAGACTGCGATTGCCGAGCGCGCGAGGCCCCCACTCCATTCGACCTTGGTACCAGAAGACGAGGCGCCCTCGTGTCAGCTCTGCTGCGACCCGCTCGTACAACTGATCATCCGTCAGGGACTCGGCCACCAGCCCCGCTTGCGACAACGCCGCTCGACAAGCGGCCTCGTCGAATTGCGGCCCCAAGTAGGCATCGGGCAACCGCGGTCTTGTCGTGGTCCCTCCACGCCTCGCCGTCCACCACAGGGCTGCCCCGAGCGCCGCCCCCGAATCGCCGGCGGCCGGCGGCACATAGACCTCCTTAAACCCGAGTTCGGCGCGCAGCCGACCATTGGCCACACAGTTATAGGCAACCCCGCCTGCCAGACAGAGCGACTCAGCCCGCGTGAGGGAGCGCAAGTGGCGGCCGAGATGCAACAGCGTTTCCTCCAGAACCACCTGGGCACTGGCAGCCAGATCGCGGTGCCGTTGGGTGATTGCATCCGTCGAACGCCGCGACGCGCCGAACAGGCGAATGAATCCCTCCACAAAGAAGCCGGCCCTGGCGAGATGAAAATCAAGCAGTCGGACGTTCACTTCAAATCGACCTCGGGACAGCAGCCGCACAATGTTCTGACGCAAGACGGGAGCAAACGTCGGCTCCCCGGAGGACGCCAGGCCCATCACAATGTATTCGTCCTGGTCGGGGCGAAACCCAAGAAAGGCCGTCATCGCCGCATAGAACTGCCCGAGCGAATGGGGAAGCGGAGTGCGATCCAGCACGGTGATCCGACTCCCTTCACCTGTCGCCATCAGGGTGGTATCGGCTTCAGACGCGCCATCCACCACGAGAATCGCCGACCGCTCGAAGGGCGACACGAGAAACGAACTGGCAGCGTGGCACACATGGTGATCGAGAAAGACCGGTTGGATTGCGCCCGCATCCACGCGCCTCGTCAGTTCCTCCCGCAGTCGGAACAGTTCCAGCCACTCCCGGCTGACTCGCTCCAATGAGCGAGTCCCCTTCACTCGAAACAGTTGCGGGGACCGTATCATCGCCGTCAGGGCGAGCCACGCGCGCCGCCCGACCTGCCAATATTTCCAAGGGACGGCAATGGCTTCGACATCGCGAAGTGCGACTCCAGCCTCATGCAGGCAATACCGCATCGCCTGCACCGGCAGCGCCGTCACGTGCTTCCGACGAACGAACCGCTCCTCTTCCGCCGCCGCCACAATGCGACCCTCAGAAACGAGCGCCGCCGCCGCATCTCTCATATTGGAAAGGCCCAACACCAACACGATGAATTCGCGTCCCTTCCGGTCATGATCCAACACACAGGCGGCGGTAGAATAAACGAGGCCTGTACGCGTCGCAAGCCGCACCGGCATTCGGTTGCAATGCCCCCTCCTTTCCTGTACCGTTCCTGCTTCAAAATACGGCGTAGAGGAGGCCTCGGCTTGAAGACGCACCGCGCACTCATTCTTGGAATGCTCTTAATCCCTGTGCTGACGTCCGCAGGCTGCGACAGTATCAAATCCCGTTTTTCCCGGCAGACGCTGCCGGATCTCGGCCCGCCGGTCCCTCTCACGGTTCACCTGGACGTTGACCCGTCGCTGTCTGCCGCCAAGACCGAATACATCGACGGCTGCGGCCGGATCCGGCCGTTTTCTATCGGTCCGACCGTAGAAGACATGCTGATACAAGCCGCCCATCAGACGTTTCGCGCCGTGGTGCTTCCCGGTAGTCATGACAGCGCCGGAAAACCGGACGTGACGGTGCGGATACGCATGCTGGACCCTCGATTTAAGATTCAACCCGATGCGCTCTATGACCGTGCCCCCGCCGAACTCAGCCTGGATGCCCTCGCAGAGTTCTTCGATGCAGCCGGCGCACCACTGGCCGAGCGGCCCTTGCAATCCACACGCAAGGAGCGGCTGCAGCTTGAGCTCACCCAGCAACGCTGTGACTACATCGTTGATCCCCTGCTTCAGGACGCGTCCACCGTGCTGGCCACGCAGTTCATGCAGGAAGCACGTGTACTGTTGGACCCCACACATGCGGCAACGGCCGCGGCCCCACCCGCTTCCGTCGTGCCTACCGAGCCCGCCCAGAAACCAGCCGGCATCGTCCCTGCCAACTCGACCACCACGATGGCATCCCCCCTGTCATTTAAAGCCACGCTTCTCGATGAAAACAGCAACTTACTTCTCGAAGGCGGCGAACGGATCCGCGTACGGGTCGACATCGTCAACACCGGTTCCCAAGCGGTGCAGCCCATGACTGTTCAGCTCGCCGGCCCACCGGCGTTGATCGCACAATTCCCGGCGACGAAATTATCCACGGGCACCATCGAGGCAGGCGGCTCCAAGTCCATCGAGTTCATCGCCACCCTGCCGCAATCGCTGAACCCGCAGCAGGCGGAATTTCAGGTCTCCCTGGCAAGCGGATCCGGACAACCCGTTCCCGCCCCTCAGACGCTGCCGGCCTCGGTACGGCCGACCGGCATCACTACCGACGATGTGGACCAAGTTCCCGCTCCGACGACCGGGGGGCAGCGATCCGGCGACTATCTGTTGTCCATCGGCATCAGCAGCTATCGCGAGCAGCACATCGACTCGCGCAAATACGCCGCCCTGGATGCCGAAATGGTCGCAACCTATTTACAGGCGCTGGGGGGGTTGCCCAAGAATAATGTGCGGTTGTTGCAAGACTGGAGCGCCTTACGCCCCGATATTGAGGAAGCGTTGCTCGATTGGCTTCCGTCAAAACTCACGCAGGACTCCCTCGTCACGGTGTACTTCGCCGGGCAGGCTGTCGTCTCGCCGACCGGAGACACCTTTCTGATTCCCTACGATGGCTCCCTGGGATCAACCTCCCGCCTGTATCCGCTTAAAGATCTGGAGGCGGCACTGGAACGATTGAAGGCGAAGCAAGTCCTGTTCGTATTCGACGGGACCGTGCTCAAAAACGGCGCTGAGGGGCGATCGAAGGTCGCGGCGCCGAAATGGACGGGAACGAGCGGAAAGGTGCTACACCTGATCGGCACCAGGGGTTTCGGAAAGAGCCTGGAGTCCGATACGTTGCGCCATGGTTTGTTCACCTATTACCTCTTGCGAGGCCTTCGTGGTGAAGCGGATCTCAATCGGAACGGAGAGGTGACGATCGGCGAGGTCACGGATTACCTTAACCGAAAGGTCCCGACGGCAGCTCGCAATACCTTCAAGCAGGAACAACAGCCGCAAGTGTTCCCTGCACTACGAGCCCCCGACAAGGGGATGGACGTGGTACTTACAAGACCACCGACGATTCCCGCGATCGACAAGCCCTGAAGCACCATTCAATTCCTGCCAACTGCCTCGCCCGAATACCAACAACCTATCGCTACATCCAGGAGGGAGTGGCGCCGTCCCTCCTCGCCCGTTCCCTACACGGATTCGCAAACGGGCACTTCCCACATAAAAGAAAGGGGGCGTCGAGGATACCCTCGACGCCCCCATCGATTCAGCCGATCGGCCGAAACGTTCGACTACTCTTCCCCGCCTTTGCAGAAGCTGCGCTCATAGTTGATGATCGTCCAGGCTTCTTCTTCGTTGATGGCCGCAGGGATCAGGGACACCATACCGGTGCCTGCGCTGCCGTTCTTGATCACCCAGAACAGCTCGCCGTCTTTCCGTTTCTTGTGGAACTTGCAGTTGGTGAAGTTACGCGGGCTCGGGTTGAGGATCGCGCCGGCAGGGCCGTCGCCTTTTCCTTCTTTCCCATGGCAATTGAAGCAGGTGCCTTTGCCCTCATACAGTGCCTTGCCCTTGGCAATGCTTTCCGGGGTTGAGGCAACCGGGTTCTTCATCGCCTTCGCATCCGCCATTTGATCCGGTGCAACACGGGGCTTCAACGGATCCTTTTCCTCGGCTCCCACCACCGCCACAGACAATAAGGTGACGGCCGCACACACTCCAACCAACTTAGAAAAATACCCCATCAGAACTCCTCCTTTGTGTTGAACCCACCGCGTGAACACCGACTCGCTTATCAGGAACAGCGTGGCAAAAAGCCGATGATAAGGGCGACAAAACAGGCGAACTATAGCAACGCGTTTTCTGTCTTGTCAAGGGAACGGGCGGCCCTCGTTGCCCTCTCTCCGCCTCTGCCGACCTAGGGGGAACTCAAGGGGCGTGCCAGGAGAAGAAGTGGGAAAAGAGGCTGAAATTGTGGCTATTCTGAATGTTCAGGTCACGGGCAGGTACGTACCACAATTCAACCGTGACACCTTTGCGCCCCAGAGATCCCCTGCGCGCCCCATTCGTGCGTGCGAACGGAACCGGAGGAGTCGACCGGCGACCACTATGGTGGGGAGAAGAAACCGCGAGGGGGAGGACCACAAGCACTCAAACCGGCAGCCGGGAACGAAACTCCACCCGACCACACCGCTCAACGCTTGAGCACGACATCACGCACAACCTTTCCGCTCGGGCCGAATGGCTTTTGCGGCTTGCCGTTTAATTCCGCGCGAACGCCTCCGGCATTGCCGAGTGTCACCGTAAACTGATCCTGCGCCTTCCATTGAGCCTTTTCACCAGGACGCAGCAACGCCTCCTGAGGACTACCGGAATCGACCTGCACCACGACCCAACTCAACTCGGTGGCATCAAGATCGAGCACGAGCGGACCTTCTGGCCCGGCGGGACCATCAACAGACAGCCCTGCCAGAGGACCATCGGATCCGGCGAAGGAGGAAGGTTGAGCGGCCACCTGTTCCGGCTGAACCGGCATCGGTTTGACCGGAGGAGCGGGAGGAGGCGGCACTGCAGCGGCTACTTTTTCCTGCGCAGGCTTGGGGGGAACCGCCGCGGGTCCAGCCGGTTTCGTCACCGGCGGCGCGATGGGAGGCGGAAGTTCCAAGCCCTGGCGCGGCGCCTCGCGTGCATCCTTGGCAAACGGCGCACTTTTCTTACTGGTGGGCGGCTGGTCCGATCCGGAGCGCCTGACCAAGGTAGAGGACTGTTCTCGACTGAGCAAAAACACCAGCGTCGCAATCGCCACGGCGATCGCAATCCCCACGGCTTTACGGTTGGCTTTGCGGCGCCGCTCCTCTTCTACCTGCCGCTGCCTCAGCCGTTCCCGCTCACCCTGTTTTTCATAGAATGCACCGGCGGACTGCACAAACCGATGGATGGCATCTTCTTCATCGAGCCCCAACGATCGCGCATAGGAGCGCACAAAGCCGCGCGCGAAGACTTGGTCTGGCAACTTGGCGAAATTTCCCTCTTCGAGCGCTTTGACGAAATCCGTGCGAATCCTGGTCTTCGAGGCCACCTCATCGACCGTCAGGCCTTTCGTCTCACGCACCTGCCGAAAAAATTCACCCACTGATTCCATGATATCCGCCTATGGTTTGAGCTGACCGAGGAGTTCCTGCGCCGCAGCTGTCTGTTCTCCGCCCTTGTCTAAGTTTGAGACCTTTGCGAGAGCCTCACGCGCCCGCACATCGAATCCGAGTTTGTGATACACGCGCGCCAACTCCAACTGAAGCATGGCGGGAGGGACGTTCGGCGGCGTGACGGTCGTCGCGTCTTCCAACACTTCCATGGCCCCCTGTAGATCGCCTTCGTGCATCAAGGCTTTCCCCAAGTGGAAGCGTGCCAGATCCGGTGTCGGATAGAGCGGATTACTGAGCGCCTGTCGATACGCCGCAATGGCTTCTTTCCATCGATCCTGATTGGCCAGCACCTGCCCGAGGTAGGTGTTCGCCTCGGCATAATCACCGTCGATACGAATCGCCTCACGGAAAGATTCCTCGGCCAGCTTGAACCGCCCCTGCGAGGAGTAAATATGTCCCAAGCCGTAGTGCGCTTCCTTATTGTCGGAGTTGAGCTTCACCGCCTTCTGAAACGACACATAGGCCTGCTGTTGATCGGAACTGAGCCGGGCGACCCCTTCCTGATAGAACCCTTTCGACTTGCGCAGGTTCTCTTCGTTGGCGCACCCGCTCAGCACACACAAGCCCAGCAGCAACACCAACCAGCGTGACCTTGTGTCGATACAAACGGTGTACGCGGCGCGATCCTGCTCGCGGCGAGTTGTCATCATACCTCAATGTCCTCAAAGTGAGTGAGACGCTTGAATTCTTTGAAACGCGCCTCAATCTCTTTGTAATCCAGGATCCTCAATCGGTCAAGGCTAAAGGCTTCTACTGTAAACGAGGCCATGACGCTGCCGAAGATGATGGCTTGGCGCATCGCCTCGGGGGAGCGGTTTCCCGTCGCGGCCAGATAACCGAGGAATCCTCCGGCAAACGTGTCGCCCGCACCGGTAGGATCTCTCACATCGTCCAGCGGGAACGCCGGCGCCCCGAAGACTTGCTTGTCGTTGAACATCAAGACGCCATATTCACCGCGTTTGACGATCAAGTGCTTGGGGCCTCGCGCGAGAATCTTCTTGGCGACCTTGACGAGATTCGTGTCCTCTCCCAGGGCCCGCGCCTCGCCGTCGTTGATGATGAGAATGTCGATGTGTTGCAGCACATTCCAGAGTGCGTCACGCTTGCCGTTGATCCAGAAGTTCATCGTGTCGCAGGCGACCAGCGCAGGACGTTTCACCTGCTGCAAGACATCCAGCTGCAGATTCGGGTCGATGTTGCCCAGAAAGAGGACATCCGGCGAACTGTACTGAGCGGGAATCTTGGGGCGAAACGTCTCAAACACGTTCAAGCGGGTATCGAGCGTCTGCGCTTCGTTCAATTGGTGCGAGTAGGCCCCTTTCCAGCGGAACGTGGCACCCGGTCGCCGTTCCAATCCCGTCAGATCGATCTTCCGGCTCTTCAGGAACGCCACGTGTTGCTCCGGAAAATCTTCCCCGACGACCGCAATTAGATCGACCGAGGTGAAGTAACTCGCGGCCGTCGAAAAGTACGTCGCCGATCCCCCGAGCACTTCGGTGACCTCACCGAACGGCGTTTTGACAGTATCCAGCGCCACCGATCCCACGACCAATAATTTACCCATGCCTCACCGTTTTCCTTTCCGCGTCCGCACCGAGGGAGCAATCAATAAGTTGAGCCGTCGCTTCGCCGTGGCAGAGATGCAATCCGGCACAGTCACGACGGCGGTCCGAAGCGCCTGATGACAGACACAAGTCCGGTCCGGCGCCAACTTGGGCACCGCCGCCTTCAACAGTTGTTTAGCCAGCGCGACATTCTTATGCAGCGTGGCCAGAATGGCCTCGACCGTGACGGCCTCTTCGGTGTCATGCCAGCAGTCATAATCCGTCGCGAGCGCAACGGTCGCGTAACAAAGTTCTGCTTCGCGGGCCAGTTTGGCTTCCGGCATGTTGGTCATGCCGATGACATCCACCCCCCACTGGCGATACAACCGGGACTCCGCCTTGGTAGAAAACTGGGGGCCTTCCATACACACGTAGGTACCGCCGCGTTGAAGCCGCGCCCCCACGGCTCGCCCTGCCTGCTCCAACACATCCGCCACCGACGAACAGACCGGCTCACCGAACCCGACATGCGCCACCATGCCCTCGTCGAAAAACGTCGACACTCTGCGTTTCGTCAGATCGATGAACTGATCCGGCAACACCACGTCGCCGGGACGGATGGATTCCTTCATGCTGCCGACGGCGCTGACCGAAATCACTTGTGTCACCCCGAGCGATTTCAACGCATAGATATTGGCGCGATAGTTGATGCTGCTGGGACTGAGCCGGTGCCCCCGCCCATGCCGGGAGAGAAACGCAACCCGGATGCCCCCCAACACCCCGACCCGAATGGCATCTGACGGCGCACCGAACGGGGTTCGAACGCGCACCTCCCGAACTCGCTCCAGTCCTTCAATGTCGTACAACCCACTGCCACCGATAATACCGATTGCGGCCTGCCCGGCCTTCTTTGATTCAGTCATGCGGTCGATTCCTGTTCCATGATAAGCGACGGACACGGCATCCCGGCCGGCCGTCGAGGTGCTAGATCCTGTACAAACGAACGAATCATCTCCAGCAGACGCCCGGCCACATCCTCCGAACAATCCTGCTCAGTGAGCTCACACCAGCGCAAGCCGGGCTCCTTCCGAAACCATGTCAACTGACGCTTGGCGAAATGTCTGGTATCACGCTTCAACAGGCGGAGCGCCTCAGCCCGGTCGTATTCGCCGGCCAGATAGCCGGCAACCTGCTGATACCCCAGCCCCTTCATCGCACCCAACTCCCGCCCATACCCGTCGGCCAGAAGCCGTTCGGTTTCCTCCACCACGCCTCGCGCAAACATCGACTCGACCCGGTCGTCGATTCGGCGGTAGAGCTGCGCGCGATCCCGATTCAGACCGATGAGGAGCACCGAAAACTCCTGCTCGGCGAAACGATGCTGCCGCTGCACATCCGACAGACGCTGTCCGGACAGATGATGAACTTCGAGCGCCCGCACGATTTTGACTTCGTCGTGGGGATGGAGCCGCGCGGCCGATTCGGGATCGACACGCGTCAATTCACCGTGCAAGAAATAGCCGCCCTGCGCGCGGGCCTCCTGCAACAAGGACGCTCGATAGGCCTGATCCGCGCGCGGGGCATCGCACAATCCATGCATCAGCGTCCGAACGTACAGTCCTGTGCCACCGACGATCAACGGCAACCGGCCGGCGCCATACAGCCGCTGAACTTCCTGCAGCGCCAGCCGGCGATACTGCCCGGCGTTAAACGGCTCGTCGGGGTCGACCAGATCGATGAGGCGATGCGGCACGCCCTGTCGCTGCTCCGGCGTCGGCTTGTCGGTCGCAATGTCCATCCCGCGATAGACCTGGCGCGAATCTGCCGTCAGCACATCCGTATCCAGCGCATGCGCCAGCCGAAGGCCGATCTCGCTCTTTCCCACCGCCGTCGGCCCGACCAGCAGCACCAGGGGCCGCGACGCTCGCTGCGATTCCGACAGTCGCACCATCCCCGGACTCCCTTTTCCTAGGCACGATCGAACAGACGAGCCAGTTCGTCGCCCGAGAGACGGAACGCCACGCGGCGGCCGTGCGGACAGGTCATGATCGACCCCTCGGCCACCCAATCCTGCGCCAGTTGCCTGATCTCGGGAAGCGCCATCGCCCGGCCCGCCCGAACAGCTCCGTGGCAAGCCAATGATGCAAGGATGGGCTTCACCTTCGTATCCAGCGAGGAAATCGAATCCCACTGCTCAAGATCGTCAATCAAATCTTGAACCAGCGCGGCCAGGTCAGGATGGCCCAACATCAGCGGCAGACTGCGGATTAAGAAGGAGGAGGGCCCGAATGGTTCGATGAGCAGCCCGAGTCGTTCCAGTTCCGCCAGATGGCGCTGAAGAATGAGGGCTTGTTGAACGGGCAACTCCAACGGTTCCGGCAACAGCAGCGGCTGGGACGGCAAGCTCTTGCCCTGCCAGGCTCGCAATAGTCGCTCAAATAAGACCCGCTCGTGGGCCGTATGTTGATCGATCACCTGGAGTTCGTCGCCCGCTTGCGCAATCACATAGGTGCGGTGCATCTGGCCGAGCGGAACAATCTCCACGGCCTCGTCCGATTGATAAGGAGTGGCCCCCTCCCCGACAAACGAGGTTTGGCTCTCAGCTGAGGGAGTCGGCTGAACAGGCACGTTCACGCGTGCGAATGATGGATATGACAGGGTTGCCGGCCCGACGCCGGTTTCCTCGACGGGAGTCGCAGCATTCGATACCCCATTACCGTCCGGATGCGCGTGAGCGGCCCCCGCCAGCGACGATTCGACGTGGGCGCGACCAAGGGTATGGCGCACAGCAGAACGAACCAGCTGGTGGATCTGCTCGTTATCGGCAAACCGGACCTCTCGTTTAGTCGGATGTACGTTGACATCGACCCGCTGGGGCTCGACATCGAGGAAGAGCACGAACAGCGGAGCATGGCCCTTGGCGAGAAACGAACTGTAGCCATCCACAACCGCATGTTGCACGGTGCTGTTTTTGATCGGCCTGCGATTGACGAAGAGTTCCTGCGGCGTCCGCCCGGCGCGGGCCCGCACCGGATCGATGATGAAGCCCTTCAGGCACAGGCCGTGCTGCTGAACATCGACGGCCAGCGCACGGTCACCGAATGCGGCGCGATACACCTGCAGCACACGATCGCGAGGCGAAGACACGACCGGCAGCGCGAAGACCTCATAGCCGTTATGAATCAACCGCACGTGCACCTGCGGCGACGCTAACGCAGCCTGTTGCACCACATGGCTGATATGGGAAAACTCTGTCGTGGTCGATTTAAGAAATTTCCGACGGGCGGGCGTATTGTAGAAGAGCTCCGAGACCTCGATGGATGTCCCGGGAATCGCCGCGGCATCCTCGACCCGCGTGATGGTCCCCGCCGTGAGCCAGAGCTGCGTGCCCACCTGTTCCTGCCTGGACAGTGTCGTGAGCCGGACTTTCGATACGGCTGCGATGCTGGGCAACGCCTCCCCGCGAAAGCCCATGGTGCGAATGGCGCCAAGCTGCTGATCCGACTGTAACTTACTGGTGGCGTGCCGCTCAAACGCGAGAGAGGCATCGCGGCGGGACATGCCCTCGCCGTCGTCGGTGACACGAATCAGTCCGAGGCCCCCGTCTTTGACCTCGATGGTGATCGTGCTGCTGCCGGCGTCCAGGCTGTTTTCAACAAGCTCTTTTACGACCGCAGCCGGACGCTCGACTACCTCCCCTGCCGCAATGCGGCCGATGACATCGCTTGCCAAAACCTGAATCTTTCCCACACTACTCGCTATGTCCATGGGAAGAAACGCTCCCTGAGGTTCGAACCGGGGATGAGTAGATGGAGAGAGGACCGTGCAGCAGGCCCAAGGTCATCGAATTTCGGCCATTTTCGCTTTCGCGAGCTTGGCTTCATCCGACGTCGAATATTCCTCGATGACCCGCTTCAGATATTTGCGCGATTTTGCAGTGTCGCCGGTTTCCGCGGCAGACAAGCCCAGCTTGAAAAGCGCGGCAGGCACCTTTTCATTGCCTGCATACTCGTTCACCACGTGCTCGAACGACTGCATCGCCCGAATATAATCCTTCTGGCCGTAGTACGATTCTCCGAGCCAATAGTGCGCGTTCGGCGTCAGCGAGGTCGAGGGGAAATCCTTGATGAACCGCTGAAATCCGCTCACCGCGAGATCGAACTTGCCGTTGAGGTAGTCGTTATAGGCGAGATTGAAGGCCGAGGTCGGCGTAATGGACGGCACCCCTGGCATGATGGTCGCCGGCTCAATGGGCCCCGACGGCTTCGAGACACGCGCCTGACGATTGGCTTCGGCAAGCGCAAGGTCCGATCGAATAGAGGCCGCTTGGGCCAGTTGAGTTTCTTCAATCTTGGCCAGACGTCCCTCGAGCTTCTGAAGACGGGCCAACGCATCGTCGAGCCGCAGCTTCCCGCCCTCCGGCTCCCGAACGCGTTCGAGCGACTCCAGTCGACGCTGCATCGCCTCGAATCGCTTCTGTTCCTGATCCTGCGTCCGGGCGATGATCGAGACCTGATCCCGGATCTCCAGGAAATCGGCGTGTTTCGCGCACCCTGCCAACACCAGTCCGCAGGTCAGCCCCGCCCCTACCTGCAATGCCTCCACGAATCGGAGCTTCATCGTTAGTGCAACTCCTTTAGTTGATTCAGTTTGTCCATCGCCTTATTGGCTTCCGGAGATTTTGGATACAGGTCGATGACCTGCTTGAGCGCCGAGGCGGCTTTCTTTCGATCTTTGAGCGCCAGATAGGCATAGCCCTTCTTCAGCAGCGCAGCCGGCACTTTTTCGCTGGCGGGATGATTCAACTGCACTTGATCGTAGGCATCGATGGCACGCGAAAAATCCTTCTTTCCGTAATAGGACTCGCCCAGCCAGAACCGCGCATTGGGAGCCAGATCCGAGTGGGGATGTTGCAGGAGAAATTCCGCGAAGCCCTGGCGCGCGCCCTCCAAATCACCGTCCTTAAACCGGGTCAGCGTCCGCTCGTACGACTCGCGATCCGCCATCAGGGCGGCGCTACGATTTTCGGAGTGGGAGATCGAGCCGCTCGACGGAACAGGGGATGGCACGGGCGGCGGAACCGCTTCCGGCGGCGGCATCGCCTGCGTCTGCGCAAGCGGCGCGACTTCGGCCGCGGCCGGCACCTGCTCGGCCCGTTGCGACCCGCTCACGCGCAAGGCCGACAGATGCTGCTCCACTTGCTTCAAGAACGTATGTTGATTCTCCAAATTCTTGTCGAGAGTCTGGATTTGCGCCTGCACATGGGTCAGTTCACGGGTCGTTTCGTCAATGCGGCGCTCATGGTCATCCTCACGGGACACGAATTTTCCGCCGGCATTTTCCAACGCCTTCGCCACCGAAGACACGCTCCGGTTCACTTCGTTCAAATGCTCCCCCGTCACCCTGTTGTCCGCCTCAATTTTGGCGGTCAACGCATCCGTTCGTTTATTCAACGCCACCGTGTCTTGTTCCAGCGACGCGGCCAGATGCTTCACGGCTTGATCCTGCTGCACCGCGCGCTCACCCAGGCTTCCCAACGCCTGTCTAAAATCCACCAGCGCCTGGTTGAACTTGGAGATCTGGTCCGCCAAGCTCTTGTTCTGTGCATCGAGGTGCGCGACGTTCTGGGACCGCGCCTCAAGACCGTGCAACGCTTTCTGCTGTTCCTCCAGACGGGTGTCGACCTTTTGAGCGAACACTGTCGTGGTCTTTTGCATCGCATCCAGCACATTCTTTTGAATGGCATCGATATGGGCGGTGACTTGATCCAATCGCGACGTGACCCCCGCCAGTTCGGCCCGATTCCGGTCGCGCTCCCCCTTCAGCAAGGCATCCTGATCGACCAGCTGCTTTTCGACCCAACCCAATCGCTTACTTTCTTCAGCGGAGCGTTTCTCGCCTTCACCGAGTCGTTGATTGACCTTCGAGTCCTGAGAGGCCAGCTTCGCCAGCAAGTCGTCCTGCCGCGCTTCCAGACTCTGGGTTCGGTGTATGGCCTTATCGACATCGCCGCGCAGGGACGGGATGTCCTGCTCGCGCAAAGACACGATTTCCTGGTTTTGACGAGCCCTGGTCTGAGCCTGCTCCTCCGTCTGCTGCTTGATTCGGCGCTGCAGTTCACGCTCCGTCTGCTTCAGGTCGGCCTGCTGCGCCACACATCCCGACAACAGGGCCAACCCAGACGCGACCAGCACGAGCACACCGAGTCGGGCCGGCGCAGCTTTGCCGCCGACCGCTCCGAGGCGCCCGAATGATGGGTGCGTTACCATTTCACTTCGATATGGCCATCCACTGTCCATGACAGGTCTCCCTTAACCGGCATTGCTCCGGAGAATCATGTCACATCATCCCTGATCGGAACAGTTATTTCGACCGCACGACCACGTGGCCGCGACGGTTCTGCTGATAGCAGCTTTCATTGCGCTCATTGCAGAATGGCCGTTCCTTGCCGTAGGACACCACTGCCAACCGGTTGGCGCCCACACCGAGTTCAACCAGATAGTTCCGCACAGCCTTGGCGCGCTTTTCGCCCAGCACCAGATTGTAGGCCAGCGTGCCGCGTTCGTCGCAATGGCCTTCGATCTTCACGAGTGCACCCGCATTCGCCTTGATCCACTGCGCATCCTGCGTCAAGAATTGCCGACCCTCTTCGGTGATGGTCCAGCTGTCATAACCAAAGAACACGTCGCGCAATCCGGCTTCTGCGGATGCCGCCTGTTCCTTGGCTTGCTCGCGGCGAATGTCCTCGATCTGACGCGCCGTGCTCTCCGACGGCTCGACCTTGGCCAACATCGTGCCCCCGCCGCCCAGGCGTTCTTCGGACGGGGCTTTTCCACCCGACACCGAATCGAACCCGCGCAATCCGCCGGTTTCCAAATCATCCGGCTTGCTGGAGAGAGACAGGTCCGGGAATGTCGCACTGGGAGCATCCATCCCCCCGGTTGAAGCGAGTGGCGCCGGAGCAGGCCCGCCCGACTTGGCCATGCCACGCTCCGTTGACTGCGCGTCCCCCCCCGACTGAATAGACTTCTTCGAACACCCACCCTGCATGACCAACAGCATCCCGACTGTCAGTGTCAGGCCCATTGTCGCTACCGGTATCCTCATATCGTGACTCCTCATGGATTGGTGAATGGTTAATATATCGTAGACTCGGGTATTGCCTGATGATCGTACCTACAGCGCCGGGGACCAGGACGGCGAACTATTGTGCGTGCCACCGAACGTGATGCGTTCCAACCCTTTCCCGTCCGTATCCACCATATAGATGTGGCTCTTGCCGTCGACGGTCGCACTGAACGTGATGTGCCGACCATCCGGCGACCAGGACGGCGAGTCATCGATCCCGGGCCCCGTCGTCACCTGAATCCGCTTCTGCCCGTCGGGTGACACAATACAGATTTTGTACAACCGCTGGGCAGTCCGGCAGACATAGGCAATCCAGTTGCCGCGCGGCGACCAGGCCGGAGCGGCATTGTAATCGCCTTCATAGGTCAGGCGGCGAACGTTGGACCCGTCCGCACTCATGATGAAGACTTGAGGAGCGCCGCCACGGTCGGACGTAAACGCAATCTCACGGCCGGTGGGCGACCAGGTCGGCGAGAGATCGCCCCCCTGATTCACTGTCAGCCGCTGCGGCGTCTTGGTACGCGTATCGAGTTTATAAATCTCGGAATTGCCGTCCTGACTGCTGGCAAATGCCAGAAAATTTCCATCGGGCGACAAGGCGGGAGTAATGTTCAGCCCCGCCATTGAGACCAGCGTCCACCGTTTGCCGGTCGCCAGTTCCAGGATATCGATGTCCTGGGTATTCCGGCTCCGATAGGCCGTGAACACAATGAACCGGCGATCGGGCGACCAGCGCGGCATCAGATTCAGAAAGCCGTCCGCCGTAATCTGCTTGGGCTCATAGCCGTCGTAGTCCATCACGAACAACTCACGGGCATTGCCATGCTCCGCGACATACACAATTTTGGTCCTGGCGATGCCCGGCTCTCCGGTATAACGAAACACCAATTCATCGGCAAACCGATGCGCCATCAACCGCACGACCGAGGTCGAACCCACATAACGCTTTCCACCGACGACTTCATCGCTGCCGCTGTCGTAGACGAAGCCGTCCATCAACAGTTCATTGTCTTTGCTGCCGTTTTTCTGGCCCGACTTCCCCCAGACCAGGACGGAGACGCCGTTCTCTGCCGCCTGCTTAAAGATCGCCTTGTCAGTGGTCGACACCTCACGCGCCTTCACCCCGATGGCAGGTAAATCGACCAGCGAAAAGACCAAGGACCGTTGAAGATCCGCCTTCAGCACTTCCTCGATCCGGCCCCCGAGCCATTCAGGGCCGCCGCCGTTCTGAAAGCCGAACACTCCAATGGGAATCTTTTGAAAGTCCGGCCGGGTTGCCTCCAGAAACACATCGGTCGCGCGGGAATCCAGAATCCCGAAGAGACCGGCTCCCACCACGACACAGAGGGCCATCATAAGACCAATGATCACACGATTCATCCTGCAGCCTCGCCTACGGCAAAAGTAAAGTGGGCATCAAAATAAGAATCCGTCAAATCCGGCGGAAAGGGCGGCAACGGAATCGCGCTCTGCACGGCCCGTTGCGCAGCCATATCATAATAATCGTTGCCGGACGACTGTTCGATGATGACCGACCCCACCCGGCCATCGCGCTCCAAGCGGAACCGCACGGTGACGGTCAAGGCCTTCCCTGAGATATCGACGGGCGGCGCCGTCCAGAATCCGCTGATCCTCGCCTGCACACGGGCCAGGTATTGATTCGATCCCGGCATCCCCGCCACTCGCAACCGAGTTTCAGGCTTGCTACGCGACACGCTCGCAGTCACCGGAGGGGCACTCGCAACCGGCTGCGGTTCGCGGAACATGGGCTTCACCTCTCGCACCGGTTCAGTCGCTTTGACCGGTGGAAGAGATGGCAGTTTCTTCAAATCCTGAAGTTCGCGATCGAGGTCGTTGTTCATCTCTTCCGAAAGAGAAGCGCGTTTCGTCGGCCTGACAGCCGGCTTGGGAGGCTCTTGCGGAGGCGCGGTCTGGGCGGCGGCCATCTCAGGCACATTCAATTTCTTGAGCATCGCATCCAGGTCAGAACGCTCAGGCCCACCCACTTTCGGCTGAGCAGACTTTTTCGCGTCTGCCGGCTTCATCGGGGCCAGATCGCCATACTGCGGCGCATTCGGCGGCAACTCAATATCTTTCATCACATCCCGGAGCACATCCGCCCGATTGGTCACGGGAGCGGAAGAAGGCGACTTCGCAGCCTGCGGAACCGGCTGTGGCGCCGCCAGCACAGGAGCCTGCAAACGAGGTGCCGGAGCTGGTGGCGCCGGCTTGGCCACCGGGGCGGCCTGGACTGGAGGCGGAATCGGGGTCTGCACCGGCTTGGGAGGCACGGGCATCGGAGCAGATTGCACCGGCTTGGGTGTGGGATGGGGAACCGCCTTCTCAACCTTCGGCTCGGGCTTCGCTTCCACGGGCGGCAACGTGACCAACGAGACTTCCACCGCCGACAGCGGACGTTCTGTTTTCTTAAAGAACTTGGCACCCATAATCACGGATAGGAGGCAGAGGTGGAGCACCAGGGACACCACAACCGTCTTGCGAAGACGGCGGCTTCCGGCTTCACCCACATCCCCGATCAGAAAGAGCGCGGTATGTCTTGGCAGGGCTTGGAACGTCATGACTTGCGATACGACCGTGTGGCGCGCGAGTCGCGACGCCGCTACCTTTTGCGTGACTGCGCGGGGGTCGCGACCGACTCACTCACGCGTTCGACACCTGTAGGCTCCGTCACCATACCAAGCTTCTCAATCCCGGCTTTCTTCACACTGTCCATCACCTGCACCACGATCCCGTACGGTACGTCCCGATCGGCGCGGAGATAGAGCGAGACATCGGGGCTTTGATCTTTCAAGGCTCGAAGTTTCCGCTCGAGTTGCACCACACTCACCGCGTCCTTATCCAAATACAAACGCTGATCGCGCTCAATGGACAAAACCGCTCTGGCTTCAGGCTTAATCGTATTGCTGGCGGACTTGGGAAGATTGATATCCATCCCGCGATACAACATGGGAGCGGTCACCATGAAAATGACGAGCAGCACTAACACCACGTCCACCAGCGGGATCACGTTGATCTCCGCCATGAAGCGCCGGTGCCTGGTCTCCGACGTCACAACTGCCCCCCAACTGCGGCCTGCTTCATCCGAGTCTGCAATGAACGCATCGCCTCCACCGTGAACGATTCGATCCGGAACACGGTCTTACGAATGCGGGTCAGATAATAGTTGTAGAAGATCACGGCAGGAATAGCGGTAAACAATCCGGCCGCGGTCGCCACCAACGCTTCGGACACGCCGGGGGCCACAGCCGCGATGCTCGCAGTTCCCTGAGTCCCGATCTCACGAAACGAGTCGATAATGCCCAACACCGTCCCCAGCAATCCGATGAAGGGGGTAATGTTCCCCGTCGTGGCCAGCACGGGCAGGTACGATTCCAAATGCGAGACTTGGTTCTGCACCAGATAGGCCACGGTCTTGTCCATGTATTGATGATCGATCGCAGCCACCGGATCCTTCGAGGCCCCGGCCGATTGAGACGCACTCATTGTGCCATCTGCGGACACCGTGAGGACGCGATCCATAATGCCCTGAAAGACCCGCGCGCTCGGACTGCCGTCGGCCCGCTTCGATTGGCGATACAGTTCATCGAGGTCGCGGATCTTCGTAAACGCGCTGAAGAACCGTTGATCCTCGCGATCCGCCGCTTTAAAACTCCGCCATTTATAGAAAATGACACCCCAGGAAAGAATCGAAGCGACAAAGAGCAGCAGGAGAACGATTTTCGAGACTGCCCCGAGCGAGCCCACCAACCCCATTACGCCTGATTGGAACATGAGCCTAGACCTTTCCCTTCACATGGCGTCGCATGAAAACGGTAGCATGGATTGTACCAAAAGCTGGGGGAATGGCGGGGCCGACGGGATTTGAACCCGCGACTTCCAGATTGACAATCTGGCGTCCTAACCAGGCTGAACGACGGCCCCACGCAACCCAAGATGGCGGAAGAAGAGTTCAGATCTTCAGAATCAAACAGTCTAAATACGGTAGAGTGTACTCTTGTACATCACTACTAATGGATAAGGCAATGCCCTGCACGCAATTCCATGTATTTCTTCATTGGTAGGCGGAACAGGGATCGAACCTGTGACCTCTGCCTTGTAAGGGCAGCGCTCTCCCAATTGAGCTATCCGCCCGATTTTTCTCGTTCCCGGCAGATTTATTGGATGCTATCAACTCCACAAAGCAGTGTCAACCAGGAATCATGCATTATCCTTGCAAGATTCTCGCAATGCGAAAATTCATCTGGCGGGATTCTCAACCGACGCCGCGAAGACAGAAAACTCACCGATGCGATCTGTTGCGCGGGAAACACGCAGTGTGGACTTTTTTCAACTGTGACGAGTCTACATGCGTATAAATTTGCGTCGTCGCAATGTCGGCATGCCCCAACATCGCCTGCACGGATCGCAAGTCCGCCCCCCGTTGCAACAAGTGTGTGGCGAAGGAATGTCGCAGCATATGCGGCGAAGGAATCCTGGCGATGCCGGCCCGGTGCGCACGCACGCGGAGCAATTTCCAGAAAGCCTGCCTCGTGAGCGGCGTGCCGCGACGGCTCACGAACACAAATCGTGACGACCGCTGTTTCAGCAGCGCCGGTCGCGCAACGAGTAGATAGGCCTGCAACGCCTCAATCGCCGGCCGCCCGATCGGCACCACTCGTTGCTTATCGCCCTTGCCGGTAATGCCGACATAGCCCACGTCCAGATTGCACTGGTCAACCCGCAGCGAGACCAACTCGGAGACGCGCACCCCAGCGGCATAGAGCACCTCCACCATCGCGCGATCACGGTGATCTTCCGGCAACGGGCGAGACGGCAGATCCAGCAGGCGCGCCACCTCCTCGGGACTCAACGTTTTCGGCAACCGTCGGGCGCCCGAGGTGCTGCGCAAACTCACGGTCGGGTTGGCGGCAATCATCCCCTCCTGCTTCAGAAAGCGGAACAGACTCCTGACCGCGGCAAGCGCGCGCGCGCGGGACGACGACGCGAGGCCTGACCGATGCAGATGATCGAGAAATCCGGCCAGCAGCGGAGGCGACATCTCGCGCACATCAGAGACCTGCTGATCCCGAAGATAGTGCTGAAAGGTCGCGACGTCCCGCTGGTACGCCAGCAGCGTATTGCGTGACAAGCCCCGCGCGATCCGCACATGATCCCAGTAGCGCTCGATGAACGGCTCCAGCGGGAGTCGCTCCGGGACCGGCGCAGACAGATCCTCCGACTCACGGCTCATGGGAAACACCCTTGCTGAATGCGACGAGGAACAGGCTGCGTCGACTATAGCCAAGCCTCCTTCCGAACACAACGCATCGACCTCGAGTTACCTTGACACCCCCGCACCTGTTTCCTATAGTAGCCTCACTTGCGGCGAGAGCGTTCGCCATGCACAGGAGTCAATGGTTCCTCGATCAGTACCCCGCGCCCCGCATCTCCGCGCGTGCAGCGTCGCCCTCGCGGTGGCGTTCCTCGCGGGCCTCGTCACGCTCGGTGAGGCAGCCCCTGCCAAAAAGAATCCAGCGCCGTCCCGCACAGAGCAATCGAAACCACCGACTGCCGCCGGCCAGTCCGGTCTCGATCAAGCCAAACGCCTGATCGACTCGGAACAACCGGAAGCCGCAGCGGTCATGTTGCGACGCTTCATCGAAAGCGGCCCCGCGCCGGACCTCCTCGACGATGCCTATCTGTTGATGGCTGCCGCCATGTTCGGCATGAAGGAACATGCGGAAACGGTCCGCTACGTCAATCAGCTGCTCGGCGAATTTCCAAAATCCGACTTAGCCGATCGGGCCAAACTGCTGCTCGCTAAAACCCACGCGCGCGCAGGCAATCTCGACCTGGCGCTGCCGCTGCTCTCCGAGGTCCGCAGCCTCTCCGCCGATCCCGCCATCAAGCGCGATGCGCTGCGGCTCACGGGCGAATTCCAGGCGCAGAAGAAAGACTACCTCCGGGCCATTCAGGCCTGGCTGGATGAGATTCCGCTGGATGCGGACGACCAGGCTCACGAAACCGAAGGCCAGATCCGGCAACTCGTCAATGAGCAACTCGACGCCCCGGCGCTCGTGCGCGTCCGCGAGGCCTACCCGAAATCATTTCCGGGAGATCTGGCATCCATCAAGCTCGTCGAGCTCCATACCGCCGCCGGAGAAGATCATCTGGTCGAACGTGATTTGCGCCTCTTCCTGAGCCGCTTCCCCAATCATTCCTATACTGCGAAAGCGGCCGATCTCCAGGTAGTGGTGCGGACAAAGTTCAAATCACATCCTTACTCCATCGCCGCCATCTTTCCCATGTCCGGAAAGCTGGCCCCTTTCGGAACCGAGGTATTGAACGGCATCCAGCTGGCCCTCGAGCGCTCCAAAGACGGCGGCGAGACGCCCTCGATCGGCCTGATCGTCAAAGATACGGAATCAGACCGTGCCGCATTCCTCGATGAACTCTCCGGCGTCTTGTCCGACGATCGCCCGCTCGCCGTCATCGGCCCGCTCCTGTCCAAGAACCTGCCGGTGATGGCTGAAATGGCCGAACGCACGCGCATTCCGCTGATCACGCCCAGCGCCACCGCCCCGAACCTTCGACGATTCGGCAACTACGTCTTCAGCACAGCCCTCACGTACAACCACCAGGCCAAACGCGTGGCGGACTATGCGATCCGTGAACAGCAGTACAAACGCCTCGCCATTCTCTATCCCGATACCGCCTACGGCCGCGACCTGGCGCGCCTGTTCGCGCAGGAAATCCGGCAGCAGGATGGAGAACTCATTGCCAGCGAGGCCTACAAAGAAGGCGATACGGACTTCCGCGCCGTGATCGCGAGACTCAAGGCCGAAGACCTGAAGAAATACGGCGTCGAGGTGCTGATCGAGAACGATCCCACCAAGGCCCCCGTGAAATCACTCGGCAAAAAGAACAAGCGATTGCTGTATTCACCCGGATTCGACGCCGTCTTCATCCCGGGTCGGTCACTGGATGTGGGATTGTTGGCGGCCCAGTTGGCCTTCTACGATATCGCCGTGCCACTCCTCGGGGCCAATGGGTGGAACCAGCCCGACTTCACCCGCGTCGCGGATCGCACCGTCGAAGGCAGCGTCTTTGTCGATGGTTTCTTTGCCGAGAGCGGTAGTCCGGTGGTGCAGGAATTCGTGGAGCGGTATCGCAAACGGTTTCAAGCCACGCCTTCGCTGTTTGCCGCCCAGGGCTACGATGCCGCACGATTGGCCGTGGAAGCCATCAAGCGAGGCGCGACCACCGGCGAAGGCGTCCGCGACTTCCTGATGATGCAACATGACCTGCCGACCTTGAGCGGCCCGAGCGGGTTCAACCCCGACGGCACACTCAATCGCCGCGTCTTTCTGATTCAAGTCAAACAGGGTAAGTTCGTCCCGCTGGACTGACGGGTGCGGTGCCGGTGGCAAGAAAATCGATCCAGTGAAATTTCAGGCGAGATCGACCAGCTACTCAGGATGCTCACAAGTGCCGTCCGGCAAGACCGCATCGAGCGAAGCACCGAGCCGAAGTGAGAACGAGGCCGGCGGGCCTTTTCAGCATCCTGCTAGCCCGCATTATTCATGACGGTTCGTCGTGAAATCGCCGAGTCACGTTGCGAGACCGGCGCGCGGAGCCGGGAGGCCCCGAAGCGTACTCGTGCAGTACGTTGAGGGGCCGAGGGGCGAGCCCGCCGGCCGAAGGCCCGTCGCAGCAGTGAATCGGCGATTGCAGCAGAAGTGCTCATGAATAATGCGGGCTAGAACACAGGAGTGATGGCATGACGACGGGTCAGAAACGGGTACTCAGCGGGATGCAGCCAAGCGGCCTGCTCCATCTTGGCAATTGGTTGGGCGCCTTGGAGAACTGGAACGCGCTGCAGGAGCAGTATGAGTGCTTCTTCTTCGTGGCGGACTGGCATGCTTTGTCCTCCAACTACGCCGACACCAGCCGCATCAGAGAATATGTGCGGGAACTGCTGATCGATTGGCTGGCGGCCGGGATCGACCCGAAGCGCGCCACCGTCTTCGTCCAATCCCAGGTGCCGGACCATGCCATTCTCCATTTGCTGTTTTCCATGATCATTCCGGTCTCCTGGCTGGAACGGAACCCGACCTACAAGGAGAAACAGGAAGAGATCAAGGAGCGCGACCTGAGCACCTACGGCTTTCTGGGCTACCCGGTCCTGCAGGCCGCGGACATCCTCCTCTACAAGCCCGATTTCGTGCCGGTCGGCAAAGACCAGTTGCCGCACCTCGAACTCACCCGCGAACTCGCACGCCGCTTCAACAGCCTCTATCGCCCGGTGTTTCCCGACCCGCAGGAACACCTCACTAAGTTTGCGAAGGTCCTGGGCACGGACGGGCGCAAGATGAGCAAGAGCTACGGCAACGCCATCAACCTCTCCGATCAGGAGCCGGTCGTCCGGCAGAAGATCAAGACCATGATCACCGATCCGGCGCGGGTGCGACGCCACGACCCCGGCAACCCGGATGTCTGCCCCGTCTACGACTTTCACAAGATTTTCTCACCGCTGCCGGTGATCGAGCAGGTCAATCAAGACTGTCGCAAGGCGGCTATCGGCTGCATCGATTGCAAGAAGCTGGTGGCCGATCGGGTGGTGGAGCGCCTGGCACCGATGTGGGAAGCCCGCGCCACCCTCAGCCAGCATCCGTCGCGCCTGGACGAGATCGCCGAAGACGGACGCCGCCGCGCCACAGCCGTCTCATCGCAGACCATGGCCGAAGTGCGCGACGCCATGAAAATCTAGTCGCGCCTATCCAATCGGGGCAATTCACTTCTAGAATACAACGCGACCAGCAGCGCGTTGACCAACCGTACGCCGCATCCAGAAAAGGATCGTTGTGCGTCGTTGCGTCTGGCGCCGTGCAGGCTGTTCAGAAAGGCCGTCCAGCAAGGCCGAAGCAAGTGAAGAGGTGAATCGTACTCGCGCCGTACGGTGAGCCTCTGAACGAGGCGAGAACGCCGCTGGCGGCCTTTATCAACAGCCTGCTAAGCGGGTTTGGCGAGTTTGCGCCAAACATCAGTCAACTGACGCTGCACCGGCACGCGAATCTTGGTGAACGACAGCCCGAACTCATTCGGCTGACACCAGCGCACGGTGGCCCCATCGATGAGAATGGGGTTGGCACTGTCCCCCGGGAAAATGCACAGCTCCACCTCGGCGCCGACCAGAACCTGCACCGGGGTGAGAATCCGACAGCCTCCGGGAGACAAGTCGGTCAGATCTCCGTCGCCGGCCAGCATCTTCCCCTTCATCGAAAAATGACTGCGAAACTGAACGTGAACACGTTCATGCTTGCGTTGATTCTTCATTGTGAATTCGGCCTCCGTACCCGTCGGCAGACGGTGCTTCGCATCATTCGTACGATAGGCCAGAACCCCGTAAAACGCTAGCACTGCCTGCTTCTTGGCAGGAGGGTCCTGCGAAGAGCAGGGCGAATTGCGCACATCGGGCAGACAGGCCTCGCAACACCTACAAGGCTTCCGGCTTGGGCTCCCCGATCGATGTGCCGACGGCATCCAACATGTCTCGTCCCACGAGAATGGGCGCCTGAAAGTGGATCGCCAACGCAATGGAGTCTGAGGACCGGCTGTCGAAGACCTTTTCCTGCCCTTGAAACGCCACGGTCAAACTTCCGTAATACGTTCCCGCTTTGAGGGTGATCACGGTCCGGACCACACGCCCACCGAGCGCCTCGAGGATCGTATGCATCAGATCGTGGGAAAGCGGGCGGGGTAGCCTCTCACCGGTCAAGGCCGCCTGAATGGAGGCGGCAACCGTGTGATCGACAAAGATGGGGATGCTCTTCCCCTCCGCCGAGAGCAGGACCACGGGGCCATGGTCGGAGAGCCGGACACGCACATCGCTGATGGTCACGTTGGGAGCACTGCCGGCTTCGCCGGCACGGGCTTGAGGATCGGAAACGGACAGCACCAGCACCAGTGAGAGGAGCGGAAACACCAACCAAGATCGTGTCGTCGCGCTCATGGTTCCCTCCTGTGAATGACATAGGGACCAGCTCCCAGCCCCCCGCTAGGAGCCTGTCCGAGTAATCCTTCGTTGCGAGGCGAAGGAGCTGCTGGTAGATGCGAGGCTGCAGGCGCGAAAAAACCGGAGGCGTATTCGCTGGAATACGTTGAGGATTTTTTCGGGCCGAGAACGACGCAGATGCCGGCAGCTCGTTTGCCGCAGCAGAATGGCATTACTCGGACAGACTCCTAGGAGCCTGTCCGAGTAATCAGAAAATCTGCGTTTTAGGGGGTCCCTTTACCCATGATCGCATGGAGATCGTTGATCCTGAGCCAATTGTGTGCGTCGAAAATCTTCAGCTTTGAATACTCGGACAGGCTCCTAGGCTCGCACAAAGGAATTGGTCTCCCGCTCCCTGCCAATCTCCGTCTCGGGTCCGTGTCCGGTGACCACGGCAGTCTGTTCGTCGAGCGTATACAGTCGTTCCCGAATCGACTGCTCGATCGCATCGAAATCTCCGCCCCAGAGATCGGTGCGGCCGATGGCGCCACGAAACAACGTGTCACCGGCCACCACCACCTTCGCAGCAGGAAAATGAAAACACATTGAGCCGGGCGTATGCCCCGGCGTGTGCAACGCGATCCCTTCCAACTCGCCGATTGCCAACCGCTCTTCATCCTTCAACCAATAATCCGGCGGCGGCGCCGGGACATAGGGCACGCCGAACATGCGGCACTGCATCTCCAGAATGTCCCAGAGAGGAAGATCATCGGGGTGCAGGCAGAGCGCGGCACCGGTCGCCTGCTTCATCGCTCCCGATGCGAGAAAGTGATCGAAATGCGCATGGGTGTGTACGATGCTCACCACGGTCAACCCCATCGCATGGACTTCCTGCAGAATGCGCTCGGGCGCCCCGCCCGGATCGACCACGATCGCTTGTTGAGTGATCGGATCTCCAATGATCGAGCAGTTACAACCGAGCGGCGGAACGGAAAAGGTCTTGCGAATCATGCACACTCCTCGGTGAAACAAACAAACACCACGACACATGCAGCCTTGCCTGCTAGCGGCGGCCTGAAGGATTCTGGTCCGGCCGTGACACCCACAACACGTCCGTATCGTAAATCTCCCACCTCCCCTGACGGCGCACGAACCAGAACAAAAATCCGGCACCGGTCGTATCAGGGCGTTGATTCGCCACATAGAGCAAGGCCTGGTCGCCCCGCAATGTCAGTCCCACACGGGAGAAGGCCAGCCGGTCGAGGGTCTCGAGAGCATCCCCGTCACCATCCTCCTCAACCGGCCAAGCAGCGGGAACAACCGTGACAGCAGCTTCAGTCTCCGGCACGCCCTCGCCGGACACGAACCGGTAGCGAGCCCCGAAGGCAAATCGAGCATCCAATCGAGCGGGGCGCTGAACCTTGGCCACGAAATCCCGAATGAGATCCTTGGGCAGACGACCATCGAAAAATCCCTGCTCGGCAAACCAGGCCACCGTCGGCAACTGCGGCGTCTCCGGATGCAGGCGGGTGGTCGTCATTCGTTCGATAACCACCAGTCTGGTGCGAGAGGTCAGAAACTTCGCCTCAACGGCGAGGTCATAGAATGGATATTCCTCGGGAGGCACAGACTCCGGCTGCACCGGCTCCGGCGCCGCGGCGGAAAACACGATCGCCGGCTCCGCATGCACCAACGCCAGACCGACCAAGAACATCACCTTGCACCAGAACGCCATGGCCACAGAATAGCCGCTTGTTTCGTGACGGGTCAAACCGGCGGGAACATGAATGAAGATGGACAAGGGGGGCCAAACTCTGGTATTGGTCTGATGGTCTTACCCAAACTATGATCAAGCCCCCCCAGCGATCGCTCACAGCCCTCTTCAGCCTCGCAGTGCTATCGTGGTGTGTCGGATGCGCACCGGACGAGTCGCCGTTTCGACAGGAAAACGAAAACCTCCGCAAACAACTGGCGAAGCAAGAGTCGGTCATGAATTCGCTGCAGGACGGCAACAAGGTCATGCAGCAGCAGATCGATCTGCTCAACCAGGAATTGCGGGACGCCAAGAAGCAAGCAGACCATGCTCAGGCTGAGGCGAAGGCGCTCCAGGCTGAGGCGAAAGCGCTTGGCACGAAACTCGATTCCACCCTGGCCGAATCGAAAAAGCTGTCGGGGGAAATTCAGCGGACCGCCGCAAAAGCGGCCCAGACCACGGACAATATCCGCGTCGAAGAGAAGGGCTCGCAGGTCGAGGACCTCCCGCGCCCGCTCTCTGCAGTCGGAAAAGCCGCCGAGGAAGCCCTGGCGCGCAACGGCTATCGCGTGAAAGTCAGCGTGAAGACCGACCAGAAAACGATCTACGTCACCGAACGAAAAGTCACCACTCCGACCTCGCTGGAAACCTCAGGCTCCCGCAACCAGTATGTGGTGTCGCTCCAAGCCCTGCCGGCCAACGTCACGCGGTTGAGCGTCAAAGCCGACTTTGAACGGCTGGTGCAGGGTGGTCGCATCCTGGCGGTGGATGCGGAGGAAACCGCGGAGATCGAACGCCGACTGATTGCCGAAATCGGAAAAGCCGTCGCCTCGCCGAGCAAACTGTAATGTCTGCACGTTCTGTTGTATCGGGAATGGCGCCCGTTCCATTTTACGCTAACCTCCTGCTCCTGTCGCTCGCCTCAGCTTGGTTCAACCCGAGTCTCGCTGTTGCAGCCCGCGCCCCCAGCCCTCCGCCTTCCGCCGAACTGGCCAAACACCTGACATCAATCGCCAAACTCACGGCCAGTTCGCCGACGATTCACATTCCAGAAGGGCCGTTCCTGCTGGGCAGCGTCCGGGTCGATGACGATCCCTACGGAATGGGCACGCAGTTCGACGACACGGAACTCCCGCAACACCGCGTCTGGCTGAATACCTACGAGATCGACCGGGACGAAATCAGCCTCGGGGAATATCTGTCCTATCTGTATGCGCACAAGCTCCATCCGTCGAAAGATCTCCAGCATCTCATCTGGCACGTGATCACAGTACATTCCGTCACCGATGAGACGCTGGCCCAGTGGCCGGCGTTATACGTGACCTGGAAAGAAGCCGACAGCCTCTGCCGCTCATGGGGCAAACGCCTGCCGACCGAAGCGGAATGGGAAAAAGCCGCGCGCGGGCCGGACGGAAACCGGTTTCCCTGGGGAGATGCTCTCCCCGACAGTACACTGGCGATGTTCGGACAACATCATGTGCATGAGATCCCGATCCTGGCTCCTGTGAGCAGCGGCGACGCGGGAAAAAGCTACTATGGACTCCACCACATGGCGGGCAACGTCGCCGAATGGGTCAACGACTGGTTCGGATTCGACTATTATGCCTACATGCCGGAACGGAATCCGCCAGGGCCGACCAGCGGCAGGTACAAGAGCCTGCGAGGCGGCTCGTGGAAAAGCCGGCCGATCATGCTCAGGACCGCCACCCGCAGCGGCGCACCCGCCGATCAACGCTCAGCCACCGTGGGCTTTCGTTGCGCCAAATCGGTGCCCCCCTCCAGCGCACGGTAATAGGCCACGCCGCCCGAAAACTTTCTGATCAGGCACAGGTCCGCCACGGCCAGACATTCCAACCCGAACGGCAGGTACCCGGCGTACCCAAGCAGGGGCATCTCGAATAATTTGAACCGTTGCACGAACGGCACCGCATATTCCCACCGGGCCAGACTGTAGAAGTTCCACATCTCCCAAAACCATCCACAGATCAGTGCCGCCAGAGCCGCTGCCCAGAGGCTTCGCCAATCGCCGTACGCCGCGTCGCTGAAGATCGTCGGTTCATCGCGAATCAGTTGCAGCGACGTGATCAACAGCAGCGGCGCCACCCACACGAGCGAGAAGAGAGAGTCCGGCCACAGGCCGAGGCTGAAAAGCCCGACTGCCGAACCGATCAACAACACCCATCCCCGCGTCATACGGTTCTGGAATTCGATCGTCACAAACTGATTCAGCCTCGGAGATGACGACAACCATTCCGCCGTACCCAACACGGCAGGCAACACCGTCGAGAATGGCAGCGTCGCGCGCACCAGATATTCCCATTCAGTCAACTCTCCTCCACCGACGTAGTGCCAGTTCTGCACAAAGCGATTCAGATATTCGAAGAACCACCAGAAGCAAGCGCTGAGCGGAAAGAGCGACAGAACGTAGCGCGGACGATGCAGCAGCATGCAATGGCCGGTGCGGCGATACGTCAGCGCATTCACCACGACGATGTAGCCCAACCAGAGCGGAGCAAAGGTATGAGCCTGGAAAGGCTGCATCCACTCGAAGCGGGTCCAGGCCAAAAACCACATGCCCAGCGTCCAAAGCATCCCGAGCCATCCCCACCAGGGGAGGCGGCAGGCCGGGACCTGCCGCTCGTGAAACGTGAAAGGTGAAACGTATTCTGGATCAGCAGTTGCCTGTAAATCAGACTGCGTCGTTCGAAAAGCGCGCGAGACAAACGAGGTAAGCATCCCGACGATCACCACTGCCAGCCCTATGAAAACCGGCCAGGAAAAGGGCTCGTGGGCAACGAACCGCGTCGTGGGTGGAAATTCGAGATAGGACGCGACGGGCTTACCCGCCCACCAGACACCGAGTAGCGGCAGTCCCGCACCGAGTGCTAGGGACCATGAGAGGATGACCCAACGGGATCTCACCTGATCGCCTCTTTTCTGCCCGCGAGGGGCGAACATTTCTACCATGACCGCACCATCAAGCACCCTACCATGGCTGTGCAGATCTGACACGACGCGACAGGACTGAACGATTCAACCTTCGCTTGCGGGGAGTGCTGTGGTAGGTTGGGAAGCAGGGAGAACGTCCATGCGTCGATGCCTCACTCTCATACCGGCCCTGATCATGGTCTTCATCGCCGGCCTCCTCACGCCGGGTCTTTCGCGGAGCCAGGGCGGAGGTGGCCAGGTAACCATTACGCCGACTGCCGATAAGGTCATTGCCTGGTCCGCGGCCGGTGGCGGGGTCGAGGAATCGCTGGAACCCGGCGAGTCGGTCGTCACCTCCGGGGCGCGGGGGCATACAGGTTTCGTCCAGACCTCGACCAGACTGTTAGGATTTTCTGCCGGCCTGCGACAATGGCGTGAAATCTCGATTGGAGCCGAAGAGCGGATCGGGCGACACCAACTGCTGCCGTTTCTGATTCTCGCCCACAGCAATCAGCAGGTGTACGGATTTCAAGAAACACGGGGGCACTGGACGGCGCTGTCGCTGGGGCCAAACGAGAAGGTCGTCCAGCTACGAGGGCACGGGCACGTGGCCGTCGCGATCACCAACGAACGGGCGCTGGGATTTTCAACCTACACCGGCGGCTTCTTCAACATTGCCTGGACTCCGGATGAACGGGTCCTGTCGGTGGATGGCAGCCAGAATGGCATGGTCGTCCGCACCTCATCCCGCACCGTCATCTTCAAGTCGCAATCCACTGGCTGGACCGAGGTGCGATAGCAATCTTACATCCGGCCTTCGTCCAGCTCGATCGCATCGACCCAGGAGGTCGCAGACGGGAGAGCCGACACCGGCACGCCACGCTTGGTGGCGATATCCTGCAAACGCCCCTGATACCGCTGCTTCGCCGCCTCGTCCTTCGGACCTCCAGTGAGAATGCCCTTCGACCACTCGGCGATCTCTTGATCCGAATGCTTGCGGCCATGAGTGTTGACCCAAGCCAGTAACGACTCATCGCCTCCACCCGCCAACACCTGCTGCTCGAAGGCCTTCGGGTCGATCTGCAAAAAATCGATCAGATACTTATCGAACCCGACCGTGATGTAGTTGTAGTCCTGAATCTTGCCCGCATGCCGCAGGCGAACCTTGTCGATAAACCGCCCCAGGTGGGCAATGCCACCGAGGAGGACTTTGGGACTGCGGGGATATTGTTGCTGAGTCATATCTGCTGATTCCTCTCAAGGGTGGATGACATTCAAACCGAGCACATCTTCAAACGGATCGTAGTCACGGTCATTGTGGAGTAAGGCATGTCCTTCCAACAAACAAAACGTCGCGATCAGAGAATCGATCGTCTTGCGCACGGTTCGTCCAGCGGACCTCAGGCGCCGATAGTTCAGAGCCGCTTCGACAGCGACTTCAACCGACCCCGTCTCAAAAACCGCGAACTTCAGCAGCTCCCCTCGAACCGCCTCAAATTGCTTGTCCGTGGTGAGCCCTTGCAATACTTCGCAGAGGATCAAATCGGTGAGACCAAGTCGTTCTCTCGCAAGCTGAGAGTCCAGCCAGTCAGCATGGGCAGTGCGTGTTCCTCGCAGGTAATCTATCCATACCGTCGTATCGACAATGATCATGAAGCCGCCTTGATACGACCTTCCCGCATCGCGCCGAGATCTCCCTCCCACTCAATCTTGCCACGCAAACGGCGGATGCCCTCTTGTCCCTTCACCTTGATCAGCAATCGAAGGCCCTCTTCCACCACCGCTTTCTTGGTCGAAAGCCCGGTGGCCTTCATCGCTCGCTGCATCAAGCCATTGTCGATCACGATGTTGGTACGCATAACGCCTCCATCGCAGAATGTGTACAGATAAACAAATACTACACACTCGCATCAGGAGAAGCAAGAAACGAAGCGAGACGACACGAAAATGAGGGTTGGGTGGAGCTACGGGGAGACGCTAAGCGGAAAGAGTTTGCCTCTGGAACTCTGGCCTAAACACACTGAACTTCGCCACGTGCCCCTCTATCTTTTAATAGGCACCTCAGCTATGGATGCTTCGGCCAAAGCAAGAAATACTTTTGGAGTCCGAGCATGATAGCTGAAATTGCCTCCCCAGAATGCATGGAGCACAATTTCAAGTCTCTTTTGCACATCGGAATTTGTCTCCGATGTAAATTGCTCATGTTTAGCACAGTAATCACGATTACTTTCAATTGTTGAGGTAACATCATGGTGAAGTTTGTGTAGGGCTTCGTTGTTGAAACCGAGTCGCACAAGCTCGTCAAGCAAACGGATTGTTCTTTTTGGATTTGTATAGTCGTTTGATCCTGACATGAAATTCCTCCTCAAGCCATTGTTCGATATCCTCTTGAAATATTACCCAAAAAGAATGTACGGGCCATGGATTTCCTAATTCTCTCCAAGCAGCTTCGGCTCCTCCTTAACTAACTCGAGCACTTTTAGGTTTCTTCAGGGAGCGAGTGGCTGAGATGTCTTCGACTACGCGCATCGAACGAGCACAGCTTTATCGTGCGCGTTCCGCTAGGTGGCGACGCGAGGAATAACAAGAGCCATGTTTTCGCACGCAGGCGTGAGCCGGCAACCTCCGCTGCAATCTTGCACCATTCGGCAATGGCTCAACTATCAGCGAGCCCCTGGGGATGCCGCATCCCAATCGTTTTTAGTAATTGGTGATCTGGGTTTCAATGCACCACTTGCGTAGGCTACCTGAAGGGCCTCTTCCAGCCAGGCCAACCGTTGAGCGGGCGTAGCAGAAAGTGTCGCCGTAAGCAGATTTTGGTCGGCTGCATTCCAATCAGCTGGTTGCGTCATATCCGACGAACTGGACGAGTTGACGGCCATGTCAGCGATTCTCCTTTCGGCGTCGAATAGTTTCCAGTTGCTCAATGTCCGCCAAATCTTGCGGCCTGCCGGCGTGTCGTTTCAACGCGACGAGGTCCTCGATCGACGCAATCCGAACGGTTGTGTTATTCAAGGCCACTGCCTCTGAGCGAGCCAACAGCTCTGCAAAGGGCACATCGGGCTTCAACAACAAATCTACCACCCGCATCGGGTTAGCCTGGTCAACGAGTGAGAAGGCCAGCATATGCTTGTCTCGAAGCCATACTTCCCGCACTTCAGGATCCGCAAACGCATCAGGCGATACCGGCACTTGAGGTCGAAACCCATTCGCCACCAAGGTCCGAATCATTTTGATAGCTTCCTCAGGGGCAAGATCGACGGCCAGGTCGACATCCGCAGTCAATCTGGCATAGCCATGCAGCACCGTGGCGAGGCCGCCCACGACGACATAGCGCACTCCCGCAGTATTAAGTATTTGAAATATGGATTCGAAGACCGACACGGCGCTATTCTAGCGGATGTGCATAGAATTAGCAGCCGATCTTGCAATGGCATGGAATGAAAATGAGACAGATCGAGTAGGCTACCAACGAAGGATCTTTATGCAGCACAGGCCGCTAAAAAGCTGATCCAGCTAGGCCGCAGCGAGGTCCACGACGCGACGAATAAGGAGCGTCACGGTTGTGGACGCCGGCGAGACGGTGAGCCGGCAGTGTCTTGAACCCGAGGCGTACTGTTTTGGGTACGTTGAGGGGTTGAGCTCAGCGAGAACGACGCTGGGAGGCTTTTTCAGCGGCCTGTTTTCGCAGACTTGTTGGCTTGCAGATACTTATCGACGCCCGCTGCCATCTTGCGCCCTTCGGCGATGGCCCAGACGATGAGAGAGGCGCCGCGTTTGGTGTCGCTGCCGGCGGAGACGCCGTCGAGGCTGGTCATGAAATGGTCGCGGGCTAGAACAAACTCCCGCTTACCTTCTGGCTCCTGCATCGATGGCGTTGATCGGAAAATGACCGGGCCTGTGCTGGGCGCAGACTCAGCTCAACTGAAGACATTCACCTCATAGGACTTCCTTCCCAGCGACGTTTTCACCCTGAAGACATTTTTTCAACATTTCGCGTGCAGCAAGACCAGAGTGCCATTCGAGCTCGAAAATGTTGCTGCCTTCATAATCGATCCGAAAATTCAATTTATCTTCCATCCCGGCAAGCGCCGCATCAATGGTCGGCACCGCAAATTGTATCTCATCGGCAAAACCTGCAACGGTGCGATTAAACGCCGTGATGGTGGCCGGCGCATCGCTCCCCTGTTTCAACGTGACCTTCACTTTCTGAATATCCTTGGGATTATCCGGCCTCGGGAATGGCGGCTTCGGCTCCACAGCCACAAACCCCAGTAAGGCCCCCCGATAGTCTCCGCCGGGCCCCGAGATGCTGATCATCCTCCCCATTTGCCAATACACTCCCGTACAAAACTCACCTGGCTTTGAGCCGCTTTGGCCTTGAAAGAATTGCCAGAACCCCTTTTTGAGCTTCTCTGCTCTTGGATTGTTCAGGACGCGATCTTTTGATTGCTCAATGGCCTCCTTGGCATTGATCTCCTTTTTCGCCGTTGACACCAAATCTTCCAGTGGATCATAGGACCCTGCTTCCGCAACGACAGCGGCCACCAGCAACGACAAGAACAGCGCAAGTTTTCTCATTTTGAGCCTCTCTCATTGGGAACGTCCAGCAGGCCATCGCACGCAAATCTCACTTTACCGAGCTGGGTGGAACTGGTCCAAATCCTGACATCGGCCACGCGGAAGACGTTCTTATCGTCGGGGTGCAGGACATACTGCACATTGCAATGTTCGTACACTCCCTCCTCCCATACCGCGTACCTGTTGCCGACGACCACCCGATTATCGAACTCTTGGCCGTAACTGAGAAAATGGAGATTGCCTGCGGATGACACAACCGGAGCCCCCATTTTCACGGCTACGTCCTGCTCGGTCTTCCCCTCCCACACCGCCAGCATATGAGTTTCGTTGGGCGATAACTTTCGGCCGCCCCGTATATCGGCGGCAATAGCATGGAATGTAAATTCACTATCCATTTGCTTGATGTTGGTCTCAAGCGTGGGTTTGATCCCCGTGACCAATTGATCGTATTGCTTCTTGAGCTGCGCCATCTTGGCTTGATATTCTTCTCGTTCTTTTTTTGTGGGACGGCGGGACCATTTTCCGGTGGGGTCCGGGCGTTTGGCTCCACTCCACAGGACCGCCCATGCAAAATCCATATGGTCAGACGAGGTCCCCTGTCCCACCAATTGTAAGTCCTTGGGAAGACCGATTGTCGCAATTTCATTCTTGAAGATGTCCATATCGTTGTTGCGCTTCGCGGCCTTGATGATGGCCGTTCGCATCACATCTTCATTGCACGCGACTTTATGCAATTTGAGCAATACAGGCGAGGAAGATGCGCGCCACTCGCCGGCAGGAAGGTCCTCACTTTTCAAGTCCTCGCGCCGAAACTTCCAGCTGCCTTCTCCGATCCGTACGTTCACCGGCGCGTCGAACGCCGGCTGCGGGGGAGTATGCTTCCCATCGTAAGCATATTTGACCACGCATTCAAATTGGAGTCGCAGCTCACTGAATTCTGGCTTATCAGGGCTTTCATAGACGATGGTCGTATCCAACTGCTTCACATTCATGGGACCCAGAACTTTATCCATTGGCGTTCGGTCCATCACGACGCCAAAATCGGCGAAGTAGGCTTCACGGCGGCCTTCCTCACCTTGAATATGGACCAGTGCTGATTGTGCAAAGGCCTGCGTTGCACACACACAACTCCCCAGGAACAGAACGATCAGAGATTTTCTATATTCCATCTTCCATCACCGTTAGTAGTTGAGGGACGATCTGAACCACTCCCTCCGCTCACGATACTGTGGCACATGCAAAGGAGGGTTCAACGGCTTCTTCCCGTGGGAGTGAGTCGCGGAGGCTCAGGAGAGGTTCGTTCTGCTCCCGCTCACACGCAGATATGCCTGAGGCTCGTCGGGAGCGATATCTAGGGAGCAGGACGTTCCCGAGCATGATCCTTTCCTCCGGAGGGATCTTCCTCTGAACTCTACCACCGGACCCAGAAAAGCGGCCAGGAGATTTCTAAAATGGAACGTTGCGTTAGGAAGGTAGCCGCTCCCCAGGCTGCTCACACAGCTTATCCAGCTAGGCCGCAGCGAGGTCCACGACGCGACGAATAAGGAGCGTCACGGTTGTGGACGCCGGCGAGACGGTGAGCCGGCAGTGTCTTGAGCCCGAGGCGTACTGTTTTGGGTACATTGAGAGGTTGAGCGAGGCGAGAGCGAGGCGAGAACGACGCTGGGAGGATTTTTCAGCGGCCTGTTTTCGCAGACTTGTCGGCTTGCAGATACTTATCGACGCCTGCCGCCATCTTGCGCCCTTCGGCGATGGCCCAGACGATGAGGGAGGCGCCGCGCTTGGTATCGCCGCCGGCGAAGACACCGTCGAGGTTGGTCATGAAGTTGTCATCGACGGTGACGCAGCCGCGCGCATCGTAGGTGACGCCGAGACTGTCGAGGAAACCGTTTCGGACCGGGCCCGTGAAGCCCATGGCGAGGAGCACAAGGTCCGCATCCAATTCAAAGTCGGTATTCGGCATCGGCACGAACTTGCCGCCTTCAAACTTGACCCGGTTGGCATGCAGCTTGGTGACGTGGCCGTTGTGGCCGGTAAACTTGGTCGTCGAGACGCTCCACTGGCGGTCGCAGCCTTCTTCGTGCGCATGCGACGTGCGAAGTTGCATGGGCCAGAGCGGCCAGGGCGTCGAAGTCGAACGCGACGGGGGCGGTTCCGGTAACACTTCAAACTGGTGCGCCTCGCTGCAGCCCTGACGATGTGCGGTTCCCAGACAATCGGACCCGGTATCGCCACCACCGATGATGATGACCCGTTTGCCCTTGGCGGTAATCGGTTCCTCGGACACGGAAATGCCCGCCGTCCGCTTATTCTGTTGGGTCAGGTACTCCATGGCGAAATGGATGCCCTTCAGCTCCCGACCGGGAACCGGCAGATCACGCGCCATCTCGGCGCCCATGGTCAGCCCGACTGCGTCGAACTGCTGCCGTAGCTGCTCGCCGGTGATATCTTTTCCCACGGTGACGCCGGTCTTGAACTCGACACCTTCGGCCTTCATCTGCTCCAGCCGCCGGTCGATCACCCACTTTTCCATTTTGAAATCGGGAATCCCGTAGCGCAACAACCCGCCGATGCGATCGGACTTCTCGAACACTGTCACCGTGTGTCCCGCCCGCGCCAGCTGTTGCGCCGCCGCCAAACCGGCCGGTCCTGAACCGATGATCGCGACGGTCTTACCGGTTTTTCTGACGGGCATGGCCGGTTCGACCAGGCCTTCGTTGAAGCCACGGTCGATGATGTTCCATTCGAGCACACGGATCGACACGGGATCGCTGTTGATCCCCAGCACGCAGGCCCCTTCGCAGGGCGCGGGACAGAGACGACCGGTGAACTCGGGGAAGTTATTCGTCGTGTGCAGGGCTTTGAGCGCATCTTTCCAGCGTCCGCGGTAGACGAGATCGTTCCACTCCGGAATCAGGTTCACCACCGGACAACCGGTATTGCCCTGACAAAACGGCACACCGCAATCCATGCAACGGGCGCCCTGGACCTTGAGCTTGTCCTCGGCGATCGGCTCGTACATTTCCTTCCAATCGAGCACACGCAACTCGACCGGTTTCCGCTTCGGTCCCTCACGCGCGTATTTCAGAAAGCCCTTTGGATCACCCATCGCTTAATCGTCTTTCGTCGTTCGTATCTCGTATCTCGTTCAAGACTTTTCAATCGCGCATGCGCTTCACGAACACCGCTTCACGTTTATTTGGCGACCTTGGCCGCCGCCGCTTTTCGTTCGGCCAACACACGCTTGTAGTCGATCGGCATCACCTTCACGAACTTCAGCAGCATCACTTCCCAGCCATCCAGGATACGCTTGGCATTCCGGCTGCCGGTATACATGAAGTGAGAGGTGATCATGTCGTGGAGCAGCTTTTTGTCGTCGTCGCTCGTGACCTGCTCTAACTCCACCATGCCCAGGTTGCAGCGCGACTGGAATTTATCCAGCTCGTTCAGCACGAACGCGACACCGCCCGACATGCCGGCCGCGAAATTTCTGCCGGTGCGGCCCAACACCGCCACGACCCCACCGGTCATGTATTCGCAACCATGGTCGCCGGTTCCTTCAACGACAGCCCGCACGCCGCTGTTCCGCACCGCGAACCGTTCCCCGGCCATGCCGTAGAAATAGGCTTCGCCCTGCGTTCCACCGTACAGCGAGGTATTGCCGACGAGAATCGTTTCTTCCGGTGTGTAAATCGCGTTCTTCGGCGGGAAGACAATGATCTTGCCGCCCGAGAGGCCCTTACCGATGTAATCGTTCGACTCACCCTCCAACACGAGCGTGATGCCGCGCGAGAGAAAGGCTCCGAACGATTGTCCGGCTGACCCGTTGAACTTGATCGTGATCGTATCGGGAGGCAACCCTTCCAATCCGTATTTCTTCGCGACCTGACTGGAGAGCATCGTCCCGACGGTGCGATTCAAATTCCTGATCGGTAGTTCAAGCGTGATCTTTTCGCCGCGCTCGATCGCCGGCCGGCATTGCTCAATGAGCTTCCGGTCCAGAATCTCGGCAATGCCGTGATCCTGCTTCTGCACGCAGTAGCGGGAAACCTCCGGACCGACTTCCGGCATCTTGAGCAACGGCGTCAGATCCAGCCCCTTGGCCTTCCAATGGTCGACGGCCTTGTGAATCTTCAACTTGTCCACGCGGCCGACCATTTCGTTGATGGTCCGGAATCCTAGCTTGGCCATGATCTGCCGCAACTCTTCCGCGATGAAGAAGAAGAAATTCACGACATGTTCCGGCTGGCCCGTGAACTTCTTTCGCAACACCGGGTCCTGCGTGGCAATGCCGACCGGACAGGTATTGAGGTGGCACTTGCGCATCATGATGCAGCCTTCGATGATGAGCGGAGCCGTCGCAAATCCATACTCTTCCGCGCCCAACAGCGCGGCAATGGCCACATCGCGTCCGGTCTTCATCTGGCCGTCGGTTTCGACCCGAATCCGGCCGCGCAGGTCGTTGAGGACCAGCGTCTGATGCGTTTCCGCCAATCCCAGCTCCCAGGGCACACCGGCATACTTGATGGACGAGAGCGGGGAAGCCCCGGTTCCGCCGGAGTCGCCGCTGATCAACACCTTGTCCGCATGGGCCTTCGCCACACCGGCGGCCACCGTCCCGACTCCGACTTCGGAGACCAGCTTGACCGAGACGGCCGCATCGGAGTTCGCATTCTTCAAGTCGAAGATCAGCTGCGCCAGGTCTTCGATCGAATAAATGTCATGGTGCGGCGGCGGGGAAATCAGCTGCACGCCCGGCGTCGAATAGCGCAGACGCGCAATGTTCTCATCCACCTTATGACCGGGGAGCTGTCCGCCCTCACCGGGCTTGGCCCCCTGCGCCATCTTGATCTGCAGTTCCTTGGCATTCACGAGGTAGTGGCTCGTGACTCCGAACCGTGCCGACGCCACCTGCTTGATGTAGCTGTTTCGGGAATCGCCGTTCGGTAATGGCGCAAACCGCTCGGGATCTTCGCCGCCTTCACCGGTGTTGCTCTTCGCACCAAGCCGGTTCATCGCAATGGCCAGCGTCTCATGGGCTTCTTTGCTGATCGACCCGAACGACATGGCGCCTGTGGTGAAGCGCTTCACGATGTCCTTCGCCGGTTCCACCTCGTCGAGCGAAATCGCGTCCGGCAAAAATTTAAACTCGAGCAGGCCGCGCAGGTTCGACCGGCGCCTACTCTCGTCGTTCACCAACTGTGAAAACTCGGCGAACGTCTTGGGATCGTTATTCCTGGTCGCATGCTGCAACTTGTAAATGGTGTCGGGATTCCAATTGTGGTGTTCGCCCTGGATGCGATAGTGAATCTCGCCACCGAAATCCAACTGCCGGATCGGGGCCGGTTCGTAGGCCACGCGATGGCGGCGCAACGTCTCTTCACCGATTTCCCGGATGCTGATGCCTTCGATCCGCGACGGCGTACCGGTGAAATAGCGGTCGATCAATTCGTGATTGAGCCCGATCGCTTCAAAGATCTGCGCGCCGCAATAGGATTGCACCGTGGAGATGCCCATCTTCGAGAAGATCTTGAGCAAGCCTTTGTTAATGGCTTTGATGAACTTACCTTCCGCGGTGGGCGCGTCGAGTCCCTCTGGGAAATAGCCGTCACGCTCCAGGTCCACCAGCGACTCGAACACCAGGTAGGGATTCACCGTCCCGGCTCCGAAACCGATCAGGCAGGCGAAGTGATGGACATCGCGCGGCTCGCCGGTTTCCACCGTCAGGCCCACTTCGGTTCTCGTGCATTCCCGCACCAGGTGATGGTGCACCGCCGCGACGCCGAGCAGACTCGGAATCGGTGCGTAGTCCGCATTCACCCCGCGGTCGCTGAGGATGAGGAATTTGTAGCCTTCACGAATCGCCTGCGAAGCCTGCCGACAAAGATCATCCACCGCCGCGCCCAGCCCTTCCGGGCCTTCGGCCACGCGGAACAACATCTTCAGCGTCTTGCTCTTGAAATTGGGGTCGTTGATCTCGCGGATTTTCTGCAGATCGGCGTTCGTCAGAATCGGCTGCTTCACCCGGATGCGCCGGCAGGACTCCGGATGTTCATCCATCAGATTGGGCTTGGGACCGATGCTGGTCGTGAGCGACATCACGAGTTCTTCGCGGATCGGATCGATCGGCGGATTCGTGACCTGCGCAAAGAGTTGCTTGAAGTATTTGAACAGCAGTTGCGGCCGCTCCGACAACACCGCCAGCGGCGTGTCCGTACCCATCGACGAGATCGCCTCCTGCCCTTCCACCACCATCGGGGTGATGACCATCTTCAGTTCTTCGACGGTGTACCCGAAGGCCTGCTGGCGCTGCCGGATCGTGGGATGATCAGGCTGCGGCACATTGATCGGATCCGGCAACTCATCGAGCGAAATCCGGTACTGAGCCACCCAGGAGCGATAGGGCTTGCGACGCACGATATCGGCTTTGACTTCTTCGTCGTCGATGATGCGGCCTTGCACCGTGTCCACGAGGAACATCCGTCCCGGCATCAAACGGCCCTTCTGGCGAATCCGCTGCGGGTCCATCGGAAGCACGCCCGCTTCGGACGCCAGCACCACCAGACCGTCGGTGGTCACCTGATAGCGGCACGGACGGAGTCCGTTCCGATCGAGCGTGGCGCCGATCAGCTTGCCGTCGGTGAAACAGACGGCCGCCGGTCCGTCCCATGGTTCCTGCATGGCCGCGTGGTACTCGTAGAATCCACGACGATCCAGGTCCATCTGCGGATTGGCGACCCAAGGTTCGGGAATCAACATCATCATCGCGTGCGGCAGCGACCGCCCGCCGAGCACCAGAAATTCGAGCGCATTGTCCAAACAGGCCGAATCGCTCTGGTTCTCGGACACGATGGGAAACAGTTTCTGCATGTCCTCGCCGAACAGTTCGGTATTCAGCCGCCCCTGCCGTGCGCGCATCCAATTCACATTGCCCTTCAACGTGTTGATTTCACCGTTGTGGCAAATGTAGCGATAGGGATGGGCCAGCGGCCAGGTCGGGAAGGTATTCGTGCTGAATCGCGAGTGCACGAGGGCCAGGCCGCTCGTCACGCTGCTGTCGGTCAGGTCTTGATAGTACTGGGGAATCTGATGCGGCAGTAACAGCCCCTTATATACGATGGTGCTGCTGGACAGGCTCGGAATATAGAAATACTCGCGCCCTTCGATGGCGGACTCTCGCACGGCCCGCTCCGCGCACTTCCGGATCACATACAAACGGCGCTCGAATTCGTCGTCCGTGAAAATTCCCCGGGCGATGAACACCTGCCGCATGAACGGTTCGGTCGTGCGAGCCAGCTCACCGATTGTGTCGCTCTTGACCGGCACATCGCGCCAGCCGAGCAGCTTGGCGTTGGCGTCTTTGATGACGCGGTTAAACACCGTCTCGCACTGCGCGCGGGCATCGGCATCGGGCGGCAGGAACACCATGCCCACGCCGTATTCTCCCGCGCCGGGCAGCTTGATCCCACAGTCTTTTGCCGTGCGCTTGAAGAACTCATGCGGCACTTGAAGGAGAATGCCTGCCCCGTCGCCGGTACAGGGATCGCACCCTTGCGCCCCGCGATGCGTCAGGCTCTCCAATACCTGGAGGCCCTGCTGCACGATCTGATGCGAGCGCTGGCCCTTGATATCGACGACAAACCCGACCCCGCACGCATCTTTCTCGTGCTGAGGATCATAGAGTCCTTGTTTGGGAGGAAACCCTGGTATATTCATGACACGTTTTCTCGTCACGCTGGCAGGCAATTACCTGAGGAACAGACTCCCCTCACGGGGAGGTTGAAGCCGTCGCACGACCACCGTCACTGCTACCATGCATTTGGGGAGTTTAGCGAGGGGTCACCTTACTGGATGGGGCTTGAAACTGTCAAGAGAACGACGACGCGAACGACCCGAGAACCGGGCTGGCAGGAGCTTGACTTAGTGGAGTTTCCTGCCCTACTATCCGCTCCATGTCGAACGGACCGAGCACTCTCACGCTCCACAGCATGGCCGATGTGTGGGACGTGTATCGCGAAGAATTGGAGGGGGTCGAAGAACAGATCCGGAAAAATCTCGACTCCAGTGTGGCCCTCGTCAACACGGTGGCCGCTCACATCCTGAACAGCGGCGGCAAACGAGTCCGTCCCCTCTTCGTGCTCCTCAGCGCTCATCTCTGCGGATACGCCGGCCAGGACCATCAAGCACTCGGGAGCCTGGTCGAATTCATCCATACCGCCACCCTGCTGCACGACGACGTCGTCGATGACGCCGACCTGCGCCGGGGTCGCCGGACCGCGAGCAAAGTCTGGGGCAACCAAATCAGTATTCTTGTGGGCGACTATCTCTATTCACGCGCGATCTGTCAGATCGTCGACTTCCGCAATCAAGGGATCAACGAGGCGCTCTCGGAAGCCTGCCGCAAGATGGCCGAAGGCGAAGTGCTGCAACTGCATTACAACGGCAATCCGCTGATGCCGGAGTCGGAATATCTCCGCATCATCGAACATAAGACCGCCGGATTGATTGCGGCGTCCTGCAAAATCGGGGCGATCGTCGGTGGCGCCACCGAAGAATTACAAGAAGCGCTGTTCCGGTTCGGGCAGCGGCTGGGCATTGCGTTCCAATTGGCGGACGATACGCTGGACTATACCGCCAACGGTGAACACCTGGGCAAAACACTCGGGCAGGACCTGCGGCAAGGGAAAGCGACCCTGCCGCTACTGCACCTCCTGCAGCACTGCTCGGAGCCGGATCGGCAGCTGATCAAGGATCGCATGGAGACTCGTACCCTAACGGACGAGGAACTCCGCCGCATCGTCGGCTTGATGCAGGAGTATGGGTCCATCGCCTACGCCATGGAGCGGGCACGCGCGTTCGTCGCCGCCGCCAAACGCGATCTCGACCTGTTCCACGACAACACCGCCAAGCGCGCCCTGGCCATCGCCGCCGATTACATGGTAACTCGCGACCGCTGAGTTGCCGCCGCCCGGCTTCACAACGCCCACGCTCTGCTGACAGCGCGTACTCGTTCAGCGACACACCCGGCTCGCCGCCGGGCGAACAGGACCACCCCGCACCCACGAGAGAAAAGGACAGGAACCCGCATGGCACACGTCATTCCCTTTCACGGTACACTCTATAATCCTGCGACCGTCGGCGACGTCCGCCAGGTGGTGGCACCCCCGTACGATATTATCGACGCGACGTTGCAGAAGACCTTGCACGATCGCCACCCCAACAACGTCATCCGCCTGGAACTGGGCTACGAAAAGCCGGGCGATACCACCGGCGACAACAAGTACCTCCGCGCCGCGGGCGCCCTCAAGGAATGGCTCAAGTCCGGCGCCTTGCGCCGGGACGACAAGCCGGCCATCTACTACCACACCATCGAATACCAGCCGCCCTATTCAGCCCCCGGCACCCCGACGAAGGTCTTCAAAGGTTTTCTCTCAACCGTGGAGTTGGAAGAGTTCGGGTCCGGCAAGATCTACCCGCACGAGAATACACGCGCCGCAGCCAAAACCGACCGGCTCAATCTGCTCGAAGCCTGCCGCGCAAACTTCAGTGCGATCATTTCGCTCTATTCCGATCCGCAGAACGACGTGCTCGCGTTGATCGAGCGGTCCATCGCCTCCGACAAACCACGCATCGACTTTCAGGACGATGTGGGGTTCCGCCAGCGGCTGTGGAGCGTGACCGATCCCGCTGTGCTCGCCAAGGTCGTCGAGATCATGCACACCAAACAGCTCTTCATCGCCGACGGCCATCATCGCTATGAAACGGCGCTCAACTATCGCCGTGCCCGACGCCAGCAGGCCGGCGCCCCCTCGGGCCCCCAACTGTACGACAATGTCCTGATGCTGTTCGCCAGCCTTGAGGACAAGGGCCTGACCGTTCTGCCGACGCACCGTGTGCTCACGACGGGCGTCCCGGCCCCGAAAGATCTATTGCGCATGCTCGATCCTGTATTCGAAGTGACGACGCTGCCTTTTCAGGCGAGCAATGAGGCACAGGTGCGTGGACAATTTATCGAAACCCTGCGCAGCCGCGGACAGTCCGTGCCGATATTCGGGCTGGCACTGAAAAACGATCCGCAGTACTACCTGCTGACCCTGCGAGCCGCACATCGCCCGGCGGCGTCCGCCTCACCGCGCGATCGGCTCGACGTGTCCCTGCTGCAACAGCATGTGGTTGCCACGCTCTGCCCGACGCAGCAGGAGCAGGAATCGATGCTGTATTCGAAAGACGATCACGAAGCTCTGAATTGGGTGCGCCAGGGAACCGGCACCGCCGCACTCCTGCTGAACCCGACCAAGGTCGCCGAAGTGAAGGCCGTGGCCTCGGCGGGCGAACGGATGCCGCACAAATCGACTTACTTCTTCCCCAAGCCGCTCACCGGTTTGGTCATGAATGTGATGGAAGGCTAACTGCGAAGAGCGAATGGCTGATCGCCGCTAGCACGTCGCGACACCGATGAAGGCCAAAGTTCTCATAGTCGACGACGACCAGGACATCGTCACGATGTTGCAGGATCGTCTCGACGCGGGCGGCTATAAAACGCTGACGGCCTCCGACGGCCTGCGTGGCATCGAGCTCATCGAGCACGAATCCCCGAACCTGGTTCTCCTGGATCTCTACCTGCCCCGTCTCAAGGGCATGGACGTGCTCAAGCGCATGGCCCAAAACAAGCAGTCCGAAGACATCCCCGTCATTGTCATGACCGCCGCCGGTACCATTCCCGACGCCGTGGAAGCCATGCGCCATGGGGCCTACGACTTCCTGACGAAGCCGCTCGAAAAAGACCATCTCTTAATCGTCATTCAAAAGGCGCTGGAGCGGGACTCCCTGAAGCGGCAGGTGGCCGCCCTCCAATCGGACGTGCAGAACCGGTATGCCACCATCGTCGGCGACAGCCAGAAGATCAAGACCATCATCGAATCCGCGCGTCGCGCCGCCAACTCGGACGCCAGCATTCTCCTCCTCGGGGAAAGCGGCACCGGCAAGGAACTCTTCGCCCGCTCCATCCACCAATGGAGTCCGCGCCAGAGCATGCCCATGGTCGTCATCAATTGCGTGGCGCTCACGGAGACGCTGCTCGAGAACGAACTGTTCGGCCACGAGCGCGGCGCCTTCACCGGCGCCGACCGGCTTCAAAAGGGCAAGCTCGAAATGGCCGAGGGGGGCACAGTGTTTCTCGACGAGATCGGAGACATGCCGTTGCCGCTCCAGGCTAAGCTCCTGCGCGTGCTGCAAGACAAGGAATTTCAACGGGTCGGCGGCACACGCTCGGTCTCCGTCAACGTTCGCTTCGTCGCAGCGACCAACAAGGATCTCAAGCAGGCCGTAAAGGCGGGGCAGTTCCGGGAAGATCTCTTTTTCCGGCTCAACGTCGTCAGCTTTACGCTCCCGCCGTTACGGGAACGGAGCGAAGACATCGCGCAGCTGGCCGAATTCTTTCTCAGGCGCCACGCCTATGAAGCCAAACGCCCCGGCGTCTCGTTGAGCCAGGCGGCCCGCGCCGCGCTGACCCACTATCCCTGGCCCGGCAACATCCGAGAGATCGATAACGTCCTCTCACGCGCCGTGGTGCTCAGTCCCAGCGACGTCATCGAACCTGAATTTCTGGCCCTGTCCCCCGACGACGCAGCCGGGAAAGGAAGCTCGGAACACGGGCTTCCCTACCTGAACCTCACGTACCATGAGTCCATGGAAGCGCACAGTGCCTACATTATTGAGCGGGCATTGGAAAAAGCGGCGGGGAATCAGACGAAAGCGGCGGAGTTTCTCGACCTGCAGCGAACCTATCTTGCGCGACTGATCAAGCAACGGAAACCCAACGCCGTCGAGTAAGCGGGCCGAAGGCTGAAAAAGCCCGCCGGCTTCGTTCTCGCGTCGCTCCGAAGCTCAACGTACCGCAAGGGTACGCCTCGCCTCCTCGCATCGCTGCGGCCTCGCTGGACGGACTTTTTGAGCCTCCGGCTACACAGAAGAATCGGTCTTTCGTCTCTCATCGGAAAATAAAGCCGATAGCTGCGCAACCTGGATCCTAACGTACAGCTCCTCTCCTGCCGCCGCAAGCCACATACTCTCGGTCCCAACGAAATACCTTTCACGTTTTACTTTTTACGTTTCACGGGCGTCCCGCTATGCGAACTACCGGGGGTTCTGGCGGCGAGACTGAGCAACCCCGCCGCCACATCCCGTTCTACTTGCGCATACCTCTCAGGTGTGCCGACATCGCTCCAATAACCGGTGAAGTCGTACCCAAGAATCCGCTCGCCCTCCTGAATGCCACGCACATAAGCATCGATGATCGAAGATTCCTTCCCCACCGGCACATCACGCAACAAACGCGGATGCAGAATATGGATGCCGGCAAACATGCGGCCGGTCGTCGGTATCGTCTCCGTACGACCGCGCCCGGTGATCCGAACCACCTCACCCCGGTCCGTTACCTCGACCAGCCCCCACCGTGCGGCTTCGGGGTCCTGCCGCAACACCAGGGTCGCCGCAGCCTGTTGCGCCACATGAAACGCGATCAATGCGCCGAGATCCAGTTCGAACAACGTGTCGCCATTGAGAATCAACACGGGCTCGCCGTGGAAATGTGGCTCCGCCTGCTTGATTCCGCCACCGGTGCCGAGAATCACGGGCTCATGCGAATAGATGATCCGCATCCCGAACGCTGAGCCGTCGCCCAGCGCCTGCGGAATCATCGCGCCCAGGTGATGCAGATTGACCACCACCTCACGAATGCCATGACGCTTCAGCAGGAGCAGATTCCAGACGATCATCGGCGTGCCGGCCACCGGGAGGAGCGGCTTCGGCGTCACGTCGGTGAGGGGCCTCAACCTGGTTCCAAGGCCCGCGGCGAGAATCATGGCTTTCATGCCGGCCAAACGTGAAGCGTGAAACGTGAAACGTGAAACGCCGCTATACGGGATCGTTCTCTAACAGCCCGTTTCACTTGCCACCTTTTATCTTTCACGTCTATTGCAGATCAACTACGTAGGGCGCTAAGTGTTGACGCAATGTGGCCAACTCGGGGTATTGGGACAAATTCCGCTTCACGTAGCCGAGAACACGAGGGATGTCGGCGAGAAATTTCGGGTTGTGTTTGACCCGGTCGATGTAGACAAAACGGCCGGCGGCCTTGAGGTTGCGTTGGATACTGGTGAAGTCGAACAGGCGACGAAACGCCGCCCGATCCGCCCAGCCCTGTCCGTGTGCGGCAAGACCATCGAGGAAATGGTCGACCAGCCCGTCCACCACCGCATCATCCAGCTCGATGTAGGCATCTTTCAACAACGAGGCCAGATCGTAGGTAGCGGGACCCATGAGGGCATCCTGAAAATCGATGATACCGAGGCGGGCTCCATCGACCATGAGATTGCGCGAGTGGTAATCGCGATGGACGAACACCTGCGGCTGCCCGGCCAGCAATTCGGCGATACGCTGAAACGCCGCGCGCACGGCCGCGTCATCGGCCGGTTTCAGAGGCTGCCCCAAACGCGCGGTGATCCCGTATTCGAGGAAGTGGTCGAACTCCCACATCAACAACGGCACATCGAATCGCCGGTGAAAGGCGATACAGCCGGGCGCGGGCGGATGCGTCCCCTTCACTTGAAGCAGCACCAATTGATCGATCGCCTGACGATAGAACGCAACCAAGCGGTCGCGATCCGCCTCACGGCAGGCTTCTGCCAGCGTCAGATCCCCGAAATCCTCCAGGTACAAAAGGCCGGCTTCCCGATCATAATAGTGCAACTGCGGGACGGTGACACCGGTACGCTGCAGATGCGTGAGCACGTTGGTAAAGGGCAGTTCCGCAATCTGAGCGGACGCGCCGCTGACGGCTTCTTCAGACTTTTTGAAACCTTCCGGATCGGCCAACTGCATGAGGATCAATGCCGAAGGCGTCCCCTTCAAAACGATCCGGAAGTATCGGCGATTCGATGCGTCACCGGCGAGCGGGGTCAACCCCGCCACCTCGCCGCGAAACGGCAGCTTGTTTGAGACGGTTTGGGCGATACGTACAGGATCCGGCGGTGCGAGCGGCGCCGCAGGAGCGGCAGGATTTGTCGTTGTCATACGATCGGCATTATAGCCAAACCTTGCTGAACTGCCAGCAGAAAGTCACCTGCTGCATGCCCCTCAGCCACGGCCGGTTGTCAGCCTCGACCACGGGCCGGTATCCTGTCCTCTCACACGAAGGAGACGCACATGCAATACGTTCATCTCGGCCGTTCAGGAGTACGCGTCAGCCGCCTCTGTCTCGGCACCATGAACTTCGGGCCGCAGACCTCCGAAACCGACAGCTTTGCGATCATGGACCAGGCGCTCGAACGGGGCATCAACTTTTTCGACAGTGCCAACGTCTATGGCTGGAAAGTCGGCGAAGGGGTGACGGAGCAGATTGTCGGCCGTTGGCTTGCCCAGGGCGACGGGCGACGAGAGAAAATTGTACTGGCCACGAAGGTCTATGGACGCATGGGCGACTGGCCCAACCAGTCGCGCCTGTCTGCCTTGCATATCAAACGCGCGTGCGAAGACAGTCTCCGGCGTCTGCAGACAGACCATCTCGATCTCTACCAGATGCATCATATCGATCGCGAATGCCCCTGGGAGGAACTCTGGCAGGCGATGGAACAACTCTGCCGCGAAGGAAAGGTGCTGTACGTCGGCAGCAGCAACTTCGCGGGGTGGCATATCGCGCAGGCCCAAGAGCTGGCGAAGTCGCGCCACTTTCTCGGGCTGATCTCCGAACAAAGTCTCTACAATCTTCTCGAACGAACCGTCGAACTGGAGGTCATCCCGGCCTGTCAGGCCTATGGGATCGGCATCATTCCCTGGAGTCCCCTGGCGCGAGGTCTGCTGGGAGGAGCGCTGGGCACGCACACAACCGGGCGGCGTGCAGACGAAGACGTCCGGAAAGACATCGAGACCCATCGCGCAACGCTAGACGCCTATGAGCAGTTCTGCAAGACAGTGCATGCCACGCCGGCCGCCGTCGCCCTCGCCTGGCTTCTTCATCAACCGGCTGTGACCGCCCCCATCATCGGTCCACGCACCATGGAACAGCTGACATCCGCGCTCGCGGCGCTGGAGTTGACACTGACTCCGGACAGCCTCAAGACATTGGACACGATCTTTCCCGGCCCCGGCGGCGCGGCGCCTGAAGCCTACGCCTGGTAGACGCTGGAAACGCACGGCAGGCTCAGGCGACCATCTGAATCGTCATCACCCGCGGAAAAGAGCGAGGATCGGAGAACCGCTGCGGCAAAAACCGTGGGGACAGGACCGGGCGAGACGCGTAGAGGCTACAGGGGTGACGGAACAGCGCGCCGATCCATGAGACGCCAGGTCCAGGCCCCGAGCATGGCACCCACGGAATCGGCCACCAGGTCCAAGGGATCTCCCTGACGAAGCGGCACGAACAATTGATGGATCTCATCGCTCAGGCCGTAGAGCGCACAACCGGCCACCGCCACGATGACGGCATGTCGGGCCACCCAGGCACCCGCTCCATGCCGACAGGCCCGATAGGCTAAGGCCCCCAAAACCCCGTATTCGCAGAGATGCAAGATCTTGTCGGAGATCTTTTCCACTAACGACGAAACGGATTCCGGCGGATTCGATACCGACGACCCGAAGAAGATGAGTCCGGCATACACACAGACCGGCCCCCAATACCGAACGACCGAGAGAGGCGACAGGAGCGGCTCTGTACGTATATCGGTCGACACTATCTGATTCGATTGCATTCTGCCTGGCTCCCCGTTTCGCACCACGGCCGGTCCGACACCGCATGATCGCTCTCGCTCAGACGGAAGGGATGGACAGCATCCTCAATCCCGCCCTTTCATTGCAACACTCCTACCCCTATGACATACTGCCCTGGAGTCTGCAAGAAACTTCCCGATGAAAACCATTCAACTCTGTTTCCTCTGGCATATGCACCAGCCGTATTACACGGACCCGCTCACGGGGTCCGCGAGTATGCCCTGGGTGCGTTTACACGCCACCAAGGCCTACTTCGACATGGCCTTCCTGTTGGAGCGATTTCCCGAGGCTCGCTCGACCTTTAACTTTACTCCGTCGCTGCTGCTGCAACTGGAAGAGTTCTCCACCGGCCGCGTCCGTGACCTGTTTCTCGAATATGCGCAGCGCCCGGCGGCCGACCTGACTCCGACTGAAAAGGCTTTCCTGATCCGCCATTTCTTCTCCGCCAACTGGGCCACTATGGTGCGGCCATTCCCCCGCTATCAGGAACTGCTGGTGAAGCGCGGCGTCGACGTCCAGGGGCAAGACCTCGATCGTCTGGCCAAACAGTTTTCGACGCAGGAATTTCTGGACCTCCAAGTCTGGCACAATCTCGCCTGGTTCGGATACGGCAGTCTGCAGCGCTTTCCACGTCTGGCGGAGTTGCGCGCGAAGAATCGGGGATTTACGGAAGAGGACAAGCAGGAAGTGCTGGCGCTGCAACAGACCGCAATCCGACAGATTGTCCCGATGTATCAGGCGCTCCAGGAGCGTGGACAGATCGAATTGACCACCACGCCGTTTTTCCACCCGATTCTTCCGCTCGTGATCGACTCGGAATTCACTCGCCGCGCCAGGCCGGACCTGCCGCTGCCCGCTCGATTCCATGCTCCGGCCGATGCCGAAGCCCAGGTGCGGCGGGCAATCGACTACCATACGCACACGTTCGGCCGCGCACCGGCCGGGCTCTGGCCGTCCGAAGGATCGGTCTGTCCTGAGTTGTTGCCCATCCTGGGCAAAGTCGGGATCCGCTGGCTGGCGACGGACGAAGGGATCCTCTACCGGTCGCTCCAGATGGCCGACCAGGTCTGGAATCGTCATTATCACCTCTATCAGCCCTACGCAGTCGGCACCGCGGAGCAACCACTCACTATGGTGTTCCGCGACCGGGATATTTCCGATGCCTTCGGCTTCGTCTATCACAAGACGACCCCGGAATCGGCCGCCGACGATGTGCTCAGGCGAATCCGCGGCCTCGCGTACGACATTCCCTTGGAGAACGGGCTCCTGGCCGTCATTCTCGACGGCGAGAATCCCTGGGAGCATTACCACGACGGCGGTGAACGCTTCCTCTCCCTGCTATTTCGCGCCTTCGAACAGGACGGGCTCCATATCGGCCACGGCATCCGCGTGCGATTGAACACCGTGAGCCAAGCCTTGGAGTCAGTTCCGCCCCCTCAACGACTCGATCAGTTACACTCCGGCTCCTGGATCAACCAGGATTTTAAAATCTGGATCGGCCACCAGGAAGACAATCGCGGCTGGGACCTCCTGCAGCATACGCGTGCCCGTCTCGTCGACCTCACGCCCTCGTTGGCGCCGGACAAGGCCCGCGCAGCCTGGAACGAGCTCTATGCCGCCGAAGGCAGCGACTGGTTCTGGTGGTACGGCGACGACTTCGATACCGACTACAAACAGGAATTCGACCGCCTGTTCCGCACTCACCTGCGCAACGTCTGGACCTATGCCGGAGTGACCCCGCCCGACATTTTGAATCAGCCCCTGGTGGAAGCTCGCACGCCGCAAGGCCTGGACCTAGTGCAACTCCCGCTGGCGCTCATCACCCCGACCCTCGACGGCATGGTCTCCAATTTTTTCGAATGGCGCGGAGCCGGCACCATCAATCCGACGCCCCCGCTGGGAGCCATGTGGAAATCCGAGGGACTCTTCACCTCCATTCTCTTCGGGTTCGACCGCGAACATCTCTACCTCCGCCTGGATCTCGATGAACGATCCCAGACACGCCAGGAGCACTGCACCGCAGACTTGCTCATCGGCTCGGGCATCCAGCAATATAAGTTGTCGTTTGCCCTCACGGCCGAAGGCGCCGACACCTTCCTGCTCTCCCGGGCGGACGAGTCCGGCCTCTATCGCGACAGGGGCTCCTACCGCACGATCTGCCGGCGAAAAATTCTGGAGTTGGGCATCCCGTTCAAAGAACTGGGCATCGAGATCGGCACAGAACTACGGTTGACGCTGACGGTGTCGGAACATGGGATGGAAATCGCGCGGTGTCCTCACCACAGCCCGGCCACCTTCAGTCGACCGGGGGACGACTTTGAAGCCACGATGTGGCGCGTCTGAACGGCACTGTTCAAGCCCGGTCTTTCATGAAGTCGTCACCATCCGCCCCGTCATCGGACATCGAACATTGCGCAGTGCCCATTGGCAATTAGAGGAGTCGAGATGCCTGAACTGAGAAGAGACCCGATCGTCGGCCGCTGGGTCATCATTTCAACTGAACGGGGCGGACGCCCCCAAGATGTGTCTATGCCGTCGGCGGCGCTTCCTTCCGCGTCCATGTGTCCGTTTTGCCCAGGGCAGGAACGTCTGACGCCGAAAGAGATCCTCGCCTATCGGCCTCATGCCTCGGAACCGGACAGCCCGAATTGGACCGTGCGGGTCATCCCCAATAAGTTTCCCGCGCTGCATGTCGAAGGCGACATGGGACGCGAAGGCCTCGGCCTCTACGATCGCATGAACGGGATCGGCGCCCACGAAGTCATCATCGAAACCCCCAATCACAAGGAAAACCTCGCCGACCTGCCGGCAAACCGGGTGGAGGATGTGCTCTGGGCCTATCGCGACCGGATTCTCGACCTCAAGAAGGATCTTCGCCTCCGGTATATTCTGATCTTCAAAAATCAGGGCGCCACGGCGGGCGCCACGTTGGAGCATAGCCACTCTCAGCTTATCGCCCTGCCGGTCGTGCCCACCAGCGTCCTCGAAGAAATCGACGGATGCCGGCAGCATTTCCAGCAGAAGGAACGCTGCATCTATTGCGACATCCTGCGGCAGGAATCGTCGGAAGGCACCCGCGTGGTGCTGGAGAACCCGGAGTTTGTCTGCCTGACCCCCTACGCGCCCCGCTTTCCGTTTGAAATGTGGATTCTCCCCAAGCGTCACGCAGGATATTTCGAAGAGTGCCAACGTGCGCAGTTCGAGTTTCTGGCGCCCATGCTGGGCGAAGCGTTACGCCGGATGGATGCCGTGCTGGCTCGACCGGCCTACAACTTCATCCTGCACAGCTCGCCGCTGCACGAAAAAACCGGGGACTACTATCATTGGCACATCGAGATCATCCCCAAACTCACCCAGGTGGCCGGATTTGAATGGGGCACCGGGTTTTACATCAACCCGGTCTCCCCGGAAGAAGCGGCGAAGGCCCTGCGCGACGCGGAGATTTGATCGAATCATACGGCCGTCTTTCCCCAGATTGGAGTGGGTCACGCCCTCTTGGACTCATTCCCACTGCCTCATACCGTTTGCAATCCCGCACAGCGCAGCCGTATCATCGCCCATGCTTATTCAGCTCAGTCATCCGCAACGGCAAGTCGAAATCAAAGGTCCCAAACGCACCAAGGACGTGCTGCGTGAACTCAATTTGGTCATTGAGGCGCATCTCGTCATCCGGGGCGATGAACTCGTCACGGAAGATGAAATGCTCGCCGACGCCGACCAGATTGAAATCCGGCCGGTCATCTCGGGAGGAGTATAGCCATCAGCGGTCAGCAATCAGCTCTCAGCCGAGAGATCGACGTAACGCGATCGCTTCTGTCGCTGAAAGCCGGCGGCTGAACACTGACAGCGTGATGAAACCATGAATTGCGGCAAGTGCAAGACCAAAGCCGTCATCAGCCTCCCGCGACACAATGCCGCCTTCTGCAAAGGCTGCTTTACGACCTTTGTGCACGAGCAGGTCGCGCGCGCGATAAAGTCGTTCAAGATGTTTACGCCCGAGGACCGCATCCTGGTGGCCGTCTCGGGCGGTAAAGACAGCCTCGCCCTGTGGCATATCCTGCTGACCCTCGGCTACCGCGCCGACGCGCTCTATGTGAATCTCGGCATCGGCGGCTACTCCGAGGAATCGCACCGGAAGGTGCGCCACTATGCCGACACCGTGGCCGCCGCCCATGGCGCGAAACTGATGGTGCATGTCGTCGAGCAGGAAGCCGGCGCCGGCATTCGTGAATTGGCGACCGTTCTTCATCGCCCGACCTGTTCGACGTGCGGGACCATCAAGCGGTATCAGTTCAATCGTGCTGCGGTGGAACAGGACTATGACGTGATGGCCACGGGCCACAATCTGGACGACGAAGCCGCGCGCCTCTTAGGCAATGTGCTGCACTGGCAGGATGAATATCTGGACAAACAGGGGCCGACCCTCCCTGCCTCCGTCGAAGGCTTTGCCAAGAAAGTAAAGCCGCTCTGCCGGCTGTCGGAGCGTGAGATCGCCGCCTACGCGGTCGTCAATCGCATCGATTACATCGTCGAAGAATGCCCCATGGCTAAAGGATCTAAGATGATCCTCTATAAAGAGGTCCTCAACCGGCTGGAAACAGAATCGCCGGGCACGAAGCAACGCTTTTATTGGGGCTTTCTGGAAAAGCAGGACAAGCCGGACGTGCCCAAGGAATCCATGGCCGAGAAAGACCAACGAACCCTGCACCCCTGCCAATCCTGCGGACAGCCCACCACCGCCGATACCTGCTCCTACTGCAAGATGATGGCAAAAGCCAAGACCGCGACGCCGCGCTGATCACACACAAGCCCCTATTTCCCGATCGAGTCTCGTCCTATTTCGCCGTTCGATCGTCTTCACTCCGCGTACGTTCGCGTGCCTGGCGGCACAACCTACCCCTGGATCGTCATAACGCGAGAGGTGGAAATATGCATCTGTGCCTCACCCGCCAACAGTGCGTAGCCAAAGAGCACGCCACGTAAGCATGGACAGAACAAGATGTGACCACCCAGTTAGCTTTCTGATTTGTTCGGCTAGTCTGGCCCGGGGGCTTCAGCGTCCGACCAGCGTCCGACCAGCCCCTACCGCCCCACTCGCTCCATCTTTCGCCATTCTTGGGTCGAGCCCACGTTGGGATTGGCGCTGGGATCGTCCGTGCCCTTTATATGGTCCTGTCGATCGATCCAATAGTATTTGAAGGTGGTCGGTAATTCCAACGGCTGGCTGGTCCCATAGGGATTGGCATAGGTCTGCACGGCGCCCAGATTTTCTTGGAACGCGAAGTTCTTTCGATCTTGGCCGGCGTTTCGCTCGTCCGTCACCTGCTGCCACGTCTTCCGCGACCAGTCCCGATACTGCCGCGCCGCTTCGGCAAACGAGGTGGAGTTGCTAAGATTCTGCTGCATAATGCCGCGCATGCCGAACGCCGCGCCGTTGGTGGCCGAGATCTGATCCGCCACCTGCGGAAGCCAGGTGGCGTAGCCCTCCCATTGATCTGCCGCCGACAAAGCGGCCGTCATCGCCATGGTGGCGGAATCGTAGGCCAGCGCAATCGAGACCTTCGCCACGCCTCTGCTCGGAAGGCCTCCAATGAAATAACTGACCTCGAACTCGTAGGCCTGCTGGAATCCGGCCACAGGTCTGGCTGGCCGTCCCCCGCTCACCTGCAAGTTCAGCGGCTGCAGCGCACGGAGTGTGTCGTACGCGAATTGCCTCGGCGGATAATTCGGCGGCACCCCCGCATTGCCCACCATCACCGTGATGGCCTTGGAGTCCGGCGCCACCAGCGTCAGCGCAAACTGCCCGTCTTCCCCCACGCGCCAATCCGGCGGCATGGCAAACGAAAAGAACTGTCCCTGACCGATGCGCAATTCTTCCGGCGGCCGCACCGCTTTGCCGCCACCAGGGCCGACAGGTTTCCCTGGCTGGACCGGGTGAAACTTGGCCATTGCATCGCCAGCGAAGGCAGCGGTGTCCCACGACCATCCGATTCCGAGCGTCACGGTCGCGACCGCAAGCGTCATCCACTGAATAGCTGTCATTCTCATTGTGAGCTCCTTCAAATTTCACAGGTTGGGGACAGGTCTTGCTGTGTACCTCCGTGTCTTCCGGGCGGATTCACAATATGACTGATCGTCAAATAGTGTACGTCCACGGCTCGACCGATCACGAACAGCAGTGGACGTGCCTTCGGAGAATGACGGCGGAAGACGACGCGATCAAGCCCCCAAGGAACCGATGCCGGTCCTCGTCATCCAAGAAGATGCCTTGCCGTGCATTGCCCAGGGCGGTGACGTGGTAGAGGGGCCATGGGATATTCGATACGCAGCGAGCGCACCGTTGAACGTGCGCTACCACACCGACATACACAACACAATGGCCAAAGAGGGTCGTGCAATCCAACAATCCCCTTCCTAGTCGACGCGGGGGGGGCAGCACGGCGGACGTATCGGACCGTTGGCTCAGTGTCCCGACGCGAGCGCGTATGTGCGATTGCAAGACCCCATCGTGCTGCTATCTGTTGTGATGCTCGTTCTCGGGGGTCGTCCAGATCTTGTGAAGGCGGAGGAGATCACCCCTAACACCCTCCCGGCCATTGAGCCACCACTGCGGAGATGCCGTTTGTCGAGGGACAAGGCTCCAGTCCCCTCTTGTTACATACGTCGGCTGCCTGTCGTCAGGCATTGCCCAAGGCGCAACTCTCGTTTGCCAAGAGTCACGCCCACATGTTGCAAAGGCTGGCTGTTCGGCCGACATCCGATCCGGTGATCGACATCACAAACCGATATGGCACCAGGACACGTGTCTGCACAGTGACTATCAGGCTCATGTGGCCGACGGTGTACACCTATCCTCCTATCAAGCTTGCAACGGATTACGATAGACGATATCGGGAGTACTTCAGGTAGCAAATCGGCACTCGATGTTGAGCATGTGAGCGTTCGCCATTGCCCATGCCGCCCCGGTCACGCGAGACGCGTATGCCTCTCGCGATGACTTCCAGGCTTGACAGCCGGCACTAGTCGCCATAAACTAAACATGTGCAGGACAGGCACATGTTCAGCGAGGAGGTGTCTATGCCGATCGCATCTAAACGCATCCCGGTTCTTGTTACCAAAGGGGACAAGACACGGTTCGAAAAAAAAGCTAAGTCATTTGGATTTCGGTCCATGAGTGAATTTGCTCGTACAGCCATGAACCGCTTCGATCATCGTACGCCGACCGACGCCGCCGCATTCGAGGGCTTGCTCAAGACAGTCAGAGACGGAACTCAAGAGGCAGAACGTGCGATCGATCACACGCTCGCTCGCTGTGATGCTTCGAATAAACGCATGGCTGCCCTTGACCACTGGATGCACCAGAAGGGATATCTCTGATGGGTTGGGCCGAGAAAGCGTTCGATGCCTTTCGAGATGTGCTGCGTTTACAGGACAAAGTGCAATCTCTCTCCACGAGAGTGGAGGCACAGCAGAGCAAGATCGAATCGCTCAATCTGGACGTCGCTCAGCTAAAAATGGCGGTGACGATTCTGCTTGGGCAAAGCGGCGTCCGAATGCCTCCAAAGCCCCCATTTGAACCTCCTAGTCTCCCTGGCCGCTAGTTCCATTCATTCCCCTTCTGCGCCTCATCCATAACGTTGTTCAGTCACCGTCCTTCAATGCGGCTCGCTACGCTCGCTCGGTCGCGTGTCGGATCAGAGAACCGTGGACGCGTTGGCCCGTCTCCATGCGCGCGACCGCGAGGAGGAGAGGAAGGACACCGGAGCCATCGCGCGAGCGATCCGGGCGGGACAGACACGGGCGGGTCAAGGAGCGTCAGGTCTTGCAATCAAACAATCCCCTTCCTAGTCGACGCGAGGGTTCGCCGCACGGCGGACGTATCGGACCGTTGACTCAGTGTCCCGACGCGAGCGCGTATGTATGATTGCAAGACCTGACCCTATATTGGTATGAGCAGCCGCCCAAGTGCATCATAGGTAAAGGTCGTCGTCTGATTGAGGGCGTCCTTGGTCGTGAGCAAGAGCCCCTGAGGATTGTAGGTGAAGGTGGTCACCTGGTTCAGGGCGTCGGTGATCGTCAGCGGGGCGAAACGATAACTTACCGCAATTTAGATTGCGACCATTCATGAATGATTTTGACTGCCGGAGATCTCTGAATTGGTGAATCCAGGGGGTTATAACAGGTCTGAGGAGCACCTAATTCTTTGATGGCTCTACTGGATGAATATCGCACCGCAAAGTTACTGCTCTCAAGCCCGACGATAAGATTCTGCGATAAATCTGATGGCTGACCCATGCGCCTAAAGACCATTGAGGCACTGGCTACAGCACGGATGTCAGAGTCTTTTTCTAGCAATAGACTTTTGGTTGTATCCGAAAAGGCCTTTTCTTCCGGTGCGCCTTCATATTGTTTTGTTTGTTCGACTAAATGCACGATGAGCAATCTTCGTATAGGGTCCGACTTGGTGAGCACAGCGTTACGCAGGTTGGACGCAACAAAATCTGCGATTCTTGACCTATTTACCGATGTGTCCTCAAACCGCTCCGCGGCCTGCTTCATCACACTCTGAAAAATGCGTAACGACTCATCACTGGCCTTTCCCTCTAATTCAAAGTACTCAATCGCCTCGCGCAAGTAACCCTTCACTTCTGGAGCTTCAGCATCAACCTTTCGACGCGTATCAGCAGGCGAACGAGACTCGCTCTTATCAAGAAAATCAAAAACTGCGTTGGAACGCTGCTCGCAATTAGAGGAAAGAACTTCTTTAAGTGCGGGCTTCTTATCAACGCTCCGCCCATTTTGGGCATAACTCAAATCGCACCCCACGAGAAGTATGCAGCCAGAGAATAGCAGCAATCTACCGCAAGAATGAATGGCTATTCCCAATCCTATTGATCTTGTATTCAACTTAGTTCCCAGCCCCACTTTGCGAGCAGACACATCCTTGGCGCCCAGTACGCAGAAGGAACTCATCAATGTATGACTGGGTATCCTTGAGCGCCTGGTTAAATTCTCCTGGATGTTTTTGTGGGTCGTCCGGACTATCCCAGATCTTCCCATGTTTTTGCCATCCTGCATTTTGAGCCGAATGAGCAAGTCGGTCCTGCACTGGGTGTGAACCAGTTCCTAAAGCTCCCATTGCGCCTTGATGATCTCCTTTTAGTTCGAGTGATACCGCCAGATCCATCCACATGCGGACACGCCCCCCGGCTTCTTCCTCCGTACCTGGCATATAGTGATCAGGATTGTTTAACTGGTTAGACAGTCTGTCTACATGCAGATTGGCATCCACCATTAAATCTACGTCCGTGCTAGAAAAACATCTGCTTGATGCGGCATTAATCGTCAAAGATTTATGGCCTGATGTCCACCACAGTCCCCATGGGTCTACGAGGTTATTTGGATTGTTCAGCACATATCCATACAAATTCAGATCGCCTCCAAAAAATCGTAGCGGGTCATGCTGCAGAAACCTTCCGCTAGACGGCTCGTAGTATCGTGCCCGGTAGTAATACAGTCCCGTCTCTGCATCAAACTCGCGGCCTGTGTAGGTGTACGGCTGATCAAGATTGCCCGTCTGATCCACGATATTGCCATAGGCATCATACGCATAGCTTTTCGCTATTGTGCCCGAGCTGTCTGTTAATTCAGTAACCGTCCCGAGCCCATCTTGGTGGTAAAAGAACGTGCTGCTGCCTTTTGTGATTGCGATCGGTTCATCAATACGCGATCCATGGGTATACCGAGCAAGCAGCGCATTACTCCCATCATATTCCAGGAGAATATCTGCTCGATCATAGACATACCGCTTAGTTTGGCCGTTGGCGACCTTTTCAATCCGCCGGCCCAAGCCATCGTAGCGATATGTGGATGTTGCCGTCGGCGTCGGGTTGCCCGCGGCGAACTCTTCGACCTTCGTGAGCCGGTTCTCGGCGTCATACGTGTATTGGGTAAAGTTCCCGGTGGCCAGTAAGGTCTTGCGCGTGAGATTCCCGTTGTCGTCGTATTGGTAGCTGTGCGTCGCATCCGCCGTGAGTTGATTGGCGGCATTGTGGGTGCTACCGCCCGTGGTGCGGTTGCCCACGGGATCGTAGGCAAACGCCTGCGGCGTGGCGAGCAAGGGGTGCGAGGCCGAAGTCAGCCGATCGAGCTGATCGTAGCCGAAGGCCTGCGGCCCACGCCGATCCGTCA
>CAKKRE010000017.1 GCA_919902505.1 Nitrospiraceae bacterium
TTTGATGCCAATTTCACCAGGGCTCGACTTGATTTTCAAGACGGTATCTGACCCTGCTTGCTCGGTTCTCAGTTGTGATCGCTTCATCACGGCTTGTTCCTCAACTTAGCTATCGTGATGCGCATTCATGAGCACCCGAAGTAGGGCTACTGACCAGATGAGCGCTTCAAGCGGTCATCGAGCTGATTGAGGATGTCCACTGCCCAGTTTCGCTCAGCTGGTGCGAAGAGACCGGGCGGATTGACCTTCTTGGCAATCACCTCGACCCGCGTGTTCCGTGTGTGCTCTTGCGCCTGAAGAAACACAATAACCAGCTCACCAGTACCATAAGCCGAAAGGTCACTCTCTGCTAAGAGATACCCGGCTTGTGTGTCTTCACCAATGTATTTCAACTTGAGATCGGACAGCACAGTAGGCACCGCATTCCACACAGTCGTGGGAGGAGCCGCATACACTCGAGCCAATCCACTTCCTTTGGCCGCGCGTAGCGAATGAGGTGTGACTGGAGTGACTGGTGCACAGCCCACCGTCGCAAGAACACCGACAAGCGCACACATCGTGATAACAAAATTGTTTCGCATACGTGACAGCTCCAATTCGCCCCGTTTATCCTCGTCAGAGCCAACCACCATTACTTGTTAAATTTCTTGAATCGCTGGTTCATCATCATTTGGTCCTGATAAAAGAGAGGCTGCATGTTGCGTCTCTCCTGCATGTACTGGCTGTAGCGCCGAAAAGAAGAGCTTGCCACTATTTCCCCATCATCTCGACCTCGCTGATAGCTCTTGCTATTCTTCGGATCCTGTTCAACCTTCACCTCCAAGTTCAGACCGATGCAGTACTTGGCTTTCCAGTTGGCCTCGGCTTCCCGGTTGTCCAAGAGGTTGGACTTGTCTGTGGATATCTCAGCGCAGTAGGACTTAAATCCAGCCAAATAACCTTCGACGTATTCCGGTGGATAGCCATCGGCAAGCAATCGCACATCGAGGTTCATATACGATCGAGGATCTACACACCCACCAACCACAGTCGCGATACAAATCAGCAGGCTGTGATACCAGAACGCTTTCATGAAGCCCTCCAAACAAATGTCGCCGCAGTTTCAACTGAGTCAGCCCGTAAAATAGTTGGTCCGGCCTGGGCCCGATCGGATTGGCCCTTGCACGAGCATGGAATGGCGCAATCAAACATGCTCTCTTGAGACCCGGTACGATTCACGATCTGACCGCAGCTTCCTTTGAAGGCATAATCACGCCAGGTAATCAGTTTATGGATATGTATTTGTAATAGATGCCATACGAAATCACACAGTACATAAGACCGAGAATAAACAACCCACGTTTTTTGTCTTTAGTAAATAAGTCCTTGCCAAAAACCCCCACCGCGACTGAAGCCCAGAAATACGGACCCAGCACCAGGCCTGGTCTATCAGTTGTGTATAGCACTCCTGAGTTATGAAGAATAAGTCCGCTTAGGGCTATCAGTACGATACCTGGAACAATACCAAGCTGAGCAAAGAGCTTCTCTAAATTCGACCGCATGATTCCGGCTCCTCTTCTAAGGCATTCTTGTAAATCGCAGAACGTGATTTGTTCGATGCCCAGATATAACTCAACCTTCTACAGAAACAGCAACTGTAGGAGCGAGAAGGGCGCAGTAAGTTGCCTGCTCGATGGGAGGTCAGAACGTTATCAGCAACTGTCTTGAGATTTAAGCATGGTGTGCCTCCACCTCTCGCCAGGGTGTTCGATGTTTCAGCATCGCATTGAGAATCGTCAGCAACTTGTGCATGCAGGCGGTGAGGGCCACCTTCTTCGCCTTCCCTGCTGGCTGCAAGCGCTGATAGAAGGCGCGGATTACCGGATTGAACCGGGCTGCGACAATAGCCCCCATGTAGAGAACGGCGCGGACCTGGGCGCGTCCACCCCACACGGTCCGTCTCCCTCGCAGCGTGCCGCTGTCGCGATTGAGTGGAGCCACGCCGACGAGAGCTGCGATCTGCTTGTGCGTCAACGTGCCGAGTTCCGGGAGGCTTGCCAACAGGGTCGCGGTCAAGACCGGGCCTACTCCCGGCACACTCTGCCGCAGGTCATCTTTTTCACGCCACACAGCGCTTTGACGAATCGCCTCCGACAGCTCCGTGTTCGTGCGCGTGAGCTCCCGTTCGAGCCAGGCAATATGGGCCCGCACCCGCTTGCGAATCGGCAACGAGGCACTCAGGAGGCGATTCTTCTCGGCCGTCAGCATCTCGACCAGCTGTCGTCGTCGGGTCAACAGTGCAGCCAACGCTCGGGTTTCCGCGTCCGGAAGCGGTCGCGGATGGGGGCGCATCACCTCGGCGAACTGCGCGAGCACCTGGGCGTCGAGGGCATCGGTCTTCGCCAATCGCCCACTGGCTTTGGCGAAGTCGCGCACCTGACGGGGATTGACGACGACCACCGGCAAGCCGGCGGTGGCGAGCGCACTCGTGAGCGGGATTTCCATCCCGCCCGTCGCTGCTAAGACAATCAGGGTGGGACTGAGGGTATGGAGTTGTTCGACCACTGTGGCGATGGCCGACTCATCATGCGTAATCGAATACGACGCACTGGGACGGACCGCAATATCCAAGCGCCGTTGCGAGACATCGATGCCGACGAAGACGAGAGGACTCATGACAACCTCCTGTCGTGCCCAGCCTTGCGAAATACGGGCTCCAAGGCCCTCGCAACTGTTCGGGCTTTGCAGGTGAAGAGGCCTGACGACCCACGCTGACACTCGGTCTGGGAACGACCATGGAACCGACGGTCTATCAGGCCCCAATGCTTCATGCGCGACCGTATTATGCCGTATGCCGAGAGATACAAGGAACCATTGTGCACAAGTTCCTGCTTCGATCGGCCCTTGAACCTAGAAATCTTGGGCGCTATCTGAACGGGCGGTCCATTACTGTTCACCTCGGCTCGCTATGGAATGGTCCCTGGCACCTTTTGCTCCTCTTGGAACTTGAAACCGCCCCTTCAAAAGCAACACGAAAAGGCGCGTCCCGCTTGAGCGCAATGTTAGGAATTATTTTGAAACTGACGTTGATCCTGATGACACTACTAAAGCAGATAAGAAAGCCTTATCTTCAAAAAGAATTTTCATGCCATTTTCAAGCGCCCTACCAAGTGCTATCCTCGCATTATTACCAGTTGCGAGTTGTGTATTTGGCTCGATGCCTTGAGCAACTATTTGCTTTGAATACAGTTGATTTCCATTTTTTGCTTTCACAGTAACTGCCATAATAAGATCGGCAACTGCATCACCTGAAAAGAAACCTATTTTGTGGTCATTATAGAAACGGGTTAAATCGGTTGTGATTTTAACGTGCGCAGTATCTGAGCCAAGCTGGAAACCTCGAGCCTGAAGCGCTTGCTCAATGACCTTACGGATAGTTATAGCGACATCTTCAGTTGCGGTAATTGCGGCCAACTCCATTCCATAACCATTCTTTTTGCTGCTAACCTTGCTTTTGTCTGGTCGTTGATCGGTGACTTGTACATTCACAGAAACATTACTTGCTCCTGCAATTCTAGAAACCTCTGGCGGCTGATTGTAATTAAGCTCAATCTGCTCTGTGGTAAACGCGCACCCTGCAAGGCAGGTAACGGCTGAGGTGGCCCGCCTAAGCTGGACAGGAATCTGGCGGAGTTAAGGTAGAATCTC
>CAKKRE010000018.1 GCA_919902505.1 Nitrospiraceae bacterium
CTAGAACGAACCACCGACGGTTCCTAGCTAAGCTTTGAGCTTGAGCAGGTCCCGCGCCATCCGAATGCGTCCCGAGAAATAGTGTCCCGCCTGTCCGCAGACGTCATATCGTTCCGCAATCGGATAAAAATGGGACAGTACAAGTTGGTTGATGCCGGCTTCCTGCGCCACGCGGCCGCAGAGCCCGGCGTGGAGATGTCCTGCGCCCGGGCGGTTTTCCGGAAAGGAACAGTCCAGGATGGCAAGATCTGCCTCGTGGCAGAGACGGACCAGGTTGTTGCAATAGAGGGAATCTCCCGAGTAGGTGGCGACGTGGTCCTGGTATTCGATGCGGTAGCCTACGCAATGCAGTCGGGGCGCATGGGTCACGGTCCCGGGTGTGATGCGGGTATCGCCGAGGCGGAAGGTGCGATCGGAGACCTCTCGAATCGTGACGCGAAACGGTGGGCGGTTGAAACTCGGGAATGTGGTCATCATCGCGCGCATCAACTTGGCGGTGCCATGCGGACCGATCAGGGTCAACGGAGGTCTGGTGCCGCCCTGGTACTTGCAAAAGATGACGGCATCGAAGAAGAAGGGAATGAAGTCGGCGAAGTGGTCGGCGTGGAAATGAGAAAACAAAATATGTGTAATCCGGTGCCGATCGACACCGCTGGTGATCAAGTTGCTGAGCGTGCGCGGTCCGAAGTCGAGGAGAAACGTCTGGTCGGTCTGAACCAGGTACCCGGCCGCAGCGCGTGTCGGGTGAACGTTTGTGCCTGAGCCCAGCACCGTGACCCGGATCATGCAGTCGGCTTCTCCTGAAAGCTCCGGTGGAGGCGGCGGAGGAGCGTACGCAATTGCTCCGCCTCGGCGGCGGTGAGCGCTCGTTCGAAAAAGGGGCGTAGAAATGCGATCTGGGCCGCAAACGTTTTCTTGAACAGGCGGTCGCCCTTCTCGGTCAGACAGATGCGGGTGCTTCGTCGGTCGTCGGCGACCGGCGTGCGCCGAATCAACCCCTTATCTTCCAGGCGGTCGAGCACGCCGGTCAGCGTCCCCTTGGTCACCAGGGTGGCGGTAGAGAGTTCGGCGCAGGTCAGTCCTTTGGTATCGCCCAACGTGGCAATCACGTCGAATTGCGAGGGGGTCAGCTTCAACGAACGCACGTGACGGCTATCCATGCGCCAAAAGGCGAGGTAGGTCTCGACCAAGGGGCGGAGGACTTTGAGGTGCGGATCGTCTTTGAGGTCAGGAAGCTCCATTGCGCGCGCAGCCTAGTCATCCCATCGGGTAGCTGTCAAGAGTCGTCCGTCGAAGGTCGCGTTGACGCCGCACAGACCGTCCCCCTATCATGTCGCCTGCCATGCCTCGTCACGCGCAATCCGGCCAAGCCAATCTGACCACGATTCTCCTCCTGCTGGGGCTTGTTGTGTCCGGTGTCTGGGTGTGGAAGCGTTTGTCCCCGGACATGCAGGACCTCATCATCGACCAGGCGATTCCCCTGGCCACCCTGTCGCTTGCGGTACTGGCGGCGGTGTGGATCCTCATTGGAAAGATCGTCACACGCCGGCGACGGAACCAGCAGCGGGCGCGGCTGATTAAGCTGTTCGAGAGCCAGGCCTCCTCCGAGAAACGACTCACGCTGGCATTTGCGGTGATCGAGGTGAACGAATACCGGCGAGTCGGGCTCGAGTCGATCGCGTCGCAGCTCCAGGAATTATTTGTGACGACCCTGAAGCGGGCGTTGGGAGACAAGCAACATCAGATACGGGGAATGGCGGCCAGCCATCTGGGAGTGATCGGCGACGACGCGGCCGTGGCCCATCTCCTTGCGGCCCTGGAAGATGACCATGCCTACGTGCGGTCCAGCGCCGCGTTGGGCCTCGGTCGTTTGCGTGCCACTGCAGCCAAAGATAAGTTGGCCTATGTCAGCAAGGAAGACTGGGACCAAACAGTGCGGAGTCGGGCACGCGAGGCGTTGGAACGTATCCGATAAGAAGCAGCCTAGCGGGCAGAGCAGATGGTCGATCGGTTACGCGGCCCATTCGAGCAGAACGATTTCAGGTGGACAATTCAGTCGCATGGGGATGACCGACCATCCGATCCCACGGTTCACGTAGAGCCGGTGGTTGTCTTTGGTATACATGCCGTTCGTCCGTCCATGGCAGCCCGGCGGCAGCCAGAAGGTCGGGATGTGGGGGATACGCCACTGACCGGCATGGCTGTGTCCGCAGAGGGTCAAGTCCACGTGGTGTTCAGGCGCAAGCTGGTCCAGGATATTCGGCGCATGCGCCAGCACGAGGGTGAACCGCCCCGCTTGCGGTGAGGGAATGCAACGGAGATCCGCGCGATGCAGCGATGGATCGTCAAGCCCGACGAGGGCCAGTTCGCCTGTGGCCATCGGCAGGAACGTGACTTGGTTGAGCAGGAGCGTGACTTTGCGTCGGTCGAATTGCTCGGTGAATTCGTCCACCCGGATGCCACTGTAGTGGTCGTGATTGCCGAGCGTGACGAAGACCGGTGCGAGACGCCGGAGTTCCGTCAGAAAGCGAAGCACATGCGGCAGGCCGTCGCGGACGTTCAAGAGGTCGCCGGTGATAAAGATCCAATCCGGCCTCAGGTCGGCGACGGTGCGGACGAGCGCTCGGTGTCTGGGGCGATAGCGGTCCAGATGGAGGTCGCTGAGATGCACGGCTCGCCGTCCCGCCAGTGGAGCATGGACGAGGGAGAGGCGGGTGATGGCCGGTGCGGACAGCCCGATTTCGATCCCCGGCATCACATTGAACAGATGATGAAAGGGGCGGCTCAGCCAGTGGCCGATCCAGACGCGCGTCAGCTCCTGCCACCGCATCAAGGAGGAGATCATTCCATCACTCGATTGAGATGCGCCTTGTCTGCGGTGGTAACGCGGTAGCCCTGGTCGTACAGTTTGCCCATGCCGGTCATGAGCGCTTCCATGCCCCGGGCTTCGTGTAGGGAATCGAAGTGTGAGGTGAGGGAACGGAGATGGGCATCCGCTCCGAGCGACGGTTCAGAGGCCAGGTTCAGCGCGATGAGGATGTCGTGCAACTCACGGCTGCTGTAGGTCGAATTGTCGTCGCCGTCCCCGACCAGGGCGAACTCGTAAAAGGTCAGGCTGAGGGAAAGAAAGGCCTGGGTCCGTTGGAAGTCGCTGCGCACGGCGTCGATCCCCCCCGGGTAGCGTGTACGGCAGTCGGAGTCTTCCTGCTCTGAGGAATCAGCCAAGATCCATGGTGACGTTGTCTGTCGGCTCCAGGCGATGTTCTGTACGGCGGGCGGGGCCGGTTTGTGCCGCTGCTGCTCGTAGAACCAGGTCATGCATTGACTGGCTACGGCGAAGGCCTGCTTGTCTGTGTCGGCCTGGCGGTGGATGTGTTCGGTGAACCGGGCGAAGACATCGATGCCGTTCAAGCGGGTCGCGGCCATGGATGACGGCGCGAAGCCAGTCGTCATCGCGCAGCACAGCATCCAGACGGCGCAGTAGATATGACCAAAGCGGATCGACATCGGAATCGTCTACAGATAATTGCAGGAGTCGTGGACGGCCTCATTCGAGTATAACACGGGTCGTCCCTGTGCCTACCCAAATGACCGCAATTGTGCCCGACGAAGCACGAGAAGGAAACCTATGCCGCCTCCATCCTGGCTCGATGACACGGTGCCCTATTTGACGGCTTCGGTTCCTGCCCTCGGCGGCCGGATCCGCAGCACTCCGGATGATTTTTGTGTGGAAGAGCGCCCCCTCTATCTGCCTTGCGGGGAAGGTGAGCATTTGTATGTCCGGGTGAAAAAGCGCGGGATGTCCACGCCTGACCTCGTCTTGCGACTCGCTTCTCAGCTCCACGTCAAAGCCCAAACTATCGGGGTGGCCGGGCTGAAAGATGCGCAGGCCGTGACGACGCAGATGCTGTCGTTGCAGGGAGTGAAGGCGGAAACTGTCGCGGCATTACCCACCGACGACCGGTTGCTGACGCTGGAAATTCTGGGGCGCCATCGCAACCGGCTTCGTAAGGGGCATCATGCGGGCAACCAGTTTCGCCTGGTGATCCGGGATGTTCGGGAGCGCAGCGAAGACGATCTGCAACAGTTGTTCGATGAATTGGTGCGGCGGGGCGTCCCCAACTATTTCGGTCCGCAACGGCAAGGGCGATCGGGGACGAACTTTCAATTGGGTGCCGAGTTGCTCCAGGACGCGGCCCGTCGGAACAAGATGCCTCGCAACAAACGCATCTGGTTCATGAATGCCTATCAGTCCCATGTGTTCAATCGCATTGTCGCCAAACGGATTGAGAGCATCGACCGGGTGTTTCTGGGCGACTGGGCGATGAAATCGGACAACGGCGCCTGTTTTCCCGTGGAGCAGCCGGAGGTCGAGCAGCCGCGTGCCGACCGGTTTGAGATCAGTCCGACCGGACCACTCTTCGGCTCCCGCGCACCCTGGGCGACGGGAGTCCCAGGTGACATTGAACGGGGCGTGGCAGCTGAGCTGGGCACCACGCCGGAGCTTCTATCGAAGGCCGGCGCCGAATGCGGATTCCGTGGCGAACGGCGAGCCCTTCGCGTCCGTCTCAACGAGTTGTCCTGGTCGCTGGAGGGCACTGTGCTGACCCTTGGCTTCTGGCTGCCTCCCGGTTCCTACGCCACGAGCGTCTTGCGTGAAGTGGTGAAGAAAAGCGACTGACCCTCGCGCCTCATTCCTTCCGGCAGATGGTAGAATTTACAGAGTCAGGCATGTTCCCTCCGGACGCCTTCCGCTCCGGCGCCGGCACGAGTCGTGAGAGGTCCGTCATGACCGCATCGCAAGAAACCGTTTTCCTGCAGGGCCACATTATCGATTCGTTGATCCTGGCCAAAGTCCTGGATACGATTCTGATGATGGGCGGCACCTTCGATCTGCAGGACGTCACGATCGGTGCGACCAGGGAGGCCCCCTCTCAGGCGCGGATTGTCGTGCGAGCGTCGTCTGGCCGTCTGCTGGCCGAAATTCTACGGGCCATCCAACCGCACGGTGCCGCCATTGAGCGCGAAGCGGATTGTCGTTTCGAACCGGCACCGGCCACGGGAGTGTTTCCCGAACAGTTCTATGCAACGACCCATCTGTCGACCCAGATTCGTCTCGACGGCGAGTGGGTGGAGGTAGAAGGGATGGAGATGGATCTCGGCATCTGTGTCGATCCTGCCAAGGCTCGCGCCAGGACCGTTCCCATGGGGGCGGTGGCAGCCGGCGACCTCATCGTGACCGGGCGGGAGGGAATCAGGGTCACACCCCTCGCTCGTCCCGTCGAGCGTGACGTGTTCGGATTTATGGAATCTGTGGTGTCGTCGGAGCGGCCGCACCACCCTGTCATTGCGGACATCGCTCAGCGCATGCAGAAGTTGCGCGAATGGCATCGACAGGGGCGCGCCGGGGCCAAGGTGCTCTTTGCCGGCGGCCCGGCGATCGTGCACGCGGGGGGGCGAGAGGCCCTGGCCTGGTTGATCGAGTCCGGGTACATACAGGTCTTGTTCTGCGGCAATGCCTTGGCTGCGCACGATATGGAAGCCGCGCTCTACGGCACGTCGCTCGGGTATGGGCTGACGGCCGGCCGCTCGGTGCCGCACGGGCATGAGCATCACCTGCGCACCATCAATCGCATTCGTACCATCGGCAGCATCGAGCAGGCTGTGCGGTCGGGCGTCATCACCGGCGGAATCATGGCGGCCTGTGTGCGGTGCGATGTGAAGCTGGTGATGGCGGGCACCATTCGCGACGACGGTCCCTTGCCCGGGGTGCTGACGGACTCCATGGCGGCGCAGCAGGCCATGCGCGCGGAAATTCCAGGAGTCGGACTTGCCCTATTGGTTGCATCCACGCTGCATGCGATCGCGACCGGCAATTTGTTGCCGGCCACTGTGCCCACGGTCTGTGTCGATGTGAATCCCGCGGTCCCGACGAAATTGGCCGACCGTGGCAGTTTCCAAGCCGTCGGCCTCGTCATGGATGCCGCCTCATTTCTCACAGAACTCGCGCGTGAACTCGGGTGGCGTCCATGAGTCGTCTTCTCGTGTGCCCCCCCGATTATTTTCAGATCGATTACGAGATCAATCCATGGATGCGGCGGGAGAACGGCGTGGATCCGGCGCGTGCCGTCCGGCAATGGCAGGCGCTGATGGTCGTGCTGGAGCAGGATGTCGGTGTCGGGGTTGAGCGGATGCAGCCTGTTCAGGGGCTGCCCGACCTGGTCTTTACGGCCAATGCGGGAGTCGTCGTCGGTCGTCGTGCGCTGGTGAGCCGCTTTCGCCACCCGGAGCGACAGCGGGAGGAAACGCACTTTGCGCGATGGTTCCGTGAGCGCGGATATGAAGTATTGACGCTCGACCCGTCTCTGTATTTCGAAGGCGCCGGCGACCTGCTGGGATTTCCGGACACCTGGTTCGGCGGCTATCGCCAACGGTCTGATATCCGCGCGTTTCCGAAGTTAAGCGAGATATTTGAACGGGAAATCATTCCGCTCGAACTGATCGACAGCCGGTTTTATCATCTGGACACCTGCTTTTGTCCGCTCAGCGGCGGTGACTTGCTCTATCTCCCCTCGGCGTTCGACTCCTACGGCCGGGCCGCCATTGCGGAACGGGTCCCGGAGGATCGTCGGCTCGCGGTGCCTGAAGAGGAAGCGCTCAGATTTGCCTGCAATGCGGTCTGTGTCGGCAAGCAGGTCGTGATCCCCGCCGGTTGTCCGTTCACGACGAAGCTGCTGGAAGATCGTGGCTATCGCACCCATTCTGTTCAATTAGACGAATTCATGAAGTCGGGCGGCGCAGCCAAATGCCTGACCCTCGCCCTCGATTGATTCCTGCCGAACGTCCGCGCCTACCGAGATCGGAACAGAAATGAAAGGTAGAGGCCCGCGATAGCGGTCGTGGTGAGCTCAATCGTGAGCAACAGCCGGCTGACGATGGCATCCGGTTGCGGCGGGGCGAGGATGAAATGAAACCCGAGAAAGGCCGCCGGCTGTGAGGGCGGGGTTTCCCAGGGCGGCATGAGCAGGGAGACAATCAGGACCGTGACCATGCCATAGAGTATCTGGATGTTGAGTTGTTCTCTAGCCGACCCGGGGGAAGTCGGCGCCGTCTCACGGCCGGTACCCGATGCAACCCCCGCCCCACACTGAGTGCAGTAGCGATTGATTTCGGGCAGCGCACGTCCGCAGGCAGGGCAGGGTTTCATGACAGTCGTTCCAGATGGAGCCTGCAGCCTAACGCGACGGCGGCAGGATTTCCAGTGGCGAGATAGGGGATCGCTTCGTTGACAGCTTTCAAAGTCCCTTCCTATAATCCGCGTCCATGAAGTCTGCATTCTGCATTCCAGCTGCCGGCCCGCTCCGCCACGTCATGGTGGTGGGGCAGTGATAGAGCCACCGGCCATCAAACATGTGGCAGTCATCGGCGCCGGGGCCTGGGGGACGGCGTTGGCCCGGCATCTGGCTGAAAAACAGGTGCCCGTCTGTTTGTGGGCCCATGAGCCGGAGGTCGTTCAGGCGATCCAAACCCGGCGTGAAAACTCCGTGTATTTGCCTGGCGTGCTGCTTCCGCCGACCTTGTCTGCGACGAATATTTTATCCGACGCCATAACCGGCGCTGACTGCCTGATCTTCGCGGTGCCTTCGCATGTAGCCAGACCGGTGCTGCGCCGGATCGGAGCGGTACTGCCGCAGCCCATTCCACTGGTCAGTGCGACCAAGGGGATCGAAGAAGAGACGCTTGCGCTCGTCACGCAGGTCATGCAGGCGGTGCTGCCTGCGCATATGCAGGGTTCATTGTTGGTCCTGTCAGGACCGAGTTTTGCCAGTGAGGTCAGCCGCGGGAAACCGACGGCGCTCTGTCTCGCCGGGCAGGATGCCGGCATGGTCAAGGCGATTCAGTCGTTGTTCATGACGCCGAACTTTCGCGTCTATGCGGACGATGACCTGATCGGCGTGCAACTCGGCGGCGCCTTGAAAAACGTGATGGCGCTGGCTGCCGGTGTCGTCGATGGGCTCGAACTCGGGCATAACGCCCGCGCTGCGCTCATCACCCGCGGGCTGGCCGAAATGATCCGGCTGGGTGTGGCGATGGGCGCCGATCCACGGACCTTCTATGGTCTCTCCGGGGTCGGGGATCTCATTCTGACCTGCACCGGTCCCTTGAGCCGCAATCATTCGGTCGGGGTGCGGTTGGGTAAAGGCGAACGCTTGGAGGGGATTCTCGCGAGCATGCAGGCGGTGGCGGAAGGCGTGCGCACGACAAAGGCGGCGCTGGGGCTCGCCCTGCGCTGTGGTGTGGATATGCCGATCGTGCAGGAAGTAAACGCGGTGCTCTTTGCCGACAAGTCCTGTCGTCAGGCGGTCGGTGATCTCATGGAGCGCGAGGCCAAGGGGGAGAAGAGCCCGTCATGAATCAGGACCAGCTCCAGGCGTTGCTCACGAAGGTTCAGCAGGGCGCGCTTGCGGTGCCGGATGCGCTGCACCAGTTACGCACCCTGCCCTATGAAAACTTGGGATTTGCCTCGCTCGATCACCATCGCGCGCTGCGCCAGGGGTTTCCGGAAGTCATTTTTTGCGAAGGCAAAACGGTGGCGCAGGTCATTGCCATCGCCAGAACTCTCCTGCGGAAGAACAATTCCTTGTTGGCGACGCGGGTGGAACCATCGGTTGCGCGGGCGCTGCTGCGTGTGAGCAAGCGGGCGGTCTACCACGAAGCGGCGCGGGTCGTCGCCATTGCGCCGCCCAAGTTGGTGCGCCGGGGGGCTGTGTTGATCGTCACCGCCGGCACCGCCGATATTCCCGTGGCGGAGGAAGCGCGGGTGACGGCCGATATCATGGGGAGCAAGACCGACACGTTGTACGATGTAGGAGTGGCGGGCTTGCATCGCCTGCTGGGGCAGCAGGAACGGTTGCATGATGCCCGGGCTCTCATCGTGGTGGCCGGCATGGATGGCGTGCTTCCGAGCGTCGTCGGCGGGCTGGTTCGGCAACCGGTGATCGCGGTGCCGACGAGCCGGGGCTACGGGGCACACTTCGGCGGGTTGGCCGCATTGTTGACCATGTTGAATTCCTGCGCGGCCGGAGTCGGAGTGATGAACATCGACAACGGCTTCGGAGCCGGTTGCCTCGCGCATCGAATCAACATGGTGGGGGAAGCATAGCGAAGTGCGCTGACCGGTAGAGTAACCGGTCGGCGTGCTGGCTTCGACGGCTTAGTTCTTCACGACAAACTTGCCGCGTTTGGGCCACGACAACATCTGCGTGCGTTGGCCCTTTTCTCCGTTACTCAGTAGTTTAACCCGCACTTCATATTCATAGGACCCGACCGGCACCTGCTGCTTGTTGTGGTCCAGCCCGTCCCACACGAGATCCACCTGCACATGTTTCTGTGGCGTGTCTCCGGCGGCGCTGGTGGCTGTCTGCGCATGTTCATTCACCGGCTGCCGGATCGACAGGAAGCGAAGCGAGGTCATGGAGGAGGAGGTGACCAGGGCGGACACCTCCAGCATCAATCGTTCATCGACTTCCTTGGGCAGTTGCACCGTCGCGATGAAATGAAAGGGCCCGTCCTGCGGGCGGTAGGGCATCGGCGCGGCTTGCAGCGAGAGAATTTTCAGGTCCGGCTCCGGGCGCGGGACGCTGCTTTTGCCCTTGGTTTTGGCCAACGCATCCAGGGGCTGTCCTCCCAGCAGGAACGCGGCGCTGAACAGGATCAGCAGGCCACGTCGGATTCCATGCGATGCGCGACGGACAATCGTAGATCTGAATAGTGTGGCATTGATCATGGTGTTGAAGTCGGAGCGTGTGGGCCGGTGGTCCGATGGAATGCGTCTCTTGATTGGGGATAACACAGCATCGAAGGGCTGTCAATGAACGAGCGGAATGATTGCTGTCTGGATGCGGCTCCGGTAAGATGCCGCTCGCTCGCAGTGGATGATGAGTCGTAGGAGTGACGTGGCCACACATCTGCATTTCGACTGTTTCTCCGGCATCAGCGGCGACATGACCTTGGGCGCGCTGGTCGATGCGGGATTGCCGTTTAAAGATCTCGTGCGCGGGCTGGCCTTGTTGCGGATCGAGGGGTTTCGTCTGACGCGGACACGGGTCGAGCGCGGGGCCCTCACCGCCACTAAAGTCGATGTGCTGGTCGAGAAGGGCTTTCGCGCGCCGTTAACCCTGGCGCAGATCAAGCGGATCCTAATTAAGAGCGGCCTGCCGGCGGTGGTGAAAGAACGGAGCCAGGCCGTGTTCGATGTGCTGGCCCACGCCGAGGGAAAGGCCCATGGCGTCGAACCGGCGCATGTGCATTTCCACGAAGTCGGTGTGATCGATTCGTTTGTCGATGTGGTCGGCGGAGTGTTGGGCCTGCATCTCCTGGGCGTGGAGCGCGTGACGGCCTCCGCGATCAATGTGGGGTCGGGCACCCTCACGTCTGCTCATGGCTCATTGCCGGTGCCGGGGCCGGCGGTGGCCGCATTGGCGGTCGGCCTGCCCGTCTATGCCGAAGGTCCGCCGCGGGAACTGGCGACTCCGACCGGGGTAGCGTTGTTGCGAACTCTCGCGACAGAATTTGGGCGCTTGCCTCACATGCAGGTGCGTCGGGTGGGGTATGGAGCGGGAACCGCCGATCCGGCGCATTGGCCGAATGTGTTACGAGTGTTCGTCGGTGAAGAACCGGCCGCCGCAGGTTCGGTGGAAACCATCGTTGAACTTCAGACGAACATCGACGATTTGAATCCGCAGGTCTACGAGACCGTGTTCGATCGGGTGTTTGCTGCGGGAGCCGTGGATGCGACCTTGGCACCGGTCACGATGAAAAAGGGCCGGCCCGGGAATGTGCTCTCCGTGCTGGCTCCCCCGGAGAAGGTGGAGGCCGTGCTGGCCGTGTTGTTCGCCGACACAACGGCGCTCGGGGTCAGGACCCATGAGGTGCAGCGACGGGTGCTGCCACGACGATTTGTCCCGGTACAGGTCCACGGCCACGAGGTGTCCATCAAGGTGGCGGACTCCCGACCGGGTCGGAGCAAAGCCGCTCCTGAGTATGAGGATTGTAAACGGATTGCCGAACAGAGCGGCCGTCCGGTGAAAGACATTTTAGAAGCGGCCATGCAGGCCTATCGGCGCACGGCAGGACGTGCGAAAAAAGACAAAGGGAGCAGGTGAACACAGAAACTACCGCCGCTGTCTTCTTGTGCGAGGTGTCTTCCTCTCGAGGCCTCCAGTGACGATCCTGTTCTATGTGGGATTGTTTGTGGCCTCGGTCGTCATCACCCTCGCCGGGTGCCACCTCTTTACGAACGGCATTGAATGGCTCGGCAAGCGTCTCAACATTTCTGAAGGCGCGGTCGGGAGCGTCTTCGCGGCGGTCGGGACGACCCTTCCGGAGACGTCGATTCCGATCATCGCGATTTTTTTCGGGGCCGGGCGAGAGCAGATGGAGGTCGGTTTGGGCGCGATTCTCGGGGCGCCGTTCATGCTCAGCACGCTGGTCCTGCCCATTCTGGCCTTGCTGTTGCTGCTCTATGCGAAGCTCGGTAAGCGGACGGCGACGTTCAAGCTCAATTACGGCGAAGTTCGTGTCGATATCAGCTTCTTCCTCATCAGTTATGCGCTGGCGTTGACCTGCGCGGTCATCCCCTCCAAGCTCTTTCACGTGGTTGTCGCGGCAGTGCTGTTGGGTATGTACGTCTATTACATGAAGCTTAAGTTCTCGGCCGAAGATGAAGAGGGTGAAGGGGGGGGTGAACTGGAGCCACTGTTGTTCGCCCGCCGGTCCTCCCGTCCGTCGTATCTGACGATCGGGGCGCAGGGGGTCGTCGGATTGCTGGGCCTGGTCGGTGGGGCCCATCTGTTCGTGACGGCCGCGAATTCCATTTCAGCGGAAATGCAGGTCTCGCCGCTCATCCTCGCGTTGCTGATCGCTCCGTTGGCCACTGAGTTGCCGGAGATGTCGAACAGCTTTCTGTGGTTGTATCGGAAGAAGGATCGGCTGGCCGTTGGAAATGTCACCGGTGCGATGGTGTTTCAGGGCTCGATTCCCGTCTCTGTCGGGTTGCTGGGCACCGAATGGACGCTGGGGACGACGGCGCTGGCGACCATGGTGCTCGCCGTGACCGCCATGGGCTTGAGTCTACTGCAGGCGGTCTGGTCCGGGCACTGGCGGCCCTGGTTGCTCAGCGGTAGTGCGCTGCTGTACCTTGGATACACACTGTTCTTGTACGCACATGGTTCCTAAACGCACGACTAAAACAGCGCGTCCGGTCCTGGGTCTCACGATGGGAGATCCGGCCGGGATCGGACCGGAAGTCATCGCCAAGGCCTTGGCCGATAGGGCTCTGACGCGCCTCTGCACCCCCGTTGTCGTCGGCTCCCGTCAGGTCATGGAGCGGACGATCGCCTGGTTGAAATTGCCCTTGCAGGTGGTGGACTTCAATCCGGCGAACGGCCGGCGGTTGAAGTACGGGCAGGTGGCCGTGGCGGACCCGCTGGAAAGTCCGTTACCGAAATTTCGCATGGGTGCCGCTACAGCGGTGACCGGTGCAGCCTCCATCGCATTCATCAAGGAAGCGGTGAAGCTGGCGCAGGCGGGGCGCCTGGGCGGGATCGTCACGGCCCCCATCAACAAAGAAGCCATGAACATGGCCGGTTTTCACTACCCTGGGCACACGGAACTGCTGGCAGATCTGACCAAGACCACAGAGTTCGGGATGATGATTGTCGGTGGGCCGCTCAAAATCATGTTCACCACCACCCATGTGGCGATCAATGCCTTGTCTCCGCTGCTGACCACGGAACGGATCAGCAAGGCCATCCGCCTCGCGCATCTCGGGTTGACGAAGTATTTTGGCATTGCGCGTCCCAGGATCGGCGTGGCGGCGTTGAATCCGCACGCAGGAGAGCATGGTCTGTTCGGCAACGAGGAGTCGACCAGTATCGCACCGGCCGTCAAGCTGGCCAGGGCGGCGGGTATCAAGGCCAGTGATCCGCTTCCGGCGGATACCCTGTTCGGGAAGGCCGCCCGCGGCGACTACGACGGCGTGGTGGCGATGTATCATGATCAGGGGCTTATTCCTCTGAAGCTGGTCGCATTCGGAACCTGCGTGAACCTGACCGTGGGGCTGCCGATTATCCGGACGTCAGTGGATCATGGAACGGCCTACGACATCGCCGGCAAAGGGGTGGCCGAGCATGGGAGTCTGCTGGAGGCCGTGAAGGTGGCGGCCCGCCTGGCCAAATCCTGGTCGCCGGTTACCAAAACGTCCCGATAGGAAAGAGGGGGTACGTCCATGGCAGAGACAGGACTTTCCGCCGCGACGATGATCGATCAGCAGGTGAAGGAATTGGATGCGATCGCGACACGGACCGTTCAAGATTTCAACACCACCTTGGGCACCGAACGCATGGGGCAGTGGAAGATCCGAACGGTGGCGCTGCTCCAGCAACATGCCGGACAGAGTGCAGCGGATGAGCTGGCGCGAAAAAAGCCCGGTATGGCGTTCACCAACGATTTGATCGAAGAGTTCACCGACGAGGTGGAAAGTTATCGCTCCTACCTCGTGACGCTCGCCAAACGCATTCGGGCCGCGGCCCCTCCGGCCGCCAGCTAGCCGCCAGGGCGAGGTTATGGCTCCTTCTTTCCCCCCGGCCCTGAAACGGCTCGGTCAGAATTTTCTCATCGACCCGAACATTATCCGCAAGATCGTATCTCTGGCGGCGCTTGGCCCGGAGGACACTGTGTTGGAGATCGGACCGGGACGGGGCGCCCTGACCGCCGGTTTGTGTGCTGAAGCGGGGTGGGTCATTGCCGTTGAGATCGACCCGCAGTTGGAGCCTCCTCTTCAGGAGACTCTCGGACATTGCCGCAACCTGGATCTTCGGATCGGGGATGCGCTGGCATTTCCATATGAGACGTTGCCGCTACGCACGGTGGTGGTAGCCAATCTTCCCTATTATGTCTCTACGCCGATCCTCTTCGCGCTGCTCGATGCGCGTGCTCGTCTCGATCGACTGGTGCTCATGCTGCAAACGGAGGTGGCACTCAGACTGGCGGCCAAGCCGAACAGCGAGGACTATGGGGTGCTATCGGTGTTGACCCAGGAGGCTGCTGAAGTGGACCTGGCCTTTCGGGTGTCCGCGAATTGTTTCCGCCCCCGTCCGACCGTTGGATCGGCGGTGGTGCACCTTCGGATCAAAACACAGGAAGGGTTCGATCCGGTCCGGCACGAACGGTTCCGGCGGCTGGTGCGCGCGTCGTTCGCCCATCGTCGCAAAACGCTGGTGAATTCCCTGCGCGATGAAGGCTATCCTCCCGAGCAGATTGCGCGGGCTACAGAGGAAGCCGGCGTGCCGCCGCAAGCCCGGGCGGAGATGCTCACGCTCGACGACTATCGCACCCTCGCGCGCGCATTCGATCGTAATCCAGGGTGACTCCGACCCCTGTGAGTGGTGAATGGGCGAGGCTTCATCGGCCTGCGCAACATTGCCGCTTTGTTTGAAAAGGCGTTTTCCCTGTGCTACGATCCGCCGCATGGGTGTATCCACCACGGCAAAGCGCGGTGACGCCCGCTCAGCCCCTTCCCGTTCCTCTCATGTGAAGCGCGAAGTGATCGGGGTTCTCCTGATCGCCGCCGGTCTCTTGATCCTGCTCAGTCTGGTGTCGTTCGTTCCCGGCGACGCCAAATCGATGGCGGCATCCGGAGCAGCCGGCAATCAGCCCAAAAACATGATCGGGTCGGTCGGAGCGCTGTCGGCGGCCGCGTGTTTTTTCATGGTCGGCGGCGCCGCCTATCTCTTTCCCATTCTCCTCGGACTGCTCGGCGCGCGTTGCTTTACGCCGATTCCGCTCACCATGCGACTCAGAAACGCCGGCAGCGGTCTGGCGGCTATGGTGTTCTTGAGTGCCCTGCTGCATTTGGAAGTGACCGCGGTTCCCACGATTTCCAGCGGCTGGGTCAATCGCGGGCTGGCCGGCGGGATCATCGGGCAGCTGTTGGCCGACGGGGTTCGAAGTTACTTTGCCACGACCGGCGCGCATATCGTGATCCTCACCGGCTTGATGGTGGCGCTCCTGTTTACGGTGCCCCTGTCGCTGACGGCGCTGCTGCAGCGAGTTCCCGACTGGTGGGCGGCCGCGCGCGAGCGGATGGCCGGGCTGGTGCCGGAATGGCCGACACAGCAGGAGGAGGCTCAGCCCAAGCGACTCCGTGAGAAGAAGTCGCGTGCTCCACGCGAGGTTGAGGGGCAGGACTTCGATCGCGAAGTGCAGGTGGTGGCTGAAGCGGTGGAGCAGATTCCCGTTCCTGTGATTCCTCCCAAGATTCAGCCCCCGATGAAAGTGGAAAAACGTGCGGTCTCGGCGGACGAGCCGGCGGCGGCCGTGGCGACGAGTCCCTCCGTGTCCGACGGGTATGTGCTGCCTGATCCGCAGGAATTGTTGAGCGATCCCTCCGGTCCGCTTGCCCGTCTCAGCGATGATGAGTTGAAACTGCAATCCGAAATCCTGACCAAGGCGCTGAAGAGTTTTGCGATCGACGGGCGGGTGACGGAGGTGCAACCGGGTCCGGTCGTGACGATGTATGAGTTCGAGCCCGCGCCGGGGACGAAGGTCGCACGGATTGTGAATCTTGCCGATGACCTGGCCCTGGCGCTCAAAGCCATCAGCTTGCGTATCGTGGCGCCGTTGCCCGGGAAGTCGGTCGTCGGGATCGAAGTGCCGAATCCCCATCGCGAAATGGTGTCTATGAAGGAAGTCGTCACCAGCGACGCCTTTTCGCGCTCGCGCTCCAAATTGGGGCTCGCGCTTGGGAAAGATATCTTCGGCGGTGCGGTCTGCGCAGATCTGAGAACGATGCCTCACTTGCTGGTTGCCGGCGCGACCGGAGCCGGCAAGAGCGTGGGGTTGAACACGATGTTGTTGAGCATTCTGTTCAACGCCCGCCCGGACGAAGTAAAGCTGCTGCTCATCGATCCGAAAATGCTGGAGTTCCAAAGTTACGATGGCATTCCGCATTTGCTCCGTCCCGTCATTACGGATCCCAAATCGGCGGCGCGCGGCTTGGGGTGGGTGGTCCAGGAAATGGAGCGGCGCTACAAGCTGCTGGCTGAGGCGGGGGTGCGCAGTATCGATGCCTACAATCGGCGGATTTCAGAAGTGCAAGGGGCGGTGTCGGATGTCTGGCAATCCGGCAAGCCTGAGCAGGTCGAACTGACATTTCTGTCCGAAGAGGAGCGTCTCTCTAAGGGCGAAGATGCGGAGCCCGCCGGCGACAATGGGCCGACTGATTCGGTCAAGCCGAGTCCGCCGGAGCCCCTGCCCTACATCATGGTGATGATCGACGAGCTGGCGGATTTGATGATGGTGGCCCCGAAAGATGTGGAAGATAAGATTGCGCGCTTGGCCCAGATGGCGCGCGCTTCCGGGATTCACCTCGTGTTGGCGACCCAAAGGCCGTCGGTCGATGTGTTGACCGGCCTCATCAAGGCCAACTTTCCGGCGCGTATCGCGTTTCAAGTCTCATCCAAGACCGACTCGCGCACGATTCTGGATGCCAACGGCGCCGAGGCGCTGCTCGGTCGCGGCGATATGTTGTATCTCGCCTCGGGGACCGGGAAGCTGATGCGGATTCACGGGTCCTATGTGTCGGACGACGATGTGCGGCGGGTGGTCGAATTCGTCAAAAAGCAGGCGTTGCCCTCCTACTGCCGGGAACTCCAATCGCTCAAGATCGAAGAGGCGGAAGAGGAGCAAGCCAAGGACGAAGTCTACGAACAGGCCAAGGACCTGGTATTGTCCACCGGCCAAGCCTCTGCTTCCCTGATTCAACGGCGTCTCCGCGTCGGGTATCCCAGGGCGGCGCGTATGATCGAGCAGATGGAGGCGGAAGGTGTGGTCGGAGCAGCAGGCCGGGACGGGCGTCGAGAGGTCCTCGGCCGTCGTGGGCCGGTCGGTGGAGATGAAGCATGATGCGGATATTCTTAATCGTTGCTGTGCTGCTTATGAGTGGAATTCCGGCAGTGGCTCAACCGGTGACGCCCGATGAACCGGCGGTCGACCTCCAGTCTCTGCAGGAGGTCCAAGAAGTCGTGAAGAAGATCCAGGCCCGCTATGAGAAAACCAAGGACTTGCAGGCCTCATTCACGCAAAAAACCAGGATCGAAGGATTTTCGACGCCCGTGATTTCGACCGGACATTTCTATATCAAGAAGCCCGGGCGTCTGCGATGGGACTATATCGAACCGGCCACGGAAGAAATTTACGTCAACAAAGACGACGTCAAAATGTATGTGCCGGAGCACAAGCAGGTGCTGGTGGGCAAGCTCACCTATATGGCCGCTTCCCAGGCGCCGCTGCAATTGCTGCAAGGGGTGGCCAAGCTGGATGAAGAATTCGATATCGAACCGACGGCGAACAAGGACCGTGGGGCAGGGGGCATTCTGCTGGTCTCTTTGACTCCGAAGCAGGGGCGGGCCGAACCGGAGCGCGCGATTCAGAAGATTGTGATCGAAGTACAGCCGAAGACGTACTTCCTCAAGACGATCGCGTTGCATGAGGTCAGCGGCAATATCGCGACCTTTGAGTTTTCAGAATTGAAGCCGAACAGCGGACTGAAGGACGACCTATTTGATTTCAAGGCCCCGGCCGATGTAGAAATCGTGAGGGCGCCGGTGCTGAGCAGACCCTAGTTCTCGACATCCGTGACGCGTAAAACGTACCTCGCGGGGACGCAGAGCGTATGGCTGATGGCGTATAGCTGATAGCCCTCTCTCTTTCGGACCATACGCTACGTGCTATACGCCATACGCTCATTCATCCGGACAAGATACGAACGACGCTTCACGAAAGGCGAAGGTATGAGCCCAACCTGTACAAGCAGCGTGACCGAGGCGGTGGAGCGGGCGATCGCGGCGTTGGATCTCGACCGGCTTGAGCGGGAATATTGGGCTCAGAACGAATTCCTGTATATCCCGGAGTTTTTGCCGCGCGATTTTGTGGAGGCCACCCTGGCTCAGCAAGCCCAGATGCTCAAGTCAGGGTTGAACCGCAATTATATTCCCGGGCATAAGAAGGGCGGCAGTGTCGGCTATTATGCCGTGATGGAGAAAGCGCCGCAGTTCATCGACCTGTATCGCTCGGATGCCTTTCGGGCGATGCTCAATCGGTTGACCAAGGTGAATTTGCTGCTCTGTCCCGACAACGATCCCCATTCCTGTGCGCTCTATTACTATACGGAAGCCGGCGATCACATCGGGTATCACTACGATACGTCCTACTACAAAGGCGCCCGGTACACCATTCTGATGGGGTTGCTCGATCGGTCCTCGCAGTGCCGCTTAGTCTGCGATCTTTTCAAAGATGTGCCGGGGAAACAACCGGTGCACCGTGAATTGGCGACTGCGCCAGGCGATCTGGTGATCTTCAATGGCGACAAGCTCTGGCATGCCGTCACGCCGCTCGGAGAGCAGGAAGAGCGGATCGTGCTGACCATGGAGTATGTGACGAATCCCGATATGGGCGCGTTCAAGCGCCTGTATTCCAATCTGAAAGATTCATTCGCCTATTTCGGGTTGCGCTCGGTGTTTAAGCGGGCGTACGCTCCTCGCTCACAGTCCTGACATCCATCCTTCGCTGCTGCAAGCTTGCCGACCGACTCCTTCGCGTGTGTCTTCTCGTCAGGCCGCAATGGAATCACGACATCATCGTGGCGGTTCCTCTTCCTGAGCGAGTGCCGGAAACCGTAACCGGAAGGTGGTGCCTCCGCCTTCGGTGCTGTCTACCGTGATGGTTCCGGCATATTTAGTCACGATCTTGTGCACGATGCTGAGTCCGAGTCCCGTCCCTTTGCCGGCTGTTTTGGTGGTGAAGAACGGATCGAAAATCCTCGGCCGGATGGAAGCCGGGATGCCCGGGCCGGTATCGGCAATGGTCACCTGGATCCATCTGCCGTCCTGACCGGTCGTTAACGTCAAGCAGCCGATCCCTTCCATGGCCTGGGTGGCGTTGCTGATCAAGTTGACAAACACCTGATCGATTTCTCCCTTTCGCGCGCGAAGAAACACAGGGGCTTCGAACTGTGTGGCGATCTCCACTCGGCCGAAATGAGGCCCTCGCCGGACCATCTTGACCGCCTCGAGCAAACGCTCCGCCACATCGATCTCCGTTTCTCCATCTTTCCCGGCCGCGCGGGCATAGCCGGCGAAGTCCCGCACGACGGTGGAGACGTGACGGGCGTAGCCCACAATATCGGCGGCAAACTGTTTTACCGTGTCCGGATCGTCCTCATCCAGGATCAACTCGGCCATGCTGAGAATAGCTTGGGCCGGGTTGTTGATTTCGTGCGCCATACCGGACACCATGGTGCCAAGGCTGGAGAGTTTTTCAGCCTGGATCAGTTCATCCTGGAGTTGTTTGTCGTCGGTGATATCCCACAACAGGATGCCTACTTGATACTGCGGGGAGTCCGGGGTCGAGACCGGAAAAAACCGATAGCGATACAACCGTGTGGCGACTTCGCACTCACGTTCAGAGAGCCGATGAGGCGAGTCTGCCGTGTGCGTGCTCCATTCCACCACCAGCTGTTGAAGCGCGGACTCGCTGAGGGAAAGACATTCGCGCAGAGGACGGCCGATCAGCGATTCTCCGGGAGGCGCAAAATACTGCTGGGCCAGCGCATTGGCATACTGAACGTGCCAGTCGCTTCCGCACAGGAAAATCGCGCCGGGCAGACTCGCCAGCAGGCTCTGAGTCATGCGATGCGCCGCACGTAATGCCTGCGCGGCTCCTGTGCGATCGATGAACTGTCCGATCTTCATGCCGGTGTCGGCGAGGATCTGAATCAGGTGGCTGTCGGAGGCCCGCCGCTGTTCGGTATACAACTCAAGCACTCCGTGGATGGTGCTGCCGGTCCGGATGGGGACGATGCAGGCCCCGTGAATACCCAGGCGAGAGGCGGTCGGTGCGCGGGTGAATCGGGAATCCGCCAAGACGTCCGGTATCCAGAGCGGGAGTTTGGAGGCCCAGGCGATGCCGGGGAAATCCATCCCCGGCGGGAACTCACTGTTGCGACAGACCGAGAGAAACTCATCCCATCGATGCGATGGGCGGACCCAGCTTCCCTGACACGTCAGCTGGTCTCCCATCGGCCCGCATTGCCACAAGAGCGCCATATCCCACGGACCCATTGTGCCTGCGACGTGGAGCAGTTGCGGGATGGCTTCTTCGACGGTGCCGGCTTGCGCGAGGATATGGCTGACGGAGAGTTGTGCCTGCCGTAGGCCCTCCTGCTGTTTGTGAGCGCTGATGTCCTGGAAGACCACGACTGCGCTGACCGGCCGGTCTCGCTCACGGATGGGACTGATGACGTATTGGACAGGAAACAGCGAGCCGTCCTTCCTGGCGAAGGTCTCGTTTTGGATGCGGTGAATGGCCCCGTCATGAAGCGCCGCGCAGAGACAGAAAGGGTCTGAGGAGTACACCGCATTGTCGTTGCCGGTTCGATAGAGGAGCGGTGCCAACGGTTTGCCGATCAGCTCGGCCGCGCTCCATCCGAGCATCCGCGCCGCGGTGGCGTTGACGAAGGTGGCGCATCCTTGCGGGTCTAGTCCGAAGATGCCTTCCCCGGCGCTGTCGAGAATCAGCGCGTTCTGATGGCTCAACCTGACGACAGACTCTTCGGCACGTTTGCGCCGCGCAATATTGCGAATGATGCCGCTGAAGAACATCCCTTCACTCGCGCGCCAGGATGCCAGCGAGAGCTCAATCGGGAATTCGTCTCCGGTTTTGGTCAGACCCACGAGCTCGATGGTGTGCCCGATGACCGTGGCTGTTCCACCCTGGGCGAGGCGCGTGATGCCGGCCGTGTGCGCGGCGCGAAACCGTTCCGGCATCAAGATGGTCAGCGGGCGCCCAAGGGCCTCTTCTTTGGTGTGCCCGAACATTCGCTCGGCGGCGCCGTTCCACCAGATGATGAGGCCGCTCTGGTCGGCGAGCACCATGGCGTCGGTCGCCGACTCCACCAACGCCCGGAAGCGTTCTTCGCTGGCCTGCAGCGCCTCCTCTACATGCTCGGCCCGGACGGTCAGCCCTTTCACCGAGACGGCCCGGCGAAGGATGGCTTTGAGTTCTTGGGAATTATACGGCTTGGTCAGATACGCGAAGGCTCCTTTGGCCAGAGAGCCGATCGTGTTTTCAGGCGTGACGTTTCCGGTCAGGATGATGACGGGGAGACTCGCATCCAGTTCCATGAGCACTTTCAAGACCGAGAGTCCGTTGATGTCGGGCAATTGGATGTCGAGGAGCGCCGCGTCGTAGCGCGTCTGTTTGGCTTGTTGAAGAGCGTCGGTTCCGGAAGCGGCGCTGTGCACCAGGTATCCCTCGTGACCCAACATGTCCGTGAGAGATTCCCGGATATCCGGATCGTCATCGACAATGAGAACGGGAGGGCGCATGGTGCGACTGCTCCGGATTGTGAGAAGTCTTCACGGTTTGCTGTGAGGGCAATACCTATGCCACCGGTGGGCCGATGAAGCGTGAGACTGCAGAGGGGGAACCTATTGATTCTGTGAGGAACAGCGAGAGAGGGGAAGGTCCGTGCGGTATGGGTGCAGCCAGGCGGTGCTCAAATAAATGCGGGGTTTATCGGATCGGATACAGCGGCGAAGAGAGCTGTGGTAGGACCGGCTGACTTGTAGTCATGCCTTCGATGCGGGTGAGTTGTCGAGCGGCAAGGTGAAATAAAACTGGGTTCCGACTTCCAGCCGGCTGTCCACCCACATCTGCCCTCCGTGCAGGGTCACCAGACTTTTGGTGATGAAGAGCCCGAGTTGGGCCCCCTGCGAAGTCGGCATGGCTGACTCGACCTTTGCGAATTCGTTAAAGACGTGGGGTAACTCGTTAGGCGCAATTCCGCATCCGGTGTCGGCTACGGTGATCTGGGCGAAGTTCGCGTCGCGGACGCTGCAGCTCACCGAGACCTGTCCGGATTTCGGGGTGAATTTGATGGCGTTGCCGACAAGATTGAAAAGTATCTGTTCCAGCTTGTCGCGGTCGGCTCGCACCGTGATCGGCTGTTCGCAAGGCAGCACTTCGAGCGTGATGGATTTTTCTGCGGCGAGCGTCTGAATGCTCTCCACCACATCTCGGACGAACGCGTCGATCTGCAGCGATTCGGGCTTGATCTCGATCCGTCCGACATCCAGGCGGGACCAGTCCAGTAGTTGGTTGATGATTCGTGTGAGTCGATCCACATTGTGTTTCACCCGCTGCAGGTAGTGCTCCTGTCGTTCGGAGAGTTGCCCGGTCAGCCCGTCTAGCATGTTCTCGACGAACCCTTTGATGGAGGTCATCGGCGTGCGTAATTCATGCGAGGCGACCGACACAAATTTCGAGCGCCGTTGGTCGTGCTCCTGAAGGCGCTCGTTCACCGTTTGCAGTTCGTGCGTGCGTTCCTGCACGCGTCGTTCGAGGTGGTCCGTCAATGTGGCCAGTTCGGTATAGGCGCGCGCATTGTCCACGGCAACCGCCACGTGGCTCGCAATGGTCATCATGAGATCCAGATCTTCTTGGGTGCAAGGCTGGGTTCCACGGTCGGCGCCCAAGAACCCGAGAATCCGTTGTTGGCTGCGGAGGGGGACGCCGACGAAGGAAAAGATCCCGGTTCGACGAAGGAGAGTCAGCACAGCCGGAGTGACCCGGTTGGCGACCGCCTCCACGTTCGATATCAGAACCGGTTTGCCTCGAATCAACATTTCCGCGACAAATTTGTCGTCATCCTGCACCGGGATGACAATTCGCCGGGCCATCTCTTCTATCTCTGGGGGCATTCCGAGGACCTGTTCGACCGTCGCGTTTCCCCGCTCCTTGTCCCACAAAAACAGGGCCATCCGAGCGAAGCCGAGATTCTCATTGAGTAATTGTAATATCGTCGAGAGAAGCCGATCCAAGTTCAGGGTCGAGGTGATCGCGGCGCTGGACTGATTCAAGGTCGTCAGTTGTGCGACATGTCGCCGGATGGTTTCAAGGTTGGCGGAGATGGCCTGGTTGCGCTCCTGCAGGGATTTGGTCATCAAATTGAACAGCGCCGTCAGTTGGCCGACTTCGTCCTGCGTCGTCGGAACGACAAAGGTGGAAAGATCGCCCTCGCTGACTTTGCGCGCGCCTGCGGCGAGATGGCGCAAGGGGGTGATGATCCGGCGGGCCAGCAGATTCGTGCAGAGAATGCCTGCCGTGATGATGCCAAGGGTGAGCAGGAGAAAGTTTCGCAGAACCGTCGCCAGTTCTCGTTGCATCGGCACCTCGGTCAAGCCGATTTGGACGACTCCGAAGGCCTGAGGGGTGGTCGGTGCGTTCGCCGCTTTGCGCGTTTCTTCCTCCTGGAGCGCCAGCGCCTCCAGGCGGGATTCCGAGCGCTTCATCACCGGGATGGCAAAATCGTAGAACGTTTCTTCGTGAATGCCTGATGTTGAAATAGGAAGGGTCGAGTCTTTCTCCCGGAGGGGAATTGTGTCCGCACCGCTGAGCCTGAGGCGCGTGATGGTCGGCTCCGTGCCTGAATGCTTGATCACCGCGTCCGCAATGTCGGGCCGCGGATAAAAAGGTCGTGCTGCCGATCGGACGGGTCCGAGCGGGCTGTCGAGTTTGCCTTTGCTCTTTGCGGCGAGGATCTGGCCGTCTGCGCCGGTGATCAGCGCATAGACCACCTCGTCGACCCCCATGACACCGTCGATGAACTGCTCCAGGATGACTCGTTCCTCGATGATGATGCCGTATCGTACGTTGTGGGCGAGATTCTTGACCAGAATGGTTCCGAGATCTTGCACCCGTTCGGTCATGGCGATGCGTTTACTGTGAACGAAGTACCAACTCATTCCCGAGCAGGTCAGAATAATGATCAAGCTGAAAAATACGACGAACTTCGTCCTGAGACTGATAAATCGTCCCGGGCCGCTCGGGTACAACGAGGGTGAGGTGAGGTAGTGCGCGAGGCCTTTCACGGTGGGTCCTTTCATCAATAGAGCTCGTCGGCCTTTTCCTCGAGGTCTCTGGGGATCTCGATGTCGAGGAACTTGGCGGTTTTACGATTCAGACTCATTTCGATACGGTCCGGGTGTAACGGTTTGGCGGGGAGTGAGACGTGACCCTCCAGGATCTTGCGGGTGAGTTGCCCGGCCTGCCGTCCGATATCGCTATAGTTGACCGAGAGGCACAGCAGGGCCCCGCTTCGGGCGAACTCGCGTGAAAACCCGACCACCGGCACGCGTCCTTCCAATGCGGTATTCAAGATAAACCGCAGCGATTCATCGGTGAGCACGGTGGAGTCAGGGACGAGCCACAATGCATCGATCGACGGCAGCAAGGTGCGCAGAGCGCCAGGCACATCCCGCTCGCTGTTGAGTTGGATCGGGACAAGGTCTGTCCCGTTGGATTTGAGCAGTCGCCGCGCGTCTTCGATCAGCGTCGCGGTCTTGGATGGATCGTACAAGGTGCCGACGTGTTTGAGACGAGGCAGCAGGGATTTAATTATGGTGAGCTGCCGCTCCATTGGAATTTCCATGAGCACGCCCGTGATGTTGAAGGCGTTGAGCCCATACTTGGACGGGTCCAGCACCATAGCGTAGACCACTGGAATGTCGACGATCTCGAGTTGTGCCGCCTTCGCTGCCTTCAACCCGACAGCGAACACCAATGCCGGGTCGGCTGCACGGACCTTGCGGGCCAGTTTCCGTCCCTTCTCCAAATCACCTTGTAAATCATATTCGGCGAGCACGACGTCGTGTGGAAGGGCGGCTTTGAAGCCGCTGACGGCTTGGTTATAGGCGGCGATGTCCGACGACTTGAGAATGACGACGTCCATTGCCGAAGCCAGACCGGTACTGAAGAGTAAGCAGACAAGGGCGGCGATGGTCCAACTCAGCCTCTGCCGATACCGATCGGCAGGCCCAGTGGTGAACGGTGATTGTACGAATGGGAACGTCACAGTCTGCGTCCTCGTCGATCCAGCCGGCCCCGTGAGCGATTGCCGAATGTCCCCTGTCTACTGGTCCGAGTGCCCCTTTGTCGCGTGAACGATACCGAGGACGCGTGTGGCCACTCCATCGGTGTTGCGATGAATACGGCCGGTCCAGGCCAGCCAATGGATGGAGTGATCGGCCCACACGACGCGATGCCGGATGTTGAGCGTGGACTGGTCGCGCAAACTGTGTTCGATCTGCATCAGGACCGACCCGCGATCGAGCGCATAAATCAGGCCGATATAAGCCGCATAGGTGCCGGGGAAAGACCCTGGGACCAGACCGAACAGGGCCTCGACGTCGGGTGACCAATAGAGTCGATCGGACTGCAGATCCCAATCCCAGATGCCGACTTCCGATTCGGTCAAGGCCCTGCGCAACCGTTCTTCGCTGAGGCGAAGGTGCGCTTCCGCCTGCTTGCGCTCCGTGATGCATTGCAGCGAGCCGGCCATGCGGCGCGCATAACCTTGCGCGTCCCGCTCCAGCACTTCGGCCCGCGCGTGAAACCAGCAGTAGTCGCCCTGCTTGGTCAGCAACCGGTAGTCGACATCGTAATGAGAGCTGCCTTTTTCGAGGCAGGCCGTCAGCCGATCGAATACGATCTCGCGATCGTCCGGGTGCAGCCGGGAGGCCCAGCTGTCGAGGATATCGGGAAATTCCTGCTCATTGTATCCCAGCATCTCCCGCACGCGCGGCGACCACCAGACCGGAGTCATCGGCGAGTACCAGGGCTGGTCGGGAAGCACATGGCCGTCCCAGAATCCGTCGTTCGATCCCCGGATGACCGATTCGAACCGCTCTTCGCTCGCGCGAAGCGAATCCTGGACCTGTCTGTAGTCGGTGATATCGCGAGAGATCGCCAGGAGGCGTCGTGAATAACCCCGCGTGTCGAGCATGGGCGTGACCTGCACGTCCCACCACTTCGGGACTCCGTTGGTGGTGGGACAGAAGCCGACAAACTTGCCGATCTCGCCGGCCTTGGCGGCTTCGAGCGCAGCCAGGGCGGCATTTCGATCGTCTCCCTCCCAGAGGTCCGCCCAGGGTTTGTTCAGGTAGCTGGTGAGATCGTCGATGTGTAACAGTGTTTTTCCCGCGTCGTTCATATATTGCAGCCGACCTTCCAGGTCCAGCACTTTGATGCAGTCGGCGCTGCTACGTAAGATTTGATTCTTAAATTCTTCGCTGTCGTGGAGGGCGAGTTCCGCCTCTTTCATGGCGGTGATGTCTTCGCACACGATCAGCACCACCGGAGCCTGTTGGTCGTTGAGCACGGCCTGAGCGGTTTCTCGCACCCAGATGACGCTGCCATCCTTCCGCACCTTGCGAAACTCCCAACCTCTGGGCCGGCCCATTTCGGAGAGGCAGGCGGCAAGGTTCCGGCGCACGTCGTCCCGATCGCTTGGGTGGAAGATATTCAGCACGGACGCTCCGAGCAGTTCCGGGACGTCATACCCGAGACGATCGGCGCCGAAGCGGTTGACCGACAGGACGGTGCCTGCGGCGTCCACCATGAAATACATGGACGGATTGTCGTCGAACAGGACCCGATACCGACGTTCGCTTTCGGTCAGCGCCGCTTCAACCCGTTTGCGCTCCGTCACGTCCTCCGCGAAGCCCGCGATGCGATAGACCGTTCCCGACGCGTCACGGATCGGGAATGCGCGATCCCAGATCCATCGCACCGATCCATCGGGGCGGAGGATGCGATATTCCTCACTGTACGCCCCCGAAATTTGCCGGCTCATGGCCGCGTCCCGGACCCGTAGCCGGTCGTCTGGATGGATGGCGTCCATCCACGAGCCCGGCATCGCGTAGAGGCTTTCGCAGGAACGCCCCCAGACTTCTTCGTACCCGGGACTGATATAGAGCACTCTGGTCTTGGCCGGATCGGTGATCCAGAACACTTCCCGTATGTGCTTCGCCAGCTGGCGGAATCGCTCCTGGCTTTCTTCGACGGCGCGTTCGGCTTCCAGGCGCTCAGTGATGTCGCGGAAGACGACCACCGCCCCTGCCACCGCGCCCTTCTCGATGATCGGGGTGCTCACATATTCCACCGGGAGACTGGTGCCGTCTTTCCTCCAGAAGACATCGCGCGACACACGATGGACCACGCCGTCGCGAAGGGCCGCGTAGATGGGGCAATCGCCGGCCGGGTAGGAGCTGCCGTCGGGCCGTGAGTGGTGGAGCCGTGTATGCATCGGTTGCTCGACGAGTTCGGATGGGTCATACCCGAGCAATTGAGCGGCGGTCGGATTCACGAAGGTGGTCAGGCCGTCGCGATCCAGTCCGTAGATGCCTTCCCCTGCTTGCGTGAGGATGACTTCGTGCAGATGGCGGAGGCGGTCGAGAATTTCTTCTGCCTTGCGCCGTTGAGTAATGTCGCGAATGATGCCGCTGAAAAAGACGGCGGCATCGGTTTTCCACATAGCCAACGACAGCTCGATCGGGAACTCGCTGCCGTCCTTACGCAGGCCCTCCAGCTCGACCAGACGACCGATAAGGCGGGACTGGCCGGTGTTCTTCACGCGGGCGAGCCCTCGCTCGTGAGCGGCGCGATACCGTTGCGGCATCAACATGGTCAGGGGGTGCCCGCGGGCTTCGTCATCGGTATACCCGAACAACCGGGAGGAGGCCTGATTCCAGGAGAGAATATGCCCGTTGTGGTCCGCCAGCACGATGGAGTCGGTGGCGGCCTCGACCAGAGATTGAAATCGTGCTTCGCTTTCGCTCAGCGCATGTTCGGCGTGCTCGGCCTTAGCGGCGAGCGCCTGGATGCCGATAGCCCGGCGCAGGACGGCCCGCAATTCGTCCCGGTTATAGGGTTTGGTGAGGTAGGCGAATGCGCCCTGTGTCAGTGAACCGACGGTACGGTCGGCGCTCGTGTAGGCCGTGAGGATGATGACCGGAAGCTGCGGTTGTTGTTCTTGCAACGTCCGTAGGACCGAAGAGCCGTCTCCGTCCGGCAAGCCCAAGTCCAATAGGACGGCATTGTAGTGATGGTCGTGGGTCTGCGTGAGCGCTTCCGCGCAGGTGCCGGCGACGCTCACGTCGTAACCGTCGTGGTTGAGTAAGTCTTGTAGCCCGAGGGCGATGTCTGGATCGTCGTCCACGACGAGGATCGAATGGCCGGGCGTAATGGCTGTCATAGCGGCCTCGCTGTCACTCCGGATTTCTCATGTCCTGCAACCTTGCTGTGAGCTGTCCGATAATTCCGTCAAAATCTCACTGTGACCCATCCCATCGACCGGCTGCCGATCCGGTCGCCGAGCGGATGCTCCCGATGTGTGTCGTTCAGTGCATTGAAGATCGAGAGGGCGACTTCCGCGTCGCGCATGTAACCGGCGGCGGCCTTTTGTTGCCAGAATCGATACCCGACTCGCAGATTGAGGAGGTTGTAACTCTGGACGCGATCGGTCGGGACAACGATTCCAGCAGCCGGATTATTCGCTAATGCCGTGAAGCTCTGTGCGATGGGATAGGTGGTCGCCCCGACATAGTAGTAGCTGAGCTCCCCGCTCAGGCCGTTTTCCCATTCGGCCCTCAGCCCTGCGCTGACTTTCGATCGTGGGGCACCTCGTCTGACGGTGCCGCTGAATGACTGGCCGATTTCCTCGTAGGCGTAGTTGGCAAATCCGCTGAGCCAGCGGCTGACGAGAAACTCAATTCCGGCCTCGCCGCCATAGATGTTCGCAGAGCCCTGGTCGTTGACGAATTCGGAAGCACCGCCGGAGGTGATTCGGCTGCCGATCAGATCGGAGACATGGTTGAAAAATAGATCCGCCCGTACCCTCAGGCGGTGTTTCCAGTACCATCCCTGGTATCCGGCCTCATACGAAATGATCTGTTCAGGGGCGAGTCTGGTCGATCCGCTGATCGGAACCGTCGACGAGATTGAGGGTGGAAACGGTACTCCCGTTGGAATGGTCGTGGTCACGCGTTGGTCCTGATGGGATTCGAAGAGAGTCGGTGGCCGATAGGCAACTGATCCGGAGAGGTGAAAGGTGTGTCCCTCAACGGGCTGGTAGAGAATGGCCACTCGCGGGCTCCAGGTTCCGGCGATTTGACTATGGAGATCGTAACGCAGGCCGGCGACGATCGTCAGTGTGGGAACGGCGCGCCATTCGTCTTGGATGAATAGACCCAGACGGTCTTCCCGGCTGAATTGATCGATCACGGTGCTTGACAGCGAGTTGTGTCGATAGGTGGCTCCATAGAGGAGCCGATTGGTCGCCCACGGGTTGATCGTATGTTGCACGTCTACGTTATAGGTGTTTCCGGAGAAAGGGTTGGTGGATTGCCCGTTACGATCGGTTACGCGGAGTAGATTGACCAATTGAGAACCGGGGTTGACTGTCGTGTCATCTGCGAATCCCGACCACCAGGCTCGAACCAGAAAGGCCCCCTGCTCGAAGAGGACGTTGGCATACGCAAGCGAAGGTCGGCTTGAGTTATGCGTGACTTCACCGACCGGACCGTCGTAGCGATTGGTCTCGACCAATCCTCCGGACACCTGAAGCTTGGACATCGATGAGAGAGCGTATTCGGTCTGTACATTGAACTTGTTCGACCGAAACCCCAGAGCATCACGATCCCGCCACTGTTGTGTCTGATCGCGACCGATGGAGAGGCGATAGCCGAACTTCCCGACGGTCCCGGCATGGACCGCGGCGCTGCTGATCGTGCCGAGTTCACCTCCTCCGAATTGCAGGGTCGTGCCCTTCATCTCTTCAGGCGATTTGGTGATGATGTTGATGACTCCGTCGAACGCATTGAATCCGTAGACCGCGGAGGCCGGCCCCTTCAGCACCTCAATCCGCTTGATTTCAGGGAGCGTGATCGGGATGGATTTCCAGAATACGTTTCCTTGAACGTCGAGGTAGATCGAACGTCCATCCACCATGACGAGCATCTTGTTCGCGAAGGGTTGATTCCCTCCCCTGGCACTGACGTTGAAATCGCCTCCCGTCATCTGCATGACCTCTAGCCCCGGGACGCGGCGAAGAACGGTCGGTAGATCCGTCGCGCCGGATTGACGGATATCCTCGTCCGTGACGACGTAGACGTTGGACGGGGCCTGTGAGATCGGTTGCTCATAACGCGACGCAATGCTCACGGTTTCTTCTTCCTTGAGCAGCTCCAGTTCTTCGCTCCTTGCCACCGGGGCCAGCTCTGGCCGCTCCGGTACAGACGATTCGGCCCATGCCGAGCCTGAAATGCCAATGGTTATCACTGCCGCCAGCATCGGGTGCCCCGATCTCTTCAACTCAGAATTCATCATTCAGAACTCCCCCTGCGATCCCTCCCCCCATCCCTGCCTTCTCCCCCTCCCCATTGCCCTCACTCCGCGCGGGGAAGAGGGGAGCAGGAGAGGTTAAGGAATGACTCCGCACCTGCATCGTTTCTCCGCCTCGCGCCCCTCCACAAATCTGGTGATATCTGCTATCGTGAGCCGATCGGTGTAAGCCCTTGGGAACATGGAGGTGCTGGATGAGGACCTTTGCCGCATATCTGGAATGGGACCCGGAGACACAGCTGTATGTGGGGTTTGTGCCGGGAATTTCGGGGGCACATAGCCAGGGCAAAACGTTGGATGACCTCCAAAAGAATTTGAAGGAGGTTTTGGAGTTATGCCTTGAGGAATACCGGATAAGTGGAGAGGAACTCCCTCGATTCGTCGGCTTGCAGCAGATCGAGGTTGCCGGGTGAGCCGACTGCCGATCGTTGGCTGCAAGACCATGGAAAAGATCCTTCTTCGATTGGGTTTTGAAAACGTTAGGCAGAAAGGCAGTCATGTGTTTTACCGTCATCCGGATGGCAGAACGACGACTGTACCCCATCATCCAAGTCACGACTTGGCCCGTCCCCTGATCCGTGAAATTCTTCGCGAGATCGATCTCACACCGGAACAGTTTCGCCACGAGTTGGACAATCTGTAAGGGACCGGCGACCAGGTGTGTAGGTCCACCTTCAAGGCCGGCCATCTTGGCCATTTCTGACAGATCGGTCTTCATCGCCCTCTCCGTCACCGCACCGTCTCGGCGGCGTCCACAGGCGTGACGTTCATTATTCTTCGCGTCGTGGACCTCGGAACTCATCATTCAGCCTTCAGGCCTCCTTCAGAACGTGGCATTTACTCCGAAGAAGAAGCGCCGACCCGGCTCGGGAAACCCAGGATTCTGCTCGTAGTTGGCGTCCAACAGGTTCTCGATGGCGATATAGGGCTTGATGCCTTTCCTCACCTCGTAGGACACCTTGGCATTCACCAGAAACAGATTGATCTGGCTGGGCAGTCGAGTCGGAGGCGAAAAGTCGGCGAATGTGAATGGTGCGCCATTGATGTATGCAAGCTGGACGAACCCGCTGACGCCGATCGGCGCCTGATACATCAAACGACTATTGACTTGATGGTAAAAGGTGCTGCCCGGTGCCTGGCCCAGGTTCTCGAAGTCGATATTCGTGTAGGTGTAATCGGCGGAGAGGGAGAACGCCTTCGTCACTGTCGCAATGATACCGGCTTCGATGCCTTGAGCAAGCAACGACGTCAGATTCTGGTCTTGGGTCTGGTTGCCGGGCAGTTGAGCAAAGCCGATGACATCGTTCAGTTTGTTGCGGAACCAGGTTGCGCTCGCCGTGATGCGCTCACCCCAGAACGACTGTTCGGCGCCGGCCTCGACGGAGAAATTCCGCTCGGGTTTCAATTGGGGATTGCCGATGCCGCCGAAGAGATTGAGGAGCCGGGGGAGCCGGCTCTTGTCTCCGAGCGCCGCATGCAGTCTCGTGCTGGTGAAGGGTTGATAGACGACCGACCCCCGAGGGTTCGCGGAGTGGATCGTGCGTCCTCCGCCCGTATACAGCAGGTCATAACTCATCCCGGCGGTCAGCAAGAGGTTCGAGACCGGCGCATACTCGGTCTCGACGAAGAAATCCGTCGTGAGCGATTCCTGTTGTTCCTGCGTCGCCAGGAGGCGGTCCTCCCGTTTGTGCCGGTCTTGTTTGATGAAGGTGCCGGCCTTGAGCCGCAGGGTTTTCACGAGGTCCAGCGCCGCCTGCAGGTTGGTTCCATACACGTCGTTGATATCGCGGCTCAGGCCGTTGGTCTGCGAAAAGGACTGGTCGGGGTAGAAGGCGAGGTCGTTGCTGAAGCGGTCGTAGTAGGCGTTGCCGCGCAGTTCGAGGTTGTTCCACACCGTGGTGGTGCCGTACAAATCGAGATATTGCCGCTTCCACGTGGGGAACTCGGTGAAGGTGAGGCCCCTGCCCAGCCGCCCGCCGCTTTGGAAATTGGTATTGACCGGACTGTCCAGGGCGGCGCTGTAATAGCCTGCTTGGAACGCGATGCGATCCTTCGCGCTGAAGTCGTAGCCGAGATTGACCGACAGGTTGCCCTTTTCATAGCCGGAGTGTTCCCTGAAATCGGTGGACTGCGCCGGTGTCGGCGTAAAAGATCCCGATAGCGGAAAGCCGTTGCTGAGACGATAACTGCCGGCGATGAAGTAGTTGAAGCCTCCCTTCGTCCCGCCGTGCTGGAGCCAATAGTCCTGGGTATTGTGCGCTTCATAGGAGGCCGTGATCCTGGTCGTCGGGACGGCGGTCCCCCGTTTCGTGACGATGTTGATCACCGTGCCTATGGCATTCGGCCCATAGGCGGCATCGACCGGCCCCTTCACGATTTTGATTTTTTCGACGTTGTCGATGGGAAGATTGTTGAAGTCCACGTCGCCGAAGAAGGGATCGTAGACGGGGCGTCCATCGATGAACACGATCGTCTGTCTAGCGGTGAGGCCCCGGACGACGGCGGACGAGGGATTTTTGCCGCCGCCGATGGAGAGAAAGAGGCCCGGCACGAACCGCAACGCATCCCCCACGTTGCGCGCGTTCTGGTCCAGAATGTCCTGCGCGCTGATTTCGTAGACGCTGGATGTCGGCCCCAACGGCTGTTCCGACGATGGGACGAGTTCCCCCAGGCGGAAAAGTTCCGCTTGCTGCTCTTCCTCGATCAACTCCAGCGCTTCTTTGCCCTCCGGCGAAATGGTGAGATCTCCCGGCCTGGCGGAGACGACGGACGACGGACTCGGAGTGGGGGCGGCCGGCACCGGCATCGGACAGATTCCTGCCAGGCTGGCCGACAACAGGGCGGCCAACATCGGATGACGGGGTCTTCTTAACTCAGCACGCATCGTTTAGCACTCAGAATTTCGGAACACTGCCGCCTCACCGTCTCGGCGGCGTCCACAAACGTGACGCTCATTATTCTTCGCGTCGTGGACCCCAGAACGTCTTGAGGAACATTCATCATTCATAATTCCTCATTCAAAATTTTAAGCTGCCTCATCCCGTCACCAGCCGGCCGATTTGGCCGCCCAAGGGCGGCCTCTCGCTCGCGAAGGGTCTTCTGTGGGAAGGGAAAGGAAAGAAGGCGCGTCCCCGCCGGGGTGGTGACGGCTGGGGACGCAAGATCAGAAGCTCCCCGTACAGATGGGCGGTGTGTCGTGGTGCCGGGTGGTTCCTGACCGGTCGTTCACCCATGAAGGGGCGATCGGTCTGTGAGAGGGGCGCTGCGCCTCGACGGACGCTCTGGCAGAGCTGCATCCCTTGGCGCATGACATACCGTGGATCCCTTGACCGGCCGTTTCAGGTGTCGTTGGACATATGGATGGAACAGGGCCCTATGGTCCTCCATAGGTCTCTCGCAAAAGGCATGCTCATAGTGCCGATGGCACAGGCGGACGAGGTGCCGGGATTCTGCGAGAATCCAAGCAATTCACCGCGTCGCGTCGATGGGAGTGGGGTCGAGAGGGGCTCGATACTCGAGGCGCGTATCTATCTAGATACAGGCTGTATGTCTTCAGATACAGGCGTTTGAATAGTCTTGTTTGTGCGTGGACGACCTGGCTTCAAATCTTGAAGCCGTGGCGAAAAAGGGCAGCCGTTTTGCGACTCCAGATTATTGAGGAGATCTTCAATCGCTGATGAAATCAGGCCGGCCATAGTGGTGCCCGACGTCCAATAGGCGGCATCGCGCATACGTTCCAAGAGCTCGGTCGGTAGGCTGACGGTCATACGTTGGCGTTTCTGGGATCGCAAATAGATAAATCGATTCATGGTGCCACTCCTTTGCACGAGACTACTGATGTTGAGCGCTTGGCTCGGCGCCTGTGTCATATCGATGCGCGAGTTCGTGGCGCAGGGATATGGTCAGTGTCATGAAGTTCACCGCTGCGGCGGATGCGTTTCAGGCTGCTGCGGGGCGGCGTCTTTCCATACGGCAACAATCAAGAGAGCCAACATGCCACTGACTCCGATCAGGAGACCACCCATGACGAGTTCCATGTCAGGCTCCTTTCTGTACTGAATGAGTATTCCCGGTGACCTCAAATGGAAAAGTCCCTGTACACTCCTGGGAATAGCAACAGCCGTGCCGTACGTGCCTGAGGAAAAGTGTTCGCCGATTCTCCCAACCCTTTTGAGAATTGCTGCATTCGGAGAGCGGTCTGACAAGAACCGTTGTCTTTACTCGGGGGTGTCTGGCGCACAACGCCTGTATCGGATCTCATTCACCGCGTATCAGATTGGATAACGGGGTTGAAGCCATGCAGGAAGAGGATCTCAGGTAGGCAGGTACACTCCGGACTGTTTCAAGAGGTGATGAAGCATTCGCTCCAACGACTGTTTGTCCTCCTCATATGTTATGAGGTCGAGCAGACAGGCGATGGCGTCGTACCAAAGGCCGGATTCGGAATAGCGATAGATCGCGTCACGATCGCAAGAGGTCCAGGTGCATGGCATGCCCAGCGAGCAGGCTTCACTATAGGGGATCCGTTCGATGGTTCCGCCTGCGACAATGTCCCGCGAAGGTTCATCCGGGTCCACGACCAGAGTTATGAACCATCGGTAGGACTCCTGCTCCTTGAATTCAATTCCATATTCCCGAGGCCTGGTACAGTGGATGCCTGCATGAAGAGGTGAGGGGAGCGAGCGTTCAAGAATAGGCCGAATTCCGCGGGAGTCCACTACTGTAATGGTCATGGCCTGAGCGGTATGCAGAGACAGGTACCAGCAGAGTGACGGATCGCCTTTGATCGTAAAGCCGACATGATCCGGGACCAAGGCGATCAGCAGGGGAACACCCGACTCGGCACCCCTGCTCTGCCCGCCGATGCGCGCTCGCGGCGCATGGTCCTTTCGCGGTTTATATAGGGGCATAGGCGAGTCTGGAGCCTTGATGAGGTCGGCCGCGCGACCGTCCGGAAGTGTCGACGCAAACCAGACGGCGCTGCGCCAGGACATCGGCCACGCCATGGCAACGACAACCAGCAGGGTGAGTCTGAGGTAGAACATCCTGTGCCGATCAGTAGGTGGACGGACTCAGGCAACGTGTCAGCGCCGGCCGGCATGGGCCTGCGCAAGATCCCATTCGGCCACACCATGCAAACCGACTTGCTTGAGCAAGGCTGCCCGCTGTTTTCGTAGACCCGTATCACCAGGATCGGAGGTAATGAGATCGCACAGGCAGGCCATGGCATCGTACCAGAAACCCGTGGCGGCACTCGTCCTCACCGCTTCCTGGGTGCAGGTGGTCGTGGCGCCCAACACCATACACTCGCTGAACTCACAGCGCTCGATCATTCCGCCGGTCACGATATCGCGTGAGGGAGAGTTCTCGTCTTTGATCACGGAGATATACCACCGGTATTGGATGTGTGCCTGAAGCGTGAAGCCGAGATCCTCAAGGTTGACGGCATGAACACCGGCGTGGTTCGGGGGTGCGATGAACCGTTCAACGAGCGCGCGAATCGATCGCTCATCGATCAGGGTGAATTTAATCGGCAACGCTGTGTGCTTGGAAAGGAACCAGTTGAGAACCGGATGTTGCTTGACGGTGATGCCGACGTGGTCGGGAACGAGCGCGGCAATAGCGGGGTCTTCTCCTTCGCTGCCTCTCAACGTCCCACCGATGCGAGCTCTGGGCATCACTTGCTGAGGCGCCTTGTACAGCGGAATTTCCAGTTGTACGTCAGTTCCCGCCTCGCCGCTGCTCGCGAGCAGGGCCGCGAGCAGCACCGTTGTGCCTACCTTCACGGCCATGCACAAGCAACGCCGCAACGAGCGAGGGGGCGAGGCGTACCCTCCAGGGTTCGGTGAGGGCTCGAGCGATGCGAGCGCGCTGCTGACGAACGTGTTTAACATTCTGCTAGAGCCAATTGTTCAATAACAGAAATGCCGACCAATACGCCGGATGTTCATAGAGCCGGCCGGACAGTAACTTCAGCTGTGCAATTTGCAAGGCGTGTGCCTTAGATATCGATGAGTTATGCAATTGGCGATAGAATTCTGATACCAGTTCCGACGACGCTTCATCGTTAATGAACCAGAGGGTTGCGAGGGCACTCCTCGCTCCGGCTTTCACCGCAATGCCGGCAAGCCCGAGCGCGGCACGGTCGTCGCCGATACCGGTCTGGCAGGCGCTCAACGTGAGGAGTTCCAAGGGATCCTGGCGAAAGCGAAGCAACCCCACCAGCCGCTCTAACTGCGTCATGGTCAGCCGATCGTCGAACGTCAGCAAGAATGATTGATTCACGTCCGTGGCAAACCGGCCGTGCGTGGCGATGTGGAGAATGCTGTAGCGGCCGTCCTTCAATTCCCTTTCCAAGCGTGGCGTGACAAAGTTGCGGTCGAGGAGTTGCTCGCCCTTGAAGAGCGAGTTGAGGTGGGCCATCTCTTCGGCGACGTGCGGGAGAGGAGGAAACCCCTGCACCGCTTGAGTCAAACCGCTGGAGAGCAGGTGAGCGCTGGTCCGGTTGATGGGGCGAGGGTCAGTCAAATCGAGGCCGGGGGTCATTGCGACGGCGTACTGTGCGATGAGGAATTGGTGGCCGTCATGGAGCGCCGACATGGGAATGGTGCGAAGCGGTCCGTCCGGGACAAAGACCAGCGTGTTGACCTTGAGTCTGCGAAGGTCCCCTAGAAGCGGTCGGAGCAACCAGTCATACAATTGCTGCGCATGGGGCAGGTACTCGCGGGTCGTCCGCTTTTCAAGCATGCGCCGGAAGCTGCGTATTTCGGCAGTCAGCGCCGACGCCGTCACCGGAACGGAGTGTCGTCTGAGGCCGTCCGGGAAGCTCACGAGCAGTTCGGTGCGATCGCTGAATATGATCGGGTAAATGATGGCCGTCGCAGGGGACACGGCATCCAGTTTGGTCAGTCGAGCCTGCATCTGGTCCACGCAATCATCGCGAAAATAATCCCGGAGCTCGGCGGCTTTGTAGGCCTCGATCGCATCGCGCGCCGCTTTTAGATAGGAGTCGGCCTCAGAGTCCTCTGTCATCAAGGCCGCCCGTTGAAGCAGCAGATCGGCCAATTCGAAATATAGCGAACGAATCGATTGATGGGCAGGATCCAGCGAGGTGTGCGAACCGAAAGCCACTTCGGCGCGGATCGGTTGCAGGGTGGCCGCCGCTTCTTGATAGGCCGACAATGCGCGATCGAGGTGGCCCAGACGGGTGAGGAGACGACCACTTTGCCATTGCCACCGGTAGAGCGATTCCGGTGCGCCGGCAGACTGCGCAGCAAAGACGGCTCGCCGGGTGAGTTGGAGGGCTTCGTCTAAGCGGCGTTCCCCCTCATAGAGATGTCCGAGGTGCCCGTAAGCATAGGAGGCGAGGCGCTTACCGCCGGACTTCTCCGCCATCGCAGCCGCCTCTTGCAGCAGCGCAGCGGACCGCTTGAGCCAGCGCGCATGCTCATCCGGCTGGTCCGCCGCCAGGTCGCGATACCCTAACGCCAGATTGATGAGCCCATCGGCCTTGTTGTGGGAACCGGCAGCCGCTGACAGCCGGTTATCGGCCTCACTCAAGGCTGCTGCCGCCTCATCAAATCGTTTCAATTGCATCGCCACCCGCGCGGCGTTGACGCGGGCGCGGACGAACAGTATGCGTACATTCTCCTCTGTCGCTCCTGCCGCGCTGTCTTGAAATGCGGCAAGGGCTTCCGGAAAACGGCCTTGTAACGCCAGGACAATGCCGAGGTCGTTCTGGATCGCCGCCGACAGTGTCTTGAGATTCCCTGTGTGCGCGATCTCTGCAGCTTGTGACAGATAGTCCGTAGCGGTGTCGTATTGATGGCTCGTCACATACGTTTTCCCCAACTCAGAGAGGGTGAGCGCCAGCCATTTTGGATCGCCGATTCTACGCGCGAGTTGCAGGGCCAATTCCTGTTGCAGGAAGGCTTGGTTCACGTGTCCCAATGCTCGTGCTGCATAGGCGGCATGGAAGAGCGCCTGAAGATGTCCCTTCACCTGGCCCGCTTGGTCGTATAGTTGCGCGGCTGCCTTCCAATCGACGAGTGCCTGCTCCAAAGCGCCCTGTTCCGCGGCGGAAAGGCCTCGCTGCATCAGTTCATCGGCCGACGGCGCGGTTTCCGCGGCGGATGCCGCTGTGCCGGAGAGCAGGAGTATGAGCCCGACTCTGAGCACCGGCTGAAGTGAAGCGCGAAGCCGTGATGCCATGTCATGCCCTTTCTGCCGCAGTCGTCTCGTTTCGTGGATTGCGGAAACCCCTATTCGCCACCTCCGAACACCCAATGTTGAGTTGAAAGTGACATCGAGAAAGCTCCTAGCCCGCATTATTCATGAGCGCTTCTGCTGCAATCGCCGATCCGCTGCTGCGACGAGCCTTCGGCCGACGGGCTCACCCCTCGGCCCCTCGACGTACTGTACGAGTACGCCTCGGGCCCTCACGGCTCCGCGCGCCGGTCTCGCGACGTGGCTCGACGATTTCGCGACGAACCGTCATGAATAATGCGGGCTAGGATGGTCAAAAAGGTCGTCCAGCAAGGCCGCAGCGATGCGAGGGGGCGAGGCTGTACCCTTGCGGTACGTTGAGCCCCTGAGCGATGCGAGAACAAAGCTGGCGGACTTTTTCAACATCCTATTAGAGTACCTGCACGACGAGTTGGAGATGGATACCATGATCCTGCATGTTGCCCTCGCCGCCCCGGACGTGATTGAGTTGCTGGCCCCAGTAGACTTCGAAGCGTGCACGTTCCTGGGGCAGAATGGTCCAGCGTAACCCGACTCCCACGCTCGCCAACGTGTGAGGATCAGGGGTATTCCCTTTGGCGTTCCAGGCCCGTCCGAAATCGACGAATTGTGCGAACTGCAGCCGGTCCTCGCCAGATGCGAACCGGAGGAGGGGCACGCGCGATTCAAGTGACGCGAGCACCGCATCGTCCCGCACGAGGGTGTTTTCCCGATAGCCGCGCACGCTGAAGCGTCCGCCGACGGGCATTTGTTCGAGTGGAAAGAGCCGGTCGTTGGCGATCTGCGCGGCCACGCGTCCCAACAACTGGATGCCCCACCATTCTTCTATCCGTTTGACCGCCTGGGCTTGACCCAACCAGGAAACAAATTGACCGTCCGGCAGAGGCCCGTTGTTGACGGTGGCGCCCAGGACGTTCAGTCCGACGCTGAAACGGGACAAGACGGCAAACACATAGGATGGAGATCGATGCGTATATTCCTGGCTGAATCGGAGTGCGCTGACGGTGGCCACCCCGGTCGTGGAAGAACCAGGAATGAAGAGCGACGGCAGCCCCGGAACGTCGAACGCAGACGTCGTCTTCAAATATAAATGTTCGCCGCTCAGAGAGAGTGCGACCTCGTCGCTCACGGTACGGTACACAGGTTGGCGTACCGCGATCCCGATGACTTCGGAGTCCACATTCAGATCCAAGGCGCGAAAAGGATTCTCGACGACCAGAAAAGCATTGCGCCGATAGTAGGCCGTGAAGGTCGTCTCGTAGGCGTTGAGCGGCACACTATAGGACGTATCGATGATGGGGTTCACGCCGTGCGAACGCCCGTAGGTAAACACAAATTGGTCGCCGTGACCCGTCACATTCTGGTGCGCCACTGTCGCCAGGCCGCGCTCAGCGCCGACCACCGGTGTTTGATAGTTGTTGAACTCCAGCCAGGCCTTGAAGGGGTTGGCGTCTTTGACCCGCAGATTCAAGACGCTTTCGCCACGAACGTCTCCCGGTCTCAGCTCGGTATTGATCCGTTCGATGCGCGGATCCTGCTGCAGCAGTTGGATCCGTTCCTGGAGAGGCTGGATGCTGACGGGAGTGCCAATGCCGCGCGCCACACGATTCCGTAAGTACGAACTGCGGAACCATTGGTTGCCTTCGACGTCGATTCGGGTGAGGGTGCCTTCGACGATCTGAATCACGATGGTCCCGAAGGTGACATCTTGATCGGGAATGACGGCTCCGGAGGTGAGATACCCTTTATTCACGTACAAGAGGGTGAGGGCCAGGCGAACCCGCTCCAGATCTTCCGTGGTCAGTTCACGATTGCGATAGGGAGCGATGACGTCAGCGAGCTCTGCGTCAGAAAACACGGTACTGCCGGTGACGTGGATGTCATGGACGAACACACGAACGGATCCCAATCTGTTCTCGAACGGCTTCTGCGGGGCGGGTGACACCTCCGGAAGGATGGGGCTTGGGGGCGGTGTTTCCGGTGCTTTGAACTCTTCCCTCAACGGAGCAGGCGGTTTCCCCGACCGGCCGGTCGGGTCAAAAATAGGAGGAAGCGGCGGTGCAATTTGTGCTGTGGCTGAAACTCCCAGGAGGCAGATGCTCATCGTAATGCCTATGCACACAGATCGGATATGAAAGATCCCACAATGCAATTCGGCTCCCTCTTCGCCTGCGTGCGAGGCTCACAAGGTCAGGAGCGACAATCTGCCGGCCAGTCACGGGCACCGAGTTGTGGTAACGGCCCGAGCTGATCGACCAGTTGTTCTGAACGTATCTGCGTCTGATGCGCAGACTCAAACGTGGGCATCTGTGCCGATTGGGTGGGGCCTTCGTCGGCAAACATCAGGGGGCTCATGAGCCAGCCGCCCGGTTCCGCAGGCAGGGCATCCCTTCCCGCGATCACGAGACTGCTCAATTGTCCGCCGGCCTGCGCCGCACAGCGTTGTCGCAAGAGCTGTTGCCCTTGTAGCGGTTGTTGCGGCAGGGTGGCTAAGCTGCCGCTCAAACTGGACACGGGCGATTGAATGTTCACGGCACCGCTCAAGCCGAATTGTGACGAGGCACTGATGACACTTGTCGGATCGGCCAGGAATGTCCCCGCGATAATGTTGATGTTGCCGCCTCGGCCCTGTACGGCTTGGGCGAGGATGTGACTGTTCTGGAGGGTCACGACTGCCGGATCGATCGTGATATTCCCGCCGGATGTATCGGGGCCGCCCAGAACCGAAGTGCTGAGTCGACCGTTGATGAATCGGATCGAATCGATCGCCTGAATAACGATGTCGCCGCCGCTCGCCTGGTTGGCTTCCGTCGTGATGGACGCATTTTGAGCGAGGAATCGAGGCCCGGAATTGATGGTCATGCTGCCGGCATTACCAAGTCCCGTGCTGCTGGCGGAAATGAATGCGCCGTCGCTCACGGTGACGGATTGAGCCGCGCTCAGCGAGACGTTGCCGCCGCTCCGAGTTCCTCTGGTAAGGGCGGAAATTCCACCACCCTCCATCAAGATATTTCCAGCGGATAGATCGATATTGCCGCTCTGTTCCTGGCCGTTCACCGACTGCGGCCGTAAATCCGTCACATTGGCGGATATATTCGTGTTGCGCAGTTCCATCGGGCCCCTTGCGCGCATCTCAATTCTGCCTCCGAGACCGATGTTGCTCGTGTCCGTCAACACATCGGTTCCTGTCAGGCGGATGGTAGACGAAGGCGGGTAGGGGACACCGTCAGGAATGGGGCCACTGACGCCGGTGATACTGATCATACCCGCGCCGCCGGTGCTGCCACTGCTGCTGGAAATGACCACTCTGGACGGATCGGCGACATCCAGTATCCTGGGTGCCGCAAGCGTCCCTCCTGGTCTGGTTCCAGGTCTGGTGGTCAACACATCCGAGTGCAGCTCAATGCGGTTGGCAATCCGATTCCCTTGCGTGGGGGCAATGATCCCTCCTCCGGTGATGTCCAAGTTCTTCGCAGACATGAGCAGGCTGCCCTGGACGCTCCGGCCGTCCGTGACAACCGTGCCCCCCTCCCCCGCGCCCACGACATCGATCAACCGGCCCTGGGAATCCAGGACGTTCGTCACATTGTTCACTTGTGAGTTCACGACGGAATGGTCGAGGATGATATTGTCGCCTCTGATTCTGAGATACCCCGGCAACCCTTCGTGCAGCGCTTCGACCGTGACCTCCGAATTGGTCAACTTCACCGTATCGGTGGGAGCATCCGGGTACGGGGCATCCCACACAGCACCGAATGAAAAATAGTGATCCTTGATGATCTTCGTGATGCCGGCCTGAGCCCGTCCATGTCCCGTATTCGTGATGAGGGAGTTGTCGGCTGTGAAGGAATGTTCGGCCCGCAACCAGATCTCGCCTGCACTCGGGCCGCCCTGACAGAGCGGGCACGACCCAATGTCCGATACCTCGGCATTGGCCTTGATGGTACTGTCTTTCAAGCCAATGTCCCGACCCATGATATCGATGCGGCTGAAGCCCTGGTTTTGCGCGGGTTGCCCATTGGGTTTATTATCGTTGATGGTGAAGTCTTGGGTCGTGACCGATACGCCGGAATCGATCAACGAGGCCTGCCCGTTCGTCCTCATCATCACGATCCCACCCGGCGCATTGCCGATGGCGTCGGAATGGATATCCGTGCCCCGTAAGTCAAACTCTCGTGCGAAATAATAGGTAATGGCTCTGTTGGGCTCCGAATCAGGGGCGGTGACGTGTCTGTACAGTCGCGTACTCGGAGGGGTGAAGCCTGGAATACCTTGAAGAGTAATATAGCCGGCCTGTCCCCCGACACATTGGCCGCCGCAGTGACTATCGCTTGAAATCAGGACGCGCCCGTCCGGACCGGATTGGGTTTTCAGGGTATCCACATTCAGCGTGATCGCCCCGGCATCCGCTCCGCCTGTGGTGTCTGCCCGTACGGCGGTCCCGTTTGCCAACTCAACTCGTTGGGCCGTCATGGCAATGTTTCCGGGAACGACCGTTGGGTCGACGGCCTTGGTGACGCCTGTAATAATATGGGTATGGCTCAGTAACACCGCGTCAGCCGGCCCTCCTGTTTTTCCTGCGATGCTAATAGTTCCGGCTCCGCCCCGGCCGGTACTGGTGCTCGCAATGGTCACCGGCGCGGCGCCGCTGAGCGGAGTGCCATCGACGCTGACATTGCTTCGCAGGGTGTCCACCTCAAAGCTGATATTCCCTGCCGTTCCGTCGATCGCGGAGGTGAGGATATTCGAGTCGTGCAACAGCGACACCGTATCCGCTTGGATAGAGAGCCCCCCTGCTGTCGAGGTGGAAGGTGTGGCATTCGGGACGGTCGCTGTCGCGCTCGCCTCAAGGCGGGCGTTCTCCATGGTGAATTGCCCACTGCGGATTACGATGCGCCCTGCGGTAGGTGCGCTCGTATGAACATCGGCTCCTTGAGCGAGTGAAATAGTTCCGAGTGATGTAAACCCGTTCAACGTTGGGTCGGTGGGCGTCGCCGCCGCCGCATTCGTCAACACCTCGCCGGCCGAGGCGACCGCGACAAGGTTGATCGGCCCGCCGGGGGCTAAAAGCTGGGCCGGTTGGATTGCGGTATGTGCGAGGGTTCCTCCTTGAACGGTAATGTTGCCTCCCACCAACGAGATGCCTTGCCCTTCCGCGACCGCGAGTTGCCCGCCTTGCACGGTGATGGCGCCGGGGTTCGAGCCCAAAAACCCAAACGCGGCCACCGGCGCGCTGGAGATGGCCGCATCCTGCAGCCCGGCAATCGCGTTGAACCTCGCCCCATCTGTCAAACGCAGATAATCAGCGGTGGTGAAGCTCACCGATCCCCCGACATTCAGAACCGCATTCGGCCCAAAGACGATCCCGGCTGGATTCATCAGGAACACATTGGCATTGCCGAAACCGGTGGTTTGGAGGGTGCCGAAGATGTTGGAGGGATTGCCGCTCGTCACACGGCCGAGAATATTGGAGGTGGCGAGGCCGGAGTCGTTGAGAAAATTGGCGATGTTGTTGGTCGGAACGCTAAACTCTCCGAAGCTATGGAACAGATTGGTCCCCGCTCGTGTTCCGGCGGTGATGTCATATTGCAGGGAGTTTCCGGAAGACTTGCTGATGTGGGTATTCAGTCCTGAGGATGTGATCGGCGGGGTGACTTGAGCGTGACTCGTGTCCGGCAGGCAGAGAGGAATCAGCCACCAGCAGGCGAACATGGTCGCGCATACACAGGGCAGCCGAGTTGCGCCCACGGCCAAGAGTCTGCTGCCCCCCATCATTTTCATGGCAATTGTGCATCTCAGGTGCAAGCGCTCAGGATCCGCAACTGTCTCCCCGGCCCATTTCCGCACGGTGCAGGGCGACTCCATTCATTCAGACCTCGCTATACTCTATGCGATTGCCCGGTCGCATAGGTCGATCATGAATAGTCCGGGCTAGGAAGATGCTCTCGACCGGCAATCCGGTGCAATGCCTGTTTTTGGCGCCCCATCGGCACGAGCCTCTCTTCCCGCCGTATAGAGCCATCTTCACAGCCCGCGCACTACTCCGACACCCTGCCGTGACCTGTTCCCTGGTTACGCCGAGGAGTGATGGTTCTTGGACATCTCTTTGAGTGCGCGAGACTCACTGAGGTGATCCATTCCCGTCGAATCGGTCGCTCTTGACCGAAGAGGGCTTGGATGCATCCAAATGCGTCCCACAGCTGCGAGAAGGAAGACGACACCGAGTAGGAGAAAAAGAATCACGAGCATGGTGACCTCATGGATCCGCTGTTCTCCCGTTGGCGTACTTCCTAGGGAAACATCCTATCTGCCTCGTGGATGCGCAAAGGTTGTGCCATGGAGGGCGAGGGAAGCATCAGTGATTTTCGATGGTAAGATGCGTAGTGATTTTGATGACATCCGATATCACGATCAGTCTCGTTCTCCTGGAGTAGATGTACGTATCGCCGCGAGGTGTATCGAATCGGATGCTAGGCCGTATCCAATCTGATACGAAATGATCGCTTCGATGAATGTGAATAGATACGGTCCAGACGTGAGGACGATGTCGGAAGAAGAGATCGTCCAATAGCAGGAGAGGAGGGTTACGCTGCCGGTCTGGAGAAAGGTTGCCGCGTCTCCTGTGATGGCGGAGACGCGGCAGATGGCGTGGAGAAGGCGGTCTGATCAGCGCTGGATGGGCACGATCCAGGAGGCCGTGTCATGCGGTTGCTCTTGGTTGGCAACCGGCGACGAGAAACCGGCTCTCTGCCACGCCGACAAGGCACGAGCACCATTCGATCAACGCTGTTCGCTCGACTGCATTGACCCATGGCCGTGGAAGAAGCAACCGTCATGCCGTCGATATCTGAAGATGAGGCCATCGCGGCGAATCGACGAACGGTTGTCCCGAGGCCGAAGAGCCTCTGCCGTAGGCGTGGGGCATGTTGTGTCTGAGGGCAAGAAACGGGGCATCGGGAAATAACGATCGGAGCCGTCAGGAACGAGTAGGACTCAGTAGTTGAACCGCAACGACAGCGAGCCGACATGCACCATGCTGTCGTATCGGCCATTGACGGTTGGGTTTTGGTTGTCTGCGATGGTGCGTACTTCATACAGACCCGCTTGATACGCGAGATCGATGGCGAACAATTTCGGCTTCAGCGGGCCGATGCCCAGTTCGCCGCAACGCACCAGCCCGAGGAACGAACCGTTTTCATGGCAGGCCAACCCGATTCCGACGGACGGAATGTGGGTATTGGCTGAGGGGACTCCCGGATTAAATGTGCGATCGGGTATTTGAGCCTGCTGGTTCATGTAGCCGGCCCGAAGAGCAATGTCCCAATCCGGCATCGAGGCCAGGCGTAGCCATCGGTATTCGGTGCCGATCATGACGGTGTAGGTGCTCTGCCAATTTTGCGGAAACGGCAACAGGGCGCCGTTCGTCAAATGGACATCGAGGTTCCGGTTGGATTTCCATCCGGTGTAGTCCACGTCGAATTCCAGCTTCCACTCGCGCTCGGACGTACGAACCGGCCAGATGCCGATGCCGCCGGAGAAGACCTGCGGCAGCACGAAGGTGGCTGTAGCGCCGGCGACTGAGGTGCCGTTGGCGAGAAAGTTGCCGGTGAGATGGAGAGTGGCTTGACTGCGATAGACCATGCCGATGTTGACGAGCGGTTTTCCGTCGCTGTTGCGAAAGGGGGTGTACAGGAGGCTGACGTTAAACCCTGCCGTGGTGTCGCTTCCGTTGATCTCCATCAGGGAGCCGGCCGGGATGCCCAGCCCGCCTGGCCAGATGGATTTCTGTTCGAGATGGCCTTCTCCGAAGAGCCCGGAAAAGGTGTAAATATCCGCGCCCAACCCGAACGAGAGCTGATCGTTCAGTTTGTAGGCGATGGTGGGTTTGATGTCGAGCAACGGCAAGGTGGTAAAGGTGATGGCGGTGCGAAACGGCCCATCGTTCGGGTATCTAGTCAAGGAACCGAACGGATTGTTCAATCCGATCCCGGCGGTGAAGTTCCCGAGTGCCGACAGTCCGAGGTCCTTGAGGTTCGCGACCAGGTACACGTGCCCGGGAGGAGGCCAGGCCACGCTTCCGTTGCGATCGCCTGTCGCTTGTGCACCGGTCGGACTCGTAAACTGGGTGGTGCCGCCGATCAGCGTGGTTCCGAACAGGGTTTGGAACCCATGCAGTTGTGTCATGCCGGCGGGGTTGTAATGGAGCGCGGAAGGGTCATCGGCCTGAGCGACGAAGGCGTTCCCCATGGCGGCGGCGGCAGCGGACTGGCCCTGGAGCCGTGGGGTTTGGGCGTGTGCGGCTGCTGTGAAGGTGACCCCGGCGGCCGAAACCAAGAGACAGAGAAGCAGGGCGCGGCGGAATCGCTGAGCGAGAGGCATAGGGTTACCGTCCTATTGGAGACTCGGATTTGCCGGAGCCGGCGATGAACCAACGATCGACGATGTGCCGCAGCCTGGTTCCATCGAAGGGCTTCAGTAGGTAATCTTGAGCGCCGGATTCCACTGCCGCCATGGCGCGATCCAGCGCCTCCACGGCCGTCATCATGACCACCGGCAACGTGGGGTGAGTGGGACGCAACTGTCGCAGGACTTCAAACCCGTCCAATTCCGGCAGGGCGATATCAAGCAACACGCCATCGACCGTCGTCTCCGCCAGCATACGTAATGCGGCTCGACCGTCCGCCGCGGTGCAGACATGAACGCCTTCCGCCTCCAAACGATCCCGCAGCAGGTCGCAAATGTCAGGATCGTCGTCGACGACCAGCACGCTCCGGCGAACGGCGGGGGCTGGTTCGCGCGAATGCAGGGGGAGGGTGAAGATAAACTCCGTGCCCTGATCCACCTCGCTACGAACCGTGATGCTGCCGCCGTGCAGATCGACCAAATCCTTGACGATCGCCAACCCGAGTCCCAATCCTTTGGTCTGGCCTCGCTCCTCCTGTTGCACGCGGAAGAACGGATCGAAGAGTTTGGGAAGCGCATCCGGGGGAATGCCTTGGCCGTTATCGCGGATGACGGTCCGAGCCATCTCGTGCGCATCGACCGAAAGCTCCACCCAGACGTGTCCCCCGTCGGGAGTGTACTTGATAGCATTATCCAATAAATTCGTCAAAATCTGGCTGAGCCGGTCTTGATCCGCCCACACCGGCAGTTCGGGATCCGGGCTCTGAAGTTCGATATTGAGGTGCTTGGTGATAGCCAGCGGCAGGAGTTGTTCGATGACGTCGCTCACAAGCGTCGGAAGACAAACCTGTTCGAAGGAGAGTACGAGTTTGCCGGCTTCGACACGCGAGAGGTCCAGCAGGTCGGTGATCATGCGGGCGAGTCTGGTGCCGTTGGCTTTGATGCGGGTGAGGTACTGCTCCTGCTTCATGTTGAGTGAACCGACGAGTCCCTCGAGCATATTGTCCGCGAAGCCGACGATGCTGGTGAGCGGCGTTCGAAGCTCGTGGGACACGTGGGCAAGAAATTTCGATTTGAGCCGATCCATCTGCTTGAGTTGCGCGTTGGCGGCTTCCAACTCCGCCGTCCGCTCGCGCACGCGCGCCTCCAGGCCGGCATTCAACGATTCGATTTCACGATAGGCCTGGGCATTGTCCAGCGCGATGGCGACCTGGCTGGCGAGGGTGACCAGGACATCGAGATCGTCTTGGGTCAGAGCTTGATTGTGCGTGCGGTCGACCGAGAGAGAGCCGATGACGGCATCTTGTGTCTTGAGTGGAACGGTAATGAACGATTTCACATTCACCATCGCGATCAATTTTTGATCGAACGGGTGCAGTCGGTCCCAGATTTCGTGAATGTTGTTCGTCAGCACGGGCTCGCCACGCAGGAACACGGTCCCTTCCACACTGTCGGGGTCGGAGACGGGCACTTCCTGCGTCCGCAGAAAATCCGCGACCTCCTGCGGCATGCCGCGCACACGAAAATCGTGCGACACGTTTCTGGTGCGATCGAACTGCGTGATCATGGCGCGGTCGTAGTGCAATTCACGGACGATCGTGTCCAGCACATTGGTGAGCAGCTCTTCCCGGTCGAAGGTCGAACTGAACAACAGTCCCGCGCGGTGCAGTGTCGTCAGATCATTGATTTTTCGTCGCAAGGTGACGGCGGTACTTTGTTGTTCGAGGTAGGCCTCGCGCAATTCCTCATGCCGCGCATCGACGGCCTGCTCCTGATCCTTGATCAACCGTTGCAGCGGTTTGGCGGCTTGGCGCATGTGATTGGTGATCATCCACCACAACAGTGACGCTGGAACCGCTGCGAGCCCCAGCGCTTCGATCGTCGGCACGTCAGGCCGGCGGAGATGCAGGTAGGTGAAGGTGCCTCCTGCGACGAGCATCCACATGGCGAGCGGCACGGCACTACGGACCTGCGGCGTCCACGTGAATTCCCATTCACAATAGGGATCGCCGTTGGCGGTGCAGGAGAGGTCTCTGACCGTGGCGGCCGGTGTGCCGTGCATTTGTGTCTGTACCCGCGCGATGCTGCTCTTGCAAGAGAGGCAGATCACATCCACGCACCGCTTCCGGTAGGGACCGAATTGCACCAGGGCCCGATCGGTGAAGGTCATGCGGAGGACAGCCGACCGTCTGGTCACCCGGCCGACCTCGAACTCCAGCACGCCTCGAACGTACTTGCTGCCGAAATAGGGCCACATTTTGTAGAGCTGCGGGGTCGAAAACGGGCGACAGAGGATTTGAATCAGAGGGGGGACTTTCCTTTCCGTTCCGACATTCACGTGAAACTGGGGATCTCCGGACAACTGTTCGCAGAACTCTCTGAGGTAACAGACGAATTCGTACGAGTAACTATTCCAGATATTGCGAAGCGAGTCGGGGGTGACGTGGTAGGTGCGGTCAGGAAGGCGGGCGTTGAGTAATCGACACAGCTCATCCAGCGCCTCACGGGCAGCGTTCTCCCCACTGGTGCGACTGAGATAATCGTGGAGATAGTCTACGTTGGATTGAACGATGACCCCGCTGATGTCGCAGATCTTTTCGCCCTGGTCGTTGAGGCCGAAGGGGCGAAACTCCATGAACGGTCGTTCGAGAATGGAGTGTTCTTTGGAGAGAAGGTCGGTCATACGGAAGCCGCCCGATTCGGTCGATGCCGCGTGACGGAGGAGTGCCCAGGCGGCCAGATCATAACGTACCTGTTCTCGGGAGGCGAGGCCCTCCGTGCAGCGTGGCGTCTGTCGGCGTGTGCCTGGTTGTCCTGCTGTGGCCCGTTATTCAAGATCCCGGCAGGCCGGGGCATCATGTACGACCAAACGATCGAGGTCACAGGTCTTCAAATATTCGACGATGGCCCGCCGGTCTTCCACCGGCAATTCACATCCCAGGACGCCGTTACGGCTCCCGCTTTCGCAACCCGGGACGGTGGCGAATTCGTGGCCTCCGTTCCCGTTTCCAGGGAGTTGCGTCCTGAATTCAAACCCTCCCAGCGGATTGCGGCTCGACGGTGAACCCGTACAGTCCTCCACCACAAAGCCCACTTTCTCCGGGTCGAATTGCATGGTCGGACTGAGATAGAAACACGCATGGCGCTCGCGGGCCGGAGAAAGCAATTCATAGAGGTTCGGGACCGATCCGTTGTGAAGAAACGGAGCCGTTGCCCAGACAGCCACGTGCGGGCGGGCGATATATTGCGCCGTATCTCTCCACGTATTTGTCACGTGCCGATACTCAGGATCCTCCGTGGCGCCGTTGAGCGCCATCAATTCGTTCATGATGAATTCCGACGCATCCTTGGCCGACATCCGGCCACGCTGCAATGGGCCGGTATCCACGGTGCGACGGGAAAAGTTTTCAAGATACAGTGGGTCAGTCCCGATTTCCTTCAGCGGCACGGTGGTCACGTGGAGGCTGGGACCGGTGGGGGAAGGATTCGTGATCTTGGTGGCGACATGGCAATGCGCGCAGAGGTTTTGGATGCCTTTGACCTTGTTGCCGTGGTACAGGTCGTTGCCTTTCGCCGCTAATTCTCGATTGATGGACGGGAAGGTGCTCGGCCAACGAGGTGGAGGCAGCCGGCGAGCGAGGGCCTCCAGTGTCTTGAGCGAGTGGACATCGACCGATGAGCGAAACAGCTCATTCTTTTCTGAAGGAGTCGATTCCGCAGTTTGCGTCCAAGCGAAGAGGCCGGCATTCACGCCGATCACTTGCGCGATATTTCTCGCGAGCGGATGTTGGATCGACCCGCTCCATTGCACCCAGTCATATTCCCATACACCCCACAGCGGCGGAATGCTCACCGACGCGTTGGCGGGCCTGAGGTTGTCCGGATGGAGGGGCGCAAAGACTGTATTGCCGCCGCGGCCGAGCGCATCGAAGCGGCCTGGTCCCCACTGCTCCGGAGAAATATCTTTCCCTCCCCGAGTAAGGAGCGCCTGGGTACGAGTTTTCACCTCCAGCGCCAGGGTGGTGAGCGTATAGGCGGTCATGGCTTCCCCGCGGCGCTCAAGCACGCGGGTGGCGAAGGCTTTGAATTTATCGGGCGGGTTCAATTCCTTGAGACTCTTCATGAAGGCGGGCACATCCGACGGAATAAGCTCGCCCAGGCTCTTCAGCAGAATTTGTAAGAACCGTGCGTTGTATTGGAGCGACGGGCCGCCTTCGATGCGAATCGACTGCTCTTTGTATCTGAATTCGGTGGTATGGCAAAAAGCGCAGGTGAAGCCGACCATTGCGGGCGACGACGCTCCCCGGTCGACTCGTGCGAATCCGACGGGAAGTTTGTCCGGGTGGGTCTGGTCACGCAGGATACCGGTGGCGGCGAATGTCTTGAGGAGCGACTCATCCTCAATCAACGCGACAAACCAGTCGTAGGGAATCAGCTGCGTACCGGCGGACGTATGGTACCACTGTTGCCGCTCCTGCTCAGGCCAACCTTGAACATCAGAAGCGCTGACGTTCTGTGACGGGGGCAGGTCAATCGCTTGGCAATGTACGGTCGACAATGCGAACAGGCCCGCGGCAAGTGCCACGACACGTCGGGGGTAGAAATGCATGGTTCATCTCCTCATGGTGGGCGAGATTATCTGAACGGGTCGTGCATGATCGATCCAGAGGGTGGTCAACCTGACGCGCATTCATCATTCATTCGCCCATTGTGGCGGCACTGATGGAGGTAAGTGCCGCGCTCACGCAGGTGCTGAGAAGCAACTCATATGCCATAAGCGCGGGAAGGGTACCTGGATCGGTACACGAAAGCCATTTATTTTTTGAGCGCGATGCGTGGCGGGTGGCAGGTTTGAAACCCGTCTAGTCCGGTATGGATATGGAAGAGCGGCTCAATCGTATAAAGGTATCTGAAGAGATACAGCGCAGTCGGCGAACGCGATCTGGGGACGATGTGAAGATGCTACTGGTGGAGATGTTTCATGGCAGCGGCGCAGAGGATAATGAAGAAGCCCATCCAGAGCGCGGCGCGTTGAAACGGAATCGATTCGTAGTTTTCGCCTTCCTCTTCCTCGTCCTGATCTGATTTGAAAATGACGGTATAGAGGAACAGCGTGAGGAGGCACAGAACCAGGATCAGCTTGATGCAGAAAATCCAGAGGTACTTGGGATGGTTCTGCATCCCCTGGCCCGTCTGGGAGACGAAGATCTGATTGACGTAGTGGAGGTTGATGCCGCCGGTGAACAGCAGGACGACCAGCAGGATCCCCGCCACCCGCTTGTAATGCTTGTAAAAAGCGTCGGTAATCGGGCGAACATATTCCTTGGGCAGGGCGGCTTCCCGGAGCCCGGGCTTGACGGCCATCACGATGAACGCGAGCCCGCCGATCCAGATCACAGCTGAGAGGAGATGGAACCAGTGATTGACGATCGGAATCAGCTGATTCAGATCAAGGAAGATGCTTTGTACGGAATCCATTATAGATCGGTGAGGGGCGACCAGCGAATGTAGCTGGGGCTACCGTAGGCCCTGCGTGGCGCCCGGTTCCTAATCCTTCCCTCGCATATCGAAATTGAAGACCGGCGCGTCGTTTCCAAATCGCTTTTTCCGCAGCTCTTCCATCAACTCAACGGTAACCATCGCGATTCCGGTTTCTCTCGCATGGCGCTCCACGCCCTTCTTGACCATGGCCCGCAGGAAATAGGGGATTCGGCTGAGTCGAAGCGCCGAGGCCTCGTCCCACGCGATATCGGTCTCTTCCGGAGTGTTGAACGCGACCTTGATCTTATCTCCGCCTTTCGGGGTGTACAGGCACCATTGGTCTTCATCGAGCCAGTCGCCGTGATCTACGTAGGGTCGAGCACGACAGCCGCCGCAGATGTCCGTGTACTCGCAATCGCCGCATTTGCCCTTGAGTTGGGGGTAGCGGAAGGAATTGAACACGTCCGAGCGTTCCCACAAATCGACAAAACTCGTCTCGCGAACATTTCCGGCCGAGAGCGGCATGTAGGGACAGGGGGTCAGTTCCCCGTTCGGAGTGACTCGCGCGTAATTCGTCCCGGCCAAACAGCCTCCGCCCATATATCCGGTGGCTTTGGTCAGGGGGGAATTGGGATCTTTCTCGTAGGCCAGTCGCTTGAAATGCGGAGCGCAGCGGGCGCGTACCAGCATATCTTTGTACTGGTCCTGGCAATCCACAAGATAGCCCAAAACCTCTTCGTACTGTTGGGGTGTGATGTCCGTCAGTTCTTCGCCGCGTCCGGTGCAGACCATGAAGAACACGTTCAAGACTCGTGCGCCGAGGGTGTGGGCCCATTCCACGACTGCAGGCAGTTCCTGATAGTTCATGGGCTGCGCACTGAAGTGAACCTGGAACTGCAAACCGTTGCGTTTGCACGCCTCGATGCCGGCCAATGCGCTGGCAAAGGCACCGGGAACGCCGCGGAACTTGTCGTGCTTGTCCGGATCAAGCGAGTCGATGCTGATGCCGACACCCATGACGCCGATCTCGACCAGCGTTTTTGCCATGCGATCGTTGATCAACATGCCATTGGTGCCGAACACGACGATGAAGCCGAGCCCCACGGCATGTCGGGCGATGTCCAGGATGTCGGGGCGCACCAGCGGTTCTCCGCCGGTGATCACCAGCAGGCATCCTTTGTTCACCTCGGCGATTTGATCGATGAGACGGAAGCATTCTTCCGTACTGAGCTCATCCGACCCGCCGCCGGCTTTGGTCGTCGCATCGAGATAACAGTGATCACACTTGAGATTGCAGCGCTTGGTGAGGTTCAGTGCGACCAGATAGGGTTTAAAGTCATCGACCGTGCGACCGTCGTTCGGCGCAGCCGAAGGAGAGGTCGGGGAGATGAACTTCGAGATTTGCTGCTGGAGAGACTCCAGCTTATCTCCGAGGAACGGGAAATTGAGAACCGGCAGTGATTTTCCCATCACCGGTTCGCCCCGGTTTTGCCGGAGGAGCCGGTCAGGTTGGCGATCATATCTTTCAGATTGCCGGTCTTCATGGCATCGGCCATGTAGCCCTTCGCCTGTTCGATTCCCTCAGTGGCCACTTCCAGGGTGATGACCGTTGTGCCGATTTTATCGGCATGTTTCTCGATCAAGGCCTTGGTGCATTCCCGCATAAACCCTTCCGGGGCGCGGTCCAAACGACCTTGAGCATCCGGCGTCCAGGTATAGGGCGACGAGGTTTCCTGAGGAGCCGCAGCCGGTTCCTCGCCATGGCCGATCTTAGCCTGGGTGTCGGTTCCGTTGGTTTCAGTTGCCGCAGGGGCCTGTTGAGGAGTGGTTCCCGTCCCCTTATTTGCAAAGATGGGCGTATAGTCTTCGGATGCCGCTTCTCGAATCATCGGGCCGGCATATTCCAGCGTGATCGTGGTCATGCCGAGCTTGCGGGCACTCTTTTCGATCTTGGCCTTGGCCCGACGACGTTGGAAGCCGGCCGGTACGGTGCGAATCGCTTCCTTCGCATCCTTGGTCCATTGCATCGGGATATCGTCATAGGCCATGTCGGTCTCAAGCCCACCCTCGGCCTTGGCGGCCGCTTCGAAGATGGTCTTGTCGACTTGTTTAAAGCGATCACCCTCGGCGCTGCACACCGGGCACTTCACGGGCGTGTCGCCCTTTCCGATATAGCCGCACCCGTCGCAAACAAAGTAGTTCTGGCTCATGCGATCCAGATAGGCCTGCGTACCGGGGCTGTGAGCCGGTTTTTCTTCCACCACTTGGGTCATCATCCCGCTCAAAGTGGAGCCCATCAAGTCCTGTGCGACTGAATCGTCCGCCTGCATCTTGTCGCGATCGATTCCGGCAGCATCCAGATTTCCGCCCAACGCCCGCATCGCATCCATCGCTCCCTTGGGGAGAATATGTCCGACGGCAGAGTCGACGACCGTATTGCTGATAATCGTGTGGCCCTTCTCAATGGCGTACCGGTGGATGGCGGTCTTGGCGACTCCACGGGCAAACACGGGAATCCGTTCCATGCGGCGCAAGGCTTCTTCGGTCCAGGCAATGGTGTATTCCGCCTGCGTATCGATCGGTGGCACATACTTCCGATTCGACACCAGGATGTTGCAAGATGCCGCCCGAAGCAGGTTTTCCGTGTTGCTGCCGATGTCCATGTCCTCGTCGCTGTGGACGCCGATACGGCCCACGATGAGGAGCCACGGATTTTCTTTCCGCACGTATTGAATGATCTTTTCGAAGGCTTTCCCGTCCAGGAGGGTCGTTTTCACATCGGTCTGCTCGGCCTGGGCGATTTCCCGCGAAATATCCAAGTGCGACTGATAAATCTTTGCCAGACCGCTGTCGATGACTTCCTCGTGCAGTTTTTCCTGCTCCTTGAAGCGGAAGACCTTGCCCGCCTCTTCATTGAGCACGCCGGAAATGCTGTGAAACGCCGCATAGTGGAAGTAGGGATCGAAGGCAGAAATCGCTTCAACCGGCACATTAAACGCTTTACCTAACGCCAAACCGGTCATGAGACCGCCGAAAGAGTACGGACTGCCGTCCACGGCCACGACGATCTTGCCGGCGCCTACCGGAGTCGGTTGCTTGATGATCAACATGTCGGAGTTGCGCACGCGCCGCAGCACCCGTTCCGTATTGCTGCCGATCACGCTGTCTTTGACCGCTCCGACTCCCAAGGCCCCCATAATCACGAGATCATAGGCATTGGTGTTGATGTCCTCAGCCAGCACTTTCCAATTGCGTCCCTCTAGGGAACGGCGTTCGACGGGCAGGTTGGCTTCGTTGCACTTCTTGTCGACGTAGTCGAGGTAGGAATCCGTGATGATCTGGAGCCCGCGGGTAATCAGCGAATCGTGGATCTGGCGCTGCCGGTCGAGTTCCTTCTCGTCGTGATATTCCTCGGGAAGGCCGGCCTCCATCTGCTTAAAACGCTTGTCGTGCATCTTAGCGGCATAGACGTGACTGCCCACAATCTTCGAGCCGTAGGTCTTGGCCAATTCGACTCCAACGTCGACGGCTGTATTGGAATGGTCGGAATTATCGACCGGGATATAAATGGTCTTGTACATCGAGACGCCTCCTAGGCAAACACTCTATAGGGGGATGAGATCAGAGAACCGCCAAGAATTCAAACGGTTGAATGGAACTTTACCCCAAAAGAAGCGGCATGATAGCACCGTGTTCTCGGGGAATGCAAGCAAACCAAGGGGCGTGCAGGGGCCTGTGAATAACGGCTAACTCATTGGACTCACAGCCGTCTTTTCGGTGGTGGCGGTTGTCGATTGAGCCGGGCGACGGGAACGCAGTATCTCCTCCAGGGTCAGCAATGCGTCCCGTCCGGAGTTGTTTTGAATGCCGCGAATGAGATTCGCATCGGCGTAGTGAGCCGTGTCCGGCTTCGAACCGGAGGAAGCCGTTTGAGAAGTGGTCTGAGAAAGTGATCCGGTCCAAGCGCGGGGGTCGCGGCTCCCTTCTTTTCGTTCCCATGCGGCGAGGCAGGCCTTGGCGATGATCTTGTTGAGCGGCGCCGGGTTATAGAGGAGTTTGCGGATGCTTGTCGGCGTCAACATAAGCGGGTTGTACCCGGCGGAGAGGTAGCCTTCTTCCAGCAGCCGGTGTTCCAGGTCCGTATTGGGTTGGATGCCCAGGAAGAACATCAGGGGGAAGACCCGTTCCTCTCCCAGGATCGAGGCGACCTTTTTGTAGGACTCGACGCTCTGGAGCAGGCTTTCTTCCGTCTCCTTCGGGGAGTTCAGTGAATAGTTGAGGATGACCTTGCCCTTGAAGCCCGCTTCGGCCAGATACCGGCACCCATCGTAGAGGCGTTCGAGCTTGAAGCCCATGTGCAGGTTATTCAGTACTTCCTGCGACCCGGAGGTGATGGCGACTTCCAAATCTCCGACACCCGATCGCACCATCAACTTGGCCAGATCCGGCGTGATCAACGAGGTGCGGATGTAACCGGACCACTCGATCTCAAGTTTTTCACTCACAATCCGTTCGAGGATCTCGGTGCACTGCGGATAGGCTTCCTTCCCGGTAATGAACTGCGCATCGGTAAACCAAAACCGTCGGGCGCCCCATTGGTGATAGTGCTGGGAGATGTCTTTGACGACCATTTCCGGCGGCCGGTACCGCACGCGTTTGCCTTCAATATACGGATACAGACAGAAGGCGCAGTCGTACGGGCAGCCACGTTTCGTTTGCACGCCGATCGACTCGTCCATATAGGCGTCGTGCTGCGGGAAAATGGAGGTCAGGTAAGGCAGATCGACGGTCAAGGCATCGAGAAGCGCCGGCGAGCCCTGGTTGCCCTTGCGCGTGTGCTTCCCTTCGCGAATAATATAGCGCTCATTGGCGAGCGATTCCCCATTGATCACCTTCAGAATCGCATCTTCACCCTCGCCTAAAATGCCGATGGTGCCTTCCGGCAGTTTTTCGATCAACTGATCCGCAAAGGCCGTGAAGGCGCCGCCGCCGATCATGATCTGCGTTGTAGGGAATTCCTTCCGGATCAGCCAAGGGTACGACAGGTTGGCGCGAATGTGGCTGTAGTAACGATAGAGCTGCTTCAGCCCGGCGAACGACGCAGCCACCCGCTTGATGGGGTTCCCGGCGAAATAGAAATTGAAGGCATGTTCCAGAGAGGCATCGCCTTCATGGGGGGAGAAAATCTGAATGTCCCGCCACGAAAAACAGACGAGGTCCGGCTTGAACTCAAGCGCGGCATCGCGAATCGCCTGACTGCGCTGTGACTCGGGAAACAACGACAGGTCCAGAATCCGTTGCCGCACCTCCGGTTTCCGGCGGTGGATAAAGTCGGCTAGATAGGTCACCCCGATCGGGTACACCTTCTTGCAGGGGAGAAAAATGTAGAGAATGGATTCCATGGTCGGAGCTGATGGCTAATAGCGTATGGCTGACAGGTGAGAAAGGAATGGCTCCCTACTCCCGGTGCTATTCGCCATAGGCCATACGCTCTTTGTTACTTGGTTGCGATGTGGATTGCGACAATGCCCCCGGTGAGGTTCCGGTACTCCACCTGGCTGAATCCGGCTTCGCGTAACAGGGTGGCCAACCGCTCCTGATCGGGAAACGTGCGGATCGACGCCGGGAGGTATTCGTATACCCCTGTCCGATCTCTCGCGACCTTGGTGCCGATCCAGGGAAGTAGACGAAACGAATACCAATCATAGAGGCTGCGCAGCCAGCCATAGGCCGGTCGTGAAAATTCAAGGCACACGAATCGACCGCCCGGCCGTAGCACCCGACGGATTTCCGTGAACGCCTGCGTCAGGTTGCCCACATTGCGCATGCAGAAGCCGGTGGTCACGGCGTGGAAGGTCTCGTCGGGGAAGCCCAGCTGCTCGGCATTGGCCTGCAGGCAGGTAATCCGGTTGCGGAGCCCGCGGCCGATGACTTTCCTCAACCCTTCCGCCAACATCGCATGGTTCAAGTCGGAGGCGATGACATGGCCCTGCTCGCCCATTTTGGGTTCAATCAAGAGGGCGAGATCCGCCGTGCCGGCGCCGATGTCGAGTGCACGCCCGTTCGTCACGGTGGGCACGTACGACGCGGTGAGGCGTTTCCAATGGTGATGGAGGCCGAAGCTCAGCAGGGTGTTGTTGAGATCGTAGACGCCCGCGATCGCCGTGAACATCCGTTGGACGGCCTGTTCACGCGCCTGGCCGGACCAGGTTGAGACGGCTTGCGGCTGTGGCAACGGCCGGTCTGTCGCGGGCGTGGGTTGTTCTTGGACCTTCAGCATAAGCTCGTGGTAGCACCAGCTTTCAAGCTTTGTCAAGCCGGACACACGGGATACTAATTGAGGAATGTGACGCCTGCTGATAGGAAAGCTTCCTGGTGAAATAAGACGAGGGAAATCCTTGTTTCCATTAGGAGGAAGGGTTATACGTGCTTCCAAATTATGGCACGCAGATTCTTTCGCTCCTCCATACAAGAGCTGGAAGCGTTGTTTAAGGAGGGAAACGACAACGTAGATATTCTTCATGCGTTGCAGGAGGAGCTGAACCATCGGAAAAGCGAGCGGGCAGGAAGATTGCGCACGCAGGTCAAAGAGAGACTTGCGATCTTGCAGCCCCGAGCATCTGAGAAGAAGCCTGCCCCAGAAAAATCACCATCACGCCGATCACCTGACGATCAATCGGGATCTCGCTCCCGCGAAAAATATCCGTCGCCCCAGTCTCCTCCGGCTTCTCCTGAAAGCCCCTCAAGAGAAAGATCCTCGGGAACTGATAGAGAACCCCCGCCACCACCCATGACCAATCGACCGGACGATATTCTTTCGGCATGGACCGCAATGGAAGTTCTCTCGCCACAGGTCTATATCCGGCCAGAAGACCTAGCTGCTGGTGACAAGAGGCGAGTCACCACGCTAACAGAGTCTTTTCCGTGGGAGCGAGGTGAGAGGTCACGCCCCAACCAACGTCTTTACTATCAGGTTGTTCTTGGGTCAATAAAGATGGAACCGGCGATAGGTTGTCTCATCGAACGATATAGTGACAGTCGTGAGGAGAGGCCTCGGATACGTGGGAAGGTGGCTCTCGCTATTGTCGTGGTTGATCGCCAAGGCCGGCTCATTGAGTCGCCAGCAGTTGGGATATCAAGTTTCGGCTGGGGCGTGATGTCTGCGGTGAACGGCGACTTGGCAGGCCTCGCACGATGGACAGACGTTGAATCACAGTTGGTTGACCGAATCGAGAGGTTGCTTCTCGGAACAACGACGGGAGACGATGGTGGAGAGGAGCGTCAAACACGGCCACTTACAGGAGCCGCGTTGTTTGCCGCCCACGAGGCGCTTATCCATGAACTGGGATTGCCAAGAGAATGGGTTGAAACGCCGGAATTCGCAATCCGCTCATATGTCTATTTCAAAGATCCTAATCCACCTGAGCCTCTTTTACTCAATAGCTTCTTTCTCGCAGACCTCGCGCTCGCTCACAAGCTGTTCGCGGAGGGCAAAGCGCCTCAGAATCTCCGACGCTATCTCGGCGTCGAGCGTCCACAGAATAGTCGGGATTTGCTACAGGACACTGCCGCATTGGCGGAAGCAGTTAGCCCCGGTTTCACCCACCCCTCACGCTGGCCTGGCATAGGCCGTTCCCCGCTGGTATTACTTCAGCAAGCGGCTGTCAATTTGTCATTCCGAGAAACGAAGGCTGGTGGGTTGCTGGGTATCAATGGCCCGCCTGGAACTGGAAAGACGACATTGCTTCGAGATCTAGTCGCCGGAGTAGTTACCGAAAGAGCGGAGGCAATGGCGAAGTTCGACGACCCAGAGACTGCGTTCGAGCATTCTGGGGAAAAGCTCAAGGCTGGTGCGAGCTGGATTCACCTCTATCGGCTGAATCCAGCGTTGCGTGGGTTCGAGATGGTGGTGGCATCATCAAACAACAAAGCCGTCGAGAACGTGAGCGCAGAGCTTCCGAACCTTAGCGCTATTGCAAACGACGCCCAGGAGCTGCGCTACTTCAAGACGCTGTCTGACGCAATGCATCAATCCGAGACCTGGGGAGCCATTGCCGCTGTATTAGGCAATATGCAGAATCGCAGCCGATTCAAGCAGGTCTTTTGGTGGGACGACGACAACGGACTTAGCAACTACCTGCGGGCTGCAACGGGCTTGGCCAGAGACGTAGAGATAACCGACCCAGAAACAGGGCATGTCGATCATCGAACACCACGCATTGTCGAAGCGGAACAGCCGCCATCTAGCCGAGAGGAAGCCCTTGAACGGTGGAGAGGCACACGGAAGCGATTCCTGAAGGCGTTGGACGAAAGCCGCTGCAGGCAAACATGGTTGGAGAGCCTTTACGCCGAGTTGAAACGATTGCCTGCGTTGGCTCAGGGGGAAGCGAGCACCAAAGCGCAGTGTGATGCTGCAATAGAAACCGTCCAACAGCTCAAAGATGCGGAATCGATGACTCAGCAGGCAGAAGCCGAAGCGGCGCATCAGCTTGAATATGCCGACCAAGAGCTTCGCGCGCATGGCTTGGCAAAGCCGGGATTCTGGGCGCGATTGTTCAGAACGCGCCTTGCATGCGAATGGTCAGACAAGTTGACAGCTCTCCGTGCCAATCATCGCGGAGCGAAGATGCAACACACAAAAACAACTGCGGAACACCGGCGCATCAAAGGCGAACTCCGACGGGCGCTGCTCGAATGGCAGAACGCTGAAGCTGCCTGGCAAGTGGCTTGTGCGCAGCATCAGCAGGCGAATCAGCGACTCGTTGATGCTCAGCAGAGGCACGGGGTTATCCTTGCAGATGATGCGTTCTTTTCGCTAGAGCACGGCAAGCGGCACCAAGCAACACCGTGGTTTTCTCCATCTACCCAACGCCTGCGCGACGAGGTTTTCATTTCCGCGATGGCGATGCACCGTGCTTTTATTGACGCGGCTGCCAAACCCTTGCGTCACAACCTCGGCGCCTTGATGAATGTGTTCACGACGCAGACGCTGCGAGGTCCCGAGAAACAGGTGTTGCTGCCGGATTTGTGGGCCTCACTTTTCCTTGTGGTGCCGTTGATTTCAACGACATTTGCTTCTGTCAACCGAATGCTGGGCAAGTTGCCACCTGAAAGTCTCGGCTGGCTGTTTGTGGATGAGGCTGGCCAAGCATTGCCGCAAGCTGCAGTGGGCGCACTCTTGCGAACTCGCCGAGCCGTTATCGTTGGCGACCCTGTGCAAATTGAGCCAGTGGTTGTGCTTCCTGATACGTTGACGCATGCCATCTGTCGCCGCTTTGGCGTTGATCCTAACCACTATGCGGCTCCATCAGCTTCGGCCCAGACGCTCGCTGACTCTGCGTCCTCCTACACCAGTGAATTCCAAACCCATGTCGGCAGTCGGAGTGTTGGTGTGCCGCTCTTGGTGCATCGGCGATGCTCGGAGCCGATGTTTAGTATCTCCAACACGATAGCTTATTCCGGGCTGATGGTGTCCGCAAAATTGTCCAAACCATCTGCCATTCGAGATGTGCTTGGTCCTTCTGCATGGATTCACGTTGAAGGCAGTGTCGAAGATAAATGGTGCCGAGAGGAAGGCGATGAGGTGGTGCGCATGCTTCGTCAATTAAAGCAAGCGGGTGCAAAGCCAGACCTTTATATAATCACACCATTCGTCATGGTCGCAGACCGATTGCGTCAAACGATACGTGAGAGTGACGTGTTCAGAGGATGGGGCAGTGAGGATGAGTGGCGCTGGATCAACGAGCGAGTTGGTACCGTACATACAGCACAGGGACGTGAAGCGGAAGCGGTCATACTTGTATTGGGTGCGCCTCACCCAGGTCAAACGGGTGCTCGCAGTTGGGCTGGCAGCCGACCGAATCTGCTAAACGTAGCTGTTACTCGCGCGAAGGAGGCCGTGTACGTCATTGGCAACCGGCAGCTTTGGCGTGAGGCCGGGTTATTCCGAGAACTCGACAGGAAGCTTCCATAAAACAAATTCATTTGATCGCGGAGGGCTCGCTCTGATTCTGACCCCGATCTCCCTGAGTTCTGCGAGTACATTCTAATCAAGCCCCACATGGTATAATCCCGCGTTTATGAGCAATTCCATCATCATCAAAGGGGCGCGTGAGCACAATCTGAAGAATCTCGATGTCGAGATTCCGCGGGACAAGCTGGTCGTCATGACGGGCCTGAGCGGTTCAGGGAAGTCCTCCCTCGCCTTCGATACCATCTATGCGGAAGGCCAGCGGCGTTATGTCGAGTCCCTGTCCGCCTATGCCCGGCAGTTTCTCGAACAGATGGGCAAGCCCGACGTGGACTCCATCGAGGGCCTCTCACCTGCCATTTCAATCGAACAGAAGAGCACCAGTCATAATCCCCGTTCCACGGTCGGGACGGTCACCGAAATCTACGACTACCTGCGGCTCCTGTATGCCCGTGTCGGCCGCCCATTCTGTTTCCAATGCGGTCAGGAGATCACGGCGCAGACTGTCCAGCAGATGGTGGATGCGATCTGCGAGTTGCCTGAGGGGGCGAAGTTCCAAATCCTGTCGCCGATCGTACGTGGGCGGAAGGGTGAGTATCGGAAAGAATTGCTGGAGATGCGGAAAGCCGGCTACGTGCGGGCCCGGATCAACGGGGAGATCGTCGATCTCGGGGATGACATTACGCTCGACAAACAAAAGAATCACAACATCGAGATCGTGGTCGATCGACTGGTCATGAAGCCCGGCGACGCGTTGATGCGGCGGGTCGCGGACTCCGTCGAAACGTCCATGAAGCTGGCCGGGGGGTTGGTCGGCGTCCTGTCCGAGACGGGCAAGGTGCATCTGTATAGCGAGAAGCTGGCCTGCATCAAGTGCGGGGTGAGTTATCCGGAGATCACGCCGCGAATCTTCTCGTTCAATAGCCCGCATGGAGCCTGCCCGGCCTGCGACGGTATTGGATATGCCATGACGCCGGGCGCGTCGGAAGAAGAGGACTTTACGCTGCTGGAGCGGTGCGAGACCTGCGAGGGAGCTCGGCTCAAGCCGGAAAGTCTGGCGGTGAAGATCGCCAGGAAATCGATTGCCGAAGTCACGATGTTATCGGTGCGGGCAGCGGCGGATTTTTTCACGTCCCTCAAGTTCACCGAACGCGAACTCGTCATCGCCCATCGCATCCTGAAGGAGATTCGCGAGCGGCTGGGGTTCTTGGTGAATGTCGGTTTGGATTATCTGACGCTGGATCGCCCGGCTGCCACGCTCTCAGGTGGTGAAGGTCAACGCATTCGGCTGGCGACCCAAATCGGATCTGGTTTGGTGGGCGTGTTGTACATCCTGGACGAACCCTCGATCGGCCTCCATCAGCGGGATAACAGACGCCTGCTGCAAACCCTGCTTCGCCTCCGCGATCTCGGCAATACGGTGATCGTGGTGGAGCACGATGCGGAGACGATGGAAGCGGCCGACTACATTCTCGACCTGGGTCCGGGCGCCGGCACGCATGGCGGCCGAATCATTGCCCAGGGCACACCCAAGCAGGTGATGGCGAATCCCGACTCGCTGACCGGGATGTACCTGCGCGGCGAGCAGATGGTCTCGCTCCCGCCTCGCACCCGGAAGCCCAAGGGCTTTGTGACCGTCGTGGGGGCGAAGAAGCACAATCTCAAGGGCGTCACCGTCAACATTCCCCTGGGCCTGTTCACCTGCGTGACCGGCGTGTCGGGGTCAGGCAAGAGCACCCTCGTGCTCGAAGTGCTGTTCCATTCGCTGTCGCAGTTGCTCTATCACAAGAAGCCGAAGATCGACGGTTGTAGGGAACTCAAAGGTGTCGATGCGCTGGATAAAATCATCGACATCGACCAATCGCCGATCGGGCGCACGCCTCGATCCAATCCGGCGACCTACACCGGGCTCTTTACATTCATTCGCGATCTGTTCTCCAACCTGCCGGAGTCCCGCGTGCGTGGGTACAAGCCGGGCCGCTACAGCTTCAATGTGAAGGGCGGACGTTGCGAAGCCTGCCAGGGTGATGGCCTCATCAAGATCGAGATGCATTTCCTGCCCGATGTCTATGTCACTTGCGAGGTCTGCAAGGGACAGCGGTACAACCGCGAGACCCTGGAGATTCAATACAAGGGCCGTAGCATCGCTGACATTCTCAATATGACCGTGGACGACGCCTTGGAGTTCTTCGAAAATATCCCCTACATCAAGACGAAGTTGCAGACGCTCCACGATGTGGGGTTGCACTACGTGAAGCTTGGCCAGTCCGCCACGACCTTGTCGGGCGGTGAGGCGCAACGCGTGAAATTATCCCGCGAACTCTCCAAACGCCCCACCGGCCGCACCATGTACATTCTCGATGAACCCACCACGGGCCTGCACTTCGCCGACATTCAGCGCTTGTTGGATGTACTCGACCGCCTCGTCGAGAGCGGCAATACGGTCCTCGTGATCGAGCACAACCTCGACATGATCCGCAATGCGGATTGGATCATCGACCTGGGCCCCGAGGGCGGCGACCGGGGCGGCGAAATCGTAGCCGAAGGCCCGCCGAAAGAAATCGCCAAGGTGAAGAGGTCGTACACGGGGCAGGTGCTAAAAGAGGCGGGGGTGTAAGGGATGGAGCGTTCGGAGTCGTCATGATGCGATGGGCGGAGGCTGCTCACGACCCGCTACCTGTTGCCGTGTGCGACTTTGAGGCGCGACCGAAGGTCGCACGCCGTCGCACAACGGCACGTTTATCCGCTTCATCTCGCCACGCCCGCGATGCCGACTCCCGAAGGCTCCATCCCTTCCACCCCCGCTAAGAAGGAAGGGGGTGTAAGGGGCCAAGGCGGCCCTCCTTGCTCGCAGAACGCGCACGATGAAACGGTGCTCGTCCGATGCGCGCAGTGGAGGGCCGCCCTGGCCCCTCACCGAGAACGGTCCAGCCACCCCACTTCAGTTGTGCGAGGCAGGCAGAGGTTGCAGATGAAGGCCGACGAGATAAGAGATTATTTTGAGGGGTGGCAAGAAAATCTTGCCCGGGTCAAGTCGTTGATGGCGGTCTCGGAGTATTATCTTGAGGCTTGGTTGGTTTTATCTTGTTACATAGGCGCGTTTGGTTCCCTCCGATACTCAAGCTTAAAATGCGACAATGATAAGTATAAAACAGTGGTGCGTGAATATTCTGGGAAGCGAGACTTTTACGAGCAAATAGATTTGCTTTTCTTCCTGCAATGGCCACGTTCAGAGTTCCGTACTGATAAGAAGTACCTCAAACTAAAGAATCACGCAGAAATCTCCAAAGTAATAGCTGCAACCTACGGTGAGGAAGACCAAATCAAGAGCAGTAAGCGGTATGTTTCACAGCAGAACTTGGTAACGTCTGTGGATCGAGCGCCATTCCTTCGCTATGATCGACAGAATCTTCTCAAGCACATCCATCTCTTCTCGCTTTGCGAAATGCTCTATCACTACGCACGCGGTCACGCAGTTCACAATGGTCGATTTCCCTTCGTTACGCGCGTCACAAGCGTTAGCCGTGGCGTACGTCATGAAGACAATCATGCGATAACGGGACCCGTCCTCCTTGAAACGGCACAAAACATTTTGAGTAATTTGAGTAAGGAGTGCATAGAGAAAACTCGGTGGCCTTGGGAATTGTGAGTCCTGTGTTCCTCCTGCTCGCCATACGCTATCTGCCATAAGCCATCTTCATAGGAGCCCCATGCACACCATCCTACTGCTCACCGTCTCCAACATCTTCATGACCTTCGCCTGGTATGGACATCTGAAGTACAAAGAGTCGCCCCTGTGGATCGCGATTCTGGTGAGTTGGGGCATCGCGTTTGTAGAGTACTGTTTTCAGGTGCCGGCGAACCGGATTGGCCACTATGAATTTACAGCCGCGCAGCTCAAGACGATTCAGGAGGTCATCACCCTCATCGTCTTTTGCGTGTTCTCGGTGGTCTATTTGAAGGAAGAGCTGAAGTGGAATTATCTCGCCGGGTTTGCCCTGATGATCGGCGCGGTGTTTCTGGTGTTCAAGGAATGGTGATTGTCTCTTGCGGAATGTTGAAAACGTTCTGCTACTTGAACCAGCGGTCGTACATATACAACAAATCCAGCGTCAGTCTGGCGCCGAAGGTCGGACCATAATCTTTCTGGTTGATGAGATCGTTCCAGGTTTCGAACGTGAAGGCCGAGTAGCGCACCGCGACTGAGACGAATCGTTCTTCCAGCGCATCCCCCCGATGATCCACGAACAGACCTGAGTCGACGGTCACCGCCAGTTCGATTTCCCACGGAGTCGAGTCGGCCCAGTGCCGATAGTTCCCCAGGCCGACAGAGCCCTGAGCCATGTAGGACTGTGGCGCAACCTGGTGAAACGCGGCCCCGCTGAACGGACGGCCATACCGCGCGAGGGCTGAAATGCGAAGGTAGTCGCCCAGCAGCGGTACCGGGGCGAAGAGGGCCAACCGGCGAAATCCTGCCTGCACATACGGTTCATAATACAACGACCCACCGGCGCCGCCCAGACCGGCAAAGAACGCATCGTTTGATCCCAAGAGGCTGAACCAGCGAGTCAGCGACCCGCTGAGCATGAAGTCGTTCGCGTCGCGTTTGTTACCGACCGGGACCTCGGTGAGCCCTCGAAACTTGTGCACCACATCGTTTTGAAGAAACCGGCTCGGCCCGTCGCGCGTGGGTCCGCCGCCTGCCGTGAGATTGAGATTCCATCCTGGCAATTGGGCCAGGGGCTTGGTCCAGCTCAAGGTAAAGAAATTCAACCCCATGGTTTCTCGCGTATCGTTGTAGCGTCTGCCTTCCCCGTCGAACTCGGTAAACCGATCCAAGAGTGCGGCGTTCAGGTTCAAGGTAGGGTCGTGATCGGGGAACGCGATGGCGCCCCAGTGGACGCTATGCGGGGGAGCTTCGGCCAGGGCGAGTCCCGGGATCGCGCAGACGGCGATCAAGAGCGAGAGGATCCATCGACGATACATGCGGGACGCATAGTGCCTGTGTCGATTTCATTTTGCAAGTAGCCGGTACGTAGTAATCGCACGGCAAGATCGCATCGGTTGACTGTGCCTGCGGGCTTGCAGTCTCGGCCTGTGCTTACTAGAATGCCCGTCTTATTTGATCGATTCGAATTGGTGCTCTTCATCTCCATTGCGGGGAGTTATGCCGCCGAAGAAAAAACAGACCACCACCGGTACCGGCTCATCGACGGACGACGCAGCCGATTTCGAAAAGCTCGGCGTCTTGTATCTCGGCCGACCCTACGATCTCGCTGCCAAACAGGCCAAGCCCGGATGGCTGCTCTACGATTCGAAGGATCTGGTCACTCACGCAGTCTGCGTCGGCATGACGGGAAGCGGCAAGACCGGTCTCTGTGTCGGTTTACTGGAAGAAGCGGCCATCGACGGCATCCCGGCCATCGTCATCGATCCGAAGGGCGATCTCGCCAATCTCCTGCTCACCTTTCCTCAGCTTCGCGGCGAAGATTTCGCGCCGTGGATCAATGAAGACGACGCCCGCAAGAAGGGCCTGTCCGCCGCCGACTTCGCCGCGCAGCAGGCGACCCTGTGGCAAAAGGGGCTTGGCGACTGGGGCCAGAGCGGCGAGCGTATCAAGAAGTTGCGCGATGCGGCGGACTTCGCGGTGTACACACCGGGAAGCAACGCCGGTCTTCCGGTGTCGATCCTGAAATCCTTCGCCGCTCCGTCGGCAGAATTACTCGACGATGCCGAACTCCTCCGCGAGCGCATCGGCACGACCGTGACCAGCCTGTTGGGGCTGATCGGCGTCGAGGCCGATCCGATCAGGAGTCGCGAGCATATTCTCCTGTCCTCGATTCTCGACAGCGCCTGGCGGGGGGGGCGGGATCTCGATCTGCCCGCGCTCATTCATCAGATCCAAACGCCTCCGATGACGAAGGTGGGTGTGCTCGATGTGGAGTCGTTCTTCCCATCGAAGGAACGGTTCGCCCTGGCCATGCAGCTGAACAACCTGCTGGCCGCGCCGGGTTTTGCTGCCTGGATGGAAGGGGAGGCGCTGGATGTCGGGCGGATGCTCTACGGTCCGTCGGGCAAACCCCGCATTGCCATTTTTTCCATCGCCCATTTGAACGATGCCGAGCGCATGTTCTTTGTCTCCCTGCTTCTGAACCAGACGTTGGGGTGGGTCCGCGGCCAATCCGGCACGACCAGCCTGCGGGCCATCCTCTATATGGATGAGATTTTCGGCTACTTCCCGCCGGTCGCCAATCCGCCGTCCAAAGCTCCCTTGCTCACGTTGTTGAAGCAGGCGCGCGCGTTCGGATTGGGTGTGGTGCTGGCCACGCAGAATCCGGTCGATCTTGATTACAAAGGCTTGGCCAATACCGGTACTTGGTTCATCGGTCGGTTGCAGACGGAGCGCGACAAGGCGCGCGTGATGGAAGGGTTGGAGGGCGCGGCTGCCAGCAGCGGCAAGAAATTCGATCGCCAACAGATGGAGCAAATCCTTGCGGGACTCGGGAACCGAGTGTTCCTGTTGAATAACGTGCACGAAGATGCGCCGGAGGTCTTCCAAACCCGATGGACGCTGTCCTATTTGCGCGGGCCGCTCACGCGGACCCAAATCAAACAATTGATGGATCCGCAGAAACGTGAAACGTCAAACGTGAAACGTCACGCGTCGCAAGACGAGTCTTCTCGATCGACGCATGGCGAATCACGAATGACGCCCACGCGGCCCATGTTGCCGCCGGAGGTGCCGCAACACTTTGTGCCGCTGCGGGGACGTCAACCGGAGGGGCAAGCACTCGTCTATCAACCGATGGCCTTGGGGGTGGCACAGGTACGGGTGGTGGACAACAAGGCTGCGGTCGATGTGACCGAACCCCTCACCCTACTGACTCCGCTGACCGGCGGTGCCGTGCCGGTGGAGTGGGATCACGCGACAATCGTCGATCTGACCGTCGCGGACTTGGAGCGCGATCCTGCAGGCGGGGCTCAGTTCGCCACGCTGCCGTCTGCCGCCGGGAAGGCCAAGCAGTATGACGGTTGGAAGACCGACTTGTCGGGCTGGTTATTCCGGACGCAAAAAGTCGAGCTGTTCCGCAGTCCGAGCACGAAGGCGCTTTCGATGCCCGGAGAGCCGGAGCGTGACTTCCGTGTGCGGCTTCAACAGGCGGGCCGGGAGCAGCGCGATCAGCAGAGCGAAGCCTTGCGGAAGAAGTATTCACCCAAGATCGCCGCGTTGCAGGATCGCATCCGGCGTGCGGAGCAGATGGTGGAGCGGCAACAGGCCGAATCCCGCAGCAGTCAGCTGCAGGCGGCGATTTCCGTCGGCGCCACGATCCTGGGCGCGTTTCTCGGGCGGAAAACGATCAGCGCCGGTAATATCGGCAAGGCGACGACTGCGATCCGCGGCGCCGGTCGGGCGATGAAAGAGTCGAAAGACGTGAGTCAGGCGGAAGACAACGTGTCGGCGTTGCAACAACAGCTGGCGGCGCTCGAGGCCGAGTTTAAAGCGGAAGCCGATGCCCTGGCTGCGGCGACCGATCCCCTCACGGAAAAATTGGAAACCCTGTCGCTGAAACCTACCAAATCGAATATCTCGATCAAGCTTGTGGCTCTCGCCTGGGTGCCGCATTGGCGGGATGAGGCGGGGACGCAGACCCCTGCCTGGCAATGAGCCAGGTGCCAGTATGCTCGAAGAAGAAAGAGCCTATGGCGTATGGCTTATAGCGTCTGATTCAACATGGACAGTGAGTGGCTGTGCTACCAGCCATATGCCATACGCTCTTGTCCCCGACGAGATACACTTCACGTTTCACGAATGCCGAGCATCCGGTTAGCTGAGTTGGCGGGACATACGAAACCGAATCGGATCCGACCGGTCTCGCGTAAACCCGAGTTGTTCGTAGAAACGCAGCCAACCGACGTTGCGGATGGATGTGCCGGCCCAGGCCGGATTGTCCGGCCCCAAATCGACGATCAGATTGTGTCCGGAGTATGCCGCCGTTAATTCCGCAATGGCATGTCTGAATAGGCGATGTCCCAAGCCCAAGCCTCGATAGGCCGGTCGTACCCAGCCATGAAGCGCGAGCCGGTGTCCGGCCACCGAAAGACGGGTCGCGGCCACGACGGCCAGGATTTCCCCCGGCCCGGCCGAATCGTCCGGTGAGGGCCTGGCTTTCAGTCGCATGTGCCAAGCCGCCCGTCGCGTGTGGTCGCCGGTCGGTTCCTCTAAAGGCAGCGGCTTGTGGAGAGCCTGCATGAACGTCTCCGCGTAATCCGGCACGGAATCCCACTCAATCGACAGGTCTCTGACGAGCGATGAGAGATCGCTGGTCGGCCCCATCGCTTCCAACACGACCACTTCATCGATACGTAAATTCAAGTGTTGCTCGGCGAAGCGGACGAATTGTTGGCTGTACATGCCGCAGAGCGTCGGCCAGAAGAGACGGAACGTCTCGGCTGAGGTCCAGCGCCGGAACAGGTTCATCCAGCCGCGATTGAGGGCGTGATTGTGGAACTCTTCGAGGTTCACGGCCAGGTAGACCTGTTCCATGAGTTGGATCTGCAGATTGCAGGTGTGCAGCGCGGCCCGCGGATTGACCGCGACGGTGCCGGGATCGATCCCGAACACCGAGCGGAGTTCGGGATAGATTTCCAGGTCGTAGCGAAGCAGATCCGGATCGTCGCGCAGGAGGCGTTCGAGATCCTTCAGGTCGTCGGTTTCGCCGAGGAAGGATTCACGCATGCCCGGCGGGGTGGTGACCCAGTGGGAGCGAAGCGCATGACACAATTTTGAAAAGTCCTGCTCGCTTCGCTGAATGGCGGGGCGCAGCACCTGTTGGGCGATATGTTCGCCGAGGCGGCGGTAGGATTCGAACTGGGCCTCGTCGAAGAACTGGTCCGAGGTCGGTTCGTGGGGAAACGATGGGTGCCGCGCGGCGTAGTCCTGGACGTCCGACGGCTCGTTCCCGGTCAGCGAGGGTTTGAGATAGATCAGGGTGCCGGCGGTGGCGTTGGCGTCCACTTTGTCGTAGCGAATCATGCCGATGGCGTGGTGGCGGCTGCTGGTCTTGGCGTCGGCGGCCCGCTTGATCTGGTCGAGATTCAGTTCGATGTCGATCCCCAGATCGATGCGGATTTTCCGGATGGCGTTGCCGAGATCTTCAAAGTTGAGCTGCGGGTCACACCCGGCGTCCACCACGAGGATGCAGTGACAGCGGCGCAAGACCATTTCGTACAAGCCGAGATTTTCGAAATGCCCGCCGTCGGAGAGGTACACGTAAGGATGGCAGGCATCGGTGAGTCCGAAGGCTTCGGCGAACAGAGGGCCGACGGAGACACTGGGCGACGCTTGGCGATAGGTGTCGGCGCCGGCGGGACCGGGATTGCCGAGCCACCAGCCCAGTCGAATATTGAACAAGGCTAAGAGAAACGTGACCGCCGAGGAGGAGTGATAGCCCATATTGGGGCTGGCGGCGGCGCCTGAGATCGCCAGGGCAGTGCCGAGCGACAGGGGCTGGCCGAGATATTTGTTGGCTCCGTATTCTTCGGAGCGGCGATAGCCCAGATTCCAGCTGCCGCTGTGGAGCGCGCTGATCGTGAACGATTGGGCTTTCCGTTGTTGCCAGGCCAGGTTGTCGCCTTTGACCAAATTGAGGGCGATATTGACGAGATGCAGTGGGCGCGGCGTTTGTTCGTGCAGGCCGTTCAAGAACAGCGCGGTGAACCACGTACTCGCCGTTTGTCCATCGGCCGTCTCGGGCTGTTGGAGCGCGGTCAGGGTTGCCGTAGCGGCCGGCCCGAGACGCAGGTCGTGCGCGACCGTGCTGAAGACCGTGCGGGTGCGAGCCTCCGACAGCTCCTTCTGCAGCATCGCTCGCATGAGGTCCTTCTGATCCGGCGTCGCGTCTTGCATCTGTCGATAGCGCAGCAGCGCTTCGCGGGTAGGGTCGGTCAGTTCCTTCGTATGGAACCACCTGGCCAGACGTATGTCGTCGAACCGCACGTCGCTCATCGCCGGATTGTCCAGGTTGTCGAATCCGGTAAAAGGGTTGAAGCTCCGTTCCCGTTCGGTCTGGATACGCGAGGCTCCAAGGTAGGCCCGGATGAGGCGGTTGCGGTACATCGAGTGGAGCGAAAACCGGTTGATGTTGATGCACCCCGACATGAGGAAGCCCAGAATGGCCACGGCCACGGTGAACAGCAGCAGTAGCCGCCAGGGCGTGTTATGGAGCACTTGATCGTGTCCCCAGGGGTCCGGCCAGACCCCTATGCCGGTCTGCAGGGGATCACTCATATTGTTGAGGTGTTTGTGAAAGTGATGGGCGAAGAGGTCCAATTGCCAACTGGTGCCCAATGCCAGCGCGATGAGGATGCAGAGCATGAAGAGCGGCGCGGCCGCGCGTACCGCGAAGTCGGTGATCACGGTGGTATGTGACCGTTCCTCCTGCTGTTGCGCGGTGGTACGTGAGCCGAATCCAAGCACGAGGGTCAATAATCCGGAGAGTCCGCCCAGGGAACCGGCGATGGCCGGGGTGATCCAGGTGATCAGGCCTGGACCAAAAACCACGACGGCGGAAAGCCCCGCCCATATCACCATCACGATCAGCACCCAGGATCCGGTACGTCCCCACCATTCACGATCCTGTTCTTTGGTGAACCGGCTGGCGAGACCGATGAACACCGTCGCGGTCAGCAGGAACAGGGTCAACACGCCGGGTACCGCAAAACTGGCGTACCACTCGGCGAATTGCGCGACGACCGGTTCTCGGGGCAGGGCGTCGAGTCCGTTGTGGATGAACCACCCGCCCAAGGCGCCGGTGGCGGCGACGGCGACGGTTTCCCAGAACAACCACCGGGAAAACGCCTTGAACCGCTTGAGCGCGACGGCGGAAAAAAGCCAGCTGCCCGTGTGGAGCAAGGCGCCGCCGAGCACCGCCTGGGTGATCGTGAATTGGTCCAGGGTGCCGCCCCCGTTACGGAACCAGGCCCAGGCTGTGGTCAGGCAGAGCATGGAGGCCATCAGCGGGCCGAGGCAGGCGACCAGAAACCAGTGCTGGCTTTCCAAGGTCTGGAACGGGGTGTCGCGACGATACTCGCGCAGAGTGGGTCGGCAGAGGTGCAGATAGATCAGCGCCATGACCGCAAGCCCGAGACCGGTCGCAAGCACGGTCTTGAACAGACCGACGGAAATCGAGCCGGGGCTGCTGAGTTGGGCCAGGACGATGAATCCGCGCGGCAGGAGCAGGGGCACCATCAGCAACGGCAGCAGCACCATCCAGTTCAGATGCAGGTTGCGCAGGTAGATGCCGAAGAGCGTCCAGGAATCGGCCGAGAGGAAGCCCAGGTGCGGACTCAGGTAGTTGCTATAGTTCCGCAGCCATTGGACCGGCGAGCAGGCGTCGGTGGCGTTGGGTTTCGGCGTGGCGCTGAGGTCCTTGATCACGCCATCCAATCCATGCTGGTGGCGATGGATCCAGGCGGTGAGCCAGCTCCCGATGTAGCCGCCGCCGGAGACGGTCGAGAGGTAATCGAACTTGTTCAGGAGTTGCAGCCGCGCGAGAGACTGCAGCACGCCCAGCGCAAACGTCGCGCTGCGTATCCCTCCGCCTGAGAAGCAGAGTCCCGCGCGTTTCGGGTGGCTGGCGTGGATGTGCCGGAAGAGCGCGTCCTTACGGACGGCATCGGAGGCTTTCGCCGGATAGTCCCTCGGCAGGGGGCCATGCAGGAGTTCGGTTTCTTCCTCCAGAATCGTCGCCAGTGTCAGCGGGTCGTCCTGCGGAGCGGTCATCGTGACTCCAAGAGGAACATGGTGCGTGTGGGTGGCGCCGTCCCGACGGAACGCGACGGTGTCGGCGCCTGTCATGCCACGATTGAGAAAGGCAAACCACATGCCCCGGGCGGGAGGTGGAACAGAAAGCGGCCCGGCAACCGTGTCGATGCGTCCCGTGCCGTCTGCGGCGCGGAAATAGAAGCGAACGCGTAGGGTAGGTATGTCCGGGAGATTATCGGATCGGATACAGCTCGTATCTCAAGTGATACGGCAGCCCCGCGTCGCCCCGGTCAGTGCTTGCGGTCCCGTTGCATCAGCTTGTCGGTATAGGCCAGCAGGATGGCGGAGCCGAGGAAGGTCAGATGAATGAAGATTTTCCACTTGACGTGTTCGGGGTTCTCGTTCGCGATGTCCACGAAGGATTTCAGGAGATGAATGCTGGAGATGCCGACCAGCGAAGCGGCCAGCTTGATCTTGATGGTGCCGGGATCCACATGGGTCAGCCATTCGGGGCGGTCGGGGTGAGTTTCCAGGTCGAGTTTACTGACGAAGGTGGCATATCCGCCGATGATGACCATGGTCAGCAGATTGGCCACCATCGTCACATCGATCAACCCGAGCACGCCCAACATGAACTTGGTTTCTTCCAGTTGTTTGAAGTGCTTCGCCATCTCCCAGAGTTCGAGGACGAACTTGCTGGCATAGAGCAACTCGGCGATGATGAGGCCGCCATAGAGCGGCGCCTGAATCCAGCGGCTGCCGAAAACCAGGAATTCAAAGGCCTGCTCAACCCGGCTGTGGGATGTAGACGGCGATGGTGCGGGACCGGACGGGGGCGGATGACTCACGCGTGCGCTCACTCTCCTTGGTGAGGGCGTATCCTAGTCGGCGCGTGGAGTTCTGTCAATTGTGGATGAAGGAAAGTGACAGGAGATGGATCGCCGCGCGGTCGAGGTCAGAGCAGAGGGAGGTCGGATCTGGGAGGAGGTTCAGGCCGCAGACGCCTGGTCGCGCTTCGGCAGCCAGGTGTCGAGCACCGTCTGAAGATCTTTGGGGCGGACTGGTTTGGCGATGTAGTCGTCCATCCCGGCGGCCAGACAGCGCTCGCGGTCGCCCTGCATGGCATTGGCGGTCATGGCGACGATCGGGGTATGGGCCGACCGGCCTTCCATTTTGCGAATCAGTGCGGTCGCTTCGAACCCGTCCACTTCCGGCATTTGGCAGTCCATAAAAATCAGCGGATAACGGGACCGCTCATGGGCGGCCACGGCTTCCTGGCCGTTTCCCGCGACATCGACACGGTAGCCGAGTTTCTCCAACATCTTGCAGGCCACCTTCTGGTTCACGGGATTGTCCTCCGCCAACAACAGGCGAGGCTTCGTGGCTGGTTGGGATTCAGCCAGGTTGTGTCGTGTACTCAGCGGCGGCGGTTCGGCGTTCGCCGGCGCTCCGGCGGTGGCGGGGTCTTGTTTCAGCCAGGCGGCCGTTTCGAACCCGTCCACGTCGGAGAGGTGCAATTCGATGAGGGCCAGGTCGAAAGGATTCTGACTGGCGGCCGCCGTGCGGGCCGACTCCACGGCCTCCGGGCCGCTCTGTGCCACAGTGCAATTCATTCCATGCGACGTGAGATTCTGGCGCAGGGCCTGCCGGACCGTGTCGCAATGATTCACCAGGAGAATACGCCGGCCATGCAGTCGGCTCCAGGAAAAGGGCGACGGGGGAGTGGCGATCGTCGTCTCCGGAAATTGCGCAGTGAACCAGCACGTGCTGCCCTGTCCCGGATGGCTTTCAACCCCGATCTGGCCATGCATTTGGCTGACGAGTCGTTGGCAAATGGCCAGGCCCAGGCCGGTGCCACCGAATCGTCTGGTGGTGGAGCTGTCGGCTTGCACGAAGGCGTGAAACAATCGTCCCTGCACCATCTCTGGAATGCCGATCCCGGTATCTTTGATGGTAAACCGCAGAAGGTCCACCCCGTTTTGAGCCTCACGCGTCACATGGAGAAACACTTCGCCCGCGGAGGTGAACTTGATGGCATTACCGATCAGATTGACCAGGATCTGCCGGAGCCGGCGCCGCGCCGCAGGCGGTCGTGTCCCGGAGCTGGAACGATCGCAAATGGTGCATACGACAGGCGATTCCGCGAAGGTAGAGCGTAGGCGTCGATCCTCTCTCGGCCTGCAGGGAGAGGAACTTGAGCCCCGCACCATCGTGCGTCCGGCGATGCCCGGTCAGGCAATGGTTTTCAAGTAAAAGGCGGCGGCTTGAGACCTCCTGTTCAGATGAAGCTTCGAATACACGTTGGCCAGGTAGTTTTTGACCGTTTTATCGCTCAGGCCGAGCTCAGCGGCAATTTCCTTGTTCGTTTTTCCCTGCGCGATGAGGGGGAGGAGGCGCCGTTCCTGCGGAGACAGCAGATACCGGCTCCGTTCGGGTTCACGGTCGGCAACTTTGCGAAGATAGGCAAAGGCATGACGGGTGACTCCCGGGTCCAGGTAGGATTGGCCCTTGGTCAGGCTGCGCATGGCGTGCATCAGGGTCTCCGCCCCGGCCTCTTGCAAGACATACCCGTGGGCGCCGGTTGAGACGGCGGAGAGCAGGGTGGAGTCGTTGAGCGCATCGGCCAGAAACAGCACGCGCGTCTCCGGAAGATGCGCCAGGATATCCTTCGCCGTTTCGATGCCCGTGCCGTCCTGCACGCGCAGATCGAGCACGACGATGTCGGGTTTGTGGTGGAGCACCAGGGGGAGCGCCTCCTCCTTCGACGGTCCCTCACCGACCACCATGAAGTCCGGTACGGAATTCAGCAGTGTTCGCATGCCGACTCGGACCAATTCCTGAGGATTAATGATGAACACACGCGCCGGAGTGTTGTGTATTTCGTTCATATTCGACTCTCAACTAGATGTGGATGGATGACTGGTGAACCGTTTCTCTGTCTGTGCCGAGGCGGCGGGTGCCCTTCGACAAGGGCGGCTCGTCGGATCATGATCGGCGCCCATCCTGCTCGAACCGGATCGAAGCCGCGCTCGAACGGCCTTGCGGCGGGCCGGCCTGTCAGAGGCCGACCCGCCTGCACGGGCGCGCATTCGATGCGCGATGTCTTCCAGCTCATGTTGCGCATGGTGCGGGCTTATGAGACTCCTGCCAGATGGGTCATGCGGTAGCCAGGCGACGCAGCCATCGGGCTGGTGGTGGCGATGCCGGCATGCACGCGTGATAACGCAAGCACGATATTCTTGCCGCCGAATCCAAAGCTGTTGATCAAGGCACGATCGAGATGCGCCGCTCGCCCCTGTCCTGACACATAGTCCAAATCGCAGGTCGGATCCGGCGTCGTCAGGTTCAGCGTGGGCGGGATGAACTGGTGCTCCATGGCCTTCGCCGTGCCGATGACTTGGAAGGCGCCGCTGGCGGCGAAGGCGTGGCCGAGTGCCGCTTTGAACGAACTGACGGGAACCCGATACGCATGGCCTCCCAGGACCTGTTTGACCGTGTGCGTTTCGAGCGCATCCAACTCCACGGTGCCGAGCCCGCAGGCGTTCACGTAATCCACTTCTTCCGGGAACCAATGGGCCGTCGAGAGGGCCAACCTGGCCGCCCGTTGCTGCTCGTGTCCCGTGTGGTCCGCCTTCACCATGGAATGGGCATCGCAGGTAAAGCCCCACCCTTCCAACTCGGCATACATCTTGGCGCCGCGGGCGCGCGCGTGCTCATAGTCTTCCAAGATGAGGCAGCCGGCGCCTTCGCCCAACACCATGCCGCATCGGGTTTTGTCGAAGGGACGGGGAAGGTTGCGAATGGCCCCGCGTTCGTCAGGTGCCAGCGCGCGCCCGGCGTTCATGGCGGCGTAGACGCTCGGGTGGAGCGGCGCTTCGGTCCCGCCGGCCACGACGAGCGGCGATTGTCCCGACTTGATCCATTCGTAGGCGCGGCCGATGGCATTGGCCGTCGAGGAGCAGCCGATCGAGTAGGTCTCGCAGGGGCCGTGCAACCCGAGTACGATAGCCACTTCAGACGAAATCGCATTCGGGAAGGTCATTCCCATGGTGAATGGATTGACGCGCTCGTAAGCGTTGAGTTTGGCCGCATCGTGGAATTCGAACGCTTCCTTCATGCCGCCGATGGAGGTGCCGATGCTGATGCCGATGGACCCGCGATCTTCCTGTTCCAGGTCGACGCCGGAGTCGCGGGTCGCTATCATGGCGGAGGCGACGGCGAACTGGGTGGCCCGCCCCATGCGACGAGCCTGCTTGCGATGCAGGAAATCTTCGGGGTCGAAGTCCCGCACCTCCGCCGCGAGGCAGGCTTGGAACGGTGAGGTATCGAACGAGCTGAGCGGTTTGACGGCGCTCTCACCCTTGCTCAATAGATGCCAGAACAGATCGACGGTACAACCCAACGGGGAAATCACTCCCATTCCGGTAATGACGACTCGACGAGAGGTCTGTGGTGTCATGGTGCCCTCCTGTGCTCCGGGGAGCGTGAAAATGTGTGTCGTCAGTGGCTGTGCCACACATGCATGTGCTCGCGATGCGCGTCCGGTAACGTGGAATCGGGGTAAAACGCGGCATAAAACTCTTCGTCCAGGTGATGGGTTTGACAGGCCACGATGGACTTGCAGGCATCGGCGTGCGCCGGGAACCGACCGTAGGTGCCGAGGACGTAGCCGGCAAACGCGATGGTCGCTTCGATCGCGCGCTCGGAATGTTGCGGGACCTGCTGCGCTACTTTGGGATTCGTCCAAGGCTGTTCACCGGGCTTTCCGTACGTGCCGTTCGGCCCGAACTTGCCGGCGACCAGGCTGGTCACGGCATCCTTCATCGACGGCACGAACGGCGGGGTGGGGCCTTCCCACACCTGTGGAATGCCGACGGGATTGGCCCGCAGGGGCTTGCCCGGCGGGACGACGAAGTGGAACCCGAGGCCGGGGTAGATGTGCGGTTCCATCCCGAGGAGGTGACGGCCGCTCCCCACGCTCTGGATGCCGCCGCCCAGTCCCAGGGCCTGTTGCATCAGTGAAATGTGCTCGCAGATGATCCCTTGCTCTTGAATGGCGGTTTCGCAAATACCGGCGTCGAGTTCGCGCAGGCTGAACATTTTGCGCGAGGCGAGATTGTCGTGCAGGTGCCCGCCCGCGCTCTTGCGGAAGGCATCGAGGCCGCAGGCGGCGTTGCCGTTGTCCGTATCGACGATGAAGTATCCCGTGTCTTCGCTGAACATCGTCAGCAGGAGATTCAGATACAGCAGCGCGATATTGGTGACGGGCATGAACAGGGTGGTGCCGGGGCGGTTCGTATACCACTGATTGAACGGCAGCATGAACGGAGCTTCGCGCGGGATCTCCAGGCGGGACGATTGGAGTTGCACAACGTCCAGATTCAATGGACGGTCTGGGCCGGCCGCGTCGGCGACAAAAAACACGCCGTCGTCGTTGGTGTAAAACAGCTGCGTGCTCTGCGCGGAACAGGGACTGGGAACCGTGCGGCTCTTGAAGTTCATCAGCGCATGACCCTGTCCGGCACTCGTGCCCGGGTGTCCGGCAAACTGCATGTCGCCCAGGTTGCGCCCGGATCGGCCGATGGCCGCATAGATCAGAAATCGTTCTTCTTCCCGGCTCAGTGGGAGGGGGGCATGTTGACTCGTGAATTGCAGCGGGCCGCCGGGCAGGGTCATGCCGCGGCCGAAGCGGCGCGTCTTGCGTTGGTGCAGGAGGTCGAGCAGGGTACATGTGGCGTCCATTGCTGCAGGCTGTGCGGCAAGCTGCTTCATAGGGCCTCTCCTTCCCGGCCTCCTCGGGCGTGAAGCCCTAGCCGGGTGTGTGAATAAGGGTGGTGCTGGTGCGTCACGCGTGGCATGACGTTGTGTGCGACGAGTGTACGAGAGGTGTGGTCTGGCGTCACCTACCCGTCGGGGTAGGCGAGCGCCCTACCCGGCGTCTGTCAACTGGTGACGGGCGGGGCGGCGCGCGAGTCGGCATGCAGCGAGCGGTTTAGTCGGGTGTGTTGGCCCCGGAGGGCGGACGGTCGTCACTGGGCGCTGCGGATGGCATGACGCGATGGTGTTCACCGGTTTGCCAATAGGCAATGGCGCTCCATCGATTTTCGACGCCGATTTTCTGAAAGACGTTCTTGAGATGAAATTTGACGGTGTTCAAACTGACTTTCAGAATGACAGAGATTTCCCAATTGGTCTTGCCTGCCGCAACCCATCGGAGAATTTCTTCTTCCCGTTTGCTCAGTATGGTCGGCGGCGGGGCCGGACGTTCCGGACTCCACGCGGAGTGGCATCGCATATAACTCAGGTGAAAATGCGGAGTCAGAATGTCGAGCAGGAACCGGAGTTTGTCTGTCTGTTTCGCATCGAAATTACTGAAGGCGAAGTAGGAACAGGACCCATTCGCTCCGCGCACTCCGGCCGAGAGGCAGGTCTTGATGCCGAAGTCGAGTTTCAGCGAGGTAATGTCCCTGGGCTCGGTACCGGCTGGTGCATCGGCGCTGGAGGTGACGGTCTGGCCGGAGGCCATGAGTTGGCGCAAGGCTGGATCGACCATCAATCCTCGGCTCATATACAGTTGGCAGAATTCCCGCGGGTAGGTGGAATGTCCCAGCGAAGGATCGATTCCGCGCAGGAGATCGACGGCGCCGCATCCGGAGAATTGGTAGGGAATGACTTTTTGCACGGCCGAGACGAGTTGCCACACTCTGTCGCCGCGATCGACGGAGCGTGCATGGTGCATGATCTCGCCGACACGCTGGAATTCCTTGGCGGAAAATGCTGGCTGACTCATGCCGATTTTCCCCGATCAACGGGTCCGGGCGCAAGTGGGAACACCCGAGGCCATGACGATTCAGTAGCGCGGACGTGGTTCATAGTGAGACAACTGTGCATTGATGAAACAGGCTGATTGTACTGGCCGCTCGAGCCCAGTATCTAGGGCAAACTGCACCTAGTATAGAGTACTTAAGGTTTGAACCGCAACGGGGAAGAGGAGGGTCTTGAAAATTGACATGGAGACGGCGGGAGGCCCGATGCCGTCAGGTTAGCGGTGAATCTTCAGGGTCGGCCCGAGCGTCAGCCACTTCGTGGGGCCGAGGGCGGCCATATGCGGCAGGTGGGCCACGTACCAGAACACCACATCCTGTTCCTGGACGCCCTGGTTGTCCTCGTCATACCCGAGTTGGCCACGTGCTCCAAAGACCCATGGAAGATCTTCGTCCGGATTGGCCCGGCGAATGGCGATATCGAGGTCGGCGAAGGAATCGCGTTCTCCGTCGTCTTTCAGGGGTGCGTACCCGTCTCCGGGAAGTACCCATATCCCATGTCCTGTGAGTTGGTCGCGGATCAACCAGGACCGGTGGGTGGCCGTATGTTTCACGTCATTGCGTTCATTGGTATATTTTTTCCATCCCGGCCCCCAGCCGCTGTCCGGGCCCCCATCGTCGCGCACAAATACCTGATCCATTCCGTTGCCATTGATGTCGAAATCGAAGCGCCAATAGGGATGGTGGACGTGATCGGTATTGCAGGACAATCCCCGGCTCTGGACGACCGGCCGCAATTCACCGTCTTCGGACAGATGCCAGGATTGGTAAATGTGATATTCCCCGATTCGGGCATAGATGCCCAGCTCCAGCCACTTCATGCCTTTCACCGTCGAGCTTTCGACGCAGACCTTCTGGTCGCCGCAGTTCACAATCGGGACGAGATCCTGCCAGCGCAGTCGATCTTGAAAGGGGCCGCAGCGTCCGCTGTCGGCGCGGGAGCCGAACCAGGTAAAGGGGTTCCACCAGATGCGTTCCTTCACGTATTTCACGCGCAGGACCGGCATGCTGGCTTTGGTCAGCACTTGTTCACCGCCGTAGGTGACGTTGCGAAGGGCCAGGCCGGTATTGTCTCGAACTTCGTAGTCGAAACTCCACGCACCCCACTCGACATGCTCCGATGCTGTGTCGGCCGAGCCGGGTCGCGGCAGGCCGAGGGTGCAGACCAGTAACAAGGCACTCACCGCGAGGCGTCTCATCCCGTATCCTTTCACCGCCTAACGGGGCGGTTCATCTCCTGCATCCAGCACACGGTCTTCCGTGAGATCGACTTGCGCCCAGTATTTGGGGTCGCCGCCCAGACCGGGGGAGAAGGTGATCCAAATCACCCGATGTCCATACCCGGGGTCGTTTCTGAAGAATCCGCGATCCGGCTGCATCAACAGCCCATGTCCTTGCATCCCTTGCACCTTGTCGGCGAGGCGGCGGTCGGCGCGAGCCAGCTCGATGCCCCGTTGGATGTCCCGGGGGCCTTCGGGGGGTAGATACCCTTCCACTCGCGAAGCTTCCAGAATGGTCGAATCTTTCAGACGCACGTCGACAGCGACGTTATGGCTGTAGCTGAAGTAGGTGAGTCTGGTGAATCGCGCGGTTGTCCGGCAGCAGCCGAACGACACCTTCCCTCTCGGTGGGACGCGGTCCGCGTCAATGAATCCCCATCGTTCACCGAGGAGAGCCGCGACTCGAGGATCCGTTTCCACAACCTTTCGCAATCCTGTAATGTCGGCTACTGAGAGCACCGCCTCCTGATTGGGGGAGCGAGAGATTCCGGCATCGAGTGCGCTCCCGGCCATCTTGGGTTTGAGATGCGCAGGGGACTCATCGGCGGTGAACTCCAGGCGGTGTCTGGTCGGGAGCTGTGCGGGCAGCGGCTTCTTCGGCACGACGGTTTCCGGATCTGCCGGGCCGAAGGGGCCGCGCGAGGCGGCATCGAGACTGCAGCTCGCGGAGAGCAGCACCAGCATGATCGCGGCGGAGGTCCACATGACCGGTCGAGTTCCCATACCCGTCACACCAATGCCAGTTTGCCGGCCACGCCAAGGGCCAAGCGGGAAATCTGGACGCCGGCTTTAATGACGGCCGCGCGTTTCTTTCGCGACGAGGCATCCAGTATGGCCTTCTCCATCAACCCTTTATAGCCGCTGATTTCGTCGGCGCCGAAGGGGACGATTTGGGCCACGGTCTGGTTATTGAACGTGTTGGCGAGTTGCAGGTACAGATTGGAGATCTCCGCGGCATAAATGCCGCGTCGCAGCGGGTCGTTCTTGAAGATCTCAAACTTTTTCCGCAGGGCGGCGACGGCCTCCAGCAGGGCCGCTTGCCGGACCTTCGTATCGTCCTGGCCGCCGACGCTGAACTCCACGGCGCCCAATTGATCGACCAGCACCTGCGCTTCCTGGCGGGCGTGGTCCACGCGGTCGGCCAGTTGCTCGATTTCAGTGGTGGCGCTTTCGGCGGTTTCCATCAGCTGCTTGATCAGGTTGTCATTGTCTTGGAGGAATGTGACCACCCCCTCGATGCTGCGGTTCATAGCGGCCTCCGTTACTGTCCGTCGTCTTTCTTCAATCGATCGAGGAGTTCCACCAGATCGGCGGTAAACAGTTGGGCACGATCCAGTCCGCCGATGCGCAGGATTCGCGCGCCGACGACTTCTTCCAGGGCATCGTTCACGGTTCGCGAGTGATCCAGGATCTCCATGATCTGGCCGGACCGGTTGGGGGCCTGGTCAAGGACGGCCGCGACAAACTCAGGATCGACGGATGCGAAGGCCGTTTGCTTGGCAAATCGATGCACCTGGGCGTGCAGCGTCGCCGTCCGTTTCCACGAGTCGTTGAGGGCATTGGCCGTATCGCGCAGGCCGCAGAAGTCTTCTTCGAATTGATTCCAGACCGCCTTCTCGAGGCCCTGCGCGTCGGCCATATAGATCAGACTGGTGAGGTAGGCGGCGGCATAGGCGGAGTCCCCCTTCTTCGTGGTGAGATTCCGGAAAGAGGCCAGGGCGAACCGGTGTTTGGTTTCCTGTATCTGGAGCGATTTGAAACTGTCGTGCAGCGAACTGCGCGCCTGTTCGAGGAACTTGATGCGGGCTTCGGTCTCCTTTTGAAACAGATCGATGTTGGTCTGTGCGGCGTCGATTTTGGTGCTTTCCAGTTGAATGAGGTCGCGCACCGAACGGCTGTGGATCGAGTGGCAACCGGTGGCCATGAGGACCAGTATGACGACGGACAGTAGCGTCACGCCTCGTGTGACCATGGAGGGCTCCTTCGTTCGGCCGGCTGTGCGGCGGGTCATCGGCGCACCGTGCGGAGCGCGTCGGCCAGCGACTGGGTTTCGTTCCGACTGAGGGTGACGTCGATGTCCAGGTATTGCTTGATGATGCCGTTGATCCGGCGCAACGCTTCGACATTGTTCCGGTACTGGTCGAAGGCCGTGAGATCGACGTTCTGGGGCACCTTGGAATCCGCGGCGACGCGTTGTTCGATCCGTGCGATCAACTCGGGAATTTGCTGAATGAGATGGGTCATATCCCCCGATCCGGCCAGAAACACCGGCTGCCCGTTTGCGCCTTTGCGTTCGGGGAGAGACTTGAGGCGCATGGCATTGATCACCGCCAGCACATCGGGCCCCAGCACCTCGGCATCGGCGTCCGCGGTGGTGGCGTCCGGGATGTCGATCATCCGCGGATTGGTCGTCGCCCATTGCAACGCCAGATCCAGCTTGAGGCGAGTCTGGACGTAGCGATACCACTGCACATGGCGGCGGTTGATATTGCCGACCAGCTCCCGATACTGCTGCATGAGCTGTTCATTTTCGGTATAGGCCTGATCCTTGGCCACCAGCGCCTGCTTGATCTCCGGCGGGGTGGTGCAGGCGGCGAGCGATGTGAAGACCAGTATGGAAGCGATGCGCAACATCCTCATCGGGATGCCTCCCCATTGTCGTCTTAGGTCGGATGCCCGGAGAAAGACGCAAACTACGTACCTGGCACGCAGCGAGTTCTCCGCTGTCGAACGAGTCGCAAAAACCCAATATTCGAAGAGAAAGTGGGCCTGTTCCACTGTGAGGCATCGCCGGTGCGGCGGATCGAGCGTACCTATTCAGATACGGGTGTATCGAACCCAATACAGTTTACGCGAAGTCTCTGTCGGTATTGCGTGAGCCCGCATTATTCATGACGGTTCGTCGCGAAATCGTCGAGCCATGTCGCGAGACCGGTGCGCGGAGTCGTGAGAACCCGAGGCGTACTCGTACAGTACGTCGAGGGGCCGAGGGGCGAGCCCGTCGGCCGAAGGCTCGTCGCAGCAGCGGATCGGCGATTGCAGCAGAAGCGCTCATGAATAATGTGGGCTAGGACGGGGTGAGGGCTTTACGTAGGGCGGCGACGGTGGAGACATCGAGACCGGCGGACCGGAGTTCATCGTCGCTGGCGGCGGCGATCCGTTGGAGGCTTCCGAATTGCTTCAGAAGCCGCTTGCGGCGAATGGTGCCGATGCCGGCGATCTGGTCCAGTTCGGATGACAGCAAGGCCTTGCCGCGCAAATTCCGGTGATAGGTCAGGGCGAAGCGATGGGCTTCGTCGCGAATGCGCTGGACCAGGTGGGTAGCCGGCGAGGTCGGCCGCAGGACGATGGGGTTTTTCCGGCCGGGGAGAAAAATCCGTTCTTCTTTCTCTCCGCGGGCCTTGGCGAGGCCCATGATCGGGATCTGGTCCTGGCCGACCTGTTTCAACCCTTCAAGCGCGGCGCTCAACTGGCCTAACCCGCCGTCGATGAGAATCAGGTCCGGACGGGCGAGATCTTCGGTCGCGCCGTACCGCCGCATCACGGCTTCCTGCATGCTCGCAAAGTCGTTGGCCCCCTCCACTGTCTGAATCCTGAATTTGCGATAGTCGGACTTCTTGGCCTGACCGTCTTCCCAGACGACCAGCGAGGCGACCGATTGATTGCCCATGATGTTCGAAATGTCGAAGCCTTCAATCCTGCGAGGGACCGTGTCCAGGCGAAGCAGGCGTTTGAGTTCAGCCGTCGCCTGCCGGTCCAGTGCCTCATTGCGGAGATGATCGGTAATGGCCGCGGCGGCATTCTCTTCCGCGAGGAGGACCAGTTGATGCTTGGCGCCTCGTTCCGGCGCCAGGAGACGCACGCTGTCGCCGCGTTTCTCGCTCAGCCACTGTTCGATCAGCGGGGCCTCGTCGAGGGTCGTGGGGACCAGCAGTTCCTTGGGCGGTTGCCCTTCCTTGTTGTAGAACTGCTCGATGGCCGAGCGCACGAGTTCTTCATCGCTCGAATCGGCCGATTGAGGCCAGAAGAAATCCTTCCGCCCGATCAACAGGCCTCCGCGAACAAAGAGTAGTTGGAGATCCGCCGCGGTTCCCTGACGCGCCAACCCGATCACATCCTGATCGGTGGTGCTGATTTGAGTGATGCGTTGTTTTTCCAGCGTGCGGTCGACACTGAATAGGCGATCCCGTAGCCGGGCAGCCTCCTCGAACTCTTCCCGTTCCGCCGCCCGCTCCATGTCCCCACGCAGGCTGTCCAGCAGTTCCTGGTCCCGCCCTTCGAGAAACTGGCGAACCTGTTTGACGATCTGGTGGTACTCGTCCCGCGACTGGTTGCCGGTGCAGGGTGCCATGCAGCGTTTGATCTCGAACTCGATGCAGGCCCGGTCGGCCCGGCCGTCGATGTCGATTTCGCAGGTGGCCAATGGAAACGCTTTACGAATGACTTTCAGTGTCTCGCGGAGCGCCCCGGCCGGAGTGTAGGGGCCGTAGTAGAGTGCCCCGTCTTTTTGTACCCGCCGGACGATGGAGAGACGGGGGAAGCTCTCTTTGATCGGCAGGCGGAGGTAGGGGTACTGCTTGTCGTCACGCAGGACGATATTGAAGCGTGGCCGGTGGCGCTTGATCAGATTGCTCTCGAGGATCAGCGCTTCCAGCTCGGAGCGGGTGACGATCGTTTCGAGGTCGGCAATCTCGTTGACGAGCAGGGCGGTCTTTGGCGTCTGGTCGTTGCCTCTCTGGAAGTAGGAGCGGACACGGTCCGCCAACACGGCGGCTTTTCCGACGTAGAGGATCTCCCGCTTCGCGTTCCGAAAGAGGTAGCAGCCCGGTTGCCCGGGCAGGTGATCGAGCTTGGATTGGAGGATTGGCGAAGTGTCCATGCAGCTGTCAGCCTTCAGCTCTCAGAAAATCGCGGCAGGGTCCGAGTCATTCTAACGACCGGCACAAATCGTCCGCAACGTGACTCGGTGGCTGACTGCTGATGGTGTCCGGCTTAGCGCAGTGTTCGGACAAACGACGGACTCAGAGCGCCTCGGGCGACCTCTGCGACCGGGCCTTTCATCGTGAGGCTGAAGTCCTGGGAGACTTCGATGTTGAGCGTGCCGCCGGGCATCTTCACCGTGACCGGTCCCTTCACCAGTCCAAGACGGACGGCGGCGCTGGCGGCGGCGCAGGAAGACGATCCGGAGGCCTGCGTTTCACCGGCGCCGCGTTCCCAGATCAGAATAAAGATTTCTTTCGGGCCGGTGGGCACCGCAAGTTGGACGTTGGTCCGCTTCGGGAAGAGGGAATGGTTTTCAAGCGCAGGCCCCAGCGAGAGAAGGTCCTCTCTCGTCCAGGCTTCGCCGGGTTGTTTGAACATCACGCAGTGGGGATTGCCGACGCTGACGCCGGTGAATTGCAACGACCGCCCGGCCGCCTCGATGGGCTGCTGGATCAGTTCATCGACCGTGAGTGTGCAGGGAAGGGCGCTCGGTTGAAACGTCGCCCGGCCCATTTCGACCGTAGCGGCAGCGGCATCGCCGTGGCGGTCGAGATGGAGGGCAATGGAGACTAAGCCCCCCTTGGTTTCGACGGTGAAGGCTCGCTTTTTGGTTTTGCCGGTGGCATGCAGGTAGCGGGCGAAGATGCGCAGGCCATTGCCGGATTTTTCCGCCTCGCTGCCGTCCGGATTGTAGATGCGCAGGCCAAAGTCGGCTTTCTTCGATGGAACCAGCGCGAGAATGCCGTCGCTGCCGAGTCCCCAATGGCGATCGCAAATGCCGCGGATTTTTCCGGGGGTGAGTTTAAAGGTCAGTTCCGTGGGATCCATCACCACATAGTCGTTGCCGAGTCCGTGTCCGCGGAAAAACCCGTTCTTCATGCATTGGCTCCTTTGGTATCTCGTCGTTCGTGAAGCGTGAAGCGGGGGGAACAATACTGTGGCTGGGCCGGAATCGTCAATGGGGAAAGGATGAACGCTGATCTGAATTCGGACATGCCTTCTTCACGAGCGACGAACGACGCTTCACGAAACTTATACGATCTTCACGCCCTGCGGCCTTTCAATCAGCTCGATCTCATAGCCGTCGGGAGCATCGATGAAGAGAAAACGGCTGCCGGACGATGTCTGGGTCGGGCCATCGGTGATTCTGATCTGTTTGGATTCCAGCGCCCGGATCGTGTCGTCCAGGTTCTCGACCTGAAAGGCGAGGTGCACCAGGTCTTCCTGCACGGTCACCGGTCCGCTGGCGGGAAAGCTGCACAGTTCGATGAGTTCTTCACTGTTAGGAACTTTGAGAAACGCGAGGTGGGACCCACGCGGCGAGACCTTGCGCTCCAGCACCTCCAGGCCCAATACGTTCTCGTAGAAGCGGATCGTCTGATCCATGTCAGTGACGCGCATGCGGGTGTGGAGGAGTTTTGTGACTTTCATACGAGGAGCTTATAGCAGATGGCGTATAGCTGATGGCAAGAGAAGAAATGAGAAGTGCTGCTATTTTCTCTTACTATAGGCTATTAGCCATTAGCTCTTTCGCGCCGGCCCGGCCGTTTTTCGCAGCAGAATTTCCGCGTAGCCGGGGATGAGAAAGTTCGGCATGGGACCGATTTCCTTATAGCCCTGCTTGCGGTAGAAGGCCCGGGCGCCCTCGTTAAAGTCCGACACGCAGGCAAACATGTTGTTGGCCCGCGCGAAGGTGAGCGATTCGACATGGGACAGCAACCGGCCGCCGAGCCCCTGGCCGATTGCCGACGGGGCGATCCCGAGTAATTCCAGATAGTCTCCGAACAGGAATTTTCTGCGCACGATGGCGATCCCCAGCACGTGTCCATCGATCTCCAGCACGAATGTGTCTCGTCCCGCGGGCAGCGGCGCAAAGATGCGGTTCCAATCGGCGGCGTTGAAGCCGAGCCGTTTCCAGGGGTCGGAGCCGGTCAAAATCCCGACCACGGGATCGCGATCCTCCGCTCGCATGTCGCGAATTATGGTGCGGGTGTGACTGTCGATTGGTTGCATCGTAAGAGGTCCGACACGGTCATCGGGGTCAGGCCTTTGGCCGGCAACAGGGTGGCGGCCAGGGTTTCGGTCACTTCGCGGGTATGTTTGCCCTTGCCGTTGGCATGCATGACGATCACACTGCCCGGTTTCATACGTTTCTGAACACGAGCCACGATCGCCTCTGCCGCCAGTGTCGGGTCGGGATCGCCGGATTCGATATTCCACAGGATGAACTTGAGCCCGAGGGCTTTCACGGCGTCGACCGTTTGGTCGTTATATTCTCCATAGGGCGGCCGGAACAGGGTGGCGGGGCGACCGTATTTGGTCTTGAGCAGGCGCACCGGTCCCATGATTTCCTGTTGCTGGTCCTCGACCTCGTGCATCGGCAAATGGGCATGCACCTCGCCGTGGGTGCCGATTTCGAAAAACGGCACGGCGAGCAGCTTCTTGACCTCGGCATCGTGTTTGGCCATCCAGCGGCCGGACATGAAAAATGTCGCCGGCACCTTATGCTCGATGAGGAAGTCGATCAGCTCCCGGTCGAATCCGAATGCCGTGCGCACGGGGCAGAGATCGTAGGTCAAAGCCACGGCAGGGCACGAAGCCGGCCCCGCCTTGATGACCTGCGCCTCCGCGAGAATAGCCTGAAGGGCGAGTGCCATTCCGCAGATCGCCGACAGTCTGATCCAGAACTGCTTGCCACGCATGGGCGCAGTATACCCGAAGGCACGAAGCGGCGATAGTTGACGCTCTGTCAGGGTGGCTGCTACGGTGAAATTATGCAGGGCCCAGACTGGAAAATCGGCCGGATGTTCGGGATTCCCATCCACGTGCACGCCTCGTGGCTCTTTGTCTTTTTCTTTGTGACCTGGTCGCTGGCGACGGGCTATTTGCCCGACGTGCTGCCCGGTCTCACCGAGCCGCGATATTGGGCGATGGGCGGTGTGGCGGCCATCCTCCTGTTTGCGTCTGTCCTGCTGCACGAGCTCGGCCATTCTCTGGTGGCTCTTCGGTATCGGATTCCGATCAGTCAGATCACCCTGTTTATCTTCGGGGGTGTGGCGCAGATGCGAAAGGAACCGCCGCATCCCCGGGCTGAGTTCTTGATTGCGATTGCCGGCCCGATCGTGAGCTTTCTTCTCGCGGGTCTGTGCATCGGCCTGGTCTCGCTGTTGGAGTTCCTTCCGACCGGATCCTCCGTGCACGGGTTGGTGGCGTTGGGGACGCTGCTCGGGATGGTCAACACTCAGCTGGGTTTGTTTAATCTGCTCCCGGGTTTTCCCCTGGACGGCGGTCGAGCCTTGCGGGCCGGGTTGTGGGCCTGGAGTAAGGACTACTATCGCGCGACAAGTCAGGCGGCATTGGTCGGGTTGTTGTTCGGCGTGAGCTTCGGCCTCTTCGGGGCCTTCCTCCTTGTCGGAGCTCTTTCCGGTACCGTCTCCGGCGCTCTGGCGAGCAGTGGGGGCTGGATCGTATTGCTGGGGGCGTTTTTGTTCGCCGCCGCGCGCGGGAGCCGGAAGCAGGCCGCCATCCGCGGGTCACTGGCGTCGGTGCCGGTCCGCGAGTTGATGGTCAGCAACGTCGTGGCCTTATCTCCCGACACCACGTTGGAAGAGGCCGTGAACCAGTATTTTCTCCCCTACGGCTACGGAGGATTCCCTGTGGTGCAGGACGGCCGGCTGGTCGGTGTCGTGGGGGTGCGCGATGTGCAGACGGTGAGCAATGGGCTCTGGGCGTTCCGCCGGGTGGCCGATATCATGCAAACCTCCAGCGACGACATGGTGGTGTCGCCGGATCTCTCGGCGATGCAGGCGTTGGAGCAGATGTTGGCGCTGGGGGCCGAGCGGCTTGTGGTCGTTCAAGACGGGCAACTGCTGGGCCTGGTGACGCGCGCATCTATCGGGCATTTCATTGAGCAGCGACATCCTTCTGGGATGGGATCTTCCTCAGAGCGATAGCGGGGGCAGGGTATCGCCGCATAGCGGTCGTGACTCTGACCGTCGGTACTCCCCGCAGCGAAACTTTCCACTCACATCAAGTGAATCCCACCGATCAGATCGCGCGCGTTCGCCTTACGGGAGCGGCTTAACGAGGCAGGTTGGGCGGAGACTGCGGTAGGCACGGCCGTCTGCATTGGCATTCGTGGGTCACGACTGCGCCGAGGAGCACCAGCGCCGAGGAATAGTAGACCCAGAGCATGAGGAGCACCACTTCGAGCAATGACCCGTACAGTTGTGTGTAGACGGCGGCATCTTCCAGATAGGTCACGAACAGGGCTTTGGCAGACACCCACAAGAGGCTGAACACCGCCCCTCCGATCGTCGCCTCCCGCCACGTGGGCCGCTGATGCGGAAGAAATCGATAGAGACAGGTGACGGAGGCGAACGCGAGCAGGAACGGGAGCGAATAGGCGATCAGAAAATCATGGGCGGCGATGGCGACCAGGTTCATGCCGAGGAAGCGGGGCGCATAGGCCGTCAGCAGTTCGATGGCCTGAGTAGCGACGAACGAGATGAGCGTCAAAAATCCCAACATCCAAATCAACGTGACGGCGACCAGCGTTGAGATCAACGGATGCCGCTTGGCCGCCGTGCCGAACACCGTGTTCATGGCATAGTCCAATTCATAAAATACCAGCGCGCTGAACCAGCCGAACGCGAGAAACACCGCCCAACGGACCTCTTCCTGTTCAGCCACGCGTCGAATGTCTCGGGCCAGACGTTCGCCCATGCTGGGGAGAAAGCCTTTCAGGAACCCCAGCAGAAATTGATACCCGATCACATCCTGGCTGACGATGAAGCTGATGCCGTACAGCAACAGGAAAACCATGGGGAAAAGCGACAACAGGGAGAAGAAGGCCAGTGAGGCGGCCAGGCTGAGACAGCCGCGCCGTCGGAAGGTGTCGAAGATGTTGGAGAGGAAATGCGAGACATTCATGGCTGCGCGTGCAGACTAACACGATGAAGAGAGCCTGGGATAGGTAGTCACCTGGAGAGTGTCGTATACTGCCGCGGGGATCACTGTACGGGTGAGAGGTCGTCTGAATGGAACATCGCCGGACTCTTATTGTCGCGAATAAGAATTGGGAGGCCACGGCGCTCATGACCGTTCTTCTGGATGCTCAAGCCTGCCCGCCTCATTTCCCTTGGCCGATTCGGCTGAATCATCCCCGCACACCTACAAGTGACTGGCGGAATCCACGCCCAAGAGGCGTATTTCATTTTGAAGGACTGCCTCAGGATGTACGCGGTAGCGTCGAGGTTGAGGTCTGGTGCATTCAGGATGCGATGGATCCTTCAGTGTCTTCGTCCAATACAAAGGAAAAGATCCGGATCTTGCCGCAGCTGTTCGGCGGGATCGATGCAATGCCGGACTTGGTAGTCGCATTCGGTACGGCTGGTTTCCCCGGTGAAAAGAGCTACAACGGATGTGTCGTCGTCGGTCCCCATGTGTTTATTCACGACCCATTCAGAGATAGTCCGTCCGCGAGCGGTCACTATTGGCACCATGAACGAACTGATTGCCTGATTCTGTCACCGCCACTGTCTCGTGATTTGTTCAAAGTTCCCAGAGCGGTGTTCGGCGAATCCCTCCACTCCGAGGTAGAGGCTCGCTTCATTGCTCCGCCGATGAATCCGGCAGCCGATCTGGCTCTGTTGGCGGACGGGGATTACACCGCCGTGGGGGTCGTCAATATTACAAACTATGACGACTATAAGTGGGCTGATGAGAAGGCGCTTCGCGCGTTTGAATCGGTGAGCCGTTCCTCTGGTACACAAGCGCGCGTCGGTTCTCTGGAAACGACTCATGGCATCATCAGGCTCCAGTCAGAAGTTCCCTTTATCTTTGTATCGGGAGTCACGGATCGTATCGGTCATTTCGATACCGATGTCGGGGTGCGTCCCTATGCGCAAAACTTTTCTTGTGCGCACAATGCCGGGGTAGCGACGGCTTGGCTTATCCCCAGACTGGTCGAATTTTTGATGGCGCAAGGCTTATGAAGGTTTGTATCCACCGTGGAACCCAGGAAGTCGGCGGAACCTGCATCGAGGTGGAGTCCGCGGGAAAGCGCATCGTGCTCGATGTCGGACTTCCGCTGAATGCCGAATCGTCGATCAGACACCTGCCCAAGGTGAGAGGGTTTCGAACATCGGATTCATCGCTCCTCGCCGTGCTGCTCTCGCATCCGCATCAAGACCACTATGGCCTCGCACACTTTCTATCGCCTGACATCCGGATAATCATGGGAGCGGCCGGAGCACGAATGCTCAAGGCAGCTGCCTTATTCACCCCATCAGGAGCGACATTCAACCGTCTTACTGGCATTGAAGACAGGAAACCACTCGTTGTCGGACCATTTACGATCACTCCCTACCTAAACGATCACTCAGCCTACGATGCCTATTCATTGCTCGTCGCCGCCGACGGAGAGCGGTTATTCTATTCCGGTGATTTTCGCGGGCATGGTCGCAAGGGGGCGCTCTTTGAACGTTTCTTGGAGCATCCACCCTCCGATGTGGATGTGCTGCTCATGGAGGGAACCACCATTGGGCGTTCGGCTTCCGAAGGCAAATCCAAGACCGAACAAGAGCTTGAGCAATCTTTCATCGAACACATTGAAGGCACCAAGGGAATGGTGCTGGTATGGACCTCCGGTCAGAATATCGACCGCCTCGTGACGATATTCAAAGCCTGTCGGAAAGCGGGCAGGCAACTCATTCTGGATCTGTACACAGCGGAAATTCTCCGTGCGACCGGTAATCTCAAGTTGCCGCAGGCGACATGGAATGGCGTAAAGGTTTTCCTCCCTGCCTCACAGAAACGGCAAATCAAAAAAATGAGGCGGTACGACATTGTAAATCGGTACGCCGATTCGCGCATCTATCCGGAAGCCTTGGCCGATGAGGCCGCTCGTTCCGTGATGTTGTTTCGGCCGTCCATGACGAAAGAGCTGGAACGAGCAGAGTGCATAGAAGGGAGTCGTGTGGTCTATTCTTTGTGGAGCGGATATTTGAAGCAGGAGAAACAACAACCCTTTCTCGAATGGTTGACGCGGCACGGCATTCCACTCGCCCATTGCCATACCTCCGGCCACGCATCCCCGGAAGATCTACGCAGGTTCGCCAAGACTGTTGCGCCTAGGATGCTGGTTCCCATTCACTCGTTTGAAGGGCGACGATTCAAAGACTATTTCGATCATGTTGAAGTGAAGCAAGATGGGCAATGGTGGGAGGTGCCGCGTGTTGGAGACTAATCCAAACGGAAAAAAGCAAAACATTCTGTTCGATGTCGATACAATCATAGACAAGAGCCTCAAGGTCAAGTCCGGAAAGAGCCCGCATTTCAAGCGAAAGGAAAGTTGTCAGATACTGAGCTGCCATCCGTTGGATGATCTCGATATGCTGGAGCTGATCGAGGAGATCTATACTCAAATCAAAGGCAACTGGAAGCATGCGTGCTTCCAGCAAGGGTCAAAGGAAAATTGGCGGTTCAAACTTAATCCAGAGATTTCCCTGCGCAACAAGAGTCCCGAGGTTAAGCTTGAAAGAGCCATTGCCAGGATAGTTAAAGCCAGCCCCTTGGAACGTGATTGTTGGGCGAATCAGGTTCCGACCGCTTCAGGGCTGGTACCTCCTCACAACGACAAACATCGCAACATCGATCTGATCCATAGGTGTGCTGAGGGGGAATACGAGTTCATCGAGTTGAAAGTTGCCGACTCAACCCCACTCTATGCGGCGATGGAAATTCTGTTGTACGGTCTTCTGTATGTCCTCCGCCGTCGAAAGCCCATGTCTCAGGAAGCCATCATCGAATCAGAAGACACGCTGAAACAGCGGGCACTGCTAAAGGCAGATCTCATTCATTTGCGAGTACTTACACCGTCTGAGTACTACAAAGGATATGACCTTGCGTGGCTGGAAGGTAAGATGAGGGAGGGGCTAAGCAAGATGGTGGATGTCTGGGAGTTACCCTTCAAAATGGACTTTGAGTTCCAATACATGCCATCCATCAAGACGGACGACCTGACCACAGATATTGCCGATCACCGAATTGAAGAGATGCTGAGAAATCGTCAGCCGTTCTACGGTCCAAAGTAGACAATTCGTTCGCCGAGCGCCTACTTCAGTAACGGCGCGGCTTGGCTGGCCAATGACCACAGGCCGTTGGGGAACAGACCCAGCAGCACGACGCCGGCGAGGGCGCAGGCCAGCACCACAGACAGGGCCGGAGAGGTTTCCAGCCGTGAATGGGTGGCAATGGCTCCCTCGGCCTCGCGCATATACATGACCATCACGACGCGTAGGTAGTAGAAGGCTGAAATTGCGGCGAAGATGACGGCCACGATCGCCAGCCATGTCATGCCCCCGTTGACCGCGGCCATGAAAATGTAGAACTTGCCGATGAAGCCTGCGGTCGGGGGAATGCCGGCCAGCGACACCATGAACACCAGCATGAAAAAGGCGGCGAGCGGTTCGCGTTTGGCCAGCCCGGCATAATCTTCGATCTGGTCGCTCTCTTGCCCTTCCTTGCGCAACATGCCGACTAAGGCAAACGCTCCGAGCGTCATGAACGAATAGATCGCGATATACAGCAACACGCTCGCGAAACCGGTCGAGGCTCCTTCGCCGCTGTGGCCGCCTGCCACCACGACTCCGATCAAGGCATACCCGGCATGGGCGATGCTGGAATAGGCCAGCATGCGTTTGATGTTGGTCTGAACGATCGCCACCAGGTTCCCCAACGCGAGAGTCGCCAGACAGATCACGGTAAACAGGACCGACCAATCGGCGCTGGCTGCTCCCAGGCCCTCCACGAACACCCGGAGGAAGGCGCCGAAACTGGCGGCTTTCGAGGCGACGGCCATAAACGCCGTCACGGAGGTCGGGGCCCCCTGATAGACGTCCGGGGTCCACATGTGAAACGGCACGACCGCCATTTTGAATCCGAATCCGACCGCCAGCAGCACCAGCGCCATGGAGAGGAGCGGGTCTCCGGTGCCATGTGTGGCGATCGCGGCTGCAATGGCCGACAGGCCTGTGCTGCCGGCCAGGCCGAACAACAGCGAAATGCCGTACAGCAAAATTCCGGAAGAGAAGGCGCCCAGCACGAAATATTTGGCCGACGCTTCCAATGATCGCGCTTCTGTCCGCTTGAGTCCGGCCATCACATAGAGCGAGAGCGACATCAGCTCGGTTCCGAGATAGATGGTCAGCAGATCGGCGCCGGACACCATGACCATCATTCCGGCGAGTGCGAGCAGGATAAAGCCGTAGTACTCCCCGATACTCAGGCGTTCGGCCTTAAGATAAGCCAGGGACAGTAACACGGTGAGTCCGGTGACGATGTACAGCAACAATTTCCAGAATGCCGCATAGGCATCGATCACGACCATGCCGCTGAACGCGGACACACGCCCGGTCATCTGAGAGGAGGTCAGGCCGATGCACATGGCCAGCGCACCGAGTGTCAGCCAGGCGAGAACGTCTTTCTTGGAGGCTTCCAGGATGGGGTCCAATGCCAGGATGAGACAGGCCGTCCCGATGACGATGAGTTCCGGAAGGATCGTGAGGAGGTCTTGGAGTGGAAAGGTCATCGTGCTGCTGCCTGGTCAGAAGATGAGTGGGGAAGTACTGCTGCGATCGCGGCCGTCGACTGGTCTGCTGTGACCGGAGCCTGCTGCTGCTCGACCGCCACTGCCGGATTCTTCGCACCGCCAAGCAGATGCGTCACGCTGGCATGCATACGGGTCAACAACGGGTTTGGGAAGATCCCCAGCACGAACACGAGTACGATCAGCGGGATCAGTGTCGCCGTCTCGCGGGCATTCAAGTCCAGAAGATGCGCGCGATGGGCGGGAGCCGGGGTGCCGAAGACTACCCGTTGCATGAGCCAGAGGATATAGGCGGCTGCCAGGATCACCCCCAATGCGGCCAGGGCCGCGGCGAACTGACTCCAGACGAATGTGCCGGCCAGGACTAGAAATTCGCCGACGAAGCTGTTGGTGCCGGGAAGTCCTAAGGACGACAGGGCAAAAATCATCAGAAAGAGCGCATAACGCGGCATCGGCCCGGCCAGGCCCGTATTGTCCTGAATCTGGCGGCTGTGGGTCCGTTCGTAGATGATTCCGACGCACAGGAAGAGGCCCCCGGTGGTGATGCCGTGATTCACCATCTGCATGACCGCCCCTTCGATGCCCTGGATGTTCAGGACAAAAATCCCCAGGGTGACGAAACCCATGTGGCTGACGCTGGAGTAGGCGATAAGTTTCTTGATGTCCGTCTGGGCAAGGGCCATGTAGGCGCCGTAAATGATGGCGATGATCGAGAGCGCGATCATCGGCTTGGTGAAGCTCACGGTGGCGTCCGGCAACATCGGCAGGGTGAAACGAAGGAAGCCGTACGTGCCCATCTTCAACAGGACACTCGCGAGAATCACGCTGCCTGCCGTTGGTGCCTCCACGTGCGCATCGGGCAACCAGGTATGGAAGGGAAACATCGGCACCTTCACCGCGAAGGCGGCGAAGAAGGCGAGGAACAACCACATCTGGAGCGAGGCGCTGTAGGTGCCGCGGCTCAACGCCAGGATGTCGAAGGTATGGCCGCCCTGGAAGTACAGGGCGAGGATCGCGACCAGGAGCAGCACGCTGCCGGCCAGGGTGTAGAGGAAAAACTTGATCGCTGCATAGAGGCGGTTGGGACCGCCCCAGACGCCGATGAGGAGATACATCGGGATCAGCATGGCTTCCCAGAACACATAGAACAGCACGAAGTCCAGGGCGACGAACACCCCCAGCATGGCCGTTTCCATGACCAACAGCATCGACATGAACAGCTGGACGCGTTTGTCGATCGCCGTCCAGGACACGGTGACACAGAAGGGCATCAGGAATGTCGTCATTAGCACAAGCGGAAAACTGATGCCGTCGAGGCCCAGGCTGTATTGCACCGGCGGAGAGCTGATCCAGGAGGCTCGCTCCACGAACTGCATCCCGGCGGTGGAGGAATCGAAGAGCCACCAGAGCGGCAGGGAGAGTACAAAGTCGGCGACCGTCACGCCGAGCGCCAGCCAGCGGGCGGACTCCGCCTTCACCAACAGGCACAATAGGGCTCCTGCCAACGGCAGGAAGACGATCAGACTCAGCCAGGGAAACGAGGTCACGAATGCGTCCTTCTGTTGCTCGTCATACTAGAACAGCAAATACACCGTCAGAATCACCACGGCGCCCAGCGTCATGCCGAGCGCGTAATGCTGCGTTTGTCCGCTCTGTGTCAGGCGGATGAACCAGCCGCCCCAGGCAATGGCGCGAGCGACTCCGTTGACCGCCCCGTCGATAATCGCGACATCGACATGTTTCCAGAGCCCCTGCGCCGCCGATAGGGTCGGGCGGACCAGCGAGCGGTCGTAGGCTTCATCGACATACCATTTGTGAAGCGATAACTCATAGGCCGCTCGCCATTGCTGCGCGAGCCGGTCCGGTAAGCCGGGATTCAGCACATAGAGATAATAGGCCGCTCCGATCCCCGTGAGCCCCATCAACGTGGCGACCGCCATGATGCCGTAGGCGGCCGAGCTTTCGTGATGACCGGCTGCTCCTTCGCCATGGAAGACCGGCTCGAGGAACGCGGGAATGCCCAGATATCCGGCGACGATGCTTAGGACGGCCAGTACCATCAGCGGAGCGGTCATCGTGGTCGAGGGCTCGTGGACATGGCTTGCGTGATGCGGATCGACGCGGGATTTCCCCCAGAAGGTGACAAAGACCAGACGGAAACTATAGAAGGCGGTCAATCCTGCCGTCAGCAGCCCGCAGATCGTCAGCACCTGGCCCAAGGGACCGGATGACCAGGACGAGACGAGCAGGTCGTCTTTGCTGAAGAACCCGGCGGTGAGCGGGAATCCTGCCAACGCAAGTGACCCCACCAGGAATGTCCAATAGGTGACCGGGAGTTTATCTTTCAAACCGCCCATGTGGCGCATGTCCTGCTCATGGTGCAGGGCGATGATGACCGACCCGCAACCGAGGAACAGGAGCGCCTTGAAGGCGCCGTGGGTGAGCAGGTGGTACATGCCTGCGCTATAGGCGCCCAAGCCACAGGCCATCACCATGTAGCCCAGCTGACTCATCGTCGAATAGGCCACCACGCGTTTGATGTCGGTCTGGGTCAGGGCGATGGTGGCGCCCAGCATCATGGTCAGCCCGCCGACCAGCGCCACGACCGTCATGGCTGTAGGAGATAGGTTATAGAGCGGCGAGAGGCGCGCGACCATGAAGACGCCGGCGGTGACCATGGTCGCGGCATGGATCAGGGCTGAGATCGGCGTCGGACCTTCCATCGCATCGGGCAGCCAGACGTGCAGCGGGACCTGCGCGGATTTACCCACCGCTCCGGTAAAGAGCAGGAGGCAAATCATGGTCATGACCGAGACATCCCAGGTGCCGCCGAAGGGGCCGAGGAGGTTCGTGGCCTTGGAAGCCAGGTCCTGCGCGTGGGCGAACACGGTGGCGTAATCGAGCGAACCGAAGGAGTACCAGACGAGGAACAGGCCGAGGATGAAGCCGAAGTCTCCCACGCGATTGACCAGGAAGGCCTTCGTGGCGGCGGCGCAGGCGCTCGCCCGTTCATACCAATGGCCGATCAGCAGGTAGGAGCAGAGTCCCACCGCTTCCCAGAAGACGAACAGCTGGAGCAGATTGTCTGCCATCACCAGCATGAGCATGGAGAAGGTGAACAGGGCGATATAGGCAAAGAAGCGGGCGTAGCCCGGTTCGCCATGCATGTAGCCGATCGTGTAGATGTGCACCAGCGTGCTGACGGTGGTGACCAGAATCAACATGACGGCGGTGAGGCGATCGATGGAAATCCCGATGTGAATGTCGAGGTTGCCGGAGGTCAACCAGGTATAGAGGGGCACGTTGATGGACTGGCCTGTGGCTACGTCATGCAACGCCAGGAGCGAGAGCAGAAACGAACCCACCATGGCCGGAACCGCTACCAGGTGCGCACGGTCTTTGATCCACTGTTCGCCGATACCGACGATCAGAAAGGCGAACAACGGGAGAAATGGAATCAACGCATACAGCATGATCAGTGCAGTCGGCCTATCGTTTCAACAGGTTCAGGTCGTCGATATAGATGGATGAATGCGCTCGATGCAGGGCGATAATGATGGCCAGGCCCACGGCCACTTCCGCCGCCGCTACGGTCAAGGCGAAAAAGACGAACACCTGCCCCGCCACATTGTGAAAGTATTCGGAAAAGGCCACGAAGTTGATGTTCGTGGCATTCAGCATCAATTCAACAGACAGCAGGATCACGATGATGTTGCGCCGGATCAACACGCCCACCACACCCGTGAGAAACACGAACCCGCTCAGGATCAGATAGTAGGATAAGGGGACAGTCATGGGATTATCGGTTGTTACTGCACGGGTTCATTGATGTCTTTCTTTGCCAGGATGATTGCCCCGATCATGGCCACCAGCAGGATCAACGACGCGACCTCGAACGGGAACAAATAGGTCGAGTACAAGGCTTCCCCGATCATTTCCGTATTGCCTGGTCCTGCGACCGGATCGGCTGCTGCCGCCGGAGCCATCCTGCTGGTCTGCGACTTGATGAACAGCAGAATCACTTCGGTACACAGCATCACCCCGAGCAATCCCGCCACCGGGAGCTGGTTGTGGTAGCGCTCCTCCGACTTGATGCTCAGCAGCATGACCACGAAGAGGTACAGCACTAGGATCGCGCCGGCATACACGACGATCTGCACCGCTGCGAGGAACTCCGCATGCAGGGTCACGTACAGTCCCGCCACGTGAAAAAACATGATCAGCAGGGACAACGCGCTAAAGACCGGGTTTCGCAACGCGACGACCAAGAGGGAGGTGGTTGCGATCACCGCGGCGAAATAGAAGAAGAAAATGTGGTCCATGCGTCCGTCGTCTCTTCCGAATCAGATGAAGGTCCTGCCCCCTGTTGCCCTTGCGCCCTGCCCGGTGGCAGCCTGTTCCGCCTCGGTCGTCTCGGTGTGGGGGGCCAGCACGGAGGACGAGGCGGGTGGCCTAGTTCTCCTTTTGCGGGAGATGCTTGAAGGTGACGTTGAAAAACGCCACGTTCGGATGCTGCAGCTCGAGGCGTTTTTCCCGGACGGGAAATGAACGGTCGCCGATGGCGAGCAGTTGTTGCTTGTTGAGGTGCAGCTGGCGCTTATCGTAGACGGCCCATTCAAACTCGCGAGTCATGCCCAGGGCATCCACGGGACAGGCGTCGACGCAGAGGCCGCAGAACAGACAGCGCGTCATATCCATGTAGTATTCCTTCGAATACCGTTTGGTCGGTTCCCCGGGGACTTCGCCGCTGACGACCCGGATGACCCGCGAGGGGCAGGCCGCTTCGCACAGATCGCAGCCCACGCATTTTTCCGTCCCGTCGTCATACCGCAGCAACGCCAGCATGCCTCGGTAGTTGTCGGGCAGCAGGCGCTTCTCATGCGGGTATTGCAGCGTGATCGGTTTGTAGTTGAGCAGGTGTGTCAGTGTCGCCTTCATGCCCACCAGGAGCTCATAGAAGGTCAACGTCTTCAGCCAGTCGCTGAACGACGGTTTCCGCTTGGGTTGCGTTGTGACGGCGACGTTCATTTCGCTCCGTTACCGCGGGAAGAAATAAGCGGCAATGGCCGTCAGCACGATGTTGCCCAGTGCGATCGGGAGCATCACTTTCCAGCCGAACCGCATCAGTTGGTCGTACCGCAGGCGGGGCAGGGTCGCCCGTAGCCAGAAGAACAGGAACAGGAAGAAGTAGACCTTCGCGGCAAACCAGACGACGTTTTCAATCCAGGCCAGGCTGTCCAGGCCGATGTACCCCAGGATGGTGCCGGGATAGGGCGCGTTCCATCCGCCGAGGAACAGGGCCGCCGCGACGCAGGACACCAGAATCATGTTGGCGTATTCCGCGATGAAGAAGAAGGCGAAGCGCATGCCGCTGTATTCGGTGAAGAAGCCCGCGACGAGTTCGCTTTCAGCTTCGGGAAGGTCGAACGGCACCCGGTTGGTTTCAGCGACCGCTGAAATGACATAGACCACGAAAGCGAAGATTTGAGGGAACCCGCCCCAACCGATAACGAACCAATTCCAGAACCCGCCGGCCTGCGCTTCCGTGATCTTCACCAGGCTGAGCGAGCCGGATAATAGAATGACGCCCACGATGGCGAGTCCGACGTTCAACTCATAGCTGATCACCTGCGCGGCGGAACGGAGTCCGCCGAGAAGGGAATACTTGCTGTTCGAGGCCCAGCCACCCAGGATGATTCCGTAGGCGCCGATGGAGGCGAAGGCCAAAATGTAGAGGATGCCGATGTTGATGTCGCTGATCACGAACGGCTTGATCTGCATGCCGAACAATTCGATGGTCAGGCTGGGACCGAAGGGGATCACCGCAAAGCCGATCAACGCGGGCACGAGGGCGAGGATCGGCGCGAGGGTGAAGAGGAATTTATTGGCGCCGGCCGGGATGATGTCTTCTTTGAAGAACAATTTCAGACCGTCCGCAATCGGTTGCAGGACACCGTAGGGGCCGACTTCCATCGGGCCCATGCGATCCTGCATCCAGGCAAGGACTTTCCGTTCCGCGAGGGTGAGGACCATGACGGTCAGCATCACCACTCCCATTACCGCGGCGATTTGAGCTAACGACACCGCCAGTCGTAATCCGATTTCCATGACAACAATACTCCTCGTCCCGTCTTACGAGACCTTCGCGAGAGACACGTGCGCGAGCTTAAAATAGGGGATTTGAGTCCGGGGATCAATCGTCCATTCAGCGAGCTGTTTGGCCTCGCCGTCGAAATGTTCCGGAAACCACAGCAGGCCGGCCGGCACACGTTCGCGGATCTTCACCGTCGTGATGATGGCGCCGCGTGAGTTGGAGACTGTGACCTGCCCTCCGTCCGCCAGGCCGAGCTGAGCTGCATCTGCCGGATTGATGGAGAGGAACCCGTCCTGCTGCAATTGGAGGAGCCCCTTGGAGCGTGTAGACAGTTTCCCCGAGTGAAACAGCGTTTGCACGAACATCAGCGTAAACGGGCCGTCGTTGGTCTGCCGGGGGTGGCTCACGGCATACCGTGTTGCCGCGTCAACTGCAAACCCTTCCGTCAGATAACGGTTCAGCACAATCGGGTCGACTTTGGGCGGCGTAGGAGTCGGTCCTAGCAGTCCATAACCGGGGATGACCGTCCGAATCTCTTTCAGGATCTCCCGCGCGTCGCCATATTCAAGCGGCGAGCCCATCAGCACGGAGAGCGCCGAGAACATTTCCCAGTCGGGGCGGCTGTCGCCCACGGGATTGATCGCTTGCCGAACCCCCTGAACATGGCCTTCGGAATTCGTGAAGGTGCCGTCCTTTTCCAGATAGGAGCAGGCGGGGAGCACCACATGGGCCATCGCCGCCGTCTCGGTGAGGAACAATTCCTGACAGACCAGCAGGTCCAACTTTCCGAGGGCTTCTTTGGCCTGGGCCGCGGCGGGCAGGGTGCCGACCGGGTTTTCTCCGACCACGAACATGGCCTTGAGAGTGCCCTTGTTCGCGGCGGCAAGCATCTCGGTCAGCGAGGCGCCGGGAGTGCGCGGCAAGTCTTCGCGCCACACGGCTGCGATGCGATCGCGGACAGGTTGGTCGTCGAGCGGAGCGGGTCCGGGAAAGAATTCGGCGACGGCGCCCATTTCGACGGCGCCTTGATCGTTATTTTCTTCGGCGAGCGGCCCGAGTCCGCAGCCCGGCTTGTCGAGTTTTCCGAGCAGAATCAGCAGGTCCAGGAGATTCGTGACCGTCGCGTCTCCGCCCGGATGGCGCAGCACGCCGTTGCCGACCAGGATGACCAGCCGGTTGGCTTTCGCCAGCATGTTGGCGGCCTCTGCCCATTGGGTGCGGTTTTGGCCGGTCGCCGTCTCCAGGGTTTCCCACGAGGTGCCCTGCAGAGCGGAAGTCAGACGCTGCACGAAGGCCGGCGCCTGCTGCGCGACGGCGGCATCGACCAGGTTGGCTTCGATGACGGCCTTGGTGACACCTAGCACGGTATTGCCGAATTGCGCGGGATGCGTCGGGAAATGCTGTAGGGCCAGGTTCGCGATGTTGCTCAGCGTATCGATGGCCGGCTGGAGCGTTTCCACGGTCACGAGACTGGCCTGCCGTTTCTTGACGGCTTCTTTGACCTTGAGCCCGGTGATCGGGCTGGTCTCGGTGATGTTCGTGCCGACCAGGAGCAATGCATTCGCGGCGACGATGTCTTCAAAGGCGATGGTCCAACGATGGGTGCCCTGCACGCGTCGGAGCGCTTGCACCCCGTTGAGGTGGCCATACCGCGCGCTGCTGTCGATCCGGTTGGTGCCGATCACCTGGCGCATGAACTTTTGGAATACATAGAGGTCTTCGTTCGTGCAACGGGAGCCGATGAGTCCACCGAACGCATCCGCGCCCTGCGCCAGCTTCAGGCGGAGCGCCTGTTCGGCGGCATATTCCAGCGCGTCTTCCCAGGTGGTCTCGACCAACGCGCCTTCGCGGCGGATCAACGGATGTGTGAGGCGGTCGGCGTGGCTGCTGGCATGGAAGCCGAAGAATCCCCGGGCGCAGAGGTCGCCGTTATTCCGTCCGGCTCCGTGTGCGGAGTTCACCTCGATCAGTTCATTGCCCTTGGTCTGCACGGTGATTCGGCAGCCGTCGCCGCAGAAGGTGCAGATCGTGTCGGCCCGCTTGAGCATCCAGGGGCGATACTCATACATGGAGAGCCGGCTCGTAATGGCGCCGACGGGGCAGATCTGGATGCAGCCTCCGCAGAATTCGCAGTCCAGTTCGTGCGGGCCGAAGTGTTTGATCTCGGTCATGGTGCCGCGCCCCACCGGAGCCAGCGCCTTCACGTCCATGATCTCGTCGCAATACCGCACGCAGCGCAAACATTGCACACAGCGGTTCATCTGCGTTTCGATGAGGGGGCTGAAGTATTCTTTCTGGAAGATGCGTTTGGTTTCCGTAAACCGGCTGGTCGTCGGGGTGTATTGATGCGAGAAATCCTGGAGGTCGCATTTTCCGCCCTGGTCGCAGACCGGGCAATCCAGCGGATGGTTGGCCAGGATGAATTCCAGGACCGACTTGTGGGCATCGTCCACCGTGGTCGTGGCGGTGCGCACGGCCATGCCTTCGGCGACCGGCGTGCTGCAGGCGGTCTGGAGCTTCGGCATCTTCTCGATTTCGACCAGGCACATCCGGCAGTTGGCGTCCGGCTTCAGCTTGGGGTGGTAACAAAAATGCGGAATCATCACCCCGACGCGCCGCGCCGCTTCGATCACCAGGGTTCCCTTGGGAACCGCGACCGTCGTGCCGTCGATCGTGAGCCGGACTGTTTCTGGTTTTGGATCAGGCATAATGGCCGTCATTCGTGAAACGTGACACGTGAAATGCCGCGAACAGTGGGAAGCCGTCACCCGCCCGGTTGTCAATCTTCTCGAACGACGAGAGGCGCTTCACGAGGTACGTCAATGTTTCGTTCCCACTGGCTCCGGCCGTATTAAGTTTGCTGCCTCGGCCGCATGGATCATGGCGACATACTCGTGCCGCCAATGTTTGAGCGTGCTGAGAATCGGCGACACCTCGGCATCGCCGAAGGCGCAGACCGTTCGACCGGCAATGTTTTTGCACAGGTCGGTCAGGGTTTCAAGGTCCGCCATCTGGCCCCGCTTGTTGACGATCCGGCGCATGATCTGCACGAGCCACGAGCTGCCTTCGCGGCAGGGACTGCACTTGCCGCAGGACTCGTGATAGAAAAATTCCATCAGGCGCAAGGCCGCCCACACCATGTCGGTGCCCTCTTCCATGACCGTCACGCCGCCGGATCCCAGCATGGACCCGGCCAATGCGACGGATTCGAAATCCAGTTTGACGTCCAGGTGATCGGGCGTCAGGAAGGGCGCGGAGGCGCCTCCGGGAATGAAGGCCTTCAATTTCTTATCCGACCGCATACCGCCGGCCTGTTCGTAGATCAGTTCACGAAAGGTAATCCCCATCGGAACTTCGTAATTGCCGGGCCTTGTGACATGCCCGCTGACGCAGAAGACTCGCGTGCCGGTACTCTTCGGTGGTGACCCGATCGAGGCGAACCATTCGGCGCCCCGGTTCAGGATGTGCGGCAGATTGGCCAGGGTTTCGACATTGTTCACCACGGTCGGCTTGTTGTAGAGCCCGTGCGTGGCGGGGAACGGCGGTTTAACACGCGGGAGGCCGCGCTTGCCTTCGAGCGATTCCAGGAGCGCCGTTTCTTCACCGCAGATATAGGCGCCTGCTCCGCGGTGGACCCAAATGTCGATCGAGGTGTTCGAGCCGAAAATGTTCTTGCCGACATATCCCGCGGCGCGCGCGTCATTGATGGCCTGTTCGAGAATCTTGGCCCCCAGGACAAATTCCCCGCGAATATAGATGTAGGAGCTGGCCGCGCCGATGGCGTAGCAGGCGAGCAACATGCCTTCGAGCAATTGGTGCGGGTCACGTTCGATGAGCTGCCGATCTTTGAAGGTGCCCGGTTCGCTTTCATCGGCGTTGCAGCAGAGATAGCGCGGACCCTGGTAGTCCTTGGGCAGAAACCCCCATTTGACCCCGGTCGGAAACCCGGCGCCGCCGCGCCCGCGCAAGCCGGACTTTATGACCACCGCGGTCACGTCCGCAGGGCTCACCTTGCCCAGCACCTTCCGGATCGCCTGGTAGCCGCCGGCGCGTTCATAGTCCGCTAGCGAACCCGTATAGCCGGGTTGCAGCATGTTTTTCAGCAGAATGGGTTCGTACTTCGGCATCTTAACTCCAGAGCGTATGGCTTATAGCTGATAGCACGGACATGCTTCCTTGATTCCAGCCATGCGCCATAGGCTATCGGCCATTAGCTCTTTGCACCGCTCGGCTCCGGCCACATGAAGGGGCCGGTCTTCAGCGAACAGGTACCGGTCTGTCGTAGGTCGGCTAGAATGCGATCCAGCTTTTCTTCCGTCAGCCGCTCATAATAGTCGTCGTTCACCTGCATCATCGGGCCGGTTCCGCATGCCGCCAGACATTCCACGACACTTAAGGTGAAGAGCTTGTCCGGCGTGGTCTCGCCCGGCTTGATGCCGAGTTTCGCGCCGATCCAGCCGATAACTGTGTCCGAGCCGACGAGCGCGCACATGAGCGACTTGCAGACCTGCAGGTGGAATTTTCCCACCGGCTTCAAGTTCAGCATCGTATAAAACGTGGCCGTCTCGTACACCTGCGGCGGAGTCAGCCTCAAGATCCCGGCGATTTCCTGCATCGCCGCTTCGGTGATATAGCCCTGTTCCCGCTGCGCCATGTACAGCAGAGGCAGCAATGCCGACCGTTTCACCGGATAACGAGCCAGGATGTCGTCTATTTCGTTTTTGTATTTGTCCTTCAACATATCTCTTCTACCCAAGGAGCGAGCCATGGTGTTCCAACGTGCGCGCGTCCAACGAGGCCTTCTGAGGCGCGCGTTGCGCGAGCACAGCGAACACCTGGTTTGCGACTCTCATCTATCACATTCCCCCATCACGATGTCGTAGGTTCCGAAGATGGTGATGATGTCCGAGATCAAATAGCCGCGGGCCATGTGATCGAACGCGCCCATGTGAATGAACGAGGGGGCGCGAATCTTCAACCGATAGGGCCGCGGACTGCCGTCGCTGACGATGAAGAACCCGAGCTCTCCTTTGGGCGCTTCAGTACCGCAGTAGGTTTCGCCCTTCGGCGGCTTGAACCCCTGCGTGAAAATAATAAAGTGGTGAATCAGGCTCTCCATGTCGCGCATGACTTTCGCCTTGGGCGGGGGAATCACGTGCGGCACGTCCGCCATGATCGGGCCTTCCGGCATCTGGTCGAGGCATTGGGCGATGATCCGCGCGCTCTGCCGCATCTCCTCCATGCGCACCCAGTAGCGATCGTAGGTGTCGCCGCGTTTGCCCACCGGCACTTCCCATTCGACCTTGTCGTAGACTCCGTAGGGCTCGTATTTGCGCACATCGTAGTCGACACCCGATCCTCGGAGCGTCGGCCCGGTGAGCCCGAAATTGATCGCGTCTTCCGCCGAAATCACGGCGATGTCTTTGGTCCGCCCGACCCAGATCCGGTTGGACATGAGTAGCTGGTTGTATTCGTTGACCTTCTCCGGGAACGTCTGCAGGAACGCCTTCAGCCGGACCACGAGATCCGGGGTGAAATCGCTGTCCACTCCACCGATACGATAGTAATTCAACGTCAGCCGCGCGCCGCAGAGCTTTTCGAACATGTCCAGCAGCACTTCGCGTTCGCGAAACGTCCAGAAGAAGACGGTCATGGCCCCGATGTCGAGCGCCTGGGTGCCGAGCCAGAAGAGGTGGCCGATGATGCGTTGCATCTCGGCGACGATGGTGCGGACGTATTCCGCCCGTTCCGGCACGGTGATATCGAGCAGTTTTTCCACCGCGCGCACATAGGCGTAGTTGTTCGTCATCGCGCAGACATAATCGAGCCGGTCGGTATGCGGGATGATCTGCATATAGTGCAGGCCTTCCGCCAGCTTCTCGACGCCGCGATGCAAGTAGCCGAGATCAGGCGTGGCCTTCACGATCCGCTCACCGTCCAGTTCCAGCACAACCCGGAGCACGCCGTGGGTACTGGGATGTTGCGGGCCCATGTTCAGCAACAGCTCTTCCCGCCGACGGGTGCCGCCCTGGTGTTCGGGGACGAGGTACGCCTGCTTTTCCTGCTCCGGAACTTCCCCTTCCGTCTGTTCTTCGGGAGCTTCGTCCAGGCGCGGAATGAACGGGAACGAGCTGCGCCAGCCACGACCTTCTGCCGGGAAATCCTTCCGTAGCGGATGGCCCTCTTCGTAATCCTCCGGCAGGAGAATGCGCCGAAGGTCGGGGTGCCCGACAAAGGTAATGCCCATCAGGTCGTAGACCTCACGCTCCATGAACTCGGCGCCCTTCCAGATACCGGTCACGGAGGCGATCTGTGGCGCATCTTCAGTCACGCGGGCTTTTAATCGGATGCGTCGGCGGTGCGCGAGCGAGAGGAGCTGATAGACCACCTCAAACCGTTCCGGGTCATTCGGGTAGTCCACAGAACAGATATCGGTGATATGGTCGAACGAGGCCTCCGGCGTGTCGTGCAGCCACCGCGCGACATCGACGATTCGACCAGCGGCGACGCGGGCCGTGATCTCGTTTCGGGCGGTATCCACTTCCACGCCGCGGACGGCGTCGGGAAAGGTGGTCATGAGTCGTTCAAGTAGCGGTTGCATCTTCCTCAAAGAGCCGATGGCGTATGGCCTATAGCTGATGGCAAGAGAAGCTCGCGCTCATAAGCGACACTCCTCTGCTCCTGCCTCACTTCACAAAGATCTTTTCGCGCTGAATCTTTTCCTGCAATTTCAACAACCCGTCCAACAGCGCTTCGGGGCGCGGTGGGCAGCCGGCAATGTACACATCGACCGGAACGATCTGGTCCACACCCTGCACCACAGCGTAACTGTTGTAGTGATTGCCGGAGGTCGCACAAGATCCCATGGAGATGACATATCGCGGTTCCGGCATCTGATCGTAGATACGGCGAATGACCGGCGCCATCTTTCGACAGACGGTTCCCGCCACAATCATCAAGTCTGATTGGCGAGGCGATGCGCGGAAGACACCCGCGCCGAATCGATCGATGTCGTAGCGCGAGGAGACGCTCGCAATCATCTCGATCGCGCAGCAGGCCAGGCCGAACGTCATGGGCCATAAAGAAGATTTGCGCGCCCAGCAGACGAGGGCGTCGAGATTCGTCGTCATGATATTGGCATCAAGCTGCCGCTCTAAAAAGCTCATATCTGACCTTGTGAAACGTAAAAGGTGAAACGTGAAAGGAAAGACGGCAGAGCATCGTCCGCACCGTGCACGTGTGACGTCTCTCGTTCTACGGCCGTTAGTCCCACTCCAACGCTCCTTTTTTCCAGGCGTACCAGAACCCGACGATCAGGATGCCGATAAACACGACCATCTCGACGAGCCCCACCAGCCCCAACTTCTTGAACGCCACGGCCCATGGGAACATGAAGACGATTTCGATGTCGAAGATCACGAACAGCATCGCAATGATGTAATACCGGATCGGGAACTGTATCCGGGCGTCGGAGAAGAGCGGGCTGCCGCTCTCGTATGGCGCGAGTTTGGCGCGATAGGGCCGGCTCGGACGAACGATGCGTCCCAGGAGAATCTGGACGGCGCCGAACGCAAACGCGATCACGATAAAGATCAGGATCGGGATGTAGTTCAGCGGTGCGGCTTCGCTACCCATGGTTCATCCGTGAGTCGTGAAAGGTGAAACGTAAAACGACGGCTGCCACGATCATGCCCATCCCTGTTCCTGTCATGCAGCCGAGCGCGCCGTCAAAATCGATCCGAAGAACGGCTGGAACTTCAGTCCGTCCAACTCGGGCTTGGCCATGCCCTTGTGCTGTATCAACACTTTGAATGTGCGACCCATGCCGTCCGGCCGCAGCAGGTGTATCGCCGCGTAAAACTCCGGCGATTCCGGCTGGAGCGATTCCAGCAATTGTTCGGCGCCCAAGCCGATCAAGAAACTCATCTGATTCGTAAATCCGGTGACATCCAATCCGGCCTGTTGACCCGTTTTCGCCAGGGCGGTGAAGTCCACGTGGGCGGTCATGTCCTGCTCACCCACCCGGTCGTACGCGTCTTCAGAGGTGGTTTGGTGGTAATAGCAGAGGAACGTGCCGTTCTTGCGGTCCGGGCCATAGAGGTCTTCGTCGGTGTGGCCGTAATCGATCGTCAGCACGGCGCCGCGCGCCATCACCTGTGCCACCTGCGTCATCCAATCGACCGCGTCGAGATTGATTTCAGCCCGATAGCCGTCCGGCAGGTTGATCCCGCCCTCTCGCAGGTAGGCCGTCAGTTCAGTAGAGAGGGGGCGATAGATTTCGCGAAATCCGTCCTCGTGAGACTCGACATAGACCTCCTGCGGCCGGCCGTCGAGCACTGCAAGCCGGTGAACAGGAAAGGCATCCACCAGTTCATTCGAAAAAAAGAGTCCGGTGACACTGTTCGGCGGCAGATCTTCCAGGCGGTCGAGCCACGCCACGCGACCGGCCTGTCCCCCCCAGGGTGCCAGGTTGTGTTGCTGCTGGGTGCGCATCGTGGCGCTACGTTCGATCAGGATGTAGCGGAGACGGTCGCCGAGGTTTGCGGGCGCGTTTCGGCAAGCAGTCAGGAAATCCCGCGCCAGCAGCCCCTTGCCCGCTCCCATCTCCACTACGGTGAAGGGGTCCGGATGCCCGAGGAAGGCGTCGAGTTGCTGTGCCTGTCTGGCTAACGCCTGGCCGAGGATTGGATGCACGTCGGAACTCGTGTAAAAATCACCCGACCATCCGATGCGTTCCTGGGTTGGATCATCGACGGGGCGAACATAGTAGCCGTACTGCGGATGGTACAGGGCAAGGTCCATAAAGCGGGCGAACGGAATCGGACCAGTGGCTGCGATTTCAGCCCTGATTTCCGCCAGGAGTTGTGGATGCCCAGTGCTCAAAGTGACACCACCCTTGTCGGTAGTCGCCTCCCGTTTCATGCGCCATCGCTAGAAACAGCACTTCTACCGGATTCTCTAGTGAAAAGAGGGGGTTAGATTAGCCGCTGCCTCAGCGGCAAGTCAAGGCGAAAAGACCTGATTGAGCAGGAGAATCTCGATGTCGGAGGGCGTGCTTGATCGTTCCGTCGTGAATGAAGCGGGATTGCCTGTCCGCTGTTACGCTCCGTGGCACTTCTTGAATTTTTTCCCGCTCCCGCAGGGGCAGGGATCGTTGCGACCGGTCTTGTCCGCCTGGCTCTGGACGCTTTGCGGGACCGGCTCGTCGCTGCGGTTGAGCACCATCCGCGGCGGTGGGATCGGCTCGGGTGCGGGAGGCGGCGGTTGCTCGCCTCGCACGGCCTGGACGCGGAACATCCGCTCCAGCACATCCGACTTGATCCGGTCCATCATGGAGGAGAACATGTCGAACCCTTCGCGCTTGTATTCGATCAGCGGGTCCTTTTGCCCATACCCACGCAGGCCGATGCCGTCCCGCAAATGGTCCATGCCCAGCAAGTGATCTTTCCAGTGGTGGTCGATCACCTGGAGCAGCAGCATCTTTTCCAGATACCGCATCAGCTCGGAGCTGAGCTCCTGTTCCTTGTGGTCGTAGGCCCGCCGGACCTGGTTCTGAATGTCCTCGATCAGCGCATCCCGCCCGACGTCTTTGAAATGGTCTGCGACGCTGCCGCGACCCTGCGTCACATCCAACGCGAACTGGCCTTGGAGGGCTTCCCCGAGGCCGTTGAAATCCCATTCTTCCTGATACTGATCGGCCGGGCAGTAGGTATCCACGAACGCGTTCACGATGTCTCGCATCATGTCGTGAATATCCTGCTGGATGTGTTCGCCGGCCAGCACGGCGTGGCGGTGCTGGTAGATCACTTCCCGCTGCTTGTTCATCACGTCGTCGTATTCGAGGAGCTGTTTGCGGATTTCGAAGTTGTGCGCCTCGACCTTTTTCTGCGCGTTGGCGATGGCCCTGGTGACCATGCCGTGTTCGATCGGCACGCCTTCTTCCATGCCCAGCTTGAGCATCAACTGGGAGACGCGCTCGGAGGCGAAAATGCGCATCAGATCGTCTTCGAGCGACAGGTAAAAGCGCGAGGAGCCGGGATCGCCCTGGCGGCCGGCGCGGCCACGGAGCTGGTTGTCGATGCGGCGGCTTTCGTGCCGCTCGGTGCCGAGGATATGGAGCCCCCCGGCGGCGACTACTTCCTGCTTGTCCTTTTCGCAATCGGTCTTGATCTCGTCGTAAATTTGTTTCTTCCGCTCGTCCGTCAGCGTTTCGTCCTGGTACAGGATGCGTTTGAACAGGAAGTCGGCGTTGCCGCCGAGTAGAATGTCGGTGCCGCGGCCCGCCATGTTGGTGGCGATGGTGACGGCATCTTTGCGCCCCGCTTGCGCGATGATCTCCGCTTCTTTCTCATGGAACTTGGCGTTCAAGACATTGTGCTTCACGCCGTTTCGGCTGAGGTAGCCGGAGAGCCGCTCGGATTTTTCAATGGAGACGGTGCCGACCAGGACCGGCTGCCCACGCTGGTTGCAGTCCTTGATTTCCTCGACGATCGCCGTGAATTTTTCTTTTTCCGTCCGGAAGACGACGTCGGCGTAATCCTTGCGGACCATCGACCGGTTGGTCGGCACGACGTTGACGTCCAGATTGTAGATCTTGGCGAACTCTCCCGCTTCCGTGTCGGCCGTACCGGTCATGCCGGCCAGCTTTTTGTACATACGGAAGTAGTTCTGGAAGGTGACGGAGGCCAGGGTCTGGTTCTCGTTGGCGATCTTGACGCCTTCTTTGGCTTCCACGGCCTGGTGTAACCCGTCGCTCCACCGGCGACCCGGCATCAATCGGCCGGTAAACTCATCGACGATGATGACCTCGCCGTCCTTGACCACATAATCGACATCGCGCTTATAGAGTGAATAGGCCTGGAGCGCTTTCACGACGTGGTGGACCAGGTCCATGTGCTGCAGGTCGTAGAGATTGTCCACGCCCAGCAGTTTCTCCACGCGGACGTTGCCCTCTTCCGTGAGTGAGGCGGTTTTGGTCTTTTCTTCGATCGTATAGTCGTGCTCCGCCTTGAGCTGCGGGATGATCGAATTGATGCGGTAGTACAGATCGGTCGTTTGATCGGTGGGACCGGAGATGATCAAGGGCGTGCGCGCTTCGTCGATCAGAATGCTGTCGACTTCGTCCACGATGGCGAAGTTCAGCGGGCGCTGGACGCATTGGCTCAGGTCGCTGACGATCAGGTTGTCGCGCAGGTAATCGAACCCGTATTCGTTGTTGGTGCCGTAGGTGATCTCGGCGCGATAGGCCTCGTGCCTGGTGCAGGGCCGCAAATCTTGCAGACGCTTGTCCGACGCTTCATAGGTCGGATCGTATAAAAAGGATGCATCGTGCTGGATGATGCCGACGGAGAGGCCCAGCGCGTGATAGAGCTGCGCCATCCATTGGGCGTCGCGTTTGGCCAGATAATCGTTGACGGTGACCAGGTGGGCGCCTTTGCCTTCGAGCGCATTTAAATAAAGAGGCAATGTGGCGACCAGGGTCTTGCCCTCACCGGTCTTCATTTCGGCGATCCGGCCTTTATTCAGGATCATGCCGCCGATGAGCTGCACGTCGAAATGCCGCATATTCAACCGACGACGGGACATTTCCCGGCAGACGGCGAAGGCTTCGGGCAGAATATCGTCCAGCGTGTCTCCGTCTTCGAGACGTTTCTTGAACTCTTGCGTCTTCTCGGCCAAAGCCTGGTCGGATAGGGGCGTGAGGCTCGATTCGAGTCCGTTGATGCGCTCGACGATCGGGCGCAACGCTTTGATCTCGCGGTCGTTTTTGCTTCCGAAGATGATGTTCAGGACTTGGGTCAACATGCAGACGTACCTTTATTCACAGGAACCTTCTCACGGGCGAGACTCACCCTCTGAGCATGGGCTCGGCGGCGGAGTATACAGGAATGCATAGGGGAATCCTACCCAAACTGTGTTGAAGGTCTCAACTGCTTTGCAATGAACGGAGTCGACGGGCCTCCCGTCGTTGCTTTCGCATGCGCTGCGATTTATAGTGAGGCTCACCGCTTCGCCGGCTCTACAGGCGAAGGTCACCCACGGATTCCACTGCGGATTTCGATGCGGCAAGGGGCCATCTTCTCTCTCAGTCTCATCACGAGCGTTCCGCTCTTCTGCCTGGTTGTTCTCGTATCCCAGGTTGAGTTATCGGCGGCCTCGCCCACGTCATCTGAATCGGCCCGGCGCAGTTATGAGCGGGGCGTCACGTTGTTTCGCGAAGGCAATGCCGACGGCGCGATCGAGGCATTGAAGAAGGCCTTGGCACAGAATCCCAAGCTGGCCGAGGCCTACCATGTGTTGGGACTCGTCTATTTCCAGAATAAGCGCAATCCCGATGAGGCGATCCAGGCCTACAAGCAGTCGCTGAAATTGGGGCCGGCTTCCGCGGAGATTCTGAACGATCTCGCCGATGTGTATCTGGCGCAAGGGCGTGGCAGCGACGCGGAGGGGGTGTTGCGGCAGGCGCTGGATATCGCGCCTGGAAACGAAGAGGCCCATCTGGATCTGGCGCGCCTCTATGAAGAGCGGCATGATCGCGCGAATGCCGCGAAGATGTATCAGTCCCTCCTGCGGGTGCGTCCCGACCATGCCGATGCCCTGTATCATTTAGCGAGTCTCTACGACAGTCAAGGGGACCTCAGGCTGGCCCGCGAGTATTTGTCCCGTCTTACACAGGCGAACCCCGGGCATGCGGATGCCTGGTATCTCCTCGGGCGACTGGCCGAGCGCGGCAACGACCTCAACGCCGCCGCCACTGCATTCAAGGAAGCCATTGCGGTCAAGGCCGATCTGGTCGATGCCCATTACAACCTGGGGTTTGTCTATCGGAGTCAGGGACTGCTGGCAGAAGCCGAACGGGAATTCCTGGAGGTGATCCGGTATCGCCCCGAATATGCGGAGGCCCATTTAAATTTGGGCATGGTCTACACCAGCTTGAACCGGCTGGAGGAGGCGGAGAAGGAGCACGAGCGAGCGGTGGCCCTCAAGCCTCAATCGGCGGAGGCCCACTATAACCTCGGGGTCTTTTACGAGCTTCATCGCAAGGACATGGGGCGGGCGCTGGCGCAATACCGGCGCTATCGGGATCTCGGCGGCCGGGACGAGAGGGTCGAGCGCATCATCGGCATAGGCGGGCCGTAACCGGCCCCGGCCGAACGACCCTTGGAGGCCAAAAAGTTGCGTTGACGCTCCGTCGGTCAGTTTGTTACCATGCCCCCCATATTCTCGGTCCTGCTCTATGCGTAGTCCTCATTTTAGAAGCATCGTCTGGGTTGTCGCTTTCGCCGTCATCGCTTTATTGGCAGTGACGACCGGGAGTGCGGTCGCGCACGAACTTCAACATGCCGCGCATCACGATGCCGGCATGCATGGATCCGGCATTTGTGCCTGGATGTGTGCGACGGCCGGGGTGCATGTGGTGACCCCCGTTCATTCGACGCATCTGTTCACCGTGGCCGGTGACGCTTCGTTCCGCTCTGACACTGTGCTCTTACCCCAGCGACTCGCCCCGAGTCGGCCTCGCGCTCCACCCCTGTTCGCCTAATCCAAGTCTCCGTTGTGCCTGTCCCGCTCCGCGACGCACTGTCGCAGAGCCCGAGGAAACAGTTCGGCGAGGTGTCTCGCATGCTGTGGGTGCATTCCTTCTTTCAGCTCGTCGGAATACGAGGACACTGCGATGGTCCCTGTGCGTGAGATCGGCGTTGCCCTGTGTGGTGCTGCGACCCTGCTGACCCTCGTCGGCTTCAGCAGCGGAGCCTCTGCCCACAATGAATCCCAGGCTGTCACGATGCTCGGGGCGCCGCTTACGCTCGTCCAGTCCACCACGGCGCTTTCTCCCCCCACGCTTCGGTTTCATCGCGATGGACGTTTGCACGCGGCCTGGATTGAAAAAAACGGGGTGCAGGGGGAGGTGAAGGCCGCAGCTATTCCCGCTGATCACTCGTCGGTCGCCCAGGTGTCCGTCAATCCGCCGGGTGCCGGGCCGGAAGCCGTGCATCAATCACCGGGTTTCGCCATAGGCGGTGACGGAGAACAGTTCGTCACCTGGTCATCCGCCAATAAGAACTCCGGAGCATTATTCGCCTCGGATCTCCAGCTGGCTCGATCCGCCGACAGGGGTGCACGTTTTGTTCAGTCGCCGGTGCAGGTCAATGACGATGGCGTGGCTATTTCGCATACCTTCGAGCATGTGGTTGCCGGAAAAAATGGCGAGGTCTATGTCGCATGGCTGGATGGGCGGAGCAAGGACCGGAGCGGGGCGGGGATCATGTTCGCTTGCTCGCCGGACCATGGCGCCACGGTCGGCAAGAATCTCGTCCTCGACGGAATGGCCTGTCCCTGTTGTCGTCCGATGCTCGCGCAGGCGCCGGATGGGTCGTTGTGGGTCGCCTGGCGTAAGACCTTCGAGGGCAATGTGCGGGACATTGTGGTTGCGCGTTCGACCGACCAGGGCCGGACCTTTTCCCCGCCGACCGTCGTCAGTCGGGACGGATGGGTATTTGACGCCTGTCCCCATCGGGGTCCCTCGATCGCATTCGATGGCCGAGGACGCCTCTACATCGGGTGGTACACCGAGGGCAAGGACGAACAGCCGCGCCTCTTCATCTCAACATCGGACGATCAGGGCGCGACGTTTTCCGCGCCGGTGGCGCTGCACAATGCCGCAACCTCTCTGCCGGACAATCTCCACATGGCCGTCCATCCGGATGGTCGGGTCGTGGCGGTGTGGGAGGAAGTGACGGGGGTGCGGAAGCGCGTGGTGATGCGGGTTTCTGACGATCGCGGGCAGACATTCGGCCCGATGCAGACCTTGAGCCGCGGCTCCAAGGCCGAGCATCCGACCGTGGCTATCCACGACAGTGGAGCGGTGGCATTGGGCTGGACCGAACATGCCTTTCCGCACAACAGAATTATCGTACAACAAGGGCAATTGTCGCGCGTGGTGACACCCTAGCGCGGCACCGGAAGTGCGACGACAACGACGGAATAATTCGCAGGATGCTCAAAAAGGCCGTCCAGCAAGGCCGCAGCAAGCGAAGGGGCGAAGCGTACTGTTCCCGTACGGTGAGGCTCTGAACGCCGCGAGAACGAAGCTGGCGGACTTTTTCAGCATTCTGCAGGAGCAAGGGGAGGAGTCATGAAGACGCAGGTGGATCGGCGAGTGGGACGGATGGGGCTGTACGGGTTGGTGGGATTGGCGCTCATGCTGTGGGCGCCGGGCGTGTCCGCCGCCGATGGAAAGGCGGAGAAGTCTTTCACTATTGCAGTGACCGACCAGCAGGGGGTCGAGACCGAGCTGAAGAACGGCATCTTCTATTGGGAAGAAAAAATGAGTGAGACCTCGTTCGTCCCGCATGAGTTGCGGCACCTGCCGGCCAAGCGCGGCACGGCAACGGTCAATATCAAGTTCGACCAGATCAAGCAGATTGAGATCAAGCTCGGCGCCGACAAGACTGCGCCGGCCATGACGGTGACCTTAACGAACGGCAAGAACGGGGAATTTACGCCTGCCGTCAGCGGCAGCTTCAAGGGCGAATCGGATTTCGGCCAGGTCGAAGTACCGATCGGATCTGTATCCAAGGTGATGTTCAAGTAAGGGCGGAACGTCTCGTTTCGAAAGGACGTGTCCCATGGAGAATGTGCTCGTGGCGCAATCGTGGCAACCGAAGCGGTCGATGACAGGGTGGGGAGTCTCGTTCCTGTTGCACGCCTGCCTCGCGCTTGCCGCATTCGGGCTGATGCCGACAATGGCCATGATGGCGGAGAAAGAGCCGTTCAAATGGGATGTGGCGCTGGTCGAGGCTCCGCGCGAAGTGGTGCGCCAGGAAGAGCCGGCTCCGGTCCCGGAGGTGCAGCCTCCCGCTCCGACTCCCGTAAAGCCGCGACCTGAGCCGGTGCGTGCCGTGCCACCGTCGCCTCAGCCGGTGCAACGTCAGGTCGAAACGCGGGTGGTGCCGCAGGCGATCCAACGTGAGGTGCAGCCGGTCGTCGAAACCGTTCGTCCGCAGGAGCAGATTCAGCCGGCCAGGGAAGTGGTGCAGGTACAGGCGAAGCCCAACGAGCCGCAGGAGATTCAAAAAACGGAGCCGTTGATGCAAGCGGCGGTGCCTGCCGAGGTGGTACGGGAAACCGCCGCAGCCGTCGAGCAGACGGTGGTGGAGGCGGCGCCGGTGACCGCTCAGACTTATCAGGCCCAGGCGGTGGTCAGTGCGCCGTCGGTGGTGGAGACGAGGTCTGAACCGATCGTCACGGCGAGCGCTCCGGTCGTGCAGGCTGCTCCGGCGACTGAACCGGCTCCGTCGGGTCCGGCCCCGGCCGTGGAGGCCGTCGCCGCCGTCAGTGAGCCGGTGGCCGCTCCTCCGGCTCCGGCGGAACCGGTCGCTGCCGCCCCTGCGCCAGTGGCTGCAGAGCAGCCGGATCCAGCGACGTTACAAGAACATCAAGTCGTGGCGCGCGTGGCGACGCCGAGGCCTGCCACCAAAGCCGACTATGGGTGGCTGGCCGAATCGCTGCATCGCCGCATTATCGAACTCCGGCATTATCCCAGCACCGCGCGCTTGAACGGCTGGGAGGGCAAAGTCGTCTTGAAGGTCTCGATCCGCCAGGACGGGCAGCTGAAAGATGTCGAGGTGGTGAAAAGTTCAGGGCATGAGTCGTTGGATCAGGCGGCGATGGAAGCGGTGCGCCGCGCCTGTCCGCTGCACATGAAACATGAATTGACCGCGCCGATGGTCGTGCTGCATCTGCCGGTCAGTTACAGTCTGAACCGATAGGATCGGTCTGGAGGGTACATTATGCATGGTCGATCACAAGTCTGCCGGTTGCTAACACGAGTTCAAAGGCACCCTGTACGAAATATGCTTGTAACGGCGTTGTTGCTGTCGAGTCTTGCAGGATCGGTCTGGGCGATGGGCTCACGGCCGCCGGCTGCCGGCATGCCGGCCAGCGGGTTCTCGCTGACTGACCTCAACGGCAAGACGCATAGTCTGGAACAATACAAGGGGAAGGTTGTATTGCTCAATTTCTGGGCCACCTGGTGCAAGCCCTGCACAACGGAAATGCCCGCGATGCAGACGGCATACGATCAGCTGCGTGAGAAGGGATTTGTCGTGTTAGCGGTGAACGAGTTGGAAGACGAAGGCAAGGTTCGCGAGCACATCGCGGCCTACAAACACACCTTTCCGGTGCTTCTCGATCAGGAAAACAAAGTGGCCAACCAGTACGGGGTCTTCGGCTTGCCTGTGAGCGTGTTCATCGATCAGCACGGGGTGGTGCAGGAATACATTAAGGGTGGGTTACTGACGGAAGTCAGGATCCACGATATCGTCGGTCGGATTCAGAGCGCAGCGCCTGTAAAGGCAGCGGCGCTTCGTTAAGGGTCTATGACCAGGACGCAGCACATCATGGTGAGTGTTCTGTTAGCCGGCTCGTTGCTGGCGCTCCAGGGGCTTGTCTATCCCCATGCGTTGGAACATGTATCGCACCATGCCCGGCATGGGGCCGACGTGCACAGCACTGTGCTCTGTTCCTGGATGTGTGCGGCCGGACAGGATCTCGATATCGTGGTAGGGTTGTTTCACGTCGCTGTCCCCCTGATCGGTCACGTCGATCCCCTGGTGTCCGATTCGTTGCCGGTCGAGTCTTCCGCCCTGTGGGCCTCGCGGGGGCCCCCCGCTCCCTCTCTTTCCTGAACCGTTTTATCGGTTCAGAACCGTCATCCATTAACTAGTCACTGCGGAGGGTATGCCGGAGGCTGATGTCGGCTTCAGGTGTCATTTTGCAGCATCCTCCGCGTCCCAAGAAAGGATCGTGTGTCATGCGGTACCCAGGTAGAAGATGGCTCGTGTCCCTGTTGAGTGCAGTGAGTGTGTTCGGTGTTGGCGTCGCCTCGGCGCCGTCGGCCCATGCGGCCTGCGGCGCCGTGACCTGTTTTGTGGTGATCGGATCGCAGCAGCAGGTGCCCCAAGCCGGCCTGCTGACGTTTAATTCAATCTACAACTATACCCCCATGCGTTTGTTGGACGGGACGTCGGGCATCATTCCCGCCATCAACCAAGATCAGCGTCGTCTGATTCTCGATCACCATCAGGAAACCCGCACAATCACTCAGACGATGACCTTTGATTTGAACTACGGCATTACGGATCGATTCGCTGTGCAGGTCACCATTCCCTATCTCTGGCGAACGCATCGCCACATGGACGCCCTAGGGGAGGGTGGGGAGAACGGCAACGGCGAGCCGGTACACTTCGGGGACAACAATGTCGGCGACATGATTCTCACTGCGAAGTACAACATTCTGCCGACTCTTCGGAGCATGCTCGTCGCAGGGTTCGGCGTGCAACTTCCGACCGGGAGTACGCAAACCAAGGACAGCGAAGGTCATGTCATGGAGTCGCCGACGCAATTGGGGCGCGGCAATGTGGGGTTGATCGGGTCGCTGTACCAGACCTACGAATTGATCCCTCATCGGCTGAATCAATTTTCCTATGCCAGTTATCGCCATACGTTTCGGAACAATGACGGCTATCAATTCGGGGATGAGTACAATTTGAATATCGGCGCCAATCTGGTCACGCTGCCGTGGTTGGTGCTGATGGGACAGGTCAATTGGCGGTACTTGACGCATGACAATATCAGTGCCTCCCTCGAGCAGTCGGCTCCGACGGGTAATGGCGGCGGGGTCGATCCGGCGGTAGTCGACGCGCTTATTGCGAATCGTCGAGTGCCCGGCACCGGGTCGACGTACTTGGCGTTCTCGCCGGGGTTTCAGGTCAGCTTGGAAGGGTTGATCGATTCCCCGCTCACGAAAATGACCTCCGTGTATTTTTATTCGCAGATTCCCATTGCCCGGGATTCAAACAATAACCTGGCGCAGGGCACCAGTTTCATTTTCGGTCTCACCAAGTCCTTTCAAATGGTGAAGTCGTGAGCCGACCGAGAACATCGTTCTTGGGGGTGGCTCACGAAACCAAGGGGAATAAAGGAAGTCGCCATGTGCTCCAGTAACTGGGTTAGAGAGGGGTTTTGTTCGTTCATGGCCGTGACCGGTCTGTGGTGTATGACGACCGGGGGGGCGGTCTGGGCGGAGCCGCTCAGCGAGTTTCAGCATAGTCCCAAGCAGGTGACCGAGCACAAAGTGAAGAGCCTGGTGGGTCCGTCCGTGCAGGTGGATGAACAGGGACGGATCTCCTTGGCCTGGATGGAAGAGGATAAGGATGTGCGGTCGGTTCTCTACGCCCGCAGCACAGAGGCCGGCGGGCCGATGGGAGCGCCGGTGCGCATCAACCGTCCGGAAGACGTGCCCTATTGGCGGCAGGAAGCGCCGACTCTGGTGGTGTCCGGGGACGAGGTGTTTGTCACCTGGGGGCTGACGCATCCGAAATCCACTCTGGAGCAACCCCTCGCGACGGAGTTGCGGCTCAGCCGGTCTACCGATAGCGGCAAGACGTTTCAACCCTCGGTGCTCGTGAACGACGATCCGGGCGTCATTCAGCATACCTTCGACGCCTTGCATCGCGATGCGGATGGCCGGTTGCACCTGTCCTGGATCGATAAACGCGAGGGGAAAAAAGAGTCGGGCACCTACGTGGCCCGGTCGTTGGACCGGGGCGCGACGATCACCACGAATCTCAAGGTGGACGAGGGGACCTGTGTTTGCTGCCGCACGGCGGTGACGAGCGGCCCGGAGGGGATGGTCTACGTGGCCTGGCGGAAGATATTCGAAGGCAATGTTCGAGAAACGGTCGTGGCGCGTTCGACGGACCACGGGGAGACCTTCGAGGCGCCGGTGATCGTGGGGCACGATCAATGGGTGTTCCCGGCTTGCCCGCATCGTCCGGCCTCGATGGGTGTCGACCGGCAGGGTCGTCTGTACGTGGTTTGGTACACCGAAGGAACGGACGAAATCCCCGCCGTCTACATCGCCTATTCAGACGATCGCGGGAAGAGCTTTTCTGAAAAGCGGAAGTTGAACGTCTCGAAAAACACCTTTCCCGACCATCCGCAGATTGCGGTCGATCCGGAAGGGCGGATCGTGGCGGTGTGGGAGGAGCAGGCCCCGGTCAAGCGGGATGTGGTGATGAGCGTTTCGATGGATCGTGGCGCCACGTTTACGACGCCGCACAAAGTGAACGACAGAAAAAGCCAGACTCCGGTCGTGGCGGTGAATAGTCAGGGCCTGTTTGCCTTGGCTTGGACGGAGCATGGCATGCCGGGCCATAAAATGGTGATGCAGACCGTGAAGGTCCCTTCGGTGAAGGTGGCGACTGAACCGGTGCGATAGCCGGGCGGGTTTGTGATTGGAGCGATGATGCCGACGGGATTGTTCAGGGGCCTCATGTTGGCGGTTGTGCTGAGCACGACGGCCGGTCCTGTGTGCGCGGAAGATCCCTTCGCCGCGTTGAAAATCGCGCGGGTTGCACCGGGCACTGCCGCTGCGGCCTTCGAGTTGCCATCACTTGACGGACGCACAGTGCAACTCGCGGACTTGAAGGGGAAAGTCGTCGTGGTGAATTTCTGGGCCACCTGGTGCGGGCCCTGCAAAGAAGAAATGCCGGCCTTCGAACGGCTGCGGCAGCAACTGGACCCCGACCGCTTCGTTGTGCTGACCATCACGACCGACTTGCAGCGTGCCGGCATCAAACAGTTCCTCGCCAATCTCAACGTGCACCTTCCGGTGTTGTTCGACGAACAGCAGGATGTCTCGCAGGCCTATCTGGTGCGTGCCTTGCCGACCACGGTGTTCATCGATCGGCAGGGAGCCTTACTGGGCCGCGCTGTCGGACCGCGTGAGTGGGATGCGCCGAACGCGGTGCATGCGTTGCAGGGGCTGATGCCATGAATCGTTTCAAAACACCGTCCGTCGGACTCGCGGCCGCTCTTGCGGGGATCTATCTGGTCCTGGCCACGTTCTCCATGGCCTGCGCCTTCGACCATGCCGATCCGATGCCGGCCGGCCATCATCACAGCGGAACGGTGTCCCACTCCAGTTTCTGTGTCTGGGCTTGTCAGGCCAATCCCACGTCGGATGCTGCGGCGTCCGCGCTGGTGCTTCATCCGTTCCTCGTGGTCGCGTTGTTTGTCGAGCGCGATCATACCGTCATCGCCGGCGGCGCGGGCTTCCACGCCGCTTCTCGCGCGCCACCCGTTCAGTCGTAATTCCATTTCAGATCGCTAGGTGTTCTAGCAGCTATTCTCGTCCGTTCAGACAGGGGCGGGAAGGGTATGTCTCTGCTGTCGTGTGCACAGTTGTGCCAGGAGGACGTGTATGTGGACCCGTCAGTATTCATCTCACATTCAATTCATTGTGCTCTTTACTATCATTGCGGCGCTGCCCTTGAGCGTCTCCCAAGCCGTTGCGCAGGAAGAGGCGGCCGCCGGCGCGGTGGTTGAAACAAGCGCGCGGGAGCGCGACTTGAGGGATCAGCTGCAGAACATTCTCCATGAACTGGAGGAACTCCACCAGGCGCCCGCGGCGGGTGCGACCGCCGTGCCGGTACAGCCGTCGGTGGTGCAGGAACCATCGTCGGAGGGAAAGGCCGCCGAAGCGGTTCCGCAATTTGAACTGGCCGACGTCAGCATCATCAGCGACCGGGTCGTGAAGCGTCCTGAAGGAATTGCTTTATCGGCAACTCCACGTAGCGAGACGGAATCGCAACCGACCCGGAATATGCGGGAATCTCTGGAATCTATTCCGGGCGTGATTCTTCGCCAGCGCAATGGGCCGCGCGATTTTCAGGTTTCTATTCGCGGCTCAGGTTCGAAAAACGGTTTCGGAGTTCGAGACGTCAAATTCTATGAGGACGGAATCGGGCAAACACAATCGGATGGGTTATCCCGCCTGGACATCCACGACCCCTGGTTTATGGAAAGCACAGAGGTGGTGAGAGGCGCGTCATCTTCTCTCTACGGGAACTATGCGTTGGGTGGCGCGGTACATTTCAAGACCCGGCGAGGGAAAGACATCAATGGAGTGGAGACCTTCGTCACGGGCGGGTCCTACGGCTATCAAAAATACGCGGTGGCGATCGGAAAAGAATACACCAATCTCGATGCCTCCCTGTTCGCCAGTTATGCCCGAGAGGACGGATTCCTGCCGCATAGTGAGTACGACACAGCGACGATCAATCTGAACTTACGATTCAAGATCGACGACAAGCAGAATTTTTATTTCAAAGCGATCAACAACGATCTGGATGCCCGTTCCCCTGGGCGTTTGACGCAACGACAGTTCGATCAAAACGAACGCCAACTCGGCGGCATTACGAACGCCACCACAAACCCTGAAACGTTGCATTCCAAGCGGCGGGACAGACGGACAATTGTTGGCGGTCTATACGAGCGACAGATCAACGCCAATACGTTGCTCCAGATCGAGGGCGACTACGATGTGAAAGACATCAATCAGCCGGTCAGCACCAATATCAACCCGAATTTCAAACACTATTCCAACCTCATTCACGATGGGGAGTTGATGGGGATGCCCCTGAGAAGTACGGTGGGGTTCTTTTTCGACTATATGGAGCAGGAAGGAGGCAGTTACCGCAACCTGAACGATCGCACGGCGACGTTCGGCCCGCTTCAGCAGCAGACCAGGCTCACGCAGAAAAATATCGGCGCGCGGTTCCGGGAGGAGTTGCAGTTTGCCCCCAAATGGATTGCGGCGGCGGGATTTAATTACGAAAACTCACGAATCTCCGGCATCGTGACCAACTACACGACGACGGCGACGACCAGCACATTTGCCAGCCGAGTTGCCGTGGACAAGACGTACGATAACTTTGCGCCGGAGGTATCGCTCACCTTCAAGCCCACCCAGGACACGCGTATCTGGACTCGTGCTTCGACGGGCTATGCAATCCCTGGCCTCGGTAACCTCACAACCGCTTTGGACGGCAACCCCGGATTTAATCCTGACTTGAAGCCGCAGAAGAATTTGAATATCGAGCTCGGAACGAATTCCTGGCTATCGAAACAATTCAATATCGAATTGGTCGGCTTCTGGATTTTCTTCAAGGACGAAATCATCAACCAGAGCGTCCCGTTGTCTGCTGTGACGAACGGGAGCTTCGCTACCAATGCCGACGAGTCGCAATATCGAGGGATTGAATTGGCGTGGAAGTATCTCCCGGATGTGGCGCCCGGTTTGAGTTGGAGCGGCGCGTTTACGCACATGGAAAGTAAGTACGTGAAGTTTACCGATCAATTTTCTGCCGGTGGCGTGATCACGCGCATCAATCAGGCCGGCCATCAGATACCGGCTGTGGAGAAGAATGTCTTGAACAGCAAGATTGCCTACAACCATGCCGGGTCCGGCGTCGGGGCGTGGGTCGAGGGGACGTGGGCGGATAGCTTTTTCATCAACAACAATAACACGTTGGGTTCTCCGAGCTATATCCTTATGAACACAAACCTCAACTACACGTATCCGGTGCGTAACAGCCGGTTCATCAAGTTCGTGAAGGCCTATGTCGAGCTCGACAATATTTTCGACAAGAAATATGCGGCCTCCGGCACCGTGGTGGCCGATAGCACGGCTGACGCCAACAAGCAGGCGTTCCTGCCCGGCTATGGCCGATCCGTGTATGTCGGTGTGACGTTAGGATTCTTTTAGAGAGCAATTCGGGACAGGCCCCTGTCCCGGGCTGCCACGCTTAACAAGGAGGTTGCCATGAACAAGCAACTACTGCGGGTCGGTGAAGCGGCGGATGTGTTGGCGGTGAGCCGCTGGACGATTTATCGGTGGGTGGAGGAAGGGCGGTTGGAGGGCACCAAGATCGGCCGAGGAAGCCTCAGGGTGTTCCGCACGTCGCTGGACCGGTTGGTGCAAAACAATAAGACGCAGGAAATGAACCTGACTGTTTGATGTGTGCGTTGCAGGGACTGCGATCGGCCGGTAAGAAGGCCGATGCGGGCTTGTGTGCTCGGGTGAGAGGATCTATGCATCGCATTCTGTTGTGTCTTGTGTTTCTGCTGGCCGGTTGCGCGGGAGGGACGGGCCTGTCCTCATCGTCGAAGGCCTCGCACCAGACCGGGCCGTCTGGGAGCGATTCCTATGTCTTCACCAACGGCCGATGGTTCGACGGACAGGGGTTTCAGGCAGCCACCTGGTATTCAGTGGAGGGACGTTTGACGCGTACCCCGCCGCAGGGGCGGGTCGAAACGGTGGACCTCTCCGGCCTGTTCATCGTCCCGCCGTTCGGGGAAGCGCACAATCACAACGTGGAAGGTCCGTGGAATGTTCAGGCGGTGGCAGAGCGGTATCTCAAGGACGGCGTGTTCTACGTGAAGAATCCGAACAACGTCCGGGACTTTGCATTGCAGATTCGAAGCGCCGTCAATCAACCGACGAGCATCGATGCGACCTTCGCCCATGCCGGATTGACGGGGCGGGGCGGCCATCCCGTTGCGCTGTATGAGGACGTCTTGCGGACGAGCCGATACGAGCCGGTGATCGGGACCATCGAGCGGGGGTGGTTTGAGAACCGGTCGTACATCGTGCTCGACACCGATGCCGATCTGGAGACGAAATGGCCGTTGATCACGAGTGGCCGACCTGACTTCCTGAAAGTCTATCTCGTGCATTCCGAAGACGAGGACGCGACCGGAACGTCCGGACAGTCCCCGCAACGAAGCGGTCTCCATCCGCGACTCGTGTCACAGATTGTCGCGAAGGCCCATGCCGCAGGGCTGCAGGTGACGGCCCATGTCGAAACGGCGGCGGATTTTCGCCAGGCGGTTCGTGCGGGCGTCGATGAGATCGCGCATGTGCCGGGATGGCTGGTGAACAGTGCCGCTGATGCGGAGTCCGCCCGACTCACGGAAGCGGATGCTCGGTCGGCCCTGGAACGTCACGTGCGGGTCGTGACCACCGCGGTGGCGGGCAGCGGCATGCCCTCCGTTCCGGGACATCATCCGCACGGGCACCACGAAGGGCATGCAACCGGGCCGACCGATCCTCACTCAACGGCGCCGGATGAATCATGGTCACAGGTTCTCAAGGACAACATTGCGTTGCTCCATCGCGTGGGCGTGCGCGTCGTGGTCGGTAGCGACCATGCCGAGACATCGCTGGCGGAAGTGATGCAGCTGCACCGGTTCCATCTCTTCGACAACCTTACCCTGCTCAAGATGTGGTGTGAGGACACGCCGACTTCGATTTTCCCCGACCGTCGGATCGGGCGATTCGAGGAGGGATATGAAGCCAGCTTTGTCGCGTTGGCCGGCAATCCCGTCGAGGATTTTTCGCAGGTGCAGGGCATCGTGCGGCGATTCAAGCAGGGTGTCAGCCTCGATCATTCCTTCCGTCATGGCGCCGCCCCTTCAGGGGCCGGGCACAGGACTCACTGACAAGTGAGGGGGCCTGGACTGGTCATTCAATAGCATTGGATCTTTTACCATTCATTTGCGCAGGAGGAGTCGAAAGATGAAGTCAGTGGTGTGGTGGGAACGAGGAGCGGCAGTGGCCTGTCTGGCCGCCGCCTTGGTGATGGGGATCGAACCGTCTGTCGCGCGGGCGGCCGAGGAGCCGTCCGATCAGGAAGCGCCGGTCGTCGTGGTCGATGCGGTCGAAGTAAAGGGAAAACGCATCGAAAACGTCGAGGATGTGAAGCAGGAACTTGCTCGCCGGCCGGGCAGCAATATCCTGATCGAGGAAAAGCAGATCACCGAGTCACGCGCGCTCAACTTGCAAGACGTGCTGCAGTTCTCCCCCGGCGTGCGGTTTCAATCGCGTTTCGGCGCCGATGAGGGACAGTTTCAAATTCGTGGTACCTCGTTGCGCAATAATTTCCATCATCGCGGGATCAATATTCTCATCAACGGCATCTTCTTCGGCGATGCCGACGGGTTTTCAGACTTCGAATCGATCGACCTCCTGGCCTACGAGCGCATCGAAGTCTACAAGGGCGCGAATGCGCTGCGGTACGGCGCGAACAGCATCGGTGGCGCGATCAATTTCGTGCCGCGCACCGGGTATAGCGCGTCGACGCTACAGATGCGGATGCTCGGCGGCAGCTTCGGGATGGTCAGCGGGCAGGTGTCCAGCGGCAAGGTCCTGCAGCCCTTCAAGGTGGGCAACATGAGCGCGACGATGGACTATTACATCAGCGTGTCCGGCAATCGCCAGGATGGATTTCAGGATAACAGCCAGCAGGCTCGGGAGCGCATCAACGCCAACATCGGCTTGCAGCTCGGCAACCACCAGGAAATCCGCGCCTACTTTCTGCAGGCGAATGTTGCGGAGCGCATTCCTGGATCGTTGACCACGGGACAGCTCTTTCAAAACCGGCAACAGCCCGGCGGACAGAGCCCTCCCGGCACCCCGCCGTTTTTTGCGTGCAATCAGAATAACCAAGTCTGTAACTACGGGCGGTACTATAACTTGCAGCGTATCGGAATCGCCTACCACAACGAGTTCGCTCCCAATCAATACTTCGAAATCATTCCCTACTTCTCGAACCAGTATGTGGACCATCCTATCTTTCAGACGATCCGACAGGAGAACAACAACGTCGGCGGTGAGTTCCGGTACGTCAACTCCAACTCGTTGTTCGGCAAGAACAACTCGTTCGTCGCCGGATTCCAGCCGCGATACGGCAATCAGCGGCAGCAGCGGTTCGTGAACATCAACGGCAGTATCGGGGCGCTGACGCAAAACTATACGGCCAAGACGACGTATTTCGGGATGTATGCAGAAGATGCGTTTGATGCCACTAAGGATTTCACCATCGTGATCGGCGGCAGGTGGGATTACACCGGACGTCAAGCGACGGTGGATAATTTCGGGCCGGCCGGGAATCCCTTCAATCCCAATACGCCGTCCACGCCGACCGGCACGAACCGGCCGTTACAGCATTTCGATGCGATCAGCCCGAAGATCGGGTTCGTCTATCGGACGACGCCGACGTCGCAATTGTATTTCAACGCCAGCCGGGCCTATGAGGCGCCGCTGAATCTGGAGTTGCTCTCCTCGGTTAATGCGAACGGCACGCCGAATACAGGCTTCTTGAACCTCGATGCTCAGCGGGCATGGCAATTGGAACTCGGTCACCGAGGAACATCAGCGGACAAGCGCTACACCTGGGATGTGACCGTCTACAACCTGGAAATGCAGAAAGAAATTCTGGCCTCGATCATCAACAACCAAGGAACGTTCCAAAATGCGAACGGCACGCGGCATACCGGCGTGGAAGCCGGCGGAGGCATGGTGCTCAAGAAAGGATTGTTTGCGCAAGGTGGAGCAGGCAGGGAAGACAGCCTGCAGACGCGTGTGGCCTACACCTGGTCGCGTTTCAAATTCACCGACGATGTGCGGGGCGGCGGAGCGGTGGGGCCGAATGTGCTGATCGCCAAGGATGGGAATACGGTCGCGGGCGCGCCGGAACATAGCCTGAACGTGGAGTTCCGGTACGACCATCCGTCCGGTTGGTGGATCGCGCCGAATATCGAATGGTCGTTGTCCGGGTTCTATACGGACTACAACAACACGATCAAGAATCCTTCCTATGCGCTCATCAATCTGCGTTCTGGATGGAACATCGACGAGCACTGGACGCTCTTTGCCGAAGGACGTAATTTGACCGACAAGACCTATGCTGGCGCGGTGGTGGTGAACGATCAGCTCAATCGGTATGCCAACGCGGGATTGGGCATCAGCGCATTCGGAGGGGTGGAGTATAAATTCTAACCGGCTGCGGCAGGCAGGGGCCCATCATCGGATGGGCTCCTGCTGTGTGCATTCGCGAAAAGCGGTGACACGGCCATGGGTCACCCCTCGCAGGATGAGGCTGCTCGAAAAATAGGATAGACGCTCGCCGTCCGAACATGTGATAAATAAGGCCGTCGGGTATTCCCGGATATGGGCATGTCCTGGTTACTTCAGGGATAGACCGTGCCGGCCATGTACGGACTTTTTATTTTTTGTGTGCTTGTCTGGAGCGTGGTACCGGTCTATGCCGATTCCAGCTCCGGGCCTCCACCTGTCGAGGCCTTCGCCTCACTTCCTCGCATCGCCTCGATTCAACTCTCTCCCTCGGGTCGGCACCTCGCCGTGCTGCGTCACCATGAGGGGAAGACCTATCTGGATACCCAAACGGTCACGGGGCAGGATGCGCATCGAGTTGTCTCCACGGACAACCAAGAATATGTCATCACCTGGTTCCGATGGGCCAATGACGAACGGCTGTTGGTGAGCGTGCGGGTTGCCGATATACGCGAAGGCGTCGATTCACAGGAAACCCGACTGCTTGCCGTGAACCGGGACGGGACACAACAGAACGGCAATCTCCTTCGAGCGAGCTCCTTCCCGTCGATCTTCGGGAAAAGACACTTCCCTCAATTTCAGGATCGCCTTGTGGGCACCATTCCCGGCGATCCCGGGCATGTCTTGATTGCGCTCGATATCGAACGGCCGTTGTCTCCCGATGTCTACAAATTGGATGTGTATTCCGGCGAGCGGACGCTGGTGCAGGCCAATCCAGGATTGCAGCCCGGGGTACGCAATGTGTTGCAGTGGATAGCCGATCGCCAAGGCCGGTTGAGGGTCGGAGTCGGCCAATTCGGCACCACCGTGCGGGTGATTTACCAAGTGCCGGAATCCACGCTCTGGCGCGACCTGGTCGAGTACGACCTGGCGAAAGAAACCGGAATGTTGCCCTTGGCCTTCGATGCCGACCCGGACTGGCTCTATGTGAGAGATCAGCATCAGGGCAAGGCAGCCATCTTCAAGATGAACGTCGTCGATCGTCGCGTGGATCGTGTCCTCGTTGCCGCCGATGCGAAGCACGATTTGACCGGTGAGTTGGTGTATGCGCCGGGACGCAAGAAAGTGGTCGGGGTCCGTTACAGCGCGGCGGACGAGCGGGTTCTATTTTGGGACTTCGACGCGCAGCGGCTGCAGGCCCGCATCGATCGGGCGATTCCAGGGCGGGTCAACGTGATTCACAGCAGCAGCGACGACGGCCGGCTTCACATCGTGAAATCGAGCGGCGCGGCGCATCCTCCGCAATGGTCGCTCTTCGATGAACACGACGGGCGGACGGTATTGCTCGGCAAGTCGTACCCTGATCTTGAGGCCGCCGGCTTGGTGCCGTCGCGAGAGACGTTCATTACGGCGCGTGACGGAAAAGAAGTTCCGGCATTCTTGACCCTCCCGAAGGATCGGGACGCTCGTGAGCTTCCGTTGATTGTCTTTCCCCATGGAGGACCGGCGTCGCAAGGCCGCGACGCGTTCAATTATTGGACGCAGTGGTTTGTGAGCCACGGGTGGGCGGTGCTGGCCCCGCGGTTTCGGGGGACCGAGGGCTATGGCGATGAGTTGCTTCGGGCCGGGTTCCAGCGTTGGGGACTGGAGATGCAGGACGACGTGACCGACGTGGTGCAATGGGCGATTCGATCCGGACTCGCGAGCGCACATCGGATCTGCATCGTCGGGTCTGGATATGGCGGGTATGCGGCCCTGATGGGTGCGGTGAAAACGCCGGACTTGTACCGCTGCGCCGTCAGTCTGGGCGGGGTGACCGACTTGCCGCAGGTCGTGTCCGACAGCCGTTGGTACCTGAACCAGAAACCGGTGGTCGAACTGCGTATCGGTTCCTGGTGGAGCGACCGCGAGCGGCTCCGCGAGACGTCGCCGGTCTTTCATACGAAGGAGATTCGTATACCGTTGCTGCTGATGCACGGTGCCATGGACCGGGCCGTGCCGGTGTCGCATGGCCGCGACATGGCTGAGGCACTGAAAGCGGCCAACGTCACGACCTATCGATATGTGGAACTCCCGTTTGCCGACGAGCAATTAAGCCGCGAGCAGGACAGGATTCACGTCCTCAAAGAACTCGAACAGTTTCTCACCGCTCACCTCGACTGAATCGTCATCACCGTCGCATCCACAGGCATCTGTCGGTAGGCAGGGGCAATCACGGCGCACGACATATCTACGGCCTGACCTCGACCGCTCCGATCCAAGCTCCGAAGTACCGGACGTTCCTCAATCCGCCTGACATCACCCTCACGTCCGGTGGCCTGGCTCATTCATTTCGGAGCCAGTGACGGCGATGCGCCGGTCAATGTGAACAAGGTCTCACATTTTGTAGCACGCGTGAGCATCCGTCGGTAGACAACTTTTGTGGAACGGCGTAATTGATACAGCACGTGGGAACTATCAGACCATGAACCGACGAACCTCTAAAGCCACCATTGCCGGCCTCGCACTCGGAATCGTCTGGGTGTATGTGGTGCTGGCGCTCGTGGCGCCGGGCTGTTCGTTCGCCCACGCCACCCCGTCGGATGGTCATCATCAGCATTCAGGCACGGAATCCCATTCGACCCTCTGCTCATGGGCCTGTCAGGCGACATCGGATGTCGGCCCGATTTCCCAGGGTGATGTGGGCACTGCCTGGGTCGCTCAATCCCACACGTCGATTACCCCTCCGTTCCTCCTGACTTCCGGGGACCCCTCGTCCCTTCATGCCCGCGCGCCGCCGATCCCCGTGAGGGGATAGTTCGGGCGGGGCGCGCGTCGCCACCGATTCATCGCACAGAGGAATCCGATCCCGTCGTCCAGGCCCAGGGCCGGGCGGGAATCATATCGGTCCCGTGCTCCGCCATGTCCGGGCGTTCGGCCCGAGCTATTTCACTCGAGTATGTTGAGTCCGAGGATGGGATTGCCCTCCGACCCCGGACCACCCGGCAGCGCAGGCGCGTAACCTGTGACCTCCGCTGCCGGTTCCCACGACGGAACCGCGATGTGTTGCATCGGTCCTGAATGGTGGACCCGGTTGTGCGGGAGGCTCGTGCCCCTTCCTGCAGTCGGGGGAGGAGCGGTAACGGGCCGCTCCTATCCACCGCCAAGGTGTTGAAGGGGTAGGAGAGATGGTGGAACAGCCGCTGTTGCGCGTGAAAGAAGCTGCGCAATTGCTCCAAGTCAGCAAGTGGACCATCTACCGTTGGATCGATGAAGGGCGGCTCAATGCCACGAAGATCGGTGGAGGCAGTCTCCGCATTTTTCGTGTCTCCGTGACGGCGCTGGTGGAAGGCAATCGAACGGATCCGCGTCCCCAGGAACCGACGCCGCACCTTAAGGCGGTGCTGCTCGGTGGGCGCAGGGCGATGAAACGATAGATCTGTCGGAAACGGATCCTGGGGTTGTGCACCCTTCTTCAGGATCTGCCTCCCGGGGTGAGTGGGATGGCCTCCCCCTTCACCCCGGCCCTTCGGGGCTCTACGGGCGGTTAGTGCGGCGAGGCCGGACACGGGGGATGCATGGCAGGGAATCGACGGAGTCTGTGGGGGAAGTGGCGCACCATGGCTGATTGCACGAAGAAAACCTCGCACTGGTTACGCATGGCATTGGTGGCCGGCATCGCCTTGTGCGGCGTTGATAGGAGCTGGGCCGCCGGACCTGATGCCTGGAAGCAGTTGTTCCTAGACGGTGTGAAGGCCAGGGAAGCGGCGCACTACGCCGAGGCTGAGCAACTCTTGCAGCGCGCTCTCCGCGAGGCTGAGCAGGCCAACCCCGACGACCCTCGCGTCGCCACGGCCGCCAACAATCTCGGATTGCTGTATCACGACCAGGGCCGTCTCCAGGAAGCGCAATCGTTGTACACCCGTGCGCTCGCCATTTGGGAACAACAATTGGGACCGGAACATGAAGATGTCGCGGCGGCCTTAAACAACCTGGCAGAAATCGCCCATGCCGAAGGCGATTGGGGCCGCGCGGAGCCGCTGTATGAACGGGTGCTGGCGATCGAACGCAAGGTGCTGGGCGCGGCGCACCCCGATGTCGCGATCAGCCTGAACAACCTGGCCGAGTTGTACCGCAAACAGGGACGGGAGGCGGCGGCCGAATCGATGTATCACCTGGCCCTGATTCTCATGGAAGAGGCCCAGGGCACGGGTCACCCCGATCTGGGCCCCGTGCTCAACAACCTCGCGGTCTTGTACAAGGGGCGTGGACTCTATGCCTGGGCGGAACCGTTCTACTTGCGCGCGCTGAAGATGCGCCGCTTGCGATTCGGCGATGAGCATCCGGCCGTGGCGATGAGTTTGAACAATGCTGCCTGTCTGTATCAGGCCGAAGGGCTCTACGCGTCAGCCCAACGATTGTTCGACGAAGCCTTGGCCATTGCCGAGCGCACGTCCGGCCCTCAGGCCTCCTTGACCGGCACCATCGTCGGCAATATGGCGTTTCTCGCCGATCAGCAGGGACTCTGGACCCAGGCCCAGTTGCTGTATCAGCGCGCGCTCGTGATTCAGCAGGAACAACTGGGCTTACAGCATCCCACCGTCGGGTTGTTGGTGGAACGTTATGCACAGGTGCTCGATACCCTCGGGCAGCCGGTTGAAGCCGGATTGTTCGCTGCGCGGGCCGCATCGATCCGTGCGCGGGTTCAGCCTGGATTCGTACGGCAGGGCGCGGCCATGCGCCAGGGGCCTGCGGTCGGAGAACTCACGCGATAGGGAGTGAAGGCGTCAGGAAGGGAGGTGCTCCATGCCGGTTAGTGTTGCGGTGGCGTCACCGCGTCGTGCGGAGATGGCTCAGGGCGCTCAACGCAGGGCGGGGTTGAGCGTGGCGGTCGTGCGATTGCTGGCGGTTGCCCTCGATATCAGCGAGGGCTGGTCCCCGGCGCCTCCTGCTGCGACGCTCTTGATTCCGTTCGGGTATCGGGACTGGCCGAGCGTGACCTCTACGGTGGAATCGCCCGGCGGGCGGAAACGGCTCCGGTTCTACGTGTGCCCCAAGGCGCTGCTCACGCCGGACTATGAATCGTTTCCCGTGGGGACCACGTTCGTCGTGGAGTCCGAGCCCTATCCGGAAGGCCCCGGATCCTATCGGGTCAGGCCGTCTGTGTTTGCCATGGAGAAATGTGCCGGTCTCACGATGGATGGCGCGGGGACGAGGCAGTACGAATCATGGATGTATGCGAGCTGGGATTCACCTGCGCATCAGGGCGCAACGGATCGTGGCCGCTGCGGCGTCTGTCGACTGCCCTGGCTGACGCCCGCTGACATTCGATGATCGGTGTGGACGGGGCTCGATGGTTGGACTGCGCTGACCACGCAGTGAGCTCCGATGAGGGAAGCGTACGCCCATGCGCTTCCCTCTCCCACCATCTTCTTCTCAGTCATGCGTTGTCCTCACGGTGAGTGCGCCTCCTCTTTCCCTACTGAACAAGACGCGGCAAATGCGGTAGAATGCCGCCCAATCGAGTGCCACATCCACTTATCACACAGGAGGAATCATGATGACTGTATTACGTTCAGGTATGCTCGCGTTCGCCGTGTCCGCGCTGGTGGCGACTGCCCCGGCAGGATACGCCCTGGCCGACGGCGGCGGGCACGTGAAGGAAACGATCAAGCATGCCAAAGAGGGTGTGGAGCACGAGAAGGAAGCGATCAAGCATCTGGAAGAGTCGGTCAAGGCGAGCAACGATCCGCATGCGAAAGAAGCGCTGGAGCATGCGAAAGAAGCCGTGAAACATGCGGAGGAATCCCTGGCGCATGCGGAGCAGGCTTCGAGCCACAAGGGGAAGGGCAAGGGCAAGTAGGACGATCGCTGTTCCAAGGGGGAGCCGAGTGCCATCTGGCCTTCCCCTTGGACTCGTGCGCCTGCCAGAGTTGACCGGTTTTCCTTCGTGAGACAGGCCAAGTTCAGCCAAGTCCTGGTCGGCTCAGGACGCCGCGGTTCAACGGCACGATCCTGTAGCATCGGTAGGCATCCGTGAGCGCGCATCTGTAGACGGTTGAGCCTGCTGAGGCTATAACTCGACTCCCTAGGAGGACCCCCATGCGAAAACTCTTCGTGGCCGTGGTTCAGATCCTCATGCTGGCCGGCGGGTCAGGAGTATGGGCCGCCGATGAGTCATTGGAGCGGTTGTTACGGGCGCAGGCGTTCAATCGGGAATTTGAGGGATTCGATTCGTATTACGTAAGAATCGAAGCGGATCAGCCTCAGCCCGACGGGTCACATGAAGTGCTGGCGGTGGCCAGCGGGAAATTTTCGGACAATACCAAACGTATGAAAGTGCTGTTTCTCATTGTCGATGGTCACATTGTCGGTGGCCAGGTGTTGGAAGGCACCGGTCTTCCTCCTTGCCTGGCACAGGAGCATCGTCCGTCCTCATCTCTTTAACCTGACAGGAGGTTCTATGTTGAGCAGGATTGCGGTCCTTTTTCTGGGCGTGTTGGGCGTGTTGGCGAGTGGAACGTCTGCATTGGCGCTGCAGGCCGGCGGCGTCGAAGTCGGTGACCTCGAGACCGGCTCCGTCGTGGGTCAGCCGTTCAAAGAGTTGGAAGTGGATGTGCAGCTGTATGCCGTTGAACTGGGTACGCTGAAGGCCTGGTATCCGCCGACCACGGTCATCGATTTCAAGGTCCGGCCGGGTCGTCCGCTGTTGATCAAGGTCACGAATACCACCGCGACGGAGCGTGGCTTTCAAATGATCGACAAGGTGAATGCGGCCTCGCCGTTTGTGTTGAAGGCAGAAGTCGCGCTGAAGCCGGGCGAGACAAAGTATATCGGGATTCCGACGAGTGATCTGTTTAATCAAACCCAAGGTAATACGCTCGAGTACCGCGATCACCTCAATCCCAAGCAGCCGGGCGGCAAGCTGATCATGATCAAGTAACGCAGACATTCTGTTGCGTGAGAACGAACGCCCCGTTCATCCTTGTGGATGAACGGGGCGTTGTCGTTTCTTCACCGCTGTCGACACGATGATCGACAGATGGCCGGGGTTACCAGTAGTAGGGAAAGCGCCCGTAGGGTCCCCAGTAGGGATGCCAGAACGGACTGTAATACGGGTAAGGGCGGATGCGGGACATCGTCGAGTCTTGCGATGGAATCCAGGTGCGGAACGATTTGATGTCGATGACGGGATAGGTATAGTCGGTCTCGTCGAGCGGCAAGGTCATCGAGCCGGTGATCTCACCGGTGATGGTCAGGAACGTTCCCTGGGGAATGGTGGCCGGATCCAGAAAGTCCCGTTGGACCGCGACAAAACGTCCCTGCGATTTCATCAGGTCGAGCGTCGGTTGTTGTGAGTCGTTGAGCGGTAACTGCAGTACTTCGATCCGCGTGCCGTCTTTCATGCGTCGCGCGGCGAGCACCTGCCCGCCGAGCACCAGGGTCTGTCCCTTGAACGAGTCCGGTGCGGCCTTGATCTGAGAAAACGGCGGAACGTGCGGGCCGCCGTCGGCCGACTCGTGCATGTCGCCGGACGACGCACAGGCCGCTAGGACCGCGGCGAACCACACAATGCCGATCCCCTGTAGAAGTTTCACTCGCATCGTTGGCATTATATCAGACGCATAAGTGGACGAGCATTGTTTATAATGCCGATGAGCCTGTTGAACCGAACCAAGTTTGAAAAAGGAGTGCAGCGTATGGCGAAGCGTCGTGGATGGCGGGGCAGTCTGTTGATGGGCCTGATGGCGGTGGCGGCCCTCGGGTTCGTGGGAACCGCGCAGGCGGGGAAGGCGGAACTCAAGGGCAACTTCCAGGTGCTGAGCGACGAGAAGTCGACGCACAAGCCAGGGAAAGTGCAATTGATTGAATTCGCGGATTTCTACTGCCCGCATTGCCACCGGTTCGACGGTGAGGGGCTGGCGATTCTGGAAAAGGAATTCGGCAATAAGCTGGACGCGGTCATGGTGGGCTACCCGGTGATTCCCGGCAAGCTGCCGACGGCCTTCGATATGTATGAACAGGCCAAGACCATGGGCAAGGGCAGCGAGATGAAGCGGGCGCTGTTCCGGACCATCCATAAGGACAAGATCGGCATCATCGACAAGGCCATCCGTGAAGTGTTGATTCGTGAAGTCGGGCTCGACCCGGCGGCGTTCGAAGAAGGATTAGCCAGCGCCAAGCCGGCGAAGGCCTTCGAAGACGGGCGGAAATGGGGCGATCGCATCAAGATTCAACAGACCCCCACCGTCCTGCTCGACGGCAACATTAAGGTTGAGCAAATCGATCCGGAGAATTTGAAGCTGATCATTCACAGCATCCTGGACGGAGACGGCGCGAGAAAATGATCTGAGCACATAGCTGATGGCGTATGGCTTAGAGCATGAGAGAAGGAAGTGACGGAATGTTCGTTGCTTCCGGCTCATGACTAGCCCGCATTATTCATGAGCACTTCTGCTGCAATCGCCGATTCACTGCTGCGACGGGCCTTCGGCCGGCGGGCTCGCCCCTCGGACCCTCAACGTACTGCACGAGTACGCCTTGGGTCCTCCCGGCTCCGCGCGCCGGTCTCGCAACGTGACTCGGCGATTTCGCGACGAACCGTCATGAATAATGCGGGCTATACGCTCTATGCCATCGGCCATAAGATCCTCGCTTCCCAGCGGAGTGATGAATGATGACTGATCCGATCTGCGGCATGACGGTGGAACCGGCGACGGCGGCGGGCCATGTCGACCATGGAGGCCGGACCTACTATTTTTGCAGTACCCATTGCCTCGATCGGTTTCGTGCTGCGCCGGATCAGTCTGTGAAGACGGCGTCCGTTGCGACCGCCGCCATACCCGCTGCCGGTCGGCGTTCGCTGCCGATGATGCAGACGATGCCTGAGATGCCTGACCTGCCGATTGCGGGCGGCGAACGGGATCCCGTTTGCGGGATGACCGTGCAGCCTGCGACCGCCGCCGGCTCTCATGCGCATGCGGGCAAGACGTATTATTTCTGTTGTCAGGGGTGTCTCGAAAAGTTCCGGGCCGATCCGGTCCGGTACGTGCCGCCGGTGCCCGCTGTGTCGACAACAGCGCCACGGCAGTTCGGGGGAAAGTCGCTCCCGATGCTGGGCTCGGCGACGCCGGGTCAAGCGGTCACAGGTGTCATCGATCCGGTCTGTGGCATGACGGTGGATCCGGCCAAGGCGGCCGGGTCGTTCGATTACCAGGGCACGACCTACTCGTTCTGTTGCCAAGGCTGTCTCACCAAGTTTCGCGCCGATCCGCAGCGGTATCTCGCTCCCGCATCTGCTCAGCCGACTGCGCCCGCTGCCCCGCCTCCTCCCGGGACGAAGTATGTCTGCCCCATGTGTCCTGAAGTGTTGGAGGAGAAGCCGGTGCCCTGTCCGAAATGCGGGATGGCACTGGAGCCGGATTCGATTCAGCCGCTGCCGACCACAACGGAATATGTCTGCCCGATGCATCCGGAGGTGGTGAAGGCGGAACAGGGGGCCTGTCCGATCTGTGGGATGGCGCTGGAACCACGAGCCGTCACGGTCGAGGAAGAGCTGAATCCTGAGTTGGTGGACATGGCCCGACGGTTCTGGGTGGGACTGGGTCCGGCGGCGGTCGTGTTCGTCTTGGCCATGTCGCACATGCTTCCCGGCCACCCGATCCAGCATGTTCTGTCCGACACGCAGTCCGCATGGGTGCAGTTTCTATTCAGCACGCCGGTGGTCCTCTGGGCCGGCTGGCCGTTCTTTCAGCGCGGCTGGGCCTCGATTGTCCATCGGAGCCCGAACATGTTCACGTTGATTGCGATCGGGACCGGCACGGCCTACCTCTACAGTGTGTTCGCCACGTTATTCCCTGCGCTGATTCCGCAATCGTTCCATCTGGAAAGCGGCGCGGTGCCGGTGTACTTCGAAGCGGCGGCGGTCATCACGGTTTTGGTTCTGCTGGGGCAGGTACTGGAATTGCGGGCCAGGAGCCGGACGACCGGCGCGATCCGGGCTCTCCTGGGACTGGCGCCCAAGACCGCGCGCCTCTTGCGAGAGGACGGCCGTGAAGAAGATGTGTCGCTCGACCAGGTGCAGGTGGGCTATCGCCTGCGTGTGCGACCGGGAGAACGGGTGCCGGTCGATGGGGTGATTCTGGAAGGGGCGACGGCAATCGATGAATCGATGATTACCGGCGAATCGTTGCCGGTTGAGAAAACCACCGGGGATCGGGTGACGGGCGGCACGATCAACGGCTCCGGCGGTCTGGTGATGCGGGCGGATCGCGTAGGGGCGGATACGCTGTTGGCGCATATCGTTCAGATGGTGGCGGAGGCGCAACGCAGCCGGGCTCCCATCCAGCGTACGGCCGATGTCGTGGCCGGGTATTTCGTGCCCATCGTGGTGAGCGTTGCGATTATGACGGGATTGGTGTGGGCGTTGATTGGGCCGGAACCGCGTCTGGCCCATGCCCTGTTGAATGCCGTCGCCGTGCTGATCATTGCCTGTCCCTGCGCCCTGGGTTTGGCGACACCGATGTCTATTATGGTGGGGACCGGTCGTGGTGCTGCGGCTGGTGTCCTGTTCAAAAAAGCTGACGCGCTGGAGACCATCGAAAAAATCGATACGCTGGTCTTCGACAAGACCGGCACACTCACGGAAGGCAAGCCTACACTGCGTGTCGTGAGCGCCATATCTCCCTGGGCAGAAACAGACCTGTTGCGATTGGCGGCGTCGGTGGAACGCGGAAGTGAACATCCGGTAGCCGGCGCGATTGTGAGCGGAGCTGAGTTGCGGGGCATCACATTGGAGTCGGCATCGGGGTTCACGTCAAAAACGGGAAAGGGCGTCATGGCGACGGTCGGGACCAGGCAAGTGGCGGTCGGGACGCTTGATTTGTTGCGAGACCTACGCATGGACGACGAAACCTCCCTGCCCGCACTCGAAGCCGATGCCGAATTGATGCGTCAGACCGGACAAACCGTGATGTTCGTCGCCGTCGATGGACGGGCGGCCGGATTGCTCGGAGTGGCCGACCCGATCAAGAGTTCGACCCCCGAGGCCTTGCGGTTGTTGCGCCAGGAAGGCATTCGTCTGGTGATGGTGACCGGCGATCATGCCGTGACGGCGCAGGCGGTGGCGAAGGAGTTGGGCCTGGATGAGGTCCGGGCGGGTGTGAAGCCGGATGAAAAGAGCAGGATCATCCAAGAACTTCAGCAGCAGGGCCAGGTGGTGGCGATGGCGGGTGACGGCGTCAACGATGCGCCGGCCTTGGCGCAGGCGGAAGTCGGCATTGCCATGGGAACCGGTACCGATGTGGCGATGGAGAATGCCGGGGTGACGTTGGTAAAGGGAGATTTGCGCGGGATTGTCCGGGCGCGCCGCTTGAGCAAGGCCACCATGCGTAACATCCGCCAGAATCTCTTCTTCGCCTTTGTGTACAATATGATTGGGGTTCCGGTTGCCGCCGGGCTGTTGTATCCGTTCTTCGGTCTTCTCCTCAGTCCGATGTTGGCCAGCGCGGCGATGACATTCAGTTCCCTCTCGGTGATTTCCAACGCGTTACGCCTCCGGCATGCCGATTTATGAGTTCTGAGTGTGCAAGCCTCTGCCGCATGATAGGCTGGGGCCTGCCGTTTGGGAGGAAGGTTCGCGTGATGTCGATGGGTCGGTCTCATCTATGCCTGCTGGCAGCGGGAGTGCTCGGCGCCCTGTTGGGAGTCGGGCCGGCGGTGTCTGCCTCGTCCGCCGAATCAGTGACGATTCGCCCCTCGCGGGTCAGCACAGCCGGAGATTTGCAGGCCCAGGTACGGGCCACCGCGGCTAAGATGCTTCCCGCTGTCGTCAGCATCGCCTCGACGGTGATGGTGCACGATCAAGCCTTCAGCGATGAGGGGCTGCCGTTCGGTATGTTCAAAGACGTGCCGCCGCGCCGCCAGTACGGGCAAGGCTCCGGGGTGATCGTCTCGTCGGATGGATACATCATCACCAACAACCACGTCGTGGCCGATGCCGTGGATGTGGAAGTCATTCTCGCCGATCGACGGCAGTTCAAAGGCCGGGTGGTTGCAACCGATCCGAAAACCGATGTGGCGGTGGTGAAAATCAGCGCCACCGGCCTTCCTGCTGCGGCCTGGGGCGATTCCAGCGCGCTTGCGGTCGGTGATTTCGTCCTCGCGATCGGCAATCCCCTCGGTCTGAGTCGCACCGTCACCTTCGGCATCGTCAGCGCGGTCGGTCGCGCGGATGTGGGGGTGGCCGATGTGGAAGATTTCATTCAGACCGATGCGCCGATCAATCCCGGGAATTCTGGCGGGGCCCTGGTGAACACCAACGGAGAGTTGGTTGGGATCAACACGGCCATTGCCAGTCCGACGGGCGGCAGCGTCGGCGTCGGATTTGCGATTCCCAGCAACATGGCGAGAACCGCCATGCAGAGTCTCATCAAGACGGGCCGGGTCGTCCGGGGGTTTCTGGGGGCCTCCACGCAGGATGTCACGCCGTTGCTCGCCAAGACCTTCCACCTGCCGGATGTGAAGGGCTCGATCGTTACCGATCTGCAGGCCAAAGGGTCCGCCGAACGGGCGGGATTAAAGCGCGGCGATGTCGTGGTGCGCTTCGACGGGCGTGACGTGATGGACAGCGGCCATTTGCGTAATCTGATGGCCACGGCGGCCATCGGCAGCAAACACCGGATCGAGTTGCTCCGGGATGCCAAGTTGATGCAGACGGACCTCACCGTGCAGGAGGCGCCGCGAGAGCGGCCCAAGAAAACGCAGACGGCAGATGCCGCCAGTTCCACCGCGCATCCGCTGTCGGGCGTGATCGTCGATGAGGTAACGCCGGCTCTGGCGCGGCAGATGGATTTGCCGGTCAATGCCGGTCTGGTCGTGACGGATATCGAAGACGGTAGCCTGGCTGAAGTCTCCGGTCTTCAGCCCGGCGATCTGCTGCTGGAACTCAATCGACAGCCCATCCCAAACTTCAGCACCTTTCAGCGGCTTGCCGAGCCGCTCCGATCCACCGACCTCGCGCTGTTGCTCATCAATCGTCAGGGCAGTCTGCTCTACATCCCCATCCAAAGCGAATAAGTCCGTTCGGGCGGCGTTCTCGGTCGTCGTGAAACGGAAGACGTCAAACGTCAAACGTGAAACGCGGGGACGAAGAGCGTATGGCTGATGGCCTTCCCTTTCGGACTCTATGCTACGTGCTCTACGCCATACGTTCTGTTCGACGGACAAGCTATTCGAATGTTGACACCGCACAGGCGCTGATCGCTCTGGATGGTGCCATCATCGCGTGTTTCCAGCCTGCCAGCCGCCGACCCGCGCCGTGAAGCCGGGTCGATGCCCTGTGGAAACTTTCGAAGAAATTGAATTTGCACGCAGGTACGGCATACTGAATCGGTATCAGAGAGATTCAGAGGATTCCACTTCAAAGAGGTGCATCGTGTGGACGATCTCGCGGGTGAGTTGTCTGCTCGCGCTCTGGCTATGCGCGGCCTGTGCGCCTGAGCCGGAAGCGACGCCGTCCTACCTGCTCGGAGTGTGGGAAACTGCGGCCGAAGGCTACAGGGACCAACACATGTTTATCGATGAGCGCCGGATCGGATTCGGCACAAGCGCCGTCACGGCGAATGGGTATGTGATCACACAGATCGATGAAAGCCGCGAGGGGGCCAAGACCCTCTTCGTCGTGTCCTATCAGGGTGCCGACCAAACCATGTTTCAACTGGCGTTTTTTTATGAGCCGTCCGCCGGCGGCAGGATTGTCTACAAGAATCAGGATCATTTGGTCTGGACGAGAAAGGTCGCGACATCATGAGCCGACCACGGTTTCGGCGCTATTTTCTGTGGGACACGGTGCAGCCACGTTTTCTCATGCTGAGCTTCTGCTATGTCCTGGTGGTCATTGCGGCTGTGTCGGCGGCGCTGTTTCTTCCTCTGATGCTGCAATTGGACCATCTGTCACTTTCATCGACGGAGGCCCAGCGGGTAGCGGACCAGTTCGAGTTGTTGCACAGCCGGTTCTGGCCGGTGGTGGCGGTGGTGTCTCTTCTCCTGCTCGTGCACGGCGTGTTTTTTTCGCACCGGATCGCCGGCCCGCTCTTCCGTTTCCGTCTGATTTTTCAATCTGTGGCGAGCGGCGACCTGACCGTGCGCACCTCGATTCGCAAGAGCGATTATCTTCATGCGGAAGCGCAATGCTTGGGTGAAATGGTCGGCGCCTTGCGGGAGAAGATCGCCCGTATCGAATCTCACCATGCCGACATCGCTCCGCAGCTGGAGCGATTGAAGCAGGCGGCGGTGCGAGGTTCGTTTCGCGAGGTGGAGCAGGAGGCGGATCGGCTTCGATCCACCGTCGATCAACTCGCGCAGGCGATGGAGCCTTTTCAGACCAAGGCGGATGTGATCGAGGCCCGTCCGGCGCCGTTGCCCTCTGCATCGGGATTTTAGGTCGCGTATGACGCACAGCACACACCGCCGCGGGCAGCAGGGTTTTACGCTCATTGAATTGATGTTTGCCGTGACGATTGTCGGCGCGTTGGCGGGGTTGGCGATCCCGAACTATCTGAATTACCTCGACAAGGCCAGACTGGCCCGCTGCATCGCGGAAATTCGCTACATCGAGCGAGCGATCGATTCGTACGAAGCTGCGTACGACTCGTTTCCGAACACGCTGGCCGAAGTGGGGGCCGGTGACATCGTCGATCCATGGGGAAATTCGTATGAATACCTCAACATCGCGGATTTGACCCTGCCGGGTGGCGGGGGCGGCGGTGCAGGAGGCGCTGGGGGTGGAGGGGGAAACGGGAACGCGGGCGGCAACGGCGGCGGGAATAAAACATCCTACTGGTTTGAGCCGGGTAGTGCCTATGCGGCGGGGGCCGGGAATGGTTCGGCGGGAAAACCGCGCAAGGATCGCCTTCTTCATCCGATTAACTCCGACTACGACCTCTATAGTATGGGCAAAGACGGCGAGAGCGTGGAGCCGCTGACGGCGAAGAAGAGCCATGACGATGTGATCCGCGCCAACGACGGTAGTTTCGTCGGGCTGGCGGTCGAGTTCTAGCAGGACGAGGCCTCGTGCAGATCGAACGGTCGTTTCTCAGTAGTCGTGTTGCCCGCCGGATCTTCTTTCTCTTCATCCTCTGTGCCCTCTTGCCGGTCGGCGCGCTGAGCCTGGTGTCGTTCAGCGACGTGACCGGCCAGCTCACCCAGCAGGCCGAGCGCCGGGTGCGGCAGGAGAGTAAGGCCATGGGCATGGCCGTCTACCAACGGCTCCTCCTTCTGGAAGCCGAACTGCTGTCGATCAGCCGACAGCACCATGCGATCACCCCGACATTGCCGGGTGACGTCCACACGCAGCCGCTTCCGAGCACACCGGGGTTTCCGGGCATGGCTCACATCTCGGGAGACGGTGCGGCGAGCGTCTTTCTCGGCGAGCTGCGGTTGATTCCAGCCGTATCGCCGGCACAGTGGGCGTTGCTCCGCCAGAAAAAAACGCTGCTGACGACGGTGACCGATGACACGGGAGCCAGGCGCCTGTTCCTGGTCAGGCTCTCCGATTCCGATACGTCGGCAGTGGTGGCCGAAATCAACGGCGACTATCTCTGGGACCTGGCCGGCAGCATGACACTCCCGGCGGAGATGTCCATGTGTGTGTTCGGGACTGCGTCGGAGGTCCTGTTCTGCAGCCCGTCCGCCCCGGCCACGCTGAAGGAGCAGCGAGTCGGGCAGGGCGAAGGGGGCAGCATGTCCCTATTGGAATGGCGAGATGAGCAGGATGCCTATATCGCAGGCTATTGGGCGATCCCGCTCCGGTACCAATTCTCGACGGCGCCCTGGACCGTGTTGTTGAGTGAATCGCGAAGCTCGGTGCTCGCGCCATTGGCGAGTTTTCACTATCGGTTTACGCTGGTCGTCCTGATCGCCTTGTTGTGCGTGGCGTTGCTCAGCGTGAATCAAATCCGGAAGACCATGGTGCCGCTGGAGGAGCTGGGCAAGGGCACCAGGCGGATTGCCACGCGAAACTTTTCGACGCCGGTGCAGGTCAAGAGCGGGGATGAGTTCGAGGAGCTGGCGGCCTCCTTCAATGCCATGGCGAACCGGCTGCATCAGCAATTTACGCAGTTGGCCACGATTCATGAGATCGACCGGTCGGTGCTGTCGGTGCTCGACCCCAGCCGGATTGTCGATACAGTCTTGGCCAGGCTGCGCGAGGTTTCTCCCTGTCAGGGGCTGGCCGTGTTATTGATCGATCCATCCGAGCGCACCCGTGGGTGGCTGTATGCCAGGCTCGGACCGGAGAGCAAGCAGACGACGATGAAGGGTGTGACGGTGACGGAGTCTGAGAGCCGGTTGCTCACGGCGCACCAGGACGGCTCGACCCTGGTGCAGCCGGCCGGAGAAGGGGCGTTTGCCGCCCTGAGCGGGCGGGGGAGTGAGTCCCTGCTGGTGCTGCCCCTTTTCCGCTCGCACGAGCTGTTAGGCGGGATTGTGTTGAGTTACCGGAAGGCGCCCGACATGCACGAGGATCACATCGTGCAATTGCGTCAGCTGGCCGATCAGGTGGCGGTGGCGCTCAGCAACGCCTCGGATCTTGCGGAACGGAAGCGGGCAGAATCGTCTTTGCGGGAGAGCCATACGCAGTTGGAAGCCGCCATGACCGAACTCAAGACGACGCAACAGCAGATGGTTCAGCAGGAGCGGCTGCGGGCGCTCGGGCAAATGGCGAGCGGGATTGCGCACGACTTCAATAATACCCTGTCGCCGATCATGGGTTTCAGCGAACTCCTGCTCATCGCGCCCCAGATGTCGGCGGATCCCGCGCAACTGAAAGAATATTTGCAGACGATCAATATGGCGGCCAAGGACGCGGCGAAGGTCGTCAGCCGGCTGCGGGATTTTTATCGGCCGCGCATGGAAGCCGACTTGGCCGGCGTTGTCGATCTGAATAGCCTGGTCCAGCAAAGCGTGAAACTCAGTCAGCCGAAGTGGAAAGATCAGGCCCTGGCGAACGGCGTGGCGATTGAGATCAAAACGGAATTGGAGCCGGTGCCCTCGGTGGCCGGACATGAATCGGAATTGCGCGAGGTGCTGACGAATCTGGTGTTTAATGCCGTCGATGCGATGCCTCACAGCGGGTCGATTACGCTCCGCACCAAAGTCGACGGCGATGCGGTGCGCGTGGAAGTCAGCGACACCGGCACGGGGATGACGGAAGAAGTACGTCAGCGCTGCCTCGAACCGTTCTTTTCCACGAAGGGCGAAAAAGGGTCCGGTTTGGGATTGGCCATGGTGTACGGCATCATCCGGCGGTTGCGTGGCACCATCGACATCATGAGCGCAGTCGGGGTCGGCACCACGTTCAGTATCCGGCTCCCGATTCAAGCGGAGGCGGAAACAGGCACAGACCATGACGGCCACAACATGGACGGGGTCCGGTTACAGATCCTGGTCGTAGATGACGATCCTTTGGTGGGCCGTGTGACGGGCGAATATCTCCGGGTGGCCGGGCACAGTGTGGAAGTGGTCGGCAGTGCGGCCGAGGCGATTAAGCGGTTCAATCCCGAACGGGTGCACCTGGTTGTGACCGATCATGGGATGCCGCACATGACCGGTCGCCAGCTGGCCGCAGTGATCAAAAAAGTCTCACCCGATACTCCCGTGCTTCTCCTGACGGGTGGCGATCAGATCGAAGAGACGGACACCGTGTCGACGGCGGTCGATGTCGAATTGAGCAAGCCGCTGACGATGGGGGCACTCCGGCAGGCCCTGTCCACGCTCCGGTATCCGAAATCCCTCCCTGCTGAGAGCCAGAAAGAAATTGGGGATGTGGCATGAGGATGGTAGGGTAAGCTGTAAGAATTTGAGAACCGGGAGCACGGGTGTAACGATGTCGGATCTTGATGTGAGCGCCGTCAAACTGCTGCTGATCGATGATGAGTTGCCTAGCCTCAAACTGATGGAGGCGATCCTCAAGCAGGCCGGTTATTCCAAGATTACGACGACCAGCGATCCCCGGCAGGCCGTGCAGTTGTACCAAGAAGTGAAGCCGGACCTGATCGCGACGGACATGCGTATGCCGCAGATGGATGGCTTCGAAGTCATGCGGCAGTTAGCCGCCGTCATTCCCGCCGAGGACTATGTGCCGATTCTCGTCATTACCGGCGAGCTCGATGCCCCGACGAAGCATAGGGCGTTGGCGGAGGGCGCCAAGGATTTCCTGAACAAACCGGTGGATGCCACGGAAGTGGTGCTCCGCATCAAAAACCAATTGGTCACGAGGCAGCTTCATCGACAGCTCCGCATGCACAATGAACATTTGGAAGCGCAGGTCCGCTTGCGTACCAAAATCGTGGAGCAAACCCAGTTGGACCTGCTCAACCGTCTCGCGCTGGCGTCCGAGTATCGCTATGACCCGACCGGAAGTCATGCCTGGCGTGTCGGGCGGATGGCCGTGTTGCTGGCGGAGATGAAGGGATTGCCTGCGGATCAGGTGGAGATGATCAAGAAGACCGCCCCGTTGCACGATGTGGGGAAGGTCGGCCTGTCCGATGCCGTGATTCTGAAGAATGGGCCCTACGATGCGGCTGATTGGGCGGCGATGAAGCAACACACCAAAATCGGCTCGAAGCTCCTGTCGGATAGTCGGGCTCCTCTCTTGATGATGGCACGCGAGATTGCCCTGACGCATCATGAGCGGTGGGATGGAACCGGCTATCACGGGATTAAGGACGTGCAGATCCCGCTGGCAGGAAGGATCGTCGCGCTGGCCGATACCTTCGATATCATGACGCATCCCAGTTCATACAAAGCGACGTCGACGCTTAGTCAAGCCAGGGCTGAGATCGAAACCCAGGCCGGCAAGCAGTTCGACCCCGAGTTGAGTGCCCTCTTCCTACAGCTCATCGACCGTGAAGGCGACAAGTTGCTGGCCTCGACGGGCCCCCTGCAGTTGGTTGCGTAGCATGCTGCTTCCGGTCTGATTCCTCCCGCCGCTCATCGTCCCTAACAAGATTTCTCTGAGTTCCGCTTGACGCATCTGCGTACGGCTCTGTACGATCCGTGCCACGATAAGTATTTTCGTAGCACGGAAAACCATCCCATGAAAAAGCTCGCGCGCTTCGGCGTGTCGCTCGACCAGGATCTTCTTGCCGATTTCGATCGTCTGATCGAACGTCGTCGTTATACGAACCGTTCCGAAGCCATCCGCGACCTGATTCGGGATAATCTCGTCGGGCAGCAGTGGGATGAGAATAGGGAGACGGTCGCCACCATCACCTTTGTCTACGACCATCACGTGCCGGGCTTGACGGGGAAACTTACCCACATCCAGCACGATTTTCAGGGTCACATCATGGCCGGTATGCATGTGCATCTCGACCACGATCACTGCCTGGAGGTGTTGGTTGCCAGGGGCAAAGGGGCTGCCATTCGCAAGGTGGCAGACGCGTTGCTGAGCGTCAAGGGCGTGAAGCACGGCAAGCTCACCATGACGACGACGGGTAAAGGACTGCGGTGATCGGTCGGTGAGGCCGGTGCTTCTTGTCGTCGTATGGCTTGGCCTGCTGTGTTGGGCAGTTCCCATCAAGGCCCACGATCCCGACGCGCCTGATCTCGACGTGCCTGAGGTGACTGTCGAGGCCGACCGTCCGGTGGCGGCCTCGTCGCAACAATTCATCTCCGACAAGGAATATATCCTCCAGCCGCAAGGGCGCCCGGCCCAGGTGCTCCGCCTTATCCCGGGATTTATTGCCGTCGAACATTCCGGCGGCGCCGGCAAGGCCGACCAATATTTTCTGCGCGGGTTCGATGCGGATCACGGCACGGACGTCGCATTTTTTGCCGACGGCATGCCGATCAACCTGCGTTCCCATGCGCATGGCCAGGGGTATACCGACCTCAATTTCATCATTCCGGAAACCATCGAGGGCCTCGATGTCTACAAGGGGGCCTATCTGCCGGAGTATGGCGATTTCTCCACGGCGGGGGCGGTCAATTTCAGGACGCGCGAGGTGGTGAAGGAGGGCGTGGTGCAGTCGGCCGGCGGGCAGTTCCATACGCAGCGCCACCTGCTGATGTTCTCCCCGACGACGGACCGTGTTCGCTCGCTGATTGCTGCCGAGGGGTACTATACGAACGGACCGTTTCAACAGGACAACCGTTATTTCCGGGGCAATCTGCTCGGGAAGGCGACGATGAATCCGAGCGCCCGGTCGGAGCTGTCGGTGACCGGTACCTTTCACAAGTCTCAATGGAATGCGTCGGGGGAGATCCCCTTGCGCGCGGTGCAGGACGGGTCGTTGGATCGGTTCGGCGCAGTCGATCCTTCCGAGGGCGGGCGAACGATGCGCAGCACCGGCCGGCTCAATTATCACTACGACACAACGTCAGGCGGCCGGTTTTTTGCCAATGCCTATGCGCAATACTACCGCTTCGATCTTTTTACGAATTTTACGTTCTTCCAGAACGATCTCGTCAACGGCGACGGGTTTCAGCAGTCCGATCGGCGAGTCATGTACGGCGGGGACATCGGGTACAAACAGACCGCACGATGGTTCGACATGGACGGCGCTGCCACTGTTGGGGTGCAATCCCGGGTCGATCACATTCATGCGCGGCTCGGGCCGCAAGTACTCAGAAATCCGCTTGGGAGCACGAGCGATACGGATATGACCGAAGCCTCCTATGCCCCCTTCCTCAAACTGGAAGTGCAACCGACACCATGGATGCACCTGGCCGGCGGCGTGCGGAGTGAGGTGTTTACCTTCGATGTGCGCAATCGCTGTCAGACCTGCGTCGCGCAACCGTCAGGGACCGCCGACTCCGGTCTGGTGTTGCCCAAGGCGAACCTGATCCTGGGGCCCTGGTTGAGAACGGAACTCTTTCTGAACTATGGCGAGGGGTACCATAGTAACGATGCGCGCTCGGCGGTGACTCCGGCCGCCTCGCCGCTGGCGAGAGCCAAGAGTTATGAGGTCGGACTTCGATCAAGACCATGGGGTTCGGACGGTATTGAGCTGACGGCCACGGTGTGGGCGCTGGACATGAAGCAGGAACTGGTGTTTGTCGGTGACGAAGGGACGACAGAAATTCGTGGCGCATCCCGTCGGCGCGGCATGGAGGTCGGAGCACGCGGGCAGGTCTGGGGACCGGTGTATTTCAACGGCAGCATCACCTGGACCAAGGCGGAGTTCCGTAACGGCGATGCCATTCCCCTGGCGCCGGAAGTGACGGCGTATGGCGAACTCCTTCTGCGGTGGCCGGAAGGATTGACCTCACAGCTGCAAGCGACGTATCTCGGTGTTCGCCCGCTGACGGAAGATCGCAGCATCCGCGCGCCCTCCTGGATCGATGTCGATGTGTCCGAACGGTACCAGATTCCGATCAAGCTGGCGCATGGGCGACTCGAAGCGTTTCTGTTCGTGCAGAACTTATTCAATACGAAGTGGGAGCAAGCGGTCTTTGCCTTTGAGTCGAGGCTCAGGCATGAGGCAACGGGTGTCACGGACATCCACTTCGTGCCGGGGAATCCGAGGATGGTTATGGGGGGGATCGCCTGGTACTTCTGATAGCCTTCTGAAAATGGCTCCTAGCGGCGTTCTCGGCTCGAAAATATCCTCAACGTACCGCAAGGGTACGCCTGCGGTATTTTGTCGCCTGCGGCCTTGCTAGCAACCATTTTGAAAAGGCTATTTAGGGCACCTCTAAAAACTCGAATATGTTTCGGTGAACGCGCAAAAACCAGCT